>JADKJP010000004.1 GCA_016720935.1 Bacteroidota bacterium
TCAATTTAAACCGGCGGTGTATCCTCTAACCATTTCCCGCACATCTTTTCTACAATACTTTCACTCCTCCGGAGTTTTCGAGCGAATGGATATCTGAGAAACAGGCGACCACAGCCAGCCATGTCTTTAACGAAAGCCAGTGCACTGGCTGAATACTTGCTCCTTATTTCAATGTACACTGTCGGACATCTCTGTCGGAATATTTCAATAAAACGATCTTTTCTCTGTTGATTGTCTTTTACCACCGGCAATTACATTAAACACACCCGTTTCTTTTTTCAATCCTCTAATCTGAAGTCTCCAAAATTCTAATCTGAAAGACTAGAAAAGAAAATAAATATCGAAAAGTATAAAGGTAAACTCTTACTCAAAATTGTCCAATTTCAAATATTGCTAAAAGCCATATTGGATAGCAAATAAACCCGGCAGACGGTTAACAAGATTCGCATTGCTCATTCCTTATTTATTGCTTCCATATCAGTAGCTTCAAAATATTCCATACTGCAGACAAACCCTGATTTGAATTATTAAGCACGAATTAAAACTGCTACAAAGGATTATCGAAAAAATATTCCTGTAGTTTCCTTCTTACATTTTGTAATTCGGAAATACGTTGGTATGTTGTAAGTTGCAAAATCACAACCCGCTTCACGACAGATTTTTCACCGAGAACGATGTGCACGAAATAAACGCCATCCGCCAAAGAATGCGTATCCGGTATCAATGAGAACGAATCTGAATGTTGTAATAAAATCGCTTGTCCGATCGCATCATACAATCCCAACTCCATTTTCATCCCCGCCACTACCGGCAAATCAGATGACCCCGTTGGCGGGATTCGGATAAAGAAAGTTCATATTGGTTTCAGCATTGTTTTTAAAACAGCTGTAATCACATGCGTTGAACTGTTGATGCAGCCCGATGCATTTAAGAAATTTCCACCGAATAAGACGCAACCTGAGTAGCAATATAAAACGAATCTGTAGCTCCCGGAATTATATGTCCATCCATAAACCATTGATAATTGCTCCCACCAGTTTAATGGCATATCTCCAGAACGGTAAGGATCGGTTGTGGCGGGACTAGCTTAAATCGTAATCGGTGAATCAATTTGTTAGTGTATCATTGCCGTTAGTACCGCTGGTGATCAGCGTAACCGGATATACTCCGGGTATACTGCTGAATATGAGCAGGATTTTGAGCAGTAGGCAAAGCCGGACTACCTCCCGGAAATGACCAGGACCATCCTGTAGGGTTATTGGTAGAAAGATCAGTAAAATCGGTACAATTCTCCGCGCACAAGACCTGTTCCGTTGTGCTGAAAGGAATCCCTGGTTACGGTTGCACAAAACCAATCTGAATCGTGTCGCTCTGTGCGCAGACCATTGCTGATTTGAAGCCAATATGTCCCCGGACTACTCACGAGTATCGCGTTTGAAGTTTGACCGTCGGACCACAAATGAGAGGAAGCACTGATGTTGCCCCCAGCTGAATGTATTGTCCGTGCAAAGCTGTGGTATCATTACCCAGATTGAGAGGAGTTGTTGAAAATGGCACAATTTGAGGGTGGCAATGCAAGATTAGCCAGAATATTTTCCATTAGGGAAGACAGATGTATATAGCTGGACCCGGTGCGATCTGATGTTCGTAATCAATCGGCCGTATCCGTTTAAGGGAGGACAAAAGATATGAATCCAGAAATAATCGCCCAAGTATTCGAGGAAAGGTTCCACATAATTGCATCCTGTAATACCCCTTGCATCCATACCAGAAATATGAAATGTTTGGAACCAAATTCGGGTAGTACCCATGGAGCCCAGTACACTTCAAAGGCGCGAGAGTACCGGAAATAATTCCAACTTGGCCAGAGGGTTCACCCATATCCGTGACCATTGCCTGATAAACGGAATCACTTTGGAATATGCTCACAATCGTATTCAGTTTGCGGGTAAACCACTTTTTCCTGTGGCTAAAAATTGTTTGATGTTATTTATCCTGTTGGCATTATACAAAACATCAAAACCAGACAAAGGAGAATATCCGTATTTGCAAAAAAGCCTGTATTATCAGAATTGTTTCAGGCTGAATACTCAATTCATACCCATTCCCCTGGCAACAGAATCCCAAACAATATCACAAGTGTAAAGTACACTGAGTAGTGGTAACATTTAATGGCTGAACGTTTAGTAAGCAGTCGAATAAAAATAAAGATAAAACAAATGGGTTTGTCAAGTTGGTATTTAAGACCAATATAATGAATTTACCGGACCTTCATAGAAAACCGTCAATCCATTCAAAAACCCTGAAAGCAATAAACATTTGGAAAGTCAATATCCCTTATTCACATTCAGCTTCATTCAGCATTACCAGACTGGCAATCACCCCTGCACTGAACACCCGCTGTGCAGGAAATAGCCTGTTTTAAAAGCTCACCGCTGCGAAGGACCCGACTGCTGCGAAGGATTTCTTCAAATCCTTTGCCCTTAAACTGTGCGATATTCATCCACCGATCTGTACTTTTCAGCTTTCAAATTTAGGTTGTCAATTACTGGAAGAGAAACGGATATACATGGCGTCACTTTGGAACCTGTCCACTGGAGTGTTTTGCTACCGACCTATTTTCTTTACCGAGGGCCTAAGTCATCTTGTGGCTTTACGAAGTACAGCTCTATATATCTTGTGTGTTTTCGATCAAATATACGGCCAACTTGCCGATATGATACTTTGTACGTTTGATACAGTCGTGTCCCGCTGGGCCCAGTCTTTAACGCAAGCCCCGTGCCACCGGGGGACTTGGCCCTCTATCAGCTAATAATACAATTGCATAAACCCTGCCGCTCAACGGGTTGTTTTTATTGATCAATTTTGGTTCACAACAACTTTACCCCTATTTACAGTAGATTCTTTGATATCTGTCAAACTCTTGTTTTACGTATTTGAAAAAGCGATACTTTGAGTCACCTTTCCTTATTAATGGCACCTCCTGAATATTCTCTAATCTAACCATAATTTTCTCTGATGGAAAAAAATTATACTCTTCCCTCTTTTCTGATTTCTACACGAACCCATGGACAACAAATTCCACACGCAATTGGATGGCGAAATACGATTGGCGGTTCGGTAGTGACTTTCTTTATTCATTACAACGAAAACTCAGGATGGAGGCTACATTCTTGGCGGCGGTTCTGTTTCCAACGAAGCTAGTGGCGATAAAACGAAAACAGCAGAGGAACCTCAGATTTCAGGTTGTAAGATCGATTCTTCCGGAACTATTACCACTCAAAAACCTTTGGCGGAGCAGGTACAGATGCACTTCGGGGTTAGACAACAAGTGATGGCGGATATATTTTGCGGGAGAATCTGATTCTGATATTTCAGGAGAAAAAACAGAAAATAGCATGGGAAGTACCGATAACTGGATCATCAAGACAGATTCCTTGTTCAACATTCAGTGGCAAACTACTAGGCGGCGCAGGTCTCGACTACATGCAAAACATAGAACAAACTGCTGATGGAATTATATCGTTTCAGGAACATCAAACTCTTCTCAGTCAGCAGATAAAAGTGAGAATAGCATGGGTGGATTAGATTTCTGGATCATACGATTGGATGAAAGTGGTAATGTGATTTGGGAAAATACAATCGGAGGAAAAGCGGTGATGAATATCATGCCTTCATAGAACCTACAAAGAGGGAGGATATATTCTTGGAGGAAGATCTGGTTCAGATATTTCAGGAGATAAAACAGATAGCTCTAATAGCAATTGGGACTATTGGATTTTGAAATTGGATTCATCAGAAGTATACAATGGCAAAATTCCATTGGCAGATCGAATTTAGAAGATTTGTACAATGTGTTTCAGACGTTTGATGGTGGATATATTCTTGGTGGAATGTCAAAATCTGGAATTTCAGGTGATAAAACAGAAGACCGTCATGGAAATTCCGATTACTGGATCGTAAAAACTGATTCATTAGGAAATATTGAATGGCAAATACAATTGGAGGAAAATAATGAAGAATGTTTGATTTCAATAAAACAAACTGCAGATAGCGGCTTTGTCATGGGTGGATTTTCGTCATCGCCAATATCCGGGTGACAAAACCGAGCACAGTAATTACCGCGACTTCTTTTGTGTTGAAAGTAGATAAGAATGGCATTGATGAATGGCAGAAGAATACGATATGGGCAAATGGAGAAAGATGGATACAGGAATTACAGCAGACTAATGTCGAGTTATATTCTCGAAGTGGATATTCGAGTGCAAATATTTAAGGAGACAAAACAGAAGATTGTGTCGGATGGTATGACCTACTGGGTGGTGAAATTAACAGAGATACCTATAATAGCATTACAGGAAAACTTTTTATTGACCTGAATAACAATGGTGTTTATGATTCAGGAGATCATAGTATTTCCAATAATCGTTTAAGTGAAACACAAACCAGGAGAACAACTTACTCTGATCGGTTTGGGAACTATCTTCTCCAGGTACTTAATGCCGGAAATTTTCTATCCTTCCACCCACGTTAAATTATTATTCGCCTGTTCCTGCTGTTCCGAAATGTATTATTTGCAAATGTTCATCTCACCGATACTGCAAACGACTTTGCTTATCAGCCTGCAGGTGTATTTAATGATCTTTGTGTAACTATTACACCACTTCAGAACTTTCGCCCTGGTTTTGATGCTTCCTATATGATAAGCTATGAAAATATCAGTACAACTACTATTTCTCCGACTGTTATTTTTATCCCGACAGCGGATTAACATTTGTATCATCATCTCCAATTGCATCGTCTGTTACTTTAGATTCTGTTGTATGGAACTTAGGCGCATTGTCACCTTATCAAACCGGAAATATTACGGTTACAGAAAATGTAGATCCATCAATTGCATTGGGCAATGTTATAACATCAACAGCAGTTATTGAACCCGTGCAGGGCGATGCAAATCCTTCATGCAATACTTCAATTTGTGAAGTGCTGGTAAGCGGCAAGTTTGATCCTAATAAAGTAATTGTAGATACACATATCATTTCTGTCCTGGATCTTGTTAATCCACCTACCTGGAATACACGATCTATTTTTCAGAATACAGGAACTGATACAGCATTTAATGTAATAGTATTGGATTCGATCGATGCGGCAAAACTGGATTTATCAACATTAGAATTTATCGCAAGTTCTGATCCGATGAACATGCAGTACAAAGACTGGAAAATAATTTAGAATTTAAATTTCAGAACATATTACTTCCTGATAGTGGTATCAATGAACCGGAATGCCATGGCTTTGTTAAATTCAGAATAAAACCAAGAACACTTTGGCAGTGGGTGATACCATATTAAATCTAGCATCTATTTATTTTGATTTTAACCAGCCGGTTCACACCAACATAAATTAACAAGTGTTGTTTGCCGGTAATGGTTGAAATGATTGATCCATCAATCAATTTAATGCTATATCCCAATCCGGTTGAAAGTGAATTAAATATTGTAATTCATTCTTCAATGAATATAATAACTTTAAGAATTGTAAACATGATTGGGTGAACATATATATTCAAATACGGTCACTAATAATTCAGATAAAGTGCCACTAAAATTGACGTGAATTCACTTCCTGAAGGTGTTTATATTCTGGAAGCAGACGATACTAAAGTAATCACTCATAAGAAATTTGTTAAGCATGGAAAATAAAAGGCAAAAAATCCAATAATTTCTGAAATAGAGTTTACTAGTCTCTTACACAGGATAGAGCCCATGTTAAAAGCTAATCACTGAGAAAGATGGAAACTGGTACAAAGGATCTGTCCCAAATTAAAAAATTACCTGCTTCCCCCGTTGGAGCAGTTATCCAACAAAACAATTCCTTTAAATGCCGGTGCGCCGGCTTGACAATTGGATCTGCCCGATCTTTCATTCCGGAATGTATGTGGGTCGATGCTCGGACAGAGCATGGAAACGCGACAAGGATTCAGTGGTGGAACCTGAGTTTATCCTCTGACCATAAAGCACACTTTTTTTCTACAATGCAACTCACCAAGCACAAAGTGATTGCCTAACAATATTTCGTTGGACAATCGCTTATTTTGAGAATTAAAATTCTGATGGAATTCATTTTGAATTCCCCTTGCATTTTATTCACCCTGCTTTACCAACAACACTTTTGCCGGAACAAGACCATGCGCTTCAGTATGGGTCTTGATGACATCGCTTGAATCAGCAGCTTCTGAAAGACATATGACCAATCCTACTTTTTCATCAACCAGTAATTGACGAAGTTAACGCCGAATTTCGATTGAGTTGCAAGATCCTTCGTATGAGCATTGGCCACATCTTTGACCGTTGATATTTATTCATTCCTATTCGATGAGAACAACCCGGAAATTATTATTACCAAGAATCCCTGGAAATCCATTATTTTCAATTTACTGTATGTTATCTGATAAAAGGCTATATTTCAAGGGATGCAGTATTTTTTTTTTTCCATTCAATAACAGTAAACCGGAATCTAAACATAATATGCCTGAAGAAAGATCCAATTTCGAAGGGTTCAAATGAAAAGCAATTTTCGATTTTTTCGCGTAAGAAACTAAAAATAGCTCTTGTATTACCAAATGAAGATATTTCTCATTACATTTAGTACAAGATTTCCTTTTATAAGAATACTCTAAAGATCATGAAATATTTCACGCTTTCTATTCTGCTATTCTTTCTTTTCAACTTCAAAGCAATCTCTCAACCGGCCGGCAGCATTGACCCATCATTTGGTTTTCCTCAAATAACGCAAGGCGATTCATCAAGATTTAATGCTGCTGTGAAATCAATACTTATTCAACCGGATCAAAAAATTATTGCCGGAGGAGCATTCACCAGCTATAATGGAGAAACCTACAATTATATTGTACGCTTGAATAATGACGGCACAATTGACACTTCATTTCATGTTGGAACGGGATTCGATGGTCAGTTAACCTACCTGGGCATGCAATCAACCGGGAAGATTATTGGCACAGGCGACTTCACGACTTATGATGGACAGTCCTGCAAAGGAATTACCAGATTAAATCCAAATGGTTCAATTGACAATTCATTTTCTGTTGGTAACGGATTCAATAATTCCGTATATGCTTTCTGCATACAACCCGATGACAAGGTAATTGTATGTGGAAATTTCACTGATTATAATGGAACCGCATTAAACAATATTGCCAGATTGAATCCGGATGGTCAGATTGACACTTCATTTCATATGGGAAGTGGTTTTGACGATTTCACCTACAGTGTATCATTTGATAGTATAAACAATAAAATTTATATCGGCGGAAATTTCATAAACTACAATGGTAGTTACTTCAGTAAATTAATTCGTTTAAACATTGACGGAACGGTTGATAACTCTTTCAATATATCCATCGGTTTTGATTATACAGTAGCAAAGATTCTAATTCAACCTGACAGTAAAATAATTGCCGGGGTACTTTATAAACTTTGGAGGTATCAGCAAAGAAAGAATAATCCGGCTCAGCTACAGTGGTGCTGCGGATGCCTCTTTCAATGTTCAGGGTTTTAATAATCCTGTTAAGGATATGGCATTGGACCACAATGGAAATATTTTGGTATGTGGTGAATTTACATTTTATGGAACAGTGAGACAAAACTATTTTACCCGCCTGACACCAAACGGGAATATTGACCCCACTTTCCAGAATGGAACATCAGCATTATCTGCTGTATACTCTATAAAAATACAATCTGACGATAAAATTGTTGCCGGTGGGAATTTTCAAAGGTACAATGGCTCCAAGCGTTCATTTATACTCCGCATATACGACAACGGGATTGTTGATAACAGCTTCAAAGTAGAAATCGGTTTTAACAGTGATGTAAGAGTAATTACTGTACAACCCGACGGGAAGATATTAATTGGAGGCAATTTTAATTATTTTAATAGTTCCTATTACAAAGGCTTAATCAGACTGGATCTAACCGGGGATGCAGACACTTCATTTCATTCTTATTCCACCGGCTCGGTATATGCAATAGCTTTGGATACAATTCGCGACAAGATGTACATAGGAGGTTATTTTTCATTATATCAGGGTTATTCCCGAAATAGGTTCGCAAGAATTAATATGGATGGCAGCCTTGATACAACGTATAGTATAGGAAGTGGTTTTGATGGAGACATTTATAACATAATTGTGCAGCCCAATGGATTTACAATTATTGCCGGTGCATTTACATCCTACAATGGAACCCTTGTGAAGTATCTTACTCGATTGGATAATCAGGGAGTGATCGACCCAACCTTTAACACTGGGAAGTGGATTCGGGGCATCCGTTGAGACAATGAGCTTACTGCCAAATGGTAAAATTGTAGTTGGCGGCGATTTTCAATCGATTGATGGGATTAGCAAAAATCATATTGTTCGTCTCAATGCAAATGGAACTATAGATTCAACATTTAATATTGGCACCGGCTTTTCAGGAAAAGTAACAACACTTTCCTTGCAACCCGACGGAAAGGCAATTGCTGGCGGGGCTTTTGCGAGTTACAATTCACTCAGCGCGAATAACATCATTCGATTAAATACAGATGGTTCCGTTGATAGCACGTTTAACTTTGGAAATGGATTTAACCAGCAAGTGAATGCTATAACTCTTCAACACAATGGAAAAATGGTAATTGGCGGCAACTTTACAACCTACAATACCACTAGTACCAATTTTTTTAATACGTATTAATAGTGACGGAAGCACTGACAATTCATTTTCCATTGGCAATGGATTTAACTCAAACATTTTTGCACTAGCCATACAAAATGATGGAAATATTCTCGCAGGAGGATCATTTAATCAATTTGAAAATTATCATATCCACAATCTCGTTCGGCTTTATGGAGATCTGATAACATCTGTTGGAACAATTTCCTCAGACGAAGTATTTTCAATATCCCCTAATCCTGCAAGTTCAAGTGCAACAATCATTCTGACAAACCCATATTCCGAACCGATATTGATTCTACTTTTTAACCTACAGGGACAAATAATCCAGAAACAAATATCTTACGGAAAGTTTGCTGAAATCAATTTTAGACAACCGGCAGGTGTATATATAGTAGGTATAAAAACAACCCACAGTTTTATCAGCAAAAAAATTGTAATTCTAAACGAATAATATAATCCGGATAGCAGCAATTTGAACTATTTAGCATAAATAAATTGCTATTAAAAAACATACGCCAAATTCTAAATGACATTTCTAACATTAAGTTGATCACGAATAATTCAATAAATGTTTCCATGACCCCACACTGGTAGCCTTGCTCAATGAACGAATACCTACGGTTAAAATAAAAGAATTTCACGTATTTTTTCATCTCGAGTGTTATCCATTGACTCTCTGTGAACTTTCCACAAAACCTTTGTGAACTTTACGTGAAACCAGGATGGAATGAATAGAACACCTTCACTCAAAACATCAAAAACAAAATTCCCGGCAGAGAGAGCCACAAAATATCTGCTCTCCATCAACTAATCAGTTCATTCTTATTTGAATCGTATTTCAGCTACTCCGCCTTCACCAATCGAATTAACTTATTATCGATCCGTAGAAAATAAATCCCTCTAGTCAATGCAGGCAATTTGATTTCACCTTTCGTTGCGAATTGCTCATGCACTAAACAACCCAAAACATCCAGGATTTCGACCTTGACTTCTCCCCTAAAACCATCCAGTACCAAACGATCACTAAATGGATTTGGATATGCAATGAATGATGCATCCTCCACAGAATGAACTCCTGTCGTACTGTTGTTGTCATCAAAATGAATAAGTGCTGCCGAGAGTGAGCCGGCAAGTCCCGTTGTCAAAGAATCAAAAATGGCTTCTCCTCCGATCGTTGCCTGAACATAGCCTTTTCCAATTCCACTTACCCGAAGGTCCTGAGGGTAGTTTGAATTCATCGCCCCGCCCAATTTTAGTGATACGACCTGTCCGCTGCCGTCCAGTTTTAAGATACCTAAATTATAAGTCGCAGGCAATCCGCTATTCACTACCAGTGTAGGTGTAAAATGAATAGTACCCTGAATAGTACCTGTTACATAAATATTATCGCTTGCATCCACATCAAAAAAATGACCGCTTCCAACAGAGTAATAACCTGTGTCATTCAACGGCAAACCATAACCCCAGAGAAAATTCGCGTTGCTGTCAACCCTGGTCAGGAAAAAATTCGTTCCAAAAAAATTATCCGGAAAAACAAGATTACCCCAACTGGTAGAGTCAAAATTATTACCACCAAGAATAGCATCACCATTTGGCAATGCCACCACCTGAGGTGTCTGAAAAGTAATGTCAATCCCAAAGCGAATCCAGGATGTCTGTCCAAAATTATTAATTCGTGAAACGAACATCATGTAGGATTCAGGAACGGTCTCACTCAGACCGTTGATATTGATTGTACCGCTTTCTGTTGCTCCCGCCAGATAGAGATTGTTCGCGGCATCAAAACTGATGCTGTTACACAAACGCGTCCGGGTAGTAGTATAAGTGAGCAATTCATTTCCAATATTATCCAACTGAATTATCTCATGGCTAAAAGACAATAAATGCTGGTAAACATACCATATATATCCATTGGCATCTTTTTCAAGAGTTGTTATTTGCTGAATGTCGTTATTGGTCAGGGACAAATTTTTCTTCCATCTCAAAACACCTTGAGGAGAAAAACTCATCAGAAAATAATTTTGATCAAATCCGGAACCGGTATTCGTCAAAGAATCAACTCCATTAATCAGTATGGTTTCAATATATTCACCACCAAGGTAAATATCCTCCGCGCCATCAACAGCCAATGCCGTAACCAACACTTTGCCTGATAAATCAACACTCCACAAAAGTGAACCGGAACTATCGAGACTGGCCACTGTGTAATCTCCTAAAATATCGCTCCCGAACAATTGATGAGAGGCACTGAGCTTTGCGACAACCACTCCCTGGTTTGTCACTGCCAGTTTATGCAAGGGAAACTGCGGGTTGGAGTTGTAGCCCATGGTATCACTTTGCAACCAGGAGATTTGTTGAGCTCCGGTAAAATGATGAATAAAAAGAAAAACAAGAAGTAGTATTGGTTTTTTCATTGACGGAAATATTTAATTGCTTAGTAAAGAAAGCAATTTCAGGTGAGTTCACAAAGCTGATTATCCGGATTAAACCAAGAACATGAAGGATGTTTACCAAATTTTAAAAGGACATCTAATGGCGCCTCAAAAAATCTCTTTCCGGTAGGGATAATTTATTTCATGGATTAGATCAATCATTTACAATTCTTGATCTTTTTGGTAATAATTCTTTATTCATCAGTCTGATACTTCGCTTCCGTATGCTCCTTCTCCACGCTTCATACAGCAAATAAAATCTCAGCGTACATCACCTAAAATGGGCTTTTAGAGAAACCCTCTAAATAATCTGTAAATCATGTAACTCTTTTCCGGTATTTTGTAATACTTCTCAGGTAAATATTTCTCAAATTTACATTCGGTTTAAACTGCACTAAAATTCAAAAGATAATGATCAACAATTCTGATTCCTCAAAACAAGATATGGATACACCAAAAAGTTCAGGCAGCACTGTTTCGGAAATGGAAAAATCCAAAACGCATATTATTGTCGAAATTATCGAATATGTTCCAAACTCTGTCGTGAGTAAAACAATTATAAAGAAAACAACCGGAAATGTAACAGTATCCTCATTTGACGAGGGTGAAGAATTGGCTGAAAAAAAATCACCATACGACAACTACATTCAAATAATTGACGGAGAAGCAGAAGTGATCATCAATGAAAAATCGTACAAGCTTAAATTAGGTGAAGGAATCGTTATTCCCGCGAATGCACCACATTGCTTCAATGCCAATGAACAATTTAAAATGATTTCAACTGTTATCAAAAGTGAAACGGAAGATTGAAAGAAGTCTGATTGATCAATCGCACTACATTAAGAACCTTTGAAGCTTTTCTCTATTATTAATTCTATAAGCGGCAATCAGATAAATTAGTCGCTACAGTTTTAATTTAAGAACTCGTCTTCTTAAACTTTTTTTCATGAACCATGGACTTGTTCATTTTTACATCTAATGTGTCCATTTGCATCAAACAAATAAAAGCCGTTCATAGGCTTTATAATTGATGCAGGTATGAATTATGTAACTCTTTTAGAAAATTGTGTAACGCAGCACTTTGAAAAAGTCGGGATCTTTGCAGCGTAATAATTCCGTTACAACTTAATTCTAAACAAAATGGCCGAAAATCAAAAAGACTCGCGCAATCAGCAATCTGACAGCAAGTCACACCAGGAAAAAACACAAGAAGGCAAAAAACGGAAGAAACCAATCCTAATAACCCTAAAGCGAACCAAAACAACAGTCAGGGTTCACAACAGGGAAATCCGAAACGTCAGGATGCTCCGAAATCCGAATCGACTACAGACGTTGAGGACAATGAAGAAGAAACTTCCGAAGAAACAGTAACTGCAAACAAATCGGAAGATTCCGGTTCTAAATCCAAAGAAAGTACTACAGGAAATCAATCCGGTAGAAAAGGAAGTTTGTAAAATCATCTTCCAGATATATTAAAAAAACGGGGAGCAAATGCTTCCCGTTTTTTTTTAATGCTTCCAATGAAAATAAAATTCATTTTACTTTTACTTTTAATTTCATTTCTAAGCTCGTGCTTGGTTCAGTCACCAAAATATACATCTATAGATCAGGTGATGTCATTGGAACCGGGAATGACAAAGGTCCAGGTAGAAGAACGATTGGGCGTCAAACCATATGATTTGAGGTTGCTAACAGATTCGAGTAAAGTATACATCTATGTATACAGAGTCAGTGACAGAAAAACGCTTTCCTTCAATACCAAGCCGGTGAACGGAAAAAAAACGACGGGAAAATATGTTCAGTTGGATGTCACTTATTCGATCCAGGATTCACTGATCAGCATTGAAACCTGCAGGATGTGTCCCGACAATCTTACCACAACAAGTAAGATAAACGTGGAGAAAATGGTTTTGTTTGTGACAGTAACATTACCTGTATTGCTGATTTATTTTGGATTAAAATAAACAAGAATTCATACAATTGATTATCATATCCATCATGAAATCAAATTCCCTGAATGATCTCCTGGCAAAATCAATTTTCATCAACTTTTAATTTTCTCATCACCCAGTAAATCACACACACAACACCCACAAACCCAAAGATTGATAATATTTCATTCCGGCTTAGATTCGAAAATACATACAGGATAGCAGCTATTGAAATACCCGGAATGAGTAAACCGGCGGGTGCTTTGAAAGGTTTTTCAGCGCCTTCCTCCTCCTTTTAAATCGAAGTTTGATTGTTGCCATGACTACAGCGAGATAAATCAACAGCAGTGCTCCGCTTGCAAGTACAGCCAGCTGCGAAGGATATGACTAAAACAACTGCGAAGATTTTCAAAAATAATTTCCTGCTGCGCAGAATATGAAAAAAACTGTTGCGAAGGAATTTTCAATCCCTCGCAGCCGATATTTAAGTGTCTTGAATTGATAAGGTCATAGTCTGATGATGCAAATAAACTCAATGAGAATTTCTGCGCCAGTCAACTGACTAGTGCAATCACGTCCCACTCCCGACATGTCATTGCCGTCAGGACTGAAACCAATAAAAAGTCCCTGTGACATCCTCTTGCAAAATAAGTTTTATTTTCCGAAAGTTTTTTTGGCTAAGGACTAACCGTGATAATAAAAAGCTGGCTATTGTTTTCAATTAAACCGTAGTCCGCTGATTCCACCAAGTTGTCACCTGTGAGATCCTCTGAAAAATAACCAAAAAGAAATTGCTGCGAAGCATTTTCGATGGCGCTGTAGTCGGAAGATTCGACAAATCCATCCTGGTTTACGTCACCGCTCCATATTGCAAAACTACCATCTCCCTGATCCACTTCGTTCAAACCATAAGCTTGAGTTGTGGCAGTTGTAAAATTGTAATCCGTGGACGCGGAAAATAAAACCGTAGCAGCACTCCATGTCTCCAGAGCATTACGTGTCCGAAGTACAACATAATAATGTCCCCCGGAAACATTGGTTGGGAATTCTGATGTAGGCGAAATGTCATACGTAATCGTTCCGTCTGTCTTCAACACAACCGTATCGAGCCTGACCAGAGACAGATCCGGTGCATCGCGCAATTCTACAATTACCGAATCACAATCTGTCGGATCCATACTGATACCTGCATTGTATAATACCGGCTGCATGAGACCTCCTCCAAGATAAAATCCCTGGATAAACGCATGCAGTTGAACATTGACGCCACATGATCCTGCATTTTGTGCGGTCACTATAGCACTGGTCATTGAACAGCCCAAAGCATTGGTTACAGTTACGGAATAATCATCCCCAACTTGCGCTCCAATAGCCGCTGTAATTTCAGAAGTCGACCATAGATAGGAACTGTAACTATTAATCGGCGCAGTGGACGGAACATTAAATTGCGGACCATTAAACAAGGTTCCATCATGTCCATTGGATGTTAAGTCGTGAATTACATTTCCTCCTGTTTCATCCAACTTGTAATAGGCAACCAAATGACGTGTGGACGCTGGGATTGAATATCCCATTGATTGCTGAATCTGCACTTGCGAGAGGGGAGAATCGAACATTCGTATTTCATCAAGCTCTCCATTCCAGTATCGGTCAGAATAATTCCCATACTTACTCAGGCGAAGCTCGGGGTTTAGGTAATTAATGACAAAATTAGCAGGTAAATTAAACGATGTTACCAAAACCCCATTAATATAAGCCTCTATTTTCGAGGGTGATTTTACCAGTGCGAGATGCTGCCAGACACCGGCAGTCAGCTGAATTCCTGATGTGGATTGACCACATATATAAAAAAAAGTACATATTCGTGTTGCCGGGCCATTGCTGCAAAACCCAGTTCGCACCATACGCATGGTTGTTTTCAATAATATCCGTGAAGGGTAATTGGGTCGCACCTGGTTTTACCCACATCTCAATCGTGAAATTCTGGTAGTTAAACCAATTTCC
Organism: Bacteroidota bacterium; assembly: GCA_016720935.1. Lineage (NCBI taxonomy): Bacteria > Pseudomonadati > Bacteroidota > Bacteroidota bacterium. The sequence goes on from JADKJP010000004.1 coordinate 15,103, forward strand.
AAACTCCGCATATTGATCCGTACCATTCAGCTGCAAACTATTTCCAACGGTGGACAAGGTTGCCATGCCTGGCGTGCAGGGTGTATAATCAGTGGAAAATATTTCCGGCGTCGGAATGGCCGCGGGATTCAGTCCCGGGTTATCCGCTACAACCAGATCGCTGGTCATACTGCAGCCAATGACATTAGTTACTGTCACAGAATACGAAGTCCCTACCTGACCGGTTATTGTTGAAGTTGTTTCTCCGGTTGACCATAAGTACGAACTGAAATAGTTAATGGGAGCCGTGGAGGGAATGTTGAATACCGGGTCGTTATACAAGAGTCCATTGTGCGCATTGGAAGATATATCATGAATGGACATTCCATCCATTTCGTCCATGCGGTAATACGCCTTCAAATGAACATTGGAGGCAGGAACGGAATAGTACATCTCATATAGTATTTCACTTTGAGCCCGTGGATAATCATACATCCTGACTTCATCATACAAACCATTCCAAAAACGATCGGATGAAGAAGTCAAACGCCCCAGGTGTAGCAAAGGGTTCGAATAATTAATTGTGAAATTTGCAGGAAGCGCATAATCAATCGCTATAGATCCATTGATGTACACCCTGATCTTACTTTGTGATTTTACAATTGCAAGATGTTGCCATGTATTCGCCGCCAGTTGAAAGCCCGGAGTGTTTTGACCGCTCAGATAGAAATAATAATTATTCGCAGTCGTTCCGCTTTGCTGTAATACCCAGTTCTGGTTGAGCCCATGATTATTATCAAGGATATCAGCATAAGGCATCTGCGTACTTCCCGGTTTTACCCACATCTCTATGGTAAAATTTTGGTAATTGAACCAGTTTCCCAGATTCGCAAACTGGCTGGAGCCATTTAATTGCAAACTGTTTCCAACAGTCGTTAAGGATACCTGGGAGTTGTTACATGGTGCGGTAAGTGCGGTAAACAGCACGGGAGCGGGGATTTGAGCCATATCTATTTCCATATCCATGGAAGCTGATGCCGTGCAACCATTTCCACTGCTCACGGTCACACTATATGTACCCGTCACAGGAGTAATGATGCTGTTCATAGTTTCTCCGGTTGACCAAAGAATATTCGTGTAGGAATTCACCGGAGCTGTACTTGGAAATTCCATTTGCGTAACGACGCTAAACATAAGGTGATGACCAAATGGACCATCGTCACCCTGAACACTGGTACTTGTAAAATCCATTTTGTAATAAGCACGCATATCCGAAACATTAGGGTCAACGGAAGAATACATTTCACTCAAAATCCGTCCCGAAGAAATCGCTCCTTCATACACCCTCAGTTCATCCACCGCTCCGTTCCAATAAGAATTCGTGTTGTTGACAGGATCCAATCCAAGGATGAACTGACTGTCGTGATTCGGGTAATGAAAAGAATAATTGGACGGAACAGTTCCTGAAACAATTAATGTTCCATCAACAAAAATAGAAAGATCAGAATTATTTTTTGTCAACGCGATATGCTGCCAGACATTGGGAGTGAGCACAAAGGTATCCAACGTGAGCCCATCTACATTTATGAAATAGGTGTTAGCAGGAAGGATCCCGGTAGTGTTCTGTTGCAAAGACCATTTCAAGCCGGTAGGAGAATAAACTGAAACCAATGTAGCCAGGTCGGACTGAACAGTTTCCGGCTTTACCCACATCTCAACAGTGAAGTTGGAGAAATCAAACCAGTTCCCTGAAGTTCCACTCTGACCCGGTCCATGAAGAATTAATGCGGCTCCCTTGACGGTCATGCGGCCCAGATCATCCCTACAGTCAACAACTGTTCTGTCTTGAGAAATAGAAACAATGGGATTTTCATTCACCATAGTCGTTAAAACGGAGCTCGTGCCCGAACATCCATCAGAATTTGTGACCACTACAGAATAGGTTCCTGTTGCACTTACACTCAGCATAGCTTCAGTTGAGCCTGTACTCCAGAGATACGAATAACCAGTTCCGGATGCTCCTATCAAACCTGAAGGAATGGATAAATACTGCGGGCCATTTTGTATGGTCCCATTGATGCCATTTGGCGTAGCATCGATGGCGGTCGTCCCGGTGCCCGAAGCAAAATTGTAATACATCAGCAGGCCGGAACTTGTGGGGGAAACGTTGTGATTGTAATTAGAAGATATTTCAGACGCGCTTCTTGCCACACTCCACACTCTGAACTCCGCCAGATCCACTTGAGCGTATTCTCCATTTCCGCCCCATCGGCCTCCCAGGTTCCAATGCGGATTTAATGGAGTTTGGTTACAAGGAGCGGAGAAGACCTGAATGCCATTTTGGTAAACTGAGAAGACATTGCCATTCCTGACATAGGCCATGTGCGTCCATGTATTCGGACTGGCGGAAGCTACCGTAGTCCATCCAAACCCAAACTGTCCGCCGTATACTTTGAAATCTGTACCACTGGTTGCTGTTTCAAAAGCATCATTGTCTTCTGAAGTAATTCGTTCATAACCCGCCTGAGAAAAAGTCCGTACCCAGTACTCAAGTGTAAAATCCTGGAGGGCCAAGAGTGGATTGGATGGGATCGCAACATAATCATTCACCCCATCGAATGAAAGAGCATTAGAATTGCTGTAATTCGTATATAGATTCACATTGCCTCCTGCGCAAAACGTGGTTGACCCGGAAGGTGTAATTACCGGAGCAGGCACGACACCATCTTCTACAGTAACGGAAGCTGATGCGGAGCAACCCGCAGAAGTCATCACCTCCAGCGTATAAACACCGGAAACGGAAACTGTAGTGGTCGAAGTCGTATCTCCGGTAGACCATGAATAGGATGCGTATTCAATCGGCGCGGTGGAAGGAACAGACCAGCTTCCACTTCCAAATTGCAAATATCCGTTATACCCGTTCCCCGACACGTCATTCACATGCTGAGAAGCAAAACTCTCTGCATTGTAATACACTTTTAAATCGCTGCTGCTATAAGGGACAGCTTTGTTATAATTAGAGCTGATATCATTCGCTGTTCTCACATATTTCCAGAGACGGAATTCATCCATACGGCCATGAAAAGCAGTAACGTTATCGCCGTTACCTATAGCCTGCGATACAAATGAACCACTTGAATAGGTTCCCGTACGGACTGTCGAACTCTCCATAACTCCATTGACATACATCTTCATTTCACCGGTACTGTTCGCATACGTCACTGCCACATGATACCATGTACCGGCAGACCAGTTATTACGAACGGAGAGTAAGGCGGTACGGTCCAGAAAATTATTTTGAATTTTAAAAATCAAATGTCCTCCAGGATAGTTTTGATTATCAAAATAAATTTGAGTACCCGCACCTGAATTTTCGCTCCTTTCATACAGATACATTGCTGTGGTATTCGAAGCATTGTAATCGGCATCCGGATTAAACCAAAATTCAATGGTATATGAATTTATATTCGCAACATCCGGCATTGAAACATAACCCATACCGGAAAATGACAATGCGTTCCCCCCGTCATAACTTGATCCCAAAATTACAGTAGAACCGGAGCAAATTTTACCCTGACCCACAGCACTTATTTGTACCGTTGTATTGTCAATCAGTCCATCGCAATCATCATCAACGCCGTTTCCGCAGATTTCTGTTGCACCCGGGTGAGCATACGGATTCGTATCATAACAGTCCGTGTTGTTAGTTACATACCCTGAAGGAGGGGAACAGGCCAATACCGATGACAGCGGATTTCCGTAACCGTCACCGTCGACATCAGCGTAATAGGTCTGGGCAGTACCAGCAGCCATTGTTGCCGTGACAACAGAAGAGGTTAGCACTTCAATCCCGGAGGTTGCTGTTACTGAATAATCACCTGCTTGAGAAATCAACAAACTGGGTGACGTTTCTCCTGTTATTGGGCTACCATTCAAAAGCCATTGAAATGAGACGCCAACTTCCGGGACAACTGAAAGTGTAATTGATAAACCCTGGCAAAGCGTAAAAGGTCCTGCAGGAGTGATGACCGGTACGGAAATACTATTTTCAATGTTCAGGGAATTTCTTTCAATAATGCTCCATCTGCCCGCATTGTCCTTCGCCCGGATATAAACAATGTGTGAACCCTTGGTCAAACCTGTCGTCGACAGATTCGTCGTAATGTTAAGATCAGAAGAAGCAGTAACAGGAATATCCATACCATTTCCAACTCCCGGATCATTGTCGTAATAATACTCGAGTGCCACCACCTGTTGCGAAGTGTTGTTTTCTCCCACGTAAAACAAACTTCGTTCGATAATGCTCCAGTGACCTGTCCCATCCTGCGTGCGTACATACAGGTTGTGAAATCCTCCGGCAAGGGAATTAGGAATGAGAATGCTAATATTTTGTTCGTAGGAAGTCGTCGGACTAACAGAAACAACATTCCCGTTTCCAGCAATTCCTACTCCGGGATCTGTATCAAAATAATATTGATAGGCGACAATTGGATTTCCAGAACTCGTTGTGCGAACATAAAACAAACTTCGCTCTGTGATACTCCATTGACCATTGACATTTCTCGTTCGCATGTAGAGGTTATGATACCCATCCGTAAGCGTACCAGGAACTGAGATGGTCAAGGGCTGATTAAACACAGAGGCCGGATTCATCGAAACGACACTCCCGTTTCCGGAAACGCCTACACCCGGATCAGTATCAAAATAATACTGGTACGTGTCCATGTCAATCGCAAGTCCGGGTGTTGTAACATAAAACAAACTTCTTTCCGCAATGCTCCAGCGTCCAGACTGGTCTTTGGCACGTACATATAGGTTATTAAATCCGGAAAGCGATCCCGGCACCGGAATGGAAAGCGTAGCTGAATAATTCCGCACAGGGCCTACATTGAGTATACTTCCATTGCCTGCCACACCCACTCCCGGATCCGTATTAAAATAATATTGAACAGCTGTAATCTGAGTGGAATTTTGCGCATAGCTGAATTGATACAATACACTTAAAATAATCAGCCAAATAAAGTATCTTGAATTCATGATGTGTAAAATTTAATAAGCCCTTGGAATCGTGCGGGTTTTGCCGGTTGGCGAACAGCTGCCTGGCTCTTTATCCTATCTTCTCCAAACGACGTTGAATATTTTTTCTCTCTTCGAATCAATTGTCTTTGGGATTGGTCGCATTGATCTGAATATCCAAGGTGCCACTTGGAGTAACATTCGGATTGGAAATAATCAGCGATCGAACAATCGGATTGATCAGCACTTCTCCGGATTCATTGAAATGCGTAGTACTCCCGTGCGGCCCAAGGTCACCGCCATCCAACCCTGCACCTCTTGCATGAGAAATTGGCAACAGATGGTAGTCATCAGTTGGTGAATACAAATTACCGGCAGTATAGTTTGCAAGTTTGGGATCTACATTATCAATATTATTCATGACAATATTATTAAACTGTTGCAAATTTGAACTGCTCGACAACCTTGAAATGTTGTTGTAAAAGACTACGAAATAACAAGAGGAACATGGGCTGGAGGAATTCATAAATATTGAATTCTTAAAAATGCCATGGTGCACTAAATTGATAAAACTATTCGGACTTAGAAAAAGACAATGATCTACAGTAAATGCATTGTCATTGTTACCCGAAATAGTGCCGTTAAAGACGCAACTAACTATTGATATGTTTTCTATCAATACTGAATTACCGGAACCGGGAAGTATAATATTTCCCAATGAGCTTTCAAATATTGAATTTATAAAAGAGAAAGACTGAACCTCAGCACCCAGCTGGCCATTTATTTGAAAACGGGCATGGAAGAAACAATTATAAAATGACACATTGCTGTAATGAGCGCCCGTTAGCGTATTCGTTTCTACGTTAGTTTCAAAAGCCAATCCATAAAATCTCGACCCGCTCGCGTTGGGTCCCAAATAAAATGAAAACGAGCCACGGCCTTTAACAATTGATCTTTTTGAAACTCCGTTTTGAGGGTTAATCCCAATTCCAATTACTACCAGTGATTTATTCCAGGGATCTAAATCTCCTCCAAACTCATAAGGTATATCTGTTCCTTCCAACAGCAAGGTATCACCGATTGATGCATCACTATATGCCTGAACAAGCGTTGAATCCTGCGAACCCATCATCGGGTGATTGCTCACCGTAATGACCCGACCAAACGAGCAAAAGGTGAAAAGCAGAAATAGAACAGATAGTGTAAGTAATTTATTCATTGGATTATTTTTTATTAATTAATATTTTCAGTTTAACTTTTCTGCTTATGTCGAATTTATAAATTGCTTCGTAAATCTCTACTTGGGATTTCTCAATCTTCCATTAAAAAAATACTCTTAATGATCATTCGGATTGGTTGCATGAATCTCAATATTCAGAGTTCCACCGGGAGCAATATTCGGAGTGCTGTTAATCAAGGAACGAACAATGGGATTGATCAGAACTTCTCCGGTTTCACTGAAGTTAGTAGCACTTCCGTGCGGGCCAATATCTACACCGCCTACCCCTGCTCCTTTGGCGGGCGAGGTGGGGTAAATGTGGTAGTCGTCAGTAGGAGAATATAAATTTCCAGGTGTATAGTTTACGAAATTGGGGTTGGTGTTGTCAAGGTTACTTATTAACTGACAACCTGAACAATTGCTTGTTAGATTTACGGCTAACCTGAAAATATTATGGGAAATTGTATTCACATGTCCGGCGAACGGATCTGAACTATTCATGAATATTGAATTCTCAATAGTAGAATTAACCAATAAAGTAGAAACACACCTGCCAGAAAATAAAAACAAGCAACTTTCAATGGACCAAGGATGATCCTCAGGATAAAGATTATAATCCACAATGCTTCCATTAACAATACAACTTATTAATGATATCGGACTTTGCGCATCAGATACAACCTGAATATCATCATCAGTACTTTCAAATACGGAATTGACAAATGAACAATTCGGGCCAGGACTTTGAAAAACAACGGGCTGCTTGAACAGGCAATTATAGAAAGATAAATTAGAACTATTCCTTCCATCAATTACTGTTTCAAAAACAATTCCATAAAACCGAGACCCCAAACCCGATATTTTAAATGTTCCACTCCAGGTGCCATGAATAATGGACTTTTTGTAGTTGTCCTTTTGTGAATTTATTCCAATCCCAATTACAGTAAGATTTTTGGTCCAATACTGTGAGCCGCTTCCATACTCATAGGGAATATCCGTTCCCTCCAAAAGCAAGGTATCGCCATCTGCAGCAGCAGTGTATGCTGCAAGCAAAGTGGAATATTGTGAACCTAGAGCAGAATGATTACTCACCGTCCGAACGGTTCCGAATGTGTGAAGTGCAGAACAAAGAAACAAGAATGACAGTGTATAGAATTTTTTCATGGCTCCTTTTAAGATGATTCAATTACCAATTATAGATAACGTTAGTAGTGAAAACACAGTTGCAATACAGTGAGCTCCCTACGGAACAATTATATAAATTATACTAACCAGACGATATTTCAAAAATCAGAATACTTCAATTCGAAATTTTATCCAGTTTAGTGTATTAAACAGTGGTTTAATTAGCTTACCCTATTTTCAAAAAATAAAACAATTTGCTTTACCAAAAATCCGGTCTTAAATGGAAGACCACTGTACAACTCAGCAATGACGGGCTATTCAGCTTATATTCGATACAATACAAATATATAATAATTCGAATATGTACAAAACAATAATGCTTGAAATTTCACTTAAATCAGTTCATTTCTGATTAATTACCCGGTTGAAGGGGTAAATCAAATTCTACAAGGGGAATATTTCAAGTTATCAATAGTAAATTCCCATTAAGCTTAAAAGCACTTGCTCTTTTAGTCCGACATTTAACACTAGATAAAATTCGGAAATGTCCTAAGCATTAAAACAGCCACCCATCAGAACCTGATCTCTACAACGTCAGAGAACAAGCCCTTTTGGTGGTTTTTAGGCGTTTTTCTTTAGTCCGGACCTTTAACTCCCTCCGATCAACATGTGTTCTTCCTGTATTCGACCCTACAAGCCGACTTCGCCTCAACTGCCCCGCTGCGAAGGATATGACCAAAACCGGTACGAAGATTTTCAAAAATCATTTCCTGCTGCTCAGGATATGTTTCCTGTTAAAAGTTTATTTCTATGATGGTTGCTACCGCTTCGAAGAATTTCTCAAAAATACCTTACCCATAATCTGTGCGAATTAAAAGTTTCTGAACTTTTATTTAATTGATTTTCGGATTGCCCTGAAGTGGTAATGCAAACCAAAAGAAGGTGAAATTGGGCCTTCCATTACATCGGTATGAAAAAATATGATTATGAACATTAAGAATACAACAATATGTAAAATCAAAAAATCAGGTAAATCTCAGTTCAGACGATGTCATCTGAACTCTGATCTACCTGATTTGAGGATTACGTTGAACGGGCGATCGCTCGTGCTTTTTACCTGAGTTTTGCTTTCCAGGTAAGTGAATAACATTCTTTGTCGACTGGGATTTGAATTTTATATACTATTAATTCAAGTCGATTCCGGTTTGAATCTCCTCATCACCCAATAAATCACACACACAACACCCACAAACCCAAAGATTGACAATAATTCATTCCGGCTTAGATTAGAAAATACATACAGGATAGCAACTATTGCAATACCCGGAATGAGTAAACCGGCGGGTGCTTTGAAAGGTTTTTCAGCGCCTTCCTCCTCCTTCTTACCACGAAGTTTTATTGTTGCCAGGACTACAGCGAGATAAATCAACAGCAGTGCTCCGCTTGCAAGTACAGCCAGTTGTTTGAATCCACCGGAAACAGCGAAAACAAATATCAGGACAGCAAAAGTGATGACCGCCAGATGCGGCGTGGCAAATTTTGGGTGTACTTTTCCTAAGTACTTTGGAAATAAACCGTCTTTTGATCCTGCAAATAATAGTCGGGGTGTTGCCAATACATCACCATTTACAGCACCTAAACCGGACAGAGAAGCCGCAAAGAGCATAATGGTTACACCGGTTGTTCCTGCAATCCTGCCTGCGATACCGGCAAGAGGAGTGTCTTTGTAAGTGCTCATTTCAGCACCCAAAACTCCCTGTGTAATGATTTGAATCAGGACATAAATACTGAACATAGCTAATCCACCCAGCAAAATACCTCGCGGGACAGTTCGCTTCGGATCCTTGATTTCGCCGCTAACACTAAGTGAAGATTCAAATCCGGCCAATGCAAAAAACAAAATGAGTGCGGTATCATTAAATGCTTTTAATGAAGGAAAATGTTCCATGTGCAGATTACTCATTTGTATATGTGTAAAACCAAAAAGTATTATGGCCAGCAAGGGTAATAGTTTTATTACCATCACCAGTTCTACAAACCGAACGCTATTCTTCGCATCACGAACGTTCACGAAAATCATCAGTCCAAGTAGAACTGCGAACAATAATGCACGCATGAGACTTCCGGTAAAAACAGGAAATAGAACCGATAAAGAATCCGCGACAATATTCATTAAAGCAGCGTCTGATAAGATACTCCATCCAAAAAAGAAAAGCCAGTTCACAATAAAACCCGCGAAGGGACCAAATGCATTTTCTACGTATGCATAAGAGCCGCCGGAAGTTTTAACACGACTTCCGATTTCCACATAACAAAACATGATAGCGGCGAACATGATTCCGCAAAGTACATATCCCAGAACAGAAGCGATTCCTAATTGTAATCCTATTAGTGCGGGAAGAGCATAAATTCCGGCACCAATGGAAAAGTTAATGACAGTCGCTGCCAAACCGGGCACACCAATGACACGTTTTAATCCTTCATTGCTACTATCGTGGGACATAAATTCAAATTATAAAATAAAAATCAACAAAGAGGCAATCAAAAACTCATCACAAAATTCATTTCAAAAATTCATTTCAAAAATTCACCTAGTATTCGGTGAAAATGATGCGTTCCCAATTCTTTGCTCGCGGAATATCTTCCCTGCGTATAAAACCTTGACCGAACACCTTTCTGAACATTCTCTACAATTTCTTCGTCTTCCAGCTCAACCTTATCGAGAGCAGAGCCGGCACCGGTATTCAATTTTGAAGCATCCCAAACGAAACTAAGGAAGGTAACTTTACTTTCATTTACACTCAAAGGACTTACAATATTGACCGACAGCCCCCAGGGATAAAAATTAAACATCATGTTCGGGAAGACCCAAAAATAATAAGCCGCGACATGCTTTCCGTATTCAGGTGAAGTTGGTGGCAAATCAAAACATCCTTCACCTTTGCGGGCCAATCCGATTTGCAAACTGGAATAGGGGAAAAACAGTTCAGTTGTATACCCTTCGTAGTCGATCAATGCATTCAAAGCAGGATGAACGTATGGAATGTGAAAACCTTCGAGGTAGTTTTCACAATACAAAGCCCAGTTCGCCTTTACATGAAATTCACGGGTAAGATCGGGGCGATAAACAAAATCATCGACTGGCATCCAGCTGACACGCTTCATCATGTCTGCAAAAAACACTTCAGGAGAAAATTTATTCTCCAGGGATGTAAACAACCATTTGCCCCATTGAAACAAAGGCAGAGTTGGCAAATCATCTTCTTTTGAAGGGAAATTTTTTACTTCAGAAAATTCCGGCATAGACTGAAGTTTTCCATCAAGGGAAAATGTCCGGCCATGGTATCTGCATCTCAACTTAGGAACTGAACATGATTTTTCTGTTACCAGATTAGCACGATGTGTACAAACATTCGAAAGCAAGTGAACTTTATCCTCCTTATCGCGTGTCAGAGCCAGTGGTTCATCCAGGTAGCCCGGCAACAGAATGAAGGGATGCACATCGTTCGGACGGTTAACCAGCTCGGTGCTGCCAACAAACTGCCAGGAAGGAGCAAATATATTCTCCCGGCAGCGAGAAAACACTTTCTTACTTGTGTAAACATCTGAATGGATCGTTTTGGCCCTGGTGATATCGGGATCCACATTGAAATCGTGCATAAAACTTGCTTGAGGAGGGCAATTTAAGAAAGAAAATGAAAGTGCTACTGTTCCATTCCTTCAGAATCAATAATTTTGAACTCATCAGAATAAATCTTCCCCTACACTTCTTTTGTACAGCAACATGTTCATGCCGAAGGAATGTGCGTTTGGATTATAAAAACGGAAAAAGAATGTCAACTTTTAGCACAAACTCAATGAATTCCGGATAATTGGTTCGTCCAAATGAATTGTCTACATTAGTATTAGGATCACGAAGTACAACCTCATTTTTTATATGAAAAAATTATTAATCACACTTGTCATTACTTTCCTATACGTATTACCATGTATGGCCCAATGGATACCACAAAATTCCGGTGGTAATGGATTTTTAACACAAGTTTTCTTTCCATCACAAGATACCGGCTATGTAGTAGATTGGAATATGCCGGATTCACTATTGAAAACGACTAATGGAGGAAATGATTGGAATAGAATACCGTCAATATTTCCAATCGTATTCTTCTATTTTACATCGTCTGATACAGGTTATGCGATAACAGCAAATCAAGAAATCATTCAGACCACAAATGGCGGTTTGAACTGGTCCGTCCAAAAACATTTTACAAACTTCACGTTTCTTGGCGCCATTTCCTTTTCAGATAAAAATACAGGCTACACATGTGGATTTCATACTACTGAGAATGACACCTTGTTTTTTATCAGAACTACAGATGGCGGGATTACCTGGAATGAAGTTTCCTGGGTCTATGATCCATTTATGGGAGCCCCACACTCTTCATGTATTTCGTTTCCAGGCAGAGATGTTGGATTTATTGTCGGCTACGATGGACTGAATATTTACAGAACATCTAACGGATGTTCCACTGTTCAACAGTTGTGTTTTGGTGGCCCTTTCACTTCCATTCACTTTCCAACAAGGGCTGTTGGATATGCCGGAGCATATCCTGACAAACTCTATAAAACAACAGATTATGGAAATTCATGGGGAATAATTAGTCTTCCCACAACCGATGAAATAATTCAAAGTATGTATTTCACTTCAAAAGACACCGGTTATATTTCTACATTTCAAAGTTCATTTTCTCCGGGAAAAATACTGCATACAACAGACGGAGGAAGCAGCTGGATTACACAAGATGCAGGTGCAACAATCTATTCAATTCATTTCGCTAATGATACGGTAGGTTATGCTGTTGGGGCTGGAGGAAGAATATTAAAATATACAGGACGGAGTGGTGGTGGCATCATATCACCTGAAATGCTCATTACCTATCCTAATCCAACAAAGGGAGAACTTTCCTTTCATATGAATAAATTCATTCAGAACGGTGAAATAAATATGTTTAATACCATCGGACAAAAAGTATTTTCCACATCGTTTACAGGAACTGAGCACACATTTACTCCCTTGTTAAATGCAGGGATGTACTTTTTACTAGTGAATGAGGGCGAGGATTCATGGTCAACAAAAGTTTTGATTGAGTAATGTCGATACCGGAAATAAAATCCAATTCACAAGAAATTCAAGATTAACTATAAAATACTTTTAGTTCGTCACTGAGCGGCAGACCTTCAGGTACCTGTCTAATTTTTTTAATCGATAAGAAAGCACCAAAACAATTTCCAAACCTATTCAACATGAAACAAATATGGATTTTTCTTATGCTATTCGGCACATTGTGTTCTTCCAAAGCAGAGCTCCCGTATAAAATACAAAAAGCACTTATCACTTCCGACAAATTAATTACTAAGTCAGCGCTTACAAAAGATGAAGCCATCACAGCAAACGCCTTAGTAGTATTTGTTATTGACGAACATAAAAATATCATTGATGTCACTATCAATACATTTGAATTGTACATCGTTGAAAAGGGTGATACGATAAAGCATCTTTGTAAAGGCAACCTGATTACCCCTGAAATTAAGAGTAGAATTGCCGCATTAAGTCCGGGGAGCCAATTGTATTTTGCAAATATTTTGGGGACGGAATCAAGGGATAATACGAATTTACAATGCGGGTATGTGATTTATGGAATTGAGTAAATTATAGTACTGTATAGAATCCGCTCATTCTTAGTTGAAAGGAAAAAGAAATGGATTTCGCTAAATCACTGTTATCCCATCTTTCATATTCAGCTTTCAAATGAATCCGGAATTTAGTCTCCGGCAAAAACTCTAATCAAACGATTTCTACAACAAGAAAATATTGATATCGACTTTCCAATCAATTTTAAGCATTTGCGGAGATTAACCCTCCTAATCACCGCATATTATACGGTGATTAATTTGACAATGCGGAGAATATGACTTATATTCGCCGTATATTTTGCGGAGATTAATATGTATATCTACGAACGAAAAGGCTGGCCCAACTTTCAATGGGATCAGCTAAAAATTGCAGAACACCTCGCCCCTATCCGGTATCGTGCGGGCAGATTGATTGGCAAAATGGAAAGCCTCGGTTTTTCATTACAGTCGGAAGCGGTTCTTCAAACGATGATTGTTGAAGCTCTAAAAACGAGCGAGATCGAAGGTGAATTTCTTGACAAGGAGCAGGTGCGTTCATCAATAGCAAGACAGTTGGGTATGGATGTATCCGGATTGATTGCAAGCGACAGAAATGTCGACGGGTTGGTAGAAATTTTAATTGATGCGACAAAGAATTATAAAAGCCGGCTGACTAAAGAGCGGCTTTTCTCCTGGCATGCAGCTCTATTCCCAACAGGAAGAAATGGATTGAAAAAAATACGTGTCGGGCAATGGCGTACAAACGACAAAGAACCAATGCAGGTTGTATCCGGTGCGGTTGGCCGTGAGAAAATACATTTTGAAGCACCTATCTCAAAAGATGTCCCGAAAGAAATGCTCCTTTTTCTGAAGTGGTTCAACACCGAAAATGAAACCGACCCGGTGATAAAAGCAGCGATAGCCCATCTATGGTTTTTAACCATCCATCCTTTTGAAGATGGCAATGGTCGTTTGGCAAGAACGATTGCCGACCTGCAACTCTCCCGGGCGGATGGAATTTCCCAACGATTCTATGGCATGTCGGCGCAAATTCGATTCGAGCGCAAATCCTATTACAATGCTCTTGAAAAAACACAGAAAGGCTCCCTGGACATTTCAGATTGGATTGAATGGTTTCTTCTTTGCTATGACAAATCATTGACATCTGCCGAGATAACTCTAGCAGGTGTGATCAGGAAAGCACGTTATTGGGAATTTCTTGGTACAAAAATTCTGAACGAACGACAGAAGCTCCTACTCAATAAACTACTTGACAAATTTGAAGGAAAATTAAATACTTCCAAATGGGCGAAAATTGCTAAATGTTCGCAGGATACAGCACTGCGCGATATACAGAATCTCGTTGAGCAAGGTGTTTTATTGAAAAACGAAAGTGGTGGCAGGAGTACGAGTTACCTATTGAAAGAGTTGGAGTAATAAACTCATTGCAGTAAACAGGATAACCAGATATAAAGCATAACATTCATACTGCTATAGGTTAGGAACATCTGATGCTCTGGCATCGGGAGTATTCATAATCAAGACCCAGAGTCAGAATTTCCGCTACCCTGGGAAGATCATTAAATTATAAATTTGCCTCTTAACTATAAATTCTCTTTATCCGGACTGATTAGAATATCCATAAAATAAAACGATGACATGAATTCGAAGACTCTCTGCTCTTTAATTATTCTCGCCTTCTCTTTCACCATGGTTTATGGGCAAAAGGTAACTTCCTTTACTGAAAAGAAAGACTACAAAATCGAAGAAAAAATTACAGTCGAATTTGAAGTGAAGGCGGAAGTTGATTCCAACACAAATCTAATTTGCAATGGATTTACAATTATAAAAGGACCATCCAAAAGCACTTCTTATTCAATCAACAACGGGAAGATTGAAAACAGTTATCGTCTCACATATATACTCAAAGCGAACCGTGTTGGTGAAATCTGGGTTCCCTCACCTTATTTTTACATAAAGGGAAAACCGGAGATGGGACCAATCATTGTTTTGAAAATTTCCGGCGAAAATCTGAGTGAGGAAGAATTAAAGAAACTTCAGATCGACAGTTTCCGTGAGAGTTTTGTAAAACCAAGTGGCACACTCCGTTATGTTGTTGGTGACAGTCTGGGCTATATAGAAGTATACAATGTGCCCAATTGGGATTTTGTGAGGGGATTGACAAAGGAAGAGGTCACTCAATTGAAGTTGAAGTAATTAAAAAAACTCTGACAAAACTATTCAATCAAGGAAAAGAAATCACTTAACAGATACTGAGAAATAACAATAATCCCTACTTTCGAGAAAGAAACTCAGAAGGATTATTCAAATTCTTCGTTTTACCGGGTACAGAATATTCTATGACCAAACAAACTTCATCGGAAAAACGATCGGTTAAAAACAAAACTGCATCTCATTCAAAAATCAATACCACTTATGAAAAATGGGGACTTGCACTCATTCTTTTTGTCACATTCCTAATTTATTCAGGTTCACTTTCAAACGGATTTTGCTGGGACGATTCACAGAATATCATTAGTAATCCGGAATTGAGAGAACACAGTGGGTCTTCATTTCTAAAATTAATATCAACGCCTTATGTGAATGCTTACACACCCATTTCGCAAGTAACATATTGGTTGAACTACCAGATCACTCAGCTGAACCCTGCTTCTTATCATTTTACAGATCTGTTATTACATTTAATCGCCATCATACTATTTTACAGATTTGTTCAGCTTTTGACAAAAGATCGGATGTCAGCATTTTTTGCTGCGGCAATTTTTGCAATTCACCCGATTCAGGTTGAAACTGTCGCCTGGGTTTCAGCACGCAGTACAACATTCAGTATAATTTTCATCTTGTTGACACTTACAATGTATGTCCGTTATCTACGGAGTACCGAAATTAAAATGATCTGGCTGGCGTTTGCCTGGTTTCTTTTAGCTTGCTTTTCCAAACAAAGTGCAATTGTTCTCCCGATGCTTCTTTTTGTCATTGATTTTTTCGAAAAGCGAAAACTCACAACCCGAACAATTCTGGAGAAAATACCCTTCTTTGTTGTGTCGATTATTTTTGCCTGGCTGACCTTTCATTTTCGCAGAGAAGATGCATCAATTGCGAATTTACAGGATGCATACAGTGCTGGTCAAAAAATACTGATCAGCATCTTCAGTGCCGGCTACTACGTATATAATTTTATTTTTCCTTTCCGCCTGACTCCTGCCTATGGTATACCAAACCTGGAACGTGATTCATTTCCCGGAGAAATATATCCGGCAATCATCACGCTTTTGCTTTTACTCTTTTTCGCGATCAAGCCAGGGCCATATCGACGCTATTTTCTTTTCGCTCTGGCGTTTTATTTGATATCACTCAGCCCTGTATTACAAATTATCCCATTTGGGAGAGACCTGGTTGCAGATCGTTACGCCTACATGCCAATGATTGGACTGTGTTTATTGGCGGGCGTTTTAATCAAAGAACTGATTCACACTTTCAGGAGTAAATTTACTACCCTAATCGTTCTTATCTTTTTGGTTCTTGCATATTTGAGTCATTCCATGACCGAAATCTGGAAAAACGATTTATCATTATTCGAATACGCGATTTCAAAACGTCCGGAAAACTTTTTTTCATACTATTTTCTGGGAAGTTATTATACTGATGCAGGAGATACAAAAAAAGCAATGGAATATTTTGATGTATCCTTGAAATTAAAACCTGATTACGCCGATACATATATTAACCGTGCCAAAGCAATCAGTCAAAGCGGCAATTTTGATCTTGCATTGGCAGATCTTGAAAAAGCAAGAATTTTATCCCCGGGAAATGCACTGGTTTATTATAGTCGAGGCACATTAAAAGGAATGAAAGGTGATTTTGCAGGAGCTCATCAGGATCTGGATTCAGCAATCATCCTGAAACCGGACTATGCAGATGCAATGTTTAACCGTGGAATGTCAAGTATGAGTTTAAAGGATACAACCTCTGCCTGCGCCGACTGGAAAAATGCATTTTCATTGGGAAGCAAACCTGCCGGGCAAATGCTACAAGAATATTGTCGTTAAGTTGCTCAGAGGTTCGCATATTTATTTGAATTTAATTCTGTGCATAATCGAATTCAACAGCACGAAGTCACTTTCCTGATGAAGATTCATTAAGATCCTTTGGATCAACAATTTTTTTTTCAAATCAAAATTTCCTACGAATTGTGTCCTTCACCCCTCTTCTACCTTGTCACGAACGCTTTCACTGCTTCCAGATAGGAACTAAATCCCATTGTTGTTTCAATGGTACTGTGTCCGGCAGATGGAATGCGATGAGCTTCTTTGTAAGATCCATTGTAGTTTGCAAATACGATAGCTCCATGCGTATCGATGTTCAGAAAATCATCGTCTTCTCCATGGATCCAGAAAAAAGGTTGAGAGACATATTTAATTTCTTCCGCATTGTTGATTTGCAAATCTGTAACGGTAGAACCCGGCAAAGCCAGTCCTGAACCATCCTGAACCATTGTTTCAGCATTGGCGAAGGGAGCTTCAAGCATAAGCTTAGATGCACTCATACTGCGCGGCTCAGCAGTAAGTTTGGTCGCAGGTGCACTGCCCATACTGAAGCCATAAATAACAAGACGGTTGTTGCTTAGTCCGTTTGATTTCAACCATTGCAAGGCCGCATCTACATCAGCATATAGTCCATCTTCGGTTGGTTTACCTTCAGACATTCCGAAGCCTCTGTAATCAATCATCATGACTCCAAACCGGTTTTTCCCTCCGGTATTGGCAAGCAGTTTGGCGCGTGGCCAGTAGAAATCCATGTGATCTCTGTTACCATGACAATACATGATAACAGTATCAGTAGCAATTCGTGCAATTTCACCAATATATACAGCGTAGATAGCGGTGCCCTGGGACTCATCCGGACCTTTGGAATTCAACGTGAAAAGATGAACAAGACTATCGGGAATAGCATAATCTGACGAAAGCGTAAAGTCTACCTCACCGGTATATTTATCCAGATCATAATGAGACAATTTATTTTGATTAAAAAGATTATCATCCAGACGCAGACAAGAAGTCAGTCCAATTACGAGGAAAAGGAGACTGAACTGCAATAATCTTCTCATTACATTTATTTTCATCCTAAATCTCATTTATACACTGTTTCATTTTTCCGAATTAAAACTTTCTGCTACACCCAATGTATACACCGAATGCTCCATTATTTTTCAATGGAGTCTGATATTCCACCACTAATTTCTCATTCGATAAATTCGGAGCAAGGATTTTCGTCTCGAGAAGAATATCCCATTTCTTTCCTGTGAAACAATGACCAACCACAGGAAAGAACAGCCAGTGATTTTTTTGCTTTTCATCCAAAGTCCTTTTAGAAGAAAGTTCAAACCAGTTGCCAAAACCGAGGTAAAAATAATTTTTGTGTTTTCCATACTCCCAAAAAGCGTTTACATCCAGTTGTGGGTACAATTTAAACGGAGCCTTCGGGCGGGCAATGATAGTGAAGACTGGTGTAACACTAACAGCCGGTATATACGCTTGCTGCTTCAGTACCTGTCGTGTTGCTCCAAGATCCAGCTGAACATTCCCGAAGAGTGCGGAAGTGATATTTACAGCGCCAAATGTTGTGAGAGCACTATCGATACCATATCCATAATTTGCGGTGAGAAATGGCATCGGAATGGTATTCTCTCCAAATTTAAAGAGCGGACCACCCAGAGAAACACCGACAGCCTGCTGCTTTGGTGCGAGTGGTTTTACATAGCGTTCAGGAGCGCAGGAAACAATAAACAGAGGGATTAGAAAAAACAGATATTTCTTCATTGCAGATTAGCCTCTACAAAAGTAGATGTTTTAAAATTCAGCAGTATTGACGGAAATCATTTAAGAGAAAGAAAATATTGAAAATTGCATGCAGCAACCTCTGATTCCCTGAAATTCCGGTTATACGAATCAGGCCCAAGTATTGGTGAATGACACCTGGGCTTAGGTCAATTTTCAGAAACCAAAACAACCTCTTTTGCACTTCTCCCTCTCAATATTTTTTTGTAATTATGAGTCCGAGTAAATACCCAAATTCAAATAAACAGGCCTGCTTATGAAGCAAACCAACAATCTTCAAATCATATTTTTCACTCTTCTATTTTTTTGATTTCAGGAAAACAAGTTTTTGCACAGCCGGCAAACGACGACCCATGCAATGCAATCTTTTATATCAATAGGTCCGGGACCTTTATATGCTACTACACAAGCTGATAATAATTTAGCTACTGTCAGTACAGGTATTCCAGATCCTTATTGTGGTGATCCAAACTATCAGGACATCTGGTATAGATTTCTTGTCCCTCCTTCAGGTGCATTTACCATTGATCTTGCACCGGGTACTGTAACGGATGCAGCGATGGCATTGTATTCAGGATTTTGTTCTTCGCTGGTACTTCTTGATTGTAACGATGATGGAAGCTATAACGGAGACATGCCTTTTATTAATGAAACAGGACTTACGCCAAACGACACAATATGGCTCAGGGTTTGGTCCGAAAGCCCTTCTCCAACAGGAACATTTTCAATATATACTGAAGTTTGCGGACTCAATCCACTTTTTCAACAGGATTGTGATGGAGGAATCGGAGTTTGCTCAATGGTTAACACGTATAGTACAGGATTCCAGGGAACAGGTTCTGTGACGAATGAGATCAATACAACTTTGAGTTGCTTAGGAAGCGGTGAAAAAAACTCAACCTGGTTCCAATTGAATACGCAAACAGCCGGTGATCTCAATTTTTTACTTCAGGCTTATGATTCTATTTCTGATTTTGATTTTGCTGTGTTCAATATTACCAATCACGGTTGTGATGAGATCTTTACGGATAGTAGTTTCATGTCAAGATGTAATTACTCAACATCCGTAGGAGGATCTACAGGAATCACCCCTTCAGGTAGTTCAACTGGAACATATTCTCCATCATTACCGGTCCTGGCCGGAGAAACCTTTGCAATTCTGGTAAACAATTTTTCTTTTGGTTCAACTTCAGGCTTCACCCTTGATTTCAGTGCTTCTACTGCCATTATTGATGCTCCACAAGTGAATGCCGGTTTTACTTACGTTGCCTCCGGTTCAACAGTAGAATTTACAAATACTTCACAACACGGCGGTCCATGTACCTGGGATTTCGGAGATGGTGTAATCGACCAAAGTGGCATTTCCAATCCAAGGCACACCTACCCAATTGACGGGACGTACAATGTTTGTATGATCGCCTGCAACGGCTGTTCATCGGATACAGTTTGTCAAACCATCACTATTTCAGTTGGAATTTCTCCCATACAAAATCAGGAGTTTAGTATTTTTCCTAACCCGGCATCAGATAAAGCGACCATTCATTCAAATCATTTCACAGAACAATATACATTTCAACTAACAGATGCATCAGGCAGAATCGTTCTATCACGTCAGATTACCAGTGGCAATCAGGAAATCGCTCTGAATTCCATTTCACAGGGATTATATTTCTATCAGTGCATCGATGATAAAAACATGAAATGTGCATCAGGTAAAATGGTAGTCCTGAAGCAATAATTCCGTTCTTGCTGAAACAAAAACACTCAGGACATTATTTTTAACAATTAAATTTTTCGGAAATGAATAAAATCTACATCAAAGTCTTTTTCATGCTGGCAATAGTCCTGTCGCTGATGAGTCTGGCTATTCCTGTTTTACCGCCTGTTCCCTATGACTATGTGAACCTTAACTTACCCGCTCATTTTACAAATCCCAATTTTGATATTACTTTTTGGGACAATACTCCGGCAAACAATCCACTTACTGATGACGGCGCGACATTGGGAAGGGTATTGTTTTATGACAAAGTATTAAGTCAGAACGATTCAATTTCCTGTGGATCCTGTCACAAACAGGAATTTTCATTCTCTGATAGTTCCATGCGCAGTCAGGGTTTTCATGGCGGTTTGACCAGGAGGAATACCATGACTATTACCAATGCACGTTGGCATTTTGGGGGAGAAATGTTCTGGGACCACAGAGCCTCTTCCATGGAAGTCGCGGTACTGATGCCCATTCAGGATTCAGTTGAAATGGGATTATCCCTGACACAATTGGTACAGAAGGTAGAACAACAACCATACTATGCTGCTTTGTTCACCAATGCTTTTGGAGATTCATCTGTCACAACATCACGCATCGCGATGGCATTATCACAGTTCATTCGCAGCATTGTGAGCCATACCAGTCAATACGACATTGGAAGGGCACAAGTGAATGTACGGGAAGATCCTTTTCCGAATTTCAGCAACTCTGAAAATCAAGGGAAAGCCATTTTCTTCAACACGCAGCTGAATGGTGGTGGAGATTGTTCAATTTGTCACACCGCGGAAGCCTTTGTAAACACTCCGGCAGCTGTCACCTGCAATGGCCTGGACCTGGTCTCCACAACTGATTTAGGCCTCTATGAAACAACAGGCATGCAATCTGATATTGGAAGATTTAAAGTTCCTAGTCTGCGTAATATCGAACTGACAGCTCCTTACATGCATGATGGACGATTTGCCAGCCTTGAGGAAGTCGTCGATTTTTACAGTACAGGAATTCAGCTCCACATGAATTTAGCTCCCGGTTTAATTGACACCATCGGAGGTACGCCTGTAGCAAGACAATTCAATTTTTTCTCAAACCCAGAAAAACGACCTTGTCAATTTTCTGATAACCCTAACCGATCACACCATGACTACCGAAATCAAATGGAGCGATCCCTTTTCAATATCACCTACTGAACTAAATCCTGAGTTTTCCAGCCCGGAAATTTCACTCTTCCCGAATCCCGCGAACAACTATGCTTATATTTATCCTGACAAAGTTTTCCAGGATAAGATAGTCGATCTGGAAATACTTAATTCATCCGGCGCAAGAATTTATTTTCAAAAAATATTTTTCAATGGAAAATATCGGATGGATATTTCTACTTATGATCCGGGAATTTATTTTATAAATCTTAGCTTGGGTGGCAGAAGCAAGACATTAAAACTGGTGAAGACTTTATAAGTGAAGCAAAAAACGAATCACTTATGATTGAAATTTATAACACTTGATAAACACATAAATCAATCCGGCACGAATAATTTGTTGATCGCCCGGAATCGATGCTAATAAGAAAACACACATGCACGACATTCAAATTTCATTATTAAAGTTTGAATTCAATGTTGCGGCTATGAAATGTCCATCTTCAAGAGCATCTTTCAAAACAAAAATTGAACAAGCCTGAGGCTAAAAAATATTTGCGTAATTTGATTCTTTGCAAAACTTTCTTTTATCCGAATTGTTCAGATTTGGGAATCCGTCAAAATCCTTCCTATGAAAACTCTTATATTCTCTTGTATTGTTCTTATTTCCGCCCTCACAAGCAGCGCATTTTCAAATCCTGAACTCTTCGGGATCGTCCGTCAAAACTATTATTCAACATTTATTGACCCCATTGATTCTACAATTATCTATCAGCAATTGGATTCTACCACTATTCGATTGGGAAATGCCGATCCTGTTCTTGGGTTTGTAAATAACATTGGTAATTACACTTACAATGATGCGGTAAATTTAACCGGTGCAGCTCTGAATCCTTATGAAAATACTTACATTTTTATGGGAGCCACAAATATGAATACGCTTGATTTAAACACTGGTCAGCTGATCAATCAGGTTCCTCTCAACAATCCAATCGCCGCCAGCTATTTCGACAACTTCAGATTTAACAATGCGGATAGCACCATGTATGGTCTTGCAAGAAGAAACTATTATGATTCGATTACCATGAACTATGTGGGTGAAGTATTTCTGGCGAGCGCCAATACAAACACCGGATTAATCACTCAGATTTCTTCTAACTCTGTTTCTCAGGGTTATGCATTAGCGGGCAGCGCGATTGACCCTTATCAGATGGTATATTATTTTTCAACCGGCTCAAACCTTTTAGGGCTCGACATTTACAATGGATCAATCTATAGCAATGTTCCATTCCAGATTAGCGATGGACAATATTTCGACAATTTCACATACAGCTGTGCGGATACAGCCCTCTATGGTTTGATTCGTAAATTGTATTATTCCTATTATGTGGATTCTCTATTTCCGGGTGACACTTTACAGTTCCTGGATTCAGTTGACATTAAACTCGGAAAGGTGGATCCGAATACAGGAATTGTCACAACGGTATCGCCGGTGAAAGTTACAGATGGAGGGTATTCATTGAATGCCGGTTCTGCTATAGATCCAAATTCAATGACATACTTTTTTAGCACGGGGAGTTCTATCATTGGTGTTTCTCTGATCACCGGATTAGTAACAAGCAATTCACCATTTACATTCGCGGCAGGAGAATACTTTGACCTGATGCGAAATTTCGAAAACTGTGCTTCTGCAAGTGCAATACGATCCAATCCTACCACACTTGGTATTCAGGGTATCGATCAAAATGATCTTGTCACCTTGTATCCAAATCCTTCTGAAAATAATTTATTTCTGAAAAGCAAAGCAACTATCCGTGGAATTGAAATTAAATCAGTTGAAGGCAAAATGATTAAATACATTTCTGTTGCTGATCAGAAGAATTCAATAAATATTCAGGATCTAATTCCAGGCATTTATTTTCTCAATCTGGAATTTGCAGATAACTCAATTGTGATAAAAAAAATCGTAAAGCAATAAACACGGGGTAGAAAATCAAAAAAGTCAGGGTTAAGTAGATAAGGAAATATTATTAGGGTTTTATCAGCATCCGGATGATTAACCTCATCTTTCAATCATCATTTCGCAATAGCGATTTTAAAAGGGGAAACAGTTCCAACCTTTACAATATAAATTCCTTTTGAGTAATTAAGAAACAGATCCGGACCAGAAATCTTACCGGTCTCCAGTAATTTCCCGTTGATATCAAAGACGGTGATTTCCAAATCCCGGATCTGACCAATATCTTTAAAGTACAATCTGTTCGAACCGGAATCAAAGAAGTATTTAACAGCCATTCCATTGTTTTCACGTACAGAAAGCAAATATGAACTTTCAATCGCGCCTAAGTCCACTACTCCCTGTTGAATCCTGGAATTACCGGAATAGTCAAAAAGGAAAGATGTAACAAATAGATTATCTCCCCGGTTCACAGCAGGTGAATTGCTTTGAAGAGAATAATCGAACGCTGAGCCATCAAAAGGAGCAGAAGCCAAATCAGAAGGATTGACAAACAATGGATCCAAATTATAAATATTGATCCCGGAAGCATATCCGTTTTCAATAATACAATTCACTACATTATTTCCTGAATTAACCTGTGCGTTTACATCTGACATACTATTTCCATACATTATACAATTGAAAATATTTGCAGAAGAATTTGATTTGTATATAGCCTCATCAGCTATGGCGAAAGATGTACTATTTCTATTATGACAAATAGTAACATTCACCAAATTAGTAGAATTCGACTGGATGGAATAGGAACTGATTACGCTAGCGCTATAATTATTTTGCACCAAATTCCCAACAATAAGAGAATTACTTATTGTGAAATCATTCGCATCACTCACCTGGATAATACTTCCGGACGTGGCAGTATTATTTGAAATCAAACATCTGTCAAGTTTTAGTGTATAACCATCAAATTGGATAGCACCACCGCTGCGGGATGTATTACCAATCAGCTTAGAATTATTCAAAGTAATATTTGAATTGGACACATTCGCTGAATAGATCGCGCCTCCACCATAATTGTAAGAAGAATTATAATAAAACTCGCAGTTGTTGAACGTGATGTTTGTTTCATCAATTGAAACAGCTCCTCCTTTATAATAGGAATAATTATTATAAAACACACAATTGTCAATTTCAATATCTCCTCCGGAATTATTATAGATATAGGCACCGGCACCCTCCCCCGATGATGAACCATCAAAACCGGAAACTATTTTAAATCCATCCAAAATAAAATTAGTAGCGATGTTCTGAATTTTAATGATCTTTTGGTATTGTCCGAATTGTCCCCCGGAGCACCTATATCTCCGGATAAGAATGTTGGAAATAAAGTAATATCCCGTTGAGTTATACTAGTTTCAATTCCTGAAAAACTCCCATACACGTTTACCCCATTTTTCATTACAAATGAAATATCCCGGTCGTTCGTATCAGAAGTGAAATAAGTACCTGCTGCAACCCAGATTTCGTCATTGTAAATTGCGACACTCAAAGCTGATTGTAAATTCGTAAAAGCATCTGTCCAGGACAAACCATTGTTTGTTCCAAAAGCATTCACATTTACATAATAGCGTGTTGCATAGGACTGAAACGACAAAAAACAAGCAA
The DNA here is from genome assembly GCA_016720935.1 of Bacteroidota bacterium. Taxonomy (NCBI): domain Bacteria; kingdom Pseudomonadati; phylum Bacteroidota; species Bacteroidota bacterium. The sequence goes on from JADKJP010000004.1 coordinate 40,496, forward strand.
TACAATCGCAGATCTCACTTTCATTTTGATGATTTTATTGATTCGGAAACTAATGAATGAGTTCATTTGACAATATGTCTTACAAAACAAACCAAACATCATTTACAAAAATATGAAAATTCAACTGATATTAGAAAAATCTGTTATCAATAGAGCCTTCAAAAACTGTTAAACCACAAGTTTGATTCGCCTTAAGTGGACGCTATGATCTTTTACAGATTTTAAAAACTGTGTAACAACCGATCCGGCATATATTTCTGAATTAATCGCGGTATCGAATGACCTACTAATACACTGGCTATAAATTTTCCTGAAATGAATAATACTTAAGGCAATGAATGAAAAGTGCGATAAGAAAGACAGGCCAACTCACCTTTTAAAAGTGACATACAATGCTTTTGATGTCTACACATTTGCAAATTTCCAATAATAATCATAGCAAATCGGGCATATCGAATGACTTACATTCTCGGGCATTTTTTTTACAAATGCAGGTACCCAATCCCAAAATTTTAAGTCAGAAACACGTTGCGTTTTCCTGCAATTTGAGCATTGGGCAATAAATCCGTTTGCGTCCAGATATTCACTGATTGGATGCTTCGATGTTGGTCTGAAATCTTCATCAAAAGGTTTTTCAATCCGAATTCCATTTACAATAATTATCCCATCTCCATTTTTTAAGGGATAAACATTTTGATAAAATAAACGGTAGATACTTGCACTTGAACATTCATATTCGTGATTCCAGATTCTGAGATCCCGGAGAACTCTCGAATAATTGTCTATATAAAAATCCTTTATACCTCCTGCCAGAGCCTTTTCAATCGGTGTACCAATCGGAAAACGGGAAGAAATGTCTGGTTCACCATTATTCATTGTGGCAAATTCTAACCAGGCCGAATTGAAGTAATTTAGCTTTAACTCTTTTGACAATCCATAAATTGTGTGAGGAAAATTTTCAATGGTATCAAAGTCAAGCCCAACCAATCTATCCTTAAAATCTTCTTCGAATCTTTTCACTGCCTGTTTTAGCTATATGTCCTGAACTCTATCTGCCATTTAAATGTAAGAAATAAAACGCATACATTCCTACTGTTATTCTGAATTTTATCTCATTTCTAAACAGCAGTTTAAGTTCTTTTATGAAAGGATCTATAAAAGCGGGAAAGCATTATTAAAATTATCCCACTGAGCCGGATATAACGGATTGAAGTGTGAATTCGAAAATTTCAGCCCTTTAAATCTAAAACCATTTTATTATCTTGGTCCTTTCCGGAAAGTTTATGTTTGTTTCCGTTTTAAACTATTGGTATCTCAAATGAAGGTTTTTCCATTCACTTTTCTTTGCCTGCTGACATTATTTGCAAACGGGCAATCAGTCATGATAACAGATTCATTCAGCTCCAATGAACCTGCCATCTGCATTGATCGCATCAATCCTGCAAATGTTTACATGGCTTGTAACCGTTCCAATGGAGGAAAATATGTTGGCGCATATTATTCACATGATTTCGGTGCGACCTGGGACAGCAGCATTTTAAACAGTGTAATTGTTCCCTATGGAGATCCTTGCATCCTTACAGATGACAGCGGGTATGTTTATTTCATCCATGATTCAAAGGGTTCGGGGTTTACAATCAACCTTGACCGGCTTATCTGTAACAAATCCACAGATCATGGCATTCACTATTCGACTGAAACATATATTGATTTTGACACTACATACGCGCATGACAAATCCTTTGCATGTATCGACCAAAATCCAGGAGTCCATACAAAAAACAATATCTATGTTGGATTCCTGGCGTATTACATCAATAATCGTTTTCAACTCGCCTTTTGCAAGTCAACCGACAGAGGACAAACATGGACACCGAAACAATTTCTGCTCGATTCGGGGTTTGTGAGTACCTATCCGTACAGTGCTTTAACGACCGGGCCTAATGGAGAAGTGTATGTCATTTGCAATTCTGATTCAGGAATTCTTTTTAACAAGTCAATGGATGGTGGAGATACATGGTTGAACGCGGCGATAAATATCGATTCAACCAATAGTCGGCTCCAGTCCATTCCTGAATCATTTTACACCAATGCTATTGGCTCACTGATTCAGATTGCATGTGACAAAGGCAGTGGTCCCGGACGCGGAAATATTTATGTCACTTACGGACGAAACAAAACGAATCTCTATTATGAATCTGATGTTTGGTTTCTGAAATCAACGGATGGCGGAAACACATGGACCAGTTCCCAAAAACTGAACGACGATGATCCCGGTTACATGCAATTCTTACCTGCTATTGCAGTAGATGACAGCACCGGAGTAATTTTTATATCTTACTATGATACGCGAGATTACACTAAACTAAGAAATGTGTACCTGGCTTATTCCGCTGATCAGGGTAATTCATTTAACAATGTAAAAATTACTGACAGCCGCTCACTCTATTTCAACGCCTCCGGTTCTTTCAACGGGCATTACATGATGATGGATGCTTTTGATCATTATATCCGTCCCTCCTGGAGTCAATCGTCGAAATATGGGAACCAGATCAGAACGTCTATTCATACCAACCTGATTTCATACCCTCTTAATATTGTCACTCACGACACCATCAACTATTGTGAAAACAATGATTTCTTTACTGAATTAAAAGCATCCGGAGATTTCAACTATACCTGGACTCCTACAGCCGGATTAAGCACCACAACAGGAAACAGAGTTTATGCCTTCCCATCCGCAACAACCACCTATACAGCTCATGGTACGGATGCTTATGGTAATCAGAATACTGAACTTTTCCATTTGATTTATCATCCCTATAGCTATCCCGGATTGCCCGGGATAGTCTATCAAAGCTCCACCAATACAATGGGATGTTACGGCGGTTCTTCCCTTACAGTTACCTGTGGCACCTGGATGGATTTCCATTACCCTATTTTACGCAGGGAATTAATGCGAATGGTGTCGGTGGAGATTATGATGCGTGTGTAATCAATACATCCGGATGCATGGCTTGCAGTAACGCTATAACGGTCACCGGATTTGATGAAATTGCGAAGGTGGATATAAATATCTTTCCCAATCCCGTAAATGACAAACTAATTATTTCTTCGAAAGAAGATATCGATGCACGAATCAGGATCTGTAATCTAAATGGAATGGAAGTAATGCACGATGACCTATTTGGAAAAGAAAAAGTTCTCCTGACAGAAGGTCTAAAGTCCGGTTTCTATATTTTGTCTTTGGATACGGAGAAAGGAATTATTTTTCAAAAAAAGATTATATTGATTCAGGGCAATCGACCTGAACAAGAAGATTCAAAGTGATCTTATCACATGAGAAGAAATTCCAAATTTCATTTCAGCGTGGATGTAAACGTACCTATCTCAAATGTAAAAGATTTACAAGATATCAATAAAGACCTCAATTAAATATAAAGACTATCAGGTTTAAAAATAACGCTCCACGTGAAAAATAATTCTTAACCTTTTTTTTCATTAAGTCAAAAATCAAATAACAAGATATATGAAAACAATTTCAAGTTTATTCCTACTGATATCAATCGCATTGCTGGCAAATGGCCAGGCTAAAAAAGTCGAATTGTTCGAAATCATCAAAAGCCTTGCACCAGATTCATTAGAAGCCGGAGTAATTCCTTTGTGGGCTCACGCTGCACGTCCTGCCAACCCTCTAATCCTAAAAGGAAATCCGGAAATGAATAAAGTAACGAGAAAATATCTGCTTACGCAGGAAGTAACAATTGCGATTAACGGAAAAACCTTTGTTTGTGGCAGCAACACAAATTCATGTACCTGGTCCATTTCATTGGAAGGCAACAACACGAGTTATTCCCAGCTCAGCATCAGTCCTGATTTATCACAAGATGTATCCTACCAAACCACAATTGAGTATCTATTTGGAAAAAATAAATACAAGGCGAAATTGCTGAAGAAGTGCGACGACACGAGTGACATGACCAGCTATGAAATAAAAATCCCGGGAAAGAAACCATTCTGGATTCAAAGCTATATGAGTGGAGGCACCGAAGGTTCAGCAATTTACATCAACTGTTACTTTGATCGTAAGGAGCTAAATATTGAATGTCTGTAAATCCGGGCCAATAAATACCAAACTTGATACCATTCAAATATTTCCTGGTGTGCGAATGACGGAGTAAATTGTAGTGCAAAGCACAATGTCGTGACCGGAATGTTGACGTCAATTGAACAATCTTCGCCAAAAAATAACTACAGTGTAAAATACTTTTCCGACTCACATTTTCTTCAAATTTCTATACCAGAAAATGATCTCTTTAGAATTGAAATAATGAATGCAGAGAATAAGACGGCTTATCAAAACAATGCATGCTATACCACTATTTCCATTGACACTGAAAAATTCAAAACCGGAGTATCTTTTACAAGAATTACGGATGCTCAGAGACAACAAGTGGTAAAACAGGTGGTCGTACAATAACCTGATCAGGAAAACCATTACCTATTTTAAACCATTTGCATCTATTGTTTATCCCATCCACTTTCAATGATCTCTTCTACATTTTTTTTGATCATGCAATAATACCCTGATATTTTTCAAATCATTCCCCTTGCCATTTTCCGGAAACCTCTTAAATTGCAGCGCTGACAAGGTATTGCGGGATGCCCCTCTTAAAGCTTTAGCAATACCTCACTCTCTTTCAAATCTCTCTTTAATCACCTAAACAGTACTTTATTACAGTGCCATTCATTCACCTATTTAATTAAACCAAAAGATGAAATTCAAACATTTTCAGGGCATACTATTCTTTTGCCTTTTAATTTTAATAACAAATTCACATGCCCAGGATTTACAACTTAACAAGACATTTGTGGATCGTGAAGTGATTGCCAGTCCTGACATCAAATCCCGTCTGGCAACTCAACGTAAATTAATTTCTGATCAGAAGCTGGGTTTCTTAGTGGGAGCAACTGAAGTATCTTCTGTGAATCTGGAATTGCTTACCGGAGAACTGGAAGTACCTGCTTCAGAAGTTAAAAGACTTCAGGCGATTTATTCCAAAAAGGTAATTTCTTCTGCAACTACAAAGACTATCAACAAAATTTTAAAAGTTGTTTGTATGTCTTCTGCACCGAAATATGATTTAAGAGAGCATCAAACGGTTCCTCCTGCTCGTTATCAACAGTGCGGGAATTGCTGGGCTTATTGTGCTGTGGGAGCGATTGAATTTGCGGCTTACAGGACACGTCTTATTCCATCCAATCAGAATCTGAGTGAAGCTTTTCTTGTGAATTGTTCAGGAGGTGGATCCTGCACCGGAGGATACACATACAGAGCATACGAGTTCCTGAATAATACCCGTAGGAAAATGCGCTTGGAAACACAAATCGCTGACAATGGAGAGAATGCGCCATGTAATCTTGATTTAGGGCCTTTATCCCACACAGAACTGATGGATTGGGGAATTGTAGATCCTTCAGGTGATATTTCCAAGATACCAACTGTAACTCAAATTAAGGAAGCCCTTTGCCGGTATGGCGCCATTTCCTGCAGTATACAGGCTACACGCTTGTTCGGAGATTACGCCGGGGGTATTTTCAAGCAAACTCCAAGTAATTATACAAATCCCACCACCAACCATGCTGTTGTCATAATAGGTTGGGATGACTCCAAAAATGCATGGCTCGTACGAAATTCATGGGGGACTTATTGGGGTGATGACGGATATGCCTGGGTAGATTACAAAACAAACAATGTCGGTCGTCGTGCGACATGGGTAGTTGTTAAAGACGAAGCTCAATGCAACCGGAAGTACGATGTAAAACTCAAACTTGTGAAACTTACCGCCCCGAAAGTGATCGACACGGATGTTGACGAGGACTTATTCGGATCCTTGCGTCTAAAAACATATGAGAGCGAATACGGACAAATAAATTTAGGACATACATTCTGGTCAAGAACAGGCCGCACATATGATCCTGAAGACGTAACGAAAGCCCGCCAGGACGGCTACACACAGATTGGAGTTGAAGAAGTCATTGAAACAGGTATTAGTAATACTTCCCTTGGCGGTTCGATACTTACAGTTGAAGGAACACTGAAAGACAAAGAAATCATTTCAAATATTGATTACACATGCCGGGATTGCACAGATGGCACAAGGGATATCGTTATTGGACGTTATATGGATCAGATTGACGACCTGGAACCAGGAGAGAAAACAACACTCCGGATCGGTAACGATGAGTTTTTCGAAATGAACTTTTACGAAAATAACGATCCGAACAGTTCACATGTAAAGGTGTTGTGGAGTATTGAGGTGAAGGCGCTTTGAATCTTTAAGTTATCCCAGCTCCCGGCTTCGGCAAATTTTGCCGAAGCCGGGACTTTTCACTTTTTTTGATTATATTTTTTTTCTATATTCGGCTTTGATATTCCAAAGTTTTCGAAATGTCAATAGTCATTGCTATTAAATCAATAGTTCTGAACACATCTTAACAATTTCCATTTGTGGTTCTATTGATAATAGTCTGAATTTCCAATTAGTTAATAAAAGCAATGTTGGCTTGAAATTACATTCATCCCGCCATATATTCTAAAGTTTACTGTCCACGACTTCTTTGTAAACAAGACTAAATTAAACCTATTAACTCTTTCCCATGAAAACGAAAAACTTCCTGACTCTTGCAATTATCCTTACATTTTCACAAGCAAACCTTTGCTTTTCCCAGAAAAAAATTGATCCTGCTATTAACGAAATAAAAAGTGACATAGCGGTCGAGTTCACCAAAATTGAAGTGACATTAAAAAAGGATCCTAAATTATTCGAACGACTTTCAAAAGAGATTAGCGAAGCAAATGCCATTGAAGATTCTGTTGCCCGCAAAGCAGCTATAAATAAATACCTGTCTGCAAATGATGCCGCGTACGGGTCGATTGTAAAAAAAGCGGGAGTAGACTACAAAGTTGTGATTGAAACGCTTAGCAAAAAATACCCCGCATATAAATTTTCTGTGGTAAATAAATACGGAATTGTATTTGAGCGCGAAACAAACAATAGCGCAATTCAATCCTATAGTTCAACCAGCGCTACTACAACAGAAGATATCACCGGCTTTAATCATTCAGAGGATGAGGATAAAGATTGCTCAGCACATGTTAGTTTTCCAAAAAACAGAAGTCTGCATGTTAGCACTTCCGGTTTAAGTGCCACGTACTCATGTGAAGCGACAGGCAGCATGACAAAAACAAAAGCAATCTCTCCCACCAATCGACCAGTTGGATTAAATTTCACTTATCGCACCGACTTAAATGGAGAAGCCCTGGGAATCGGTGGAAGCGCAGTGAGTAGCTCATACATTTCTGTCCTAATTCAAGGATTGCCAGAAATGTATTCTGAAACATATTACAAGTCAGCGTGCGCACCTCTTTGCACCTACTCTTCTTTTGATGATGACAAAGTGCATCCTATTCAATTTAGTATGTATCAATCAAATTCTAACAACAGTTCACTCTATTTTGACATTTCATCTACCAGTAGGAGCACATCAATACTATGCTGTGGTACTCGCTCTCGTTCCAATGTTGCAATCACCAAATGCGAATTAATCTACAATCATTGATTTCCAAAATTTTCTCTGGCAACACCATTGATAAAATCGAAATTATGAAAAAAGCAAATCCAATACTTTTCGCTCTCCCTTTTCTACTAAATTCATTTTTTGCAAACGCTCAAAAACCCGGAACGATTAATAGCGCTATAACTCCAATTGAAGTAAAAGTTAATTTCGAAGATGAATACGCATTTGTTTCCAAATTTTCTTCCTATGGTTTTAAAACACCGGAACAAATCGACTTAAACAGGAATGCGACAAGCATTGGGTTTAAAAATGTATATGGTTTCAATATTCCTGCTGATAAAAACCCTATTGGTTTTAAATGGAACAATGGTGATGAAGAAACAAATGAGTGGAGGCCTCAGGGTATAGCGGGATTTCAGAAAGGGTCTAAAAGATATTTAATTGTTACCTGGTATGCTATTGACGCTTCTAAAATTGAAAATGTTTACAACGAATTCAAAGGTGCACGAATTTCACTTGTTGATATAAGCAACATGAATAATATTAAATATCGCCACATACTGCTTGTTCAAGAGGCCTCAAATAAAATTGACACGGATCTATTTGATCAGGATCTTCCGAAATACAAGCAGTTAAAAGATTTCATTCCAGTGACCACCCATGCCGGTGGGGTAACCTGTTTCGCCGGCAAAATATACATTGCTGATACAAATTTAGGAATCCGTGTATTCGAGTTAAATAAAATTGTTGGTGTCGAATCTAATCCAACTGAAGACAGCATCGGTAATAATATGGGAAGAATTTGCGCGTTTAATTATGATTATATTCTTCCTCAATCAGGCTATTACAAGCTTCCAATGGCTACCCCCTTCTCCTCCGTTGAAATTGGCGAAGGAGAATCTTCAGATGATAAAATTATGTGGACCGGACAATACTTTACAGAATCCGAAGCTAAAAAAGAAAACCGAACACCAAAGATTTATGGATTTAGTATTAACGCTCAAGGAATCCTGACGAATCTGGTAACCAGGATCATACCCAAAGACAAAGAAACTGATGTTGTGTATGGGATGCAGGGAGTTTATCGTGAAGGAAACAAAACCTACATGACAATTACAGGAACAGACAACTTTGATGGTTCCACGGCGCGTTTGTTAACCTATGTAGATGGCGCCGATCATGCAACAAGATACCGTTGGCCTCATGGTGCCGAAGACCTATACCTTGAAAAAATAGTTGATTCGCAAAAAAAATTGATATATGAAAATTTGTGGTGCCTGACAGAATACGAAACAGAGAAAAACAATAAAGACAATCGTTGTGTTTTCGCAGTAAAACTCTCCGATTATCCTTAAACCTATACATATATTATTATGAATTTGTGCCTAAAAAAGTATTCGGACCACCTTAAAACAACTAAGACCATGAAAGTTTTTAAATTTTCTTTATCGTTGCTCTTAACCTTATCAGCTATTGAATCGTTTGGCCAGCTGAAGCCTGCACCTGTTATTAAACCAAAAACTCTTGACATACAGTATTTGCAAAAACTCCCTGTATTTACAAAACAGATAAGCGATACTTCCAGCACATTTACCATGATGGCAAGCGGAACAAGGAGCTATGCTACGGGACATGCTTTTGTGCAAATAAATGGAGCAAGCTCTGCACATCTGACTCAATTAGATTACAAAGACACACTCATAGGAAGCACAGTGAAACACTTCACTACTATTGTCTCAAGAATGTCTGCACATTCTTTTTTGGATGCAATCGCTAAGAATCTGAACAAATGTAAATTAGCGCCTGAAGATTATACTATGACCACCATTCTTACAAATTTTAGTTATGAAAATATCGAACAGAGAGATTATTCAGAATGCACAACGAATGAGATTTCCCTTCCTGCATTAAACAGGTCTGACAGAACTCCATTTGAAGTGAAGATCAACATAGCATCTAACAATGTTCAAACTGAAAATAACACCGGGAATAGAATAAATTCACTGTTACCTAAATCAAAGCCTGCCTTCTGCAGTAACTTCAAATTTAGCTTAGGAAATCTGCCTGCTCAAAGAATTTTATCTGTCAGTTCTATTAACATCGAGAAAACCCGGGCAGCAAACGGAAGGAGAGATTCCATTAGCATCAGTGACTTTACTATTGAAATCCCGGTTGCAGATTCCGGACCCTGGAACGACTGGTTTGAATCTCCAAACCGGGCAACAGATTTAAGAGAAGGGGAAATCACAATTTTAGGGACTGACCTGAAAGAAATATTGATGACCATCCGTTTAATGAATGTTGAAATCATTTCCTATTCCGCTTCAGCCGGAGCAACTGCATCGACAAAAAGAATTGGACTGCGCGCTAAGGATATAGACATTCAGATGAAAACAAAATAATAAAATCAATTTATATGACTTACAATTTTACCTGAACTGAATCAAAATAAATTTATGTCTTGATTGTATTTCAGATTAATATTTCCAAATTAAGGTAATTGTCAATGAATGAATAATACTATGCTTCGATTAATATTCCTAGTACCCTTTCTCTTTGTGATAACCGCAATTTCCCTTGCCCAGGAATCACCTGTAGAAATTCCCAAATCGACGGAAATATCCATTCCTGCATCACCCGCATTTCAGATGCTTGACGCGAGCTCTTCCCTTGTATCTACACCGGGAGCGATCCGTGACTTTAAGGTTGACTGGTCTTTCAAATCATACAGGCTCTCCCCTAACCTGGCTATTGAAGCACAGCCGGTTTGGGCTGTCTTCTACAATCGCCCGACACCAGAGAAATATCAAAACGCGGGGAAATTCCTGCAAACCCTTTCCACACTGAATATATCTGCCGGCTCCCTGGATTTTAATGATTCTATTCGACTATTCTCCTATGCCGGAAAAATTACACTGTATCGACGTTACGATCCATTGGTAACAAATAAATTTTCATTCCAGGATTTGCAAGACGACTTCAAAGCACAACAAGCCTTGCTTGATAGCGATTTCATTCAACTGAAACAACAATTCCTCCTTGCTAAAACAAGAGAAGAAAAAGATTCACTGGAAAGGCTTGTATATGCCAAGGCCGATGAACGTGATGCCCTAAAGGCAAACCAAAAACAACGCATGCAAGAGAGACTTGAGGAACTGAAAGGAAGATACTGGAACGCTACAAGTATTGACCTTGCTGCAGGGAGATCTTTCTCTTTCAACCGGTTCACGTCTGAAAGAATAGACAGTATTAAATTCGAGCCCCGAAGCAATGTATGCTGGTTAAATGCAGGAATTGGCATGGGCCGAAAATGGCTCCTAACTGCCCAGATCAGGTGCGAATTTTTAAAAGTCACCCTCCCGGATAGTAACAACATTGTTCTTACCGACAGCATTTTTGATTTCGACGGAACTTTCATTGAAACAACGCAAAGGGATTCCCTGTCCATCATATTCGACAAAGGCGAAGAATGGATTTTTTCTTATGGTTTAAATCTACGATACGGCTCTCCCCGTTACAACTTCTTCGTAGAAGGATTCTATACCAAAAACCGCATCCCGACATTCGAAGAAGTAAAATGGACCTTTGAAAATGGTGCCCGTAAGAAGAAAACATCCATCATTAAGGAGGAATTTATCTTCGCTTTCGGTGGCGAATGGAAAATCAGCAACAGTGTAGTGTTAAGCTACGGTATCCGTTGTGTTTTAAATGAAAAAGAAAAGAATTTGCAATTAAGACAAGTAATACCGATAGCAAGTATCAGTTGCCTTATGAGGTAAGTGAATTTTCAAAAAAAGGATATATATTTTCTTAACAATTCACAATTTTCATTTTTCATATCCTGCATGCAAAGGAAATAAAATAAGCATCAATACTCAGACCAAATCATAAACAACTATCAAAATACACGAACAATTACTATTCTTTCTGTCAATTCACCAATGTAAATTATCATTTATAAATTTTCAGCATGTTTTCTTTTTATAAAGTATTATAAAAAGAAAACATGCTGAAATTTATCTGAAATAGGAGCCTTACTTCATGCAGGTTATCACCTTTGCATTTAAAGGCACTTTTAAAGATTCCATAGAGAATTGTGTTGCGATTTGATTCTCCAGACGCTCCAGAATCAAAGGCAATTGATCAGCATCACGATCTTCAATGGCGGTTACAGTAGGCGTACCATTGATCAACCCTTTCGCTGCATTGGAAGCGGATTTGCTATAGCCGGTTTGCTGAACCTTTTCAATTGTAAAAGTATTGAAACCAGCCTCGCGCAAATCTTTCGCAATTAATTTTTCATCAAAATACGAAAATGGCACACTGTAAAATGCAGGAGTGTTCACCGGAAAAAAATGTTGCAGTGTATCATTTGTAATCTTTGCCATGGGATTATTATCAATTTCATCCCAGCAATTGAAAATAAATACACCACCCGGTTTTAGCACGCGCAATGCTTCTTTAAAAGCTTTGGGGCGATTGCTGTAAAACATGACTCCGAATTGCGCTACGACACAATCAAATGTTTCGTCATGGAATGGAAGTGTAACCGCATCCACTTCAAGCCATTTAACTTTATCACTTTTGACGGTTCTCATGGCGTAATTAATCATAGCTGGATTAATATCCGTTGCCATAATGTTCGCATCCTTAGCGGTTACTGCCGGGAGCAATTTTGTCAATCGACCTGTCCCGCAGGCCAGCTCCAATAAACCGGATGGCGTAAACCGACTTATGCGATCTGCCATGTCAAGCGCATAAGGTTCAAAAAACATGGGTCCCAGATATGAATCATAGTTCACCGGGATGTTGCCTGAAAAGGCAATTGGGGTTGTTTGCATCTGCATAGTTTTTTAATTTTTACAAGACAAAAGTAGTTTCACAACCTTATCCGGATGTTTCTATAAAGCCCAATCACTTTGCCTAAAAGTTCAGCTTACTTTTGACGGTAATTTGCGGGAGATTTACCGTAGCGCTGACGAAACGATCTGCTGAAATGTGATGCATTTTCAAAACCACAATCAAATGCAATTTCACTGACAGATTTTGAGGATGTATCGAGTAATAATTGTGCCTGTTGTAATCTACGTTCCAATAACCAACGCCCCGGGGTAGTTTTGAAATGCTCTTCAAAATCTCTTTTAAATGCCGACAAACTTCGTCCGCACATTTTTGCATACTCATTCAGTCCCAGGTTGTAATGAAAATTTTCTTCCAGAATTTTACGTATAGATTCCGGGAATGAATCCGTCAGCAGAGAACAGAAATAATCCCCGATAGCGCGATTGCGGGGATTATGAACAACATTCAGAATTAATTCTTTGAATTTTAACTGGAGCAGTGCCTTATTGGTCTCTTTCTGACTTAAAAAATAGGGTACAACAGAATTAAAAAAAGCATGAAGTGAATCATCAGCATCTACGGGCATTACCGGCAATGTGGGTTCTTTTTTACCCTTTACATTCACAACCATTTTGTGATCCCGGATCGTTTCGCAAATAAATTCATCTGAAAGAAAGAATACCACCACACAAAAGCGAACGTCAAAAAACTGTTCCACAATATGAGCACCCTTCTTAACAAACAAACATTCACCCTGATTCAATTCAAATGAATGCCCGGGAATATGCCAGATTTTTTTACCCTCCAATACATATACAAAGTAACCCTGACTTGCCCAAAGCGTGAGCATTTTTGTATCGATAGGGCAATTGTATTCCGTGATGAGTTGATCATCTACCGAAAGTTGTTTATAAAACGCAGGGCTTTCCCTGACTTTCTCTAAAAAATAAAGCATGACAGAAGGGGTAAAACAGGAATAGAGACTGCAAATTTATATTAAAAAATAAAATATGGTCCGAATCATACATCCAACCCTACTGCACATTCCAAAATACCAAAATTTACACTCACAAGGCGGATTTTTGTGTCCAAAAAAATCCCTTCGAAGTACAATTAAAGTGCGCATTTCCTATAAAATTTGTCCCAAAACCAAAACATTTTATTTGATTTCACCCCTTCGGGAATATTCCATGAATGGGAAAAATAAATCGTAGCAGAAATCATTCTAAAATATTACCGCAATAAAATCAGCATTGAAAAAACTGTAAGACAAATTCGATTTGTTCAATATTTCATCAATTCACATCACTTTATTTCAATTTTATTACAGCACAAATAAGAGTCCAAGTGACAACTCAATCCCCTTTTTCCATTTGATTGCATCTTTTTCTTTTTCATTTTTCTAAATACAGACATGAACCTTTCAATCGTGGAACCAATGGACTTTAACAAGGTTTAATCATTCAAAAATAACAAAACTTATGATTAGATATTGTTACCTCTTTGTGATCATGTTGACTATTTCGACATTTTCAAATGGACAACATGCAAATGTACACAAGACCCGAATGGGTACAAGTACACTGATCAGAAATGGAAACGGAAACGGCAATTCATCAAATTCTGTTGGCGACCCTTCTATTTTTGGTCAGAATGTCTGGAATGTGTACGCGTGGAATTCTACCGGTTCTGACAGCTGGGATATTGGTTATGCAGGTTACTATGTAGACACTGCATTAACAATGAACACGCTTGATTATTGGGATGGCGGTCTGAGTCCATCATATGCATTGAATTATCAGGGAGACACGGTGACTGATGAATATCACTCGTTCTCCGGCAAACGAAGAGGCTTTCCTTTTGGACGCTATCAGATTAACATCCCTGCACACGATGACTACGCCTATGTGTTGATTGATGGTGTTGAAGTCTGGAATCACGAAGGTTGCTGTGACGCGCACAATGATGTGTGGGAAGGTGTACTGAATGACTCTTCTACAATTGAATTCAGAGTGATGGAATTTGGTGGTGGATCCTATGGTATTATTGAAGTGATTCCGTTGGTACTCACCGGTCATGCAGCAGCAGCTTTTATTCAGTGTCCGAACGGAACAACTGATCTGACCATTTCAGCCACAGGTGGTTTTCCTCCATATACCGGTTTAGGAACCTTTACTGTAAGCGCAGGAACATATAGTTATAACATCGTTGACAGTTTAGGTAATACAGCTTTGTTTACAGTTGAAGTACCGGACGCTCAACCCGATTCGATAATCACTACAAGTGCGCCTGCGAATTTCTGTGAAGGTGATACTATCACACTGACCGGACCAGCCTATGGTTCCGCGCTCAATTTCACAGGAGGATCACAACGCGTGGTAATTCCATTCAATTCACCCGAGACAGATTATACTTATGAATTGGATTTCAAAACTACTGAACCAAATATTGGCATTTCAAGTGTTCGTGACGGGGACCTGAGCGGAAATTTTGACCGTGACCTGTATCTTTCCAACGGACAGATCTTTCACCGCCTTTGGTCAGAGGAAACAATCAACTCATACAGTCAGAATTATGCTGACGGTCAGTGGCACCATGTTGCGGTTGTTGTAGAATCCGGCGTAGGACAAAGAATCTATGTAGATGGATTCCTGGTTGCAACAGGCGTGATGGATCACTCAGATTTTAACTGGGATAATACCATCAATGTTGGTTATGGCAATGGTTGGATGGATGGCAGTATCGACAATATCCGAATCTGGAATGTTGTGAGGACACCGGCTGAAATTATTCAGGATCAGACACTGCATGCTTCCGGTTCGATCGCAGGACTGATCGGCAACTGGAACTTTGATCAATCTGTAAACGATATCGTTGTAAATACAGTGGACAACTCTGAAGCGACACTTGTTGACGGAATGAGTTTAAGCTCTCATAACTCGAATACCTATTTGTGGAGTACCGGAGAAACTACTGAAAGTATCACTGCATTCGCAACCGGAAGTTTTTCTGTAACAGCAACAACCGTGAATGGTTGTGTTGTAAATTCTCCTGTAACAGAACTCACGATGTTCACCTATCCTACTGCACCAGTTATTTCAACTTCTTCTGCTCTTGCCTTTTGCGAAGGTGGAACAGCTGAATTCACCAGCAGTGTTTCACAGGGAAATCAATGGAACAAAAACGGAATTGCTCTGAGCAACGACACGAATGCAACATTGACTGTTTCAGAATCCGGAATCTATTCTGTGACTATCACTAATGGTGGTGGTTGTTCAAGAACATCGAATGAAGAAACAGTGGAAGTGTACGCGGCGCCATTGACTCCTGTTATTGATCCTGCAGGTGCTGCTCCATTTTGTGATGGAAGCAGCGTGGATTTGTCTGTACTCAATGGAATCGCGGACCGTCGATTTGCATCATCTGTCATTTCATTTAGTACAGAATACGATCCCTATGACTGGGGTATTGTCCAGGTTCTAGGTGCGCCCGATGTATATCCGGTTTATGGAGACATCGAAACCGCCTGGGCTCCTGCAGAAATGGATGAACCCGGAGAATTTCTGGAACTGGGCTTCAGTCATCCTGTACCCATTAACTTCATCGATATTTATGAAACGTTGGGACCCGGAACCATTGACAGTGTCTTTGTGAAAAATCCGGGAACAGGATTGTATGAAAATGTTTACACTGCGATTCCGGGGTATGCCGGAGACAGCGCTCGTATGCTGCACATTACTTTCCCGACAACAACCTTCCCTGTATCTGAAGTCAGAATTACGATGGATATGTCTGCAGTTGCCGACTGGAATGAAATCGACGCGGTGGCAATTGGAAACAGCACTCCATCCTCCTACTTATGGTCTACGGGAGAATCAACACCGATCATCAATGTATCAACAAGCGAGAACCTGACGGTGTCTATAACGAATGCATTGGGATGTACTTCTGTATCTGACCCGATCAGCACAACTATGAATCCAAATCCGGTTGTTTACGGTGGTCCTGATATGTATTCAGGGGAATGCAACACCACATTCACATTAAACGGAGGAACACCAACAGGTGGTATTTATAGCGGAACAGGAGTGAATGGAGCATATTTCACACCATCCATCGGTGCTGGAACCTATCTGATAAAATATTCTTATACAGATGCCAATGGCTGTAAAGGCAGCGCAATTACTCCAATGACAGTTGTGCCCGCACCGGTAGTAAGTCTGCCCGCATTTTCAAACATGTGTACAGACGATCAACCGCTCGTACTTAACGGTGGTCTACCTGCAGGTGGCGTATATTCCGGAACAGGAATTACCAACAACACCTTTGATCCGACTATTGGAGCAGGAACTTATGCTATTCATTATTCATACGAAGACGCATACGGATGCAGCCAGGAAGCAATACAAAATATCACAGTAGATATATGTACAGGTATCTCGTCTGCTGAACGAAACAAAATAGCATCCATATACCCGAACCCGGTGCATGGCAAAGCAAAGATCGAATTTAGCTCTGATGAAGAATTACTTTCACTTGAATTCTACAATGCTACAGGATCAATAGAATTGACTAAAGCATTTAATGAAATCAAATCGCTAAAACAATTCGAGATTGATTTAAGTGAATTCCCGGCAGGAGCATATTTGCTTCGAATAATAACTAAGAATGGCTATATAAACAAAAGGGTGATTGTTCAATAACACACAAACGGCTAAAACTAAAAGCGCCTGTGGTCTGAGATGACTGCAGGCGCTTTTTTTTGATATAACTGTAATCATATTTTCCAGAGCTCAAATTAAATCATACATTTATCTCTATGAAAAATATCTGTTTTATAATTTTCTTCGCCTCCTTATTCACTATTGCTAATGCCCAGGACTGTACTAAGGAAATGGCCGCCGCGCAACCAAGTATTTTTGAAAAAGCAACCGGCGAAAATAGTATCCGAATGAAAGATCCTGCTTTGATGAAAACGGGCGAAGAAATTAACACCATGATCCTGTCAGCATTAAAAGGAGCAAACGGTTTGCATGGATTTACAGATGTGAAGAACGATGCACGCAATAGTTGTGGCGGATTGACATCTTTCCAGGCATACCTCTACGCCTACAAAATACATTGTCAGAAGGGACCTGAGAAATTCAGCTGGAAGGGAATGTGGAATTTTGAAATTATGTGTGAGGCAAACAGTATCTTAAATATTGCCGAAACAGTGCACAATGATGATATTGGAACCGGCAGGAATAAAGATATATGTGTAAACAATTCCATTGTTTATGTTACCAAATACAAGCAAAACCAAACCCTGCTAAATGGTTATCCCTACTATGACTCGAATTCTTATTGTGACGGAGTACTGGTAACAAAACCCGGTGTCCCCTTTTTCCTCCCGGTAACCCGACGGGAATATCTTGTCCTGTTACGAAAAAATACGGAAGCAACATTACTAAAGCTTAAAAAAGACTTTGCTGGCTTTCAGAAAGAAAAGACTCCGGCTCAGCCCGGTTCGGAAATTTACAAATCCAATAAGGAAATAGAAGATCAGTATAACACTTCGATTGACGGCATTACAAAAGGACTTCAGGAAATTGACCGCTTTTCATCTTCTCAGAATGAAGTATGGATGACAAAACCATGCATCACAGGCCACCTGCTTGAATTACCGTTATACAATTCTTTTGACAAGGAAAAAGAATATTTTCAGGAAACCGATGACGCGGGAAAGGCATGGATGATCATCAATCCTGATTATATAAATAAAAACATCCCGCCTACTGCTCCACAGTTTTTTATGTCAGATGGGTAAAATCAAAAAGCAACTTCGACAAAGAAAGAAGTATTGCCGAAGCAAAAGCCGCTGAGCTGTTTAAAGCCAATTTTAATTTCGGGAAACTAGCTTCACTGTTAAAATAATTTGACCTATTTCGCTGGATAAAGTTTCTAAAATTTCAATATACGTACATCCAGACTTGAACAATCTATTCGATAACCAATTTTACCAACATCCTCTTTCCGGAATCAGTACTAATTTTACAAAGCAATACGCCCTTTGCATTTGCAGTCAAATCAATCGAACAATTTTCTCCATGCGGAATTTGTTCGTCTTTATAAATAGTTTCACCAAGCAGATTTACGATTTCGATATTACTTATTTTGGATGTCGAAGAAATAAAGTTAAATTTTCCATTCGATGGATTTGGAAAAACAGAAACCCGATCAAGTTCATTAGGCTCAAACACTGAAACAAACTCATCTCCATGAGCGATGTACAAATCATTCTCAGGCCAGGAATTCGTTTGCGAAACTGCGAAAACCAAATAAGATGCATTGTCTGATACAGTAGGTTGCGTTTTCCAGGTAACGGTATCCGCAATACCCTGAACGAGATTAAAGGAACTCAGGGTGAAAGAATCTGTGAGTGATGCACGGGTGTATTCATATAATCTTGATGGTTGTCCGCTTAGCTTTAAAGGCATAAAAAAGGATAATCCGTCTTTGGATAATTGTCCCGGACTGGCAATATAATTCATTGGCATTGGAAGGATTCGAACAAGGTCGAAGGATGTGGGTCCCGATCTTGTTAATTGAATTATTTCATTTTGTACTCCCACAACATACAAATAAAGTTCATTCTGCGATTGATCGAGTGATGGACCGGAAAAAAAAGAGGTTGTAAAACCATTCAGAGTAATAATAGAAAAACTCGAAAAAGGTAATGAGGTGGATGTACGGTGACCATAATATAAAGCGCCGCCACCAGAACCATAATAATCCAATTCATCATCCGATAACCAAATTGATAAAATAGAAACGGGAAGACTGACAGGAACCGGAGAAGAAAATGGGGCCGTTGTGGTTAATCTTTGGGAGAACATGATCTGATTTCCGGATGCTGAATTTACATAATACAAATGAAGCGCGTCCGGAGACAGCCATGGATAAGCATCAGCAGCGGTAGGATCATTTAGTTCATCAATTGTGCGTACAGTATCGTAGATAAGTGAATTTGAATTTGCAGTATTAAGCATTGTCGAATGGCGAAGAAGGTTAAGAGCTGACGGAGACTCAAATTTATCACCGCCTGACCAGCCATTCATGTCGGGATTTTGCCCTGATAAAGCAACAACTAACAATTGCAAAAACAAAAAAAGTGGTAAGATTTTTTTCATGTTGATTTAGTTTAAAAATTAAAGATCGGATTATTTGTCCCAGATAACAATTAAATTTCAGAAGTTAACTAACAAAAAATATCATGAATCAATAACCTGAATAATGTGAAGATAGAAAAATTTCCTTCCAAACGACAAATATCAAATAAAAATGACAAAATAATTTTCAAAAAGAAATCATTCAGACTATTTTTGAAAATGAATGGGTCCGTATCTTAATCAATCATTGAAAAGGTCGAATTAAATGCAATTGAATAATAAAACCAAATTAATCATTGTAAAAAGCATCCACACGTTTATCTGGATATTTTTTAATGTCGTAATGTTCTATATGCTATTTGCGGTCATCACGAATAAACTGGATCTCTGGTTGTGGATAGGCTTCGGCTTGTTTGTGCTGGAAGGAATCACCTTGCTCCTGTTTAAATTTTATTGCCCATTAACACTTATCGCCCGCAAATACTCTGATTCCACAAAAGACAATTTTGACATCTATTTACCAAACTGGCTGGCAAAATACACCAAGCTTATTTACACATCGCTGCTTGTCATGATACTGCTTATGACAATCTACAGGTTACTGTAACAACCACTTCAAATTCCACATAAATCACATTTTCGAAATCATTCCTTTTACACCATCCATAAATTTACATGATAATCCTGCGAAATAGTTTGGTATCAGATTTTTTTTTATCTTGGAGAATATAAATATTTAGCCATGGATAGATTTTCTCAAAAAGGATTCCTTGTGATTCTGTTTTTATTTTTATTTCTGAATAATAGCAAAGCGCAATCCGGTTTATGGACCTGGGTACATGGCGACAGTGCTTATTATACCCTTGCCCGTTATGGAACACGTGGGATTCCTGACAGCAGCAATGTTCCGCCGGGATTATATGCTTCCGTGTTTTGGACTGATCACAATGGTAAATTCTGGATTTATGGCGGCAAAGATTATAGTAGCGGGTATTTTTCCGATATGTGGATGTTTGATCCTGACACAAGAGTTTGGACCTGGATGAAAGGCGATAGCGGAGCAGTGAATCAAGCACCGACATTTGGTATTAAAGGAGTATCCTCTCCATTGAATTCTCCGGGTTGTCGTGGATTAGGCTCTCCGGCATGGACCGACAGTACAGGCAATCTATGGATGTATGGCGGTTATACAAAACAAAGAACCGGATCATTTCCATACAGGTATATGTCTGATTTGTGGAAATATGATATACAAACAAACGAATGGACCTGGATGGATGGCGATTCTCTCCCGGGAAATCTTGTACTCGGGGTAAAAGGCGTTCCGGCTCCAACCAACTCGCCAGGTTCTCTGGCTGAATGCTCCGATTATTGGACAGACAGCGAAAATAATTTTTGGTTCTATGGTGCAGGGCAGGATTTCTATTCCGCGTATTACCTCTGGAGATACAATCCGAACACCGGTGACTGGACATGGATGTCGGGTGGTACCAATTTTGGTAACGCGCATTATGGCACGAAAGGAGTTTTTGACAGCCTGAATTGTCCGGGTGCACGTTTCGCCCACACATCATGGCAAGGTAACGATGGAAAATTCTGGCTTTTTGGAGGAAGTTTTGACGGACTGGTCTATGATCAATTTTTAAATGACCTCTGGTGCTACGACCCTCAGATCAATCAATGGGCATGGTACGCTGGAGATGATTCCTTATCCGACATTGCTCACTACGGTCCGGAATGTCATCCAGGTGATTCGCTTACACCCGGAAATGGAATTGAAGGAAGAGCTGCATGGATCGACGATCAGGGTAATCTCTGGAAATTCGGAGGAAAGTATGAGGTGCCCGGTAATGCCTATACGTTGAATCAATCTTTACTCTGGTGTTTTGTAATGGCTGATAAAAAATGGATGCTGGTAAACTCTCCTGTACCGGATCCTTCCTTTTCTTTAGATGCTCAAAGACGTTTTGGAGTCCTTGGACAAGCCGATATCAACAGTCATCCTGGAGCACGATGTGGAACAGCGAGTTTCAAAGACCGGAACGGTGTGTTTTATATGTTTGGTGGTCTAACAAAAGTACCGGTCACAGGAATGGACGTCACTGTTAATGATATGTGGAGTTACGAACCTGATCCTTCCTGCCTCCAGCTTGCAGGTATAAATGAAAATAAAAGTTCAGAAGAAGAATTGATTGTTTTTCCGAATCCGGCAAATCAGGTAGTACATATTGAACAAATTAAAGGACTCAGGTATTTGCATATTGAACTAATAAATATACATGGACAGGTTGTTATGGACAAGAATGCCGGACTTCAAACCGAACTGAATTTACAAAATATGGCTCCGGGAATTTATTACCTAATTCTCCATAATCATACTGAAAATAAATATTTAAAATTGATCGTTCAGTAAATTGCACTACCATTCCGTTAAAATTAAATAAGTGCGCATTTAACAGGCTCTATACTACAATTTATATTAGTATCCTGACAAAAACTACAGTACTTTGAAAAAATATATACTCTTCACTTTATTTACATTATACTATCTTAATGCTTCTTCACAACATATCTTTCAAAGGAAGTATTACCTCCCCGACTCTATCTATTATTCCGCTGTCAAAACAAAAGAACGCTTCGACGGAAAATTTGTAAACATGACTATTTATAGCAATCTAACTTTCCCTTCAAGCCAGATTCACCTTACAGAAATTGATCAGGCAGGTCGATTACAATGGTACAAACGGTATAACGACTTAACTCAATATTCTTTTTATAACGATCTTGACATGCTTCCTGGCGGCGAATTAGCAGTCGTTGGACAAACCGCGGGAAGTGCAGCCACTCTGGTACTTTTTGATTCTTCAGCCAATATAACTGGCGCTTCAGCACTGTTTACCAGCGGAACATCGAATTTCGAATCCATTTTTCATTCCAACACAAACGAATTTGTGATGTGCGGCGGTCTTCGTCAGCCCGACAACGCTGTTGTATTTGTTACAGATCCTTCAGGAAATTTAATCCGTGAAAATGAATATCAGGTAAACGGAAAGCCTACGCATTTTCAGGAGGGGTTACTACTTAAAAACAACAATCATCTCTTCGCGGGACAAACCTATCCTGAAACAGGTAATAACTGGAAGTCACAACTTGCATTAATGGTAACAGACAATTCAGGAAACCCGGTATGGGGGCTTCAAACAGGAGATACCGCATACTCGATAAGTCCGTTGGTAGCATTTGAACTCTACGACCTCAGCATTGTTGTTGTAAGTATTTACACAACCACAGTCGGCGGCTTATCAACTTTTCCCGTTATCACAAAACTCTCATTTGACGGACATACGCAATGGGCAAGAAAAATAACCAGTCCGGATTTCCTTTCCATAACCTCTGCGGCTCTTGTGGGACAAGACAAAATTGTTTTGACAGGATTTAATTTGCCATCCGGAACTCCGGAATCAGCAGTTATCGCTGTGTGTGATACTTCAGGGTCAGTTCTCTTCACAAAAGGGGTTTATGAGAACATATTCGGTGTGGATGGGAAAGACATCACTGCCTGTGCTGATAGCGGAATTTTGATCTCCGCCTCCACTCCTGTTGGCAATGGATTTTATTTTCGATACCTCATCAAAACTGATAATGCATTCAATTTTCATTGCAATGAAAATACAATACAATTGTCTGACACTCCAATCGCATCTTATGACAGCAGCGGATACAATCAATTTACATCCACGTATACAATTAACCAAATACCTTTAAGCAACTTTCAATTTACGCTGGAAAACCCAATAGAAACGGATGCGTGTGATCCAAGCGATATTTCTGTATTGCCAATTTCCACAAATAACCTGATAGCTTATGTAAAAGAAAAAAATCTTGCTCTTAATTTCACAATGAGCCACCCGGATGTTTTGCTATTTGAGTTATTTGATCTTTCCGGCAGAAAAATACAGGAGCAATCCATTTTCGTTTCCGAAGGTGCTTCTCAAATTAAATTGCCATTAACAAACCTGACAAGTGGAATTTATATGGTCACTTTGCATTCAGCTAAAAATTACTTTGCTGCAAAATTGATTATAAATTAGATTGACTTCACTTCGAGCTTTCGCCTTGTGGATTCACCACTTCAGACTGCCATTCAAAATGGAAGACTAATTGAATCAAATTTCCTTCAAACAGATATTTTCGAGGGCAATAAATTTTTCTTTAGCTCATCCCCCGCCTTTCTTTGATTTCACACCTTTGTTAAAATGTGTTATGAAAGCTTTTAACATGGCCCAAAATTGAACACTTAAAATAAATTGACTCTTTCATTCGTCAATTCTTCCCGCTCAGCAACATTTAATTCCGGAATCAGGCTCACCAGAGTAAGCTTGCACAAGCTATTTCAAGGTCAAATAATTTGGATTTCATATGACTGATTGATAGCCAGATAAAGTGAGACAATCAAATTTCTATGTATTTCCTGCTCTAAAGCCAGCCAAAACAATAAAAACATGAAAACAAAATTACCCTCATTTATTTTTTCCATAATTTTCGTTACCCTTTTTCAAATAAATTCTACTTATGCTTTCGGTGAAAATAAAGACTCGCGTATCACTTTTCTAAGAAATGAAGGCCAGTGGGACAATAAAATTCTTTACTGTGGGCAATCAACAGCAACTCGTGTTGCATTTCTCTATGACGGTTTAAGTTTCTCGCAACCGGGAGAAGAAGTAGAGCTTCCTGATGGTACAGAAGATCATCCATTTATAGTCTGGAATATGAAATTCGTAAATCCGGAAAGTGACATGGAAATAATCGGTTCAGATGGAAAGAAAAGTGTTTACTCATATTTGTTTGGCAATGACCCTGGCAAATGGGTTGTTCATCCTGAAGAATTCACGCATCTAAAATACCAATCAGTATTTAAGAACATCGATTTACATTTTTACGGCTATGGAAGTGAGTTGAAATATGACTATATCGTACATGCCGGTGCAGACGTTCAATCCATTCAAGCTTATTATGAAGGTGTGAACAATTTATCCATTGACCCAAAAGGTGAACTGGCGATTGCAACAGATTACAACATTCAACTTCAAAAAAACCTGTCGCATGGCAAATCATCAATGGCACAAAACACTTCGTTGAAGTAAATTACACCATGATCAATGACACAACTTTTGGGTATGAAGCTACGACAGGATACAATAAAAATTACGACTTGATCATCGATCCACTTTTTCAGATGGTATGGAGTTCATATACTCGTGCAACAGGCGCTGGAAATAATATTAATTATTGTTTCAGTAATGCAATGGACCGTAACGGAAATGTATATCTCACAGGAATTTTCGACGGCTCCATGCCGGTCACAGCGGGAGCATATTCCGGGGCCGGAAATGTTTTCCCCGAAATATTTGTAGCCAAATTTTCCAGCGATGGAACCACCATGCTGTACGGTACATACTTGCCCGGAAACTCTTCTGAATTCGGAGCAGGAATTGCGGTTGACGACCTTGGACAAGCCTATGTAACCGGGGTTGTTGATTTAAATATCACAGGAATCACAAATTTTCCATCTACCGCAAACGCTTATCAACCTGTACACAATAGTGGTTCCGATGCATTTTTAACTGTGCTTAACGCGACTGGTACCGGATTAGTGTATTCGTCATTTCTTGGCGGTACAGGAAGTGAACAGGCCTATGGTATTACATTGGGCGGCCCTGGCATAGCTTATATTACAGGTAACACATCTATAGGAAATTTCCCGGTAAAAGCGACTTCAGTATTCCCAACCGGGGACAAAGATGCATTCGTCGCGAAATTTGATATTAACCAGTCTGGCACAAACAGTCTGATTTATTCTGTAAGATTAGGAGGAGGTTCATTCTGCAACGTTGAAGGTCGTAGTATCGCGGTAAACAGTTCAGGTGAAGCATTCATCACGGGAAAAATTTTCAGCAGCTTTGGAACACCTCTCTTTCCGATTACATCAGCAGCATACAATTCCGTTTTCAATACCGGGCAAGACGGAGTAATGACCTTCGTGACAAAATTAAGTTCTACTACACCGGTCACACTGGAATACTCGACTTATGTAGCTCCCGGAACAGGAAATGCGATTGCAATACACCCTTCAACCAATGATGCATTTGTTGTTGGATCGACGAATACTTTTGCATTTCCGATCACGCCGGGAGCGCTTCAACCTTTGCATGCCGGAAATAACGGGACGGATGCTTTTGTTGTAAGACTCAATGCAAGTGGAAACAATCTCGTTTACTCTACATTTTTAGGAGGGTATCGGGAAGACGTTGGAACAGGATTAGCTGTAAATTCTCTTGGAGAAGCATATGTCACAGGTATCACCCAAGATTCATTCCCCACTTCCATCGGCGCCTATCAGCATGACAATGCAGGAACATACGATTTCTTTATTGTGAATCTGAATACAACAGGCACCGGTTATGGATGCGGAGGATCAACTTATGTAGGGGGAAGTGACGCCGATTATTCAGGAAGTGTTTACGATTACCCTTCACCGCATCTTTCTCTTCGTGATCATGGTGGCAACAACGATACGATTTGTGTAAGTTCCACATCTCATTCCCAAGATTTCCCAACAACACCCGGAGTCTATGAGCCAACTAAAGTAAACAGCAATGCTGACCAACCTGTTTTCTTTAAGATGTCCTGTTTTACTCCCGGAAACATTCCATCAGTTCAAATGAGTAGCAGTGATACAGTTTGGTGTTCAAAAAAAGCGATTGATTTCTTTGATGCATCCACTAACAATCCTACATCATGGACCTGGTATTTTCCCGGAGCTGTTCCCTCCACTTCAACAGCGCAGAATCCAACTGGAATCTATTATGCAAATGGAGGAACATTTGACGTGACTTTGGTTGCATGTAATTCTTTTGGTTGCGATTCAACGACCTTTCCTGCTCATATTACTGAATTCAATCCGCCCGCTCAACCCCTGGTTAGCATCAATGGCGATACATTATGTACCGGAATTTACTCAACTTATGAATGGTTTGCTATTTCAAATCCTGGTGTAACCCTGTCAACAGATCAGTGTTTTATAGTACCTGTATTTGGAAATTACTCAGTTATGGTAACTGATTCAAATGGATGCCAGGCTACTTCAGAATCCGCGATTACCGGAGTAGCAGAGAGTTTTTTGAATCAAACTCCCATAAAAGTAATACCCAATCCTTCTTCAGGCATCTTCTCAATTGAATTCAATTTAAGTCATCCACAGGAAGTCTCAATAAAAATTGTAAATACACTTGGTCAGGTAATTCTTGAGAATAAAAAAGACGAATTTGAAGAAGGAATCCAAAATATCGAATTTGATTGCCAAGGACTTCGTAATGGCATATATTATTGCTTGATTACAATTAACAACAACTTACAAGTAATTAAACTGATTAAAAATTAATTGTCCCACACTCACTTTAGGCATTCGGGCAATCCTTATAAATTATTTTCAGAGATATAATTATTCTGCTTAACTTTTTACAGATTGAACAATTAATAAGCTGCATTAAGGCAGGCTTGAGAATGTATTTAAGCAGACGATAAAAGAGATATCTGCATTTTTCGTTCAATGCTGTGATTGTTTTTTTGTGTTATGACCGAAATCATGATTGCCGTTCATCATTGGTCATGTCTGTAAAAGCTGCCACAGTACTACTTTTAGACTTTCCCCCGGAAATTTTTTCTTACGCTAATTAAATTCAGTTATGCGTTTTCAAAAAAGGGGAATCTCACAGAACAACAGAATTCAACTTGCGCTAATTCTGGTTTGTACTTTTCACATTCCTCCTTGAGTTAATTCCAAAAAAACTTAACAACCGGAATTGTTGTCTTTTTTTCACTGCGACATCACAATTCCCTTAATAAAAATCACAACTAACATTAAAAGAGAAATTAATTATGAAAAACAAACTAACTATCGCACTATTACTTTCCGCACTCGCTTTTGTGTTCACAAGCGCTATGCTATCAAGTAATGGAAGAGCGGGAAAAACAGGTGCTCCCGGTGAAACAACATGTACCAGTTGCCATGGCGACTATGCGCTGAATGGCGGCCCGGGTTCAGTCACTATCGCTGGTATCTCAGGTGGATCGTATATCCCTGGTACTACTTACAACATGAGCATCACAGTTGCACAAACAAACTTCCCCCTTTTTGGTTTGGACTGCGAAGTCTTGACATCTGCAAATACAAATGCAGGAACACTTGCCATTACAAACGCGGTAGAAACAAGATTGCTTGCCGCAACTGTAAGCGGTGTCAGTCGTCAAAATGTTGTTCAGGCTGCCGGAGGCGGACAAACACTGAACTCACACACATTTGCTTTTAACTGGACAGCACCCGCTGCAGGAACTGGCACTGTTACATTTTATTACACAGGAATGGCTGCGGATAATACTGGTGATGAAATAAATGATTATGTATACTCAGGATCACTCGTATTGACAGAAGGTGGCGGTTGTACAACTCCTGCACAACCCGGAACAATTGCCGGAGCGACTACTGTTTGCTCAGGTTCCTCCCAAACCTATTCCGTTGCCGCAGTCAGTGGCGCGACCGATTATATCTGGACATTGCCAGGTGGCTGGTCCGGAACATCTACAACGAATTCAATTACAGCAACCGCAAGCAGCACTTCCGGAAATATTTCGGTTGCAGCTCACAATACCTGTGGAACAAGTACCGCACAGGTTTTAGCTGTTACGTCTTCAGCAAGTGTTACTCCGGGTGTTAGTATTGCCGCAAATCCGGGAACTACAATTTGTTCAGGAACAAGTGTAACATTTACAGCTACTCCAACAAACGGAGGGACAACACCGTCTTACCAATGGAAGCTCAATGGAGCTAATGTCGGAACGAACAGTGCTACCTATACAAATGCAGCCCTTGCCAACGGAAATACTGTCAGCTGCGTAATGACTTCGAATGCAAATTGCGCTTCCCCGACTACAGCAACCTCGAATACTCTAACGATGGTAGTGAACGCAGCCGTAACGCCTTCTGTTTCGATTGCCGCTAATCCGGGTACAACTATTTGCGCCGGAACAAGTGTAACGTTTACTGCCACACCAACCAACGGCGGAACAACACCTTCATACCAATGGAAGCTCAATGGAGCCAATGTCGGAACGAACAGTGCTACCTATACAAATGCAGCGCTTGCTAATGGAAATACTGTCAGCTGTGTGATGACTTCAAATGCAAATTGCGCTTCACCGGCTACTGCAACATCCAATACATTGACGATGACGGTGACCCCAGCCGTAACTCCTTCTGTTTCTATTGGCGCCAATCCGGGTACAACTATTTGCGCCGGAACAAGTGTAACATTTACAGCCACACCAACCAATGGCGGAACAACACCTTCATACCAATGGAAACTCAATGGAGCAAATGTTGGAACAAATAGCGCTACGTATACAAATGCAGCTCTCGCAAACGGAAATACTGTCAGCTGTGTGATGACTTCAAATGCAAATTGTGCTTCACCGGCTTCCGCAACATCCAATACATTGACGATGGTGGTGAACGCAGCTGTTACTCCTTCTGTATCTATTGGCGCTAATCCGGGTACAACGATTTGTGCCGGAACAAGTGTAACGTTTACAGCTACTCCTACAAACGGTGGCACAACACCTTCTTACCAATGGAAGTTGAATGGAGCCAATGTAGGAACAAATAGCGCTACGTATACCAATGCGGCTCTTGCCAACGGTAATACAATAAGTTGTGTAATGACATCAAATGCCAATTGTGTCTCTGCGGCAACTGCAACTTCAAATACACTTACAATTGTAGTAACCACTTCCATTACACCTACAGTCAGTATTGCACCGGCACCGGGTAACACAATCTGTGCTGGAACAAATGTCACGTTTACTGCTACCCCAACGAATGGAGGAACAACTCCGGCATATCAGTGGAAATTGAATGGTAATAATGTTGGAACCAATGCTTCAACCTATTCCAACAGTGCTTTAGCGAACAACGACCAGGTAAGCTGCGTAATGACATCTAATGCAGGTTGCCTTTCAACTCCAACAGCTACTTCCAATACTATTACAATGGTTGTAAATGCTGCAGTCACTCCTTCTGTGTCTATCTCCGCTAACCCTGGCACTACCATTTGCTCAGGAACAAGTGTAACCTTTACAGCTACGCCAACAAATGGCGGAACCACACCATCCTATCAATGGAAACTTAATGGAGCAAATGTTGGGACAAACAGCGTTACTTACACAAATGCAGCTCTTGCGAATGGAAATACCATCAGCTGTGTATTGACGTCTAATGCCGGTTGCGCTTCACCAACCACAGCTACATCAAATACCCTGACAATGGTG
Source organism: Bacteroidota bacterium (assembly GCA_016720935.1). Classification (NCBI taxonomy): domain Bacteria; kingdom Pseudomonadati; phylum Bacteroidota; species Bacteroidota bacterium. Next base: position 70,453 of record JADKJP010000004.1, read on the forward strand.
GTAAATGCTTCGGTGACACCTGCAGTTTCAATTGCAGCAAGCCCCGGCACGACAATATGCTCCGGTACCAGTGTTACTTTTACAGCTACTCCTACAAATGGTGGCACTCCATCCTACCAGTGGAAATTAAACGGAGGAAATGTTGGCACCAACAGCGCAACGTATACAAATGCATCTCTTGCAAGCGCTGACGTAGTTTCATGTATCATGACATCTACAGCAGCATGTGCATCTCCACTCACTGCCACCAGTAATTCACTGACGATCGTTGTAAGCGGAACAGTTGTTCCTGCAGTTAACATTACCGCAAATCCCGGCAATACAATTTGTGCAGGAACCAGTGTTACATTTACCGCTACACCGGTAAATGGAGGAACAACTCCATCTTACCAATGGAAATTAAACGGCGGAAATGTTGGAACCAATACATCTACCTATACCAATGCCGCACTGGTAAATGGTGATCAGGTGAGTTGTGTCATGACCTCTAATTCCGGTTGTGCTTCACCTTTGACAGCAACATCCAATGTGATCACGATGACTCTGACAACCTCAGTAACACCTGGCGTGAGTATTTCAGCAAATCCAGGAGCAACAATTTGCCAGGGAACCAGTGTTACTTTCACCGCCACTCCGACAAATGGCGGAACAACTCCGGCCTATCAATGGAAGTTGAATGGTGCAAATGTGGGAACAAACAGTAACACATATACAAATGCAGCTCTCGCCAATGGCAACACGGTTTCCTGTGTGATGACTTCAAATGCATCTTGTGTTTCTCCTGCAACAGCAACATCGAACACGGTTACAATGGTTGTCAACGCTTCGGTCACCCCATCGGTATCCATTACTGCGAATCCAGGAACAACAATTTGTTCTGGTACGAATGTGACATTTACAGCTACTCCGGTTAATGGAGGAACAACCCCGGCCTATCAGTGGAAACTAAACGGAACCAATGTTGGCACAAACAGCAATACGTATTCAAACTCCGCATTGGCAAATGGCGATGTTGTTTCTTGTGAACTCACTACCAATGCTTCCTGTGCAACAGTGTTAAAAGCAAATTCAAACACGCTGGCTATGGTGATTTCTACAGGAACCACTCCTGCAGTGAGTATTTCTTCCATTCCTTCTACAGCAGTTTGTCCGGGTACTACCATCACTTTTACAGCAACTCCGACAAACGGAGGAACAACTCCCGCTTACCAGTGGACGCTGAATGGTGTTAACGCAGGTACAAACAGTCCTGTTTTCGCAAGTAATGCATTTGTAAATGGAGATCTTGTACAATGTACCATGACCTCAAATTCTACTTGTGCATCTGTTCTAGTGGCTACGTCAAACAGCATTAATGTTGCGATCAGCGCGCTTCCTCAGCCAATTATTAATGCAGGCGGCCCGACAAGTTTCTGTCAAGGTGGTAATGTTGTGCTCACAGCTTCCTTTGCTGATGCAGCGTCCTATTCCTGGACTCCGGGAGGTGCAACTTCTGCAAGTATCACAGTTACATCAACAGGAACATATACTGTAACCGGTACGAACACGTCAGGTTGTTCCGCTGCTTCAAGTCCTGTTACTGTAACAGTGAATCCGTTGCCGGTTGTTACATTATCCGCTTTTGCCCAAGTATGTTCAACTGATGCTTCATTTGCGCTTACCGGCGGAAATCCTGCAGGAGGAACTTATAGCGGAACAGGTGTAACCGGAGGAAATTTTGATCCTGCAGTTGCCGGAATCGGAACCTTCCAGATTACTTATTCATATACAAATACTGCCGGATGTTCCAATACAGCATCAGCTTCAATCACTGTTACAAATTGTGGCGGAGGCGGTTGTACAACTGCTCCATTGCGACCAGGCTACATCAGTGGACCAGGCAATGTTGTTTGTGGTCAAACCTCAGTGACCTATTCAATTGCTCCTATAACCGGTGCAACCAGCTATAATTGGACAGTACCTGCAAACGTTCAGATTGTTTCAAATACCGGAACATCGATCACAGTTAACTTCCTTCCAGGATTCCACGATGGCGATATCCGGGTAACAGCAAGTAATGCATGCGGAACGAGTCCGGCACGCAGCAAGCACATTGAAACAGGCAACATGAACACTTCCAGAATTATTGGCGAAGAAAATGTATGCCCTGACCAGCTTATCCAGGTGTACAGTATTCCTGCTGTAATTGGCGCAACTTCTTACTCATGGACAGTTGGTGGTGGAGCAAGTTTTACTGCAAACCTCAACTCAATTACTGTTGACTTTACGGGAGTAACAACTGAGCATGTACTGATTCGTGTACGTGTAACGAATGCATGTGGTAACAGTCAGACCCGTTCACTGTGGGTGGAAGTGAAAGACCATTGTGACGGTGATGATCACGATCGTAAAGCCGGAACATTTAATCCATCCCAGATTCAATGTGGCATTTACCCGAATCCAGGCAATGGACAATTTACAATTCAGGTTACATCGATGATCCAATCGAATTGCATTATCAGCTTGTACGATTTAATCGGCAATGAAGTTGTTAAGAATTCAGTTTCACTTACAGAAGGAATCAATACCGTTGAATTCAATGCAACAAATGCAACTCCAGGCATCTATTTCCTGAAAATAGCAGTTGTTAATGGAGAAACCCAAACAATTCGTTTGGTCATTGACAAGTAAATAGAAGATTAGGAATTAAATTAAAAAAGGAGGCTGCTTTGAAAAAGGCAGCCTCCTTTCTTTGTCATTTTCCAAAATACCTTACCAAATTTTTACCTGATATCAGGATATAACTTTTCAAAAAAACCATTCCAATAACCTCCTTTTTGGATGATTTGAACAAGTAAATAATTTTCAAAAAATATTTACTACATTTCAAGAAAATCCAAACAACAGGATCATCTATCGAAATCACTTGCAAAGTATTATTTTGCCTGATCGCCAATATTTTTAGAGGTACCCCTAAATCAAATTCCATTTGATTCATTAATAATTGCATCATTCATTGTCTAAATTTGTTTCTATAAATTTCACCAACTCTAAACTTCTAATTAAATTATCATGCCAAAATTCGTCATCGAACGCGAAATCCCCGGAGCAGGGAAACTATCTGCCGAACAATTAAAAGCAATTTCCCAAACATCATGCGGTGTACTTAGTAAAATGGGCACTCAAATACAATGGATCCACAGTTATGTCACAGACAACAAGATTTACTGTATTTATAGCGCACCCAATGAGGAAATGGTACGCGAACACGCAAAACAGGGTGGTTTCCCTGCCAATTCAGTGAGCAGAGTTGCTGCAATCATTGACCCGACTACCGCTGAGTAATTCATTCGATTTGCTTTTACCTGAAACTAAAAGCGGATTCCAAAATTCAAGCAGAAGAAGCTCTGTAGCTTTTAGAGCGATCGCCGAATCTATTTTCTGCATAAATTGACTTGATTATTTCGCATGTTTTAAAATGCGAGTTAATTTTTCATGCCAAATTCGCAGCTTCCAAATTCAAAATTTTTTCCTAATTTGGTCTTCACCACTTTATTTTAAAGCTTTCATTTGAAGCAGCTGAAACAGGAGATTACTCCCTGTAATCCTATCGATCCTCTCAATTATGCATCAGATTAAAATTGTTGTATTACTGATTTTATTATCACACACGGCAATAACTGCACAAACCGAATTCCGTTACGAACATTACACCATTTCCAATGGTCTTTCCAGTAATTTTACAAAAGCGATAGAACAAGATACTTATGGATTAATCTGGATAGGAACAATTGACGGATTAAGTTGCTTTAATGGCTATGAGTTCACAAATTATTTAAATAAGGACAATGACACTACTTCCCTGAGCGATAACTCAATTAATGATCTCCTGATTGACAAGGATGGAACACTATGGGTCGCGACAAATAAGGGGTTAAACAAATATCAGAGAGCTTCCAACAACTTCCGGCGTTTTCTCAGTGGAAATAATCAACTAAACAAGGAAGCATTGATGATTAATCGCATTTCCATTGGGCCGGACAGCAATTTATGGCTGGGCACAGACAAGGGTATTCGTGTTTTCAGAACTTCAGACAATTCCATCTCAATACCAAAAATAACAGACGATTCACTGCGGAAATTTATTGAGAGCGGTATCTCAGGAATTTTTGCTGATAAAAATGGGATCACATGGATTGGTTCTTCGATTCGAGGAGGCTTCCGATGCATGGATTCAAAAACATACGCACCGGTTCCATATCCTTCATGTATTCAGAAAGGTGTATTGTCAGGTTATCCCGTTAATGAGTTTTATGAGGACAGAAAAGGTGTTCTCTGGTTCATGACCGGGAATGGTTTGTATTCTTATTCTTCGAAATCAAATTTGTTCAAAAGACACACTCGTGAAGCTGCCCCACAGGATACACTCAATTACCTGGCTACTTCTTTTCTTGAAGATCAGCAAGGTGAGCTCTGGGTCAGCATTGCATCAGGCCCACCCTTTTATACGAGTATAGCTAAAGTAAATCCGGAAACAAACGGATTTAAAATTTATCCTTATGTTGACAATGACGACAGAGGACTTGCATGGAGCTGGGCTTCATTTATCTTTCAGGATAAAAGCGGAATTTACTGGATAGGAACAAGCAGGGGAATCGATAAAATGGATCCTCTATGTCAGCAATTCAAATTGTACCAGCAATACACCAATTTGAAATATAGTCAATTCAACAATATCTACTCAATCGTTAAAGACTCACTGATTGTTTGGCTTGGTACTGACGGGAAAAGTCTGATCAAATATGATCTCTCCACTAATAAATTTGAAAAAATAGTACCCGATGGATTCGAAATTGATCTTGGACTCTGGGCAATGTTACAACTCAAAGACGGGAATTTATTACTTGGTTCGGGGCTTGGTGTGCATTTGTATGAAATAAAAAAGAACAGGTGTAAATTATTGGTTTCTCCACCACCACCAAAAGGCAGTGGTGATTCAGAAGTGAGTTGTATTACTCAAGGCGACAATGATGAAGTCTGGATAGGATTCAACGGAGGTGGCGTGATGCGGTATAATTTGAAAACAAAAAAACAAACGCTCTTTCGTAATGATGAATCAAATCCCAAAAGCCTTTGCAGTGATCAGGTGAATGTAATATTTAAGGATTCAAAAGGAACCATTTGGGTTGGAACTGCAGATGGTGTGAATGTTTTCGGAGGAATTTCAGGTAAAGGTCTCGATCGTTTCGACGCAAAAACCTCAACATTTACTCACTTCAATCATCGTGAAGGTGATTCTGCTTCACTCAGCAACAACAATGTCATTTGCCTTGCTGAAGATAAAAATGGCATCCTGTGGGTAGGAACCAGAAATGGAGGGTTGAACAGATTTGAACCAACTATCGGAAAATTCAGAAGCTATACAAAAAACGAAGGGATGCCTTCCAATTTTATCACCGCGATCCAAATCGACGATTCAAACCGTGTCTGGGCAAGCTCTTTTACAAATGGAATCGCCTGTTTGGATCCGGGCACAGGTATTATCAGGGCATTTGACATAAGTCATGGGTTGCAAAACCTACGATTTAACAGGCATGGATCATTTAAAACAGAAGATGGTGAATTACTTTTCAGTGGTGTTTCCGGATTCAATTCATTTTACCCTTCGAAATTAAAATTCAACACACAACCACCTCCAATTCTAATCACGGAAATAAAAATTAACAATGAACCTTATATTCATGACAGCGCTATCTATGATGTCAGGTACATGAATCTGGCTTATGATCAATCAGAATTGCAATTTGATTTTGCCGCATTAAATTTTTCACAAACGAATAAAAATAAATACGCTTACAAGTTAGAAGGATATGATAAGAGTTGGATCCTATCCGGTACCTCCCGCACAGCTAAATACACGAATCTGGATCCCGGCAACTACATTTTCAAGGTAAAAGCGTGCAACAATGACGGAGTCTGGAATGAACAAGGGGTTTCTGTTTCAATTCACATTCACCCACCATGGTGGCGTACCTGGTGGGCATATGTATTGTATTTCCTTGTCCTGACCGGAAGCATCTGGTACTATATCAAATGGCGGGAACGCATCCTGAAAGCCCGTCAAAAGGTATTGGAGCAAACCGTGTCAGAACGAACAGCTGATTTGGTTGCAGAAAAGAAAAAATCCGATGATCTCTTACTAAACATTCTTCCGGAAGAAGTTGCCGAAGAACTCAAAGCAAAAGGAAGTGCCGATGCTAAGCAATTCCAGGATGTAACGGTCATGTTCACCGACTTCAAAGGATTTACTCAAATTTCTGAAAAACTTTCTCCATCAGAATTAGTATCAGAAATTGATTATTGTTTTAAAGCATTTGATGCCATTATCGGCAAACACAATATTGAAAAAATAAAAACAATTGGCGACAGTTATATGTGCGCGGGAGGTCTGCCTGTAGTCAACCTAACAAACGCTGTTGATGTGGTAAGTGCGGCTCTGGAAATACAGGAATTCATGAAGCAACATCTTCTAAAAAGAAATCGTGAAGGAAAGGAACCTTTTGAAATAAGAATTGGCATCCACACAGGTCCTGTTGTCGCAGGGATAGTAGGTCTGAAAAAATTCGCCTATGATATCTGGGGGGATACTGTAAATATAGCCAGCCGAATGGAATCAAGCGGTGAGGCCGGGAAGGTAAATATCAGTGGCAGCACATGGCAATTGGTCAATCACAAATTCCAATGCACACAGCGTGGGAAAATTCACGCGAAGAATAAGGGAGAGATCGAAATGTATTTTGTAGAAAAAGAAAATTAGCGCTCAGCTCTTTTCAAATACAAATTTCAACTTCCGCTTACTTCGGATGTTTAGCATCTTCGTTTTGTGATGGGCGATCCTTTTCAGGATTTACATTCTGCTGTTTTTGTTGTGCAGGCTTTTGCCTAACCGGAGGCCGGTTTTGAGGATGTGGTACCGCACGCTGCTCCTGTTTCGGCTGCGTTGATGGTTGGCGAGGCGATTGATTTTGCTGTGGCTTTGCCTGCTGCTGCTTTTGCTGATCACGACGTGGTTGCTCAGCCGGTTGATTCAAGTCTGGTTTATTCTGTGGCTGTTGTGGCTGAACACGTTTTTGTTGTTGTGCCGGCTGATTATCCTTTTGTTGATTTTTGGGTTGCTGTGGTTGATGAATAGCAGGTTGATCACGTTTCGGTTGATTCTGTTTAGGTTGATTCTGTTTAGGTTGAATCCCCGGCTGAACCTTTTTCACCGGTTGATCCCGTCGCGGTTGCTGCGCAGGCTGTGCTTTTCCCGGCTTACTTTGATTAGGGGATTGAACATCTGAATGTCTCTCTTTGACAGGTTTCACCTCTTTCAAATCAGACACCTTCGAAGGTGCAGGCCTGTTACCGGCCGCATTATTATTTTCTATTCGTGGTCTGTACATCTGCAACTCCCCTTTGCTCATCTGCTGACCTGGCTTATTGTATTCTTTCAAGGGAACAGCATTGATCTTACTTCCTGTACGTTTTTGAACTTCCGCTCTTTCAGGTCCGGTATTATAGGTTACATGATTTGAATTATCAATATACGTATTGTTGATCACAGTGGAATTGTTTATGATCGTCGTGGTATTCGATGAATTCACATAATAGTTATGAATGTCTCTTCGCCCAAAATCACGATCCCGAACAAATCTCCATTGATCACGGGGAACATTGTATGAGTTGCTGTAAGCAATGTTGATACTAATTCCGGGGCCAATTGGTGCCCATCCATAATACCCTTCTGATCTTCTCCATGTCACCCAACCCGGTCCCCATTCATTTCCCGGAACCCATATTGGTCCATATACAGGATCTGAATACCAACGTCCATAGTGAAAAGGTGCCCAGCCCCAAGGATAATTGGAAACCCATGTCCAGCCAAAATCTGTGTACACCCAATAACCATTACTCCCGTAAGGAGTAAAACCGGGATCCACATTTGGAATCCAGACGTATCCATATTCAGGATTCTGAATCCAGCTTCCATACGGACTCAGGTCATCATAAAAGATCTGGAAGCTTACAGATACTTGTGCACTTGATTTTTCGGGCATTAGCCACATTCCTGATTGAATAACAAAAAACAGGAACAATATTTTATGAAAGGATTTCATGGCTTTGATGTTTTTAGAGTTGAAGAAATAAGCCTTAGAAGAAGAACAAATAGTGAGATGAATTTTAAAACTGAATTATCTCTTCTTTTTGTTCAAAATAGCCCACACTCCAACCACAATTACCAGCACGGCTAAAGCGCCCCACCCATACATTGGTAATCCATAGAAATGAACCGCATTGTTTTCGTGCATCGAAATAGTATTTCACTCATTAATTCACCACAATCGACAAACGTTAATTGTGTTATTTATGTAAACATAAAATTCATCAACAAAATTGCCCCAATTCTCTTAATTTAACATTACACAATTCAACAAGAATGTTACATGTTTCACACATTTTTCATTCTTAGATCCAAAAAAAATGAAAATTTACAATTGGTTCAGAAAATATTAGAAAAATGCAGGTTCAAAAAAAATCAAAATTGTCAAATCGCCATTTCAAGAAGCAAATGAAGAATGGTTAATAAAAATAAATCCGGTAAAACATTAGTGTCCTTCGCGTCTTTGCGCGAAATAAAATCACGGAAAAACGCAAAGGACACAAACTAATAATTCAACAACATTTCTCTGCCGGATCACAGCAAGGTTCTTTTTTCTTTTCAGCATAAACTGTCACACTGAAAATACCTACTCCCGCATTTTTGTATTCTGTAAGCTCAGCCTCGTTGAGATATTCTTTCAAAATATCATCCGGTACATGAATAGGTTTTTCTTTTTGAATGATGATATTATCGAAGCCTGCATTTTTTATCATCCCGAGATAGTCCTCTTTTTGTATCGCCCCGGAGATGCAACCTGCATACAATTCAGCAGTGCGTAACAAAGATGGCGGCAATGTCCCTTTCAATACAATATCCGAAATGCTGAAATGTCCGCCCGGTTTCAATACACGATAAATTTCAGAGATCGCTTTTTGCTTTTCAGGAACCAGATTCAGCACACAATTGCTTACAACAACATCAGCGACCGCGCTGGTCACCGGCATTTTCTCGATGTCACCAAGACGAAATTCAACATTATTAAAATTCAATTTCTCCGCATTCATTCTTGCCAGTGCAATCATGGCTTCGGTCATGTCAACACCAATCACTTTTCCTGTTTCTCCTGTTTCCGCACGTGCGATAAAGCAATCATTACCTGCGCCGGAACCGAGATCAATCACAACATCTCCTTTTTTGATCTTCGCGAATTCGGTTGGAAGTCCGCAACCCAGACCAAGATCAGCCCCGGCCTGATAGCCTTCCATTTTTGAATAATCATCGGCCATCAGATGATACACTTCATCCGAACAGCAAGTTGATCCGCAACAAGAACTTGCATTGGTATCCTTATCCTGTGTCGCGATTTCTGTATACTTTTCACGAACCATTTTTTTGATTTCTTCGATTTCGTTCATTGGGATGTAGCTTATTGGGTTATTAAGTTATTGGGTTATTGGGTTATTGGGTTATTGGGTTATTGGGTTATTAGGTTATTAGGTTATTAAGTTATTGGGTTATTAGGTTATTAAGTTATTAAGTTATTGAGTTATTGGGTTATTGAGTACTGAGTATTGTACCTTAATGGAAGTACAGCTGATCAATTAGCCATAATTCATAACTCATAACTCATAATTCATAATTCATAATTCTTCTATCGTAATATTACGTTATAATAAATCAAAAAAAATCAACAGCACTTTTTGCCCTGCTTCATGCTTTTGAACAGAGAATCCAGCACCTGGCTGGCGAGTTCCCATTCTTTTTCATTGATACAGTAACAGGTTTTTACTCCTTCAATTTCTCCGGTAATCAGTCCGGCATTTTTCAGTTCTTTCAAATGCTGGCTTATGGTAGACTGAGACAAAGGAAGTTCATCAACAAGATCACCACAAATGCAAGTCTGACGCTGTACAAGAATTTGCAGAATCGCGACTCTTGCAGGGTGTGCCAATGCTTTCGCATAACGCGCGATGCGGTTATCCTTTAAAGTAAACTCCTCTGTTTTGGTAATTCCCATTTCAAATAATCTATCGCAATATTACGATAAAAGATTGGTATTGTCAAGTGTTTTAAAAAAAAGAATTCGTTTTAACAGGAATTAACCCATCCTCTCCCTTTTGATCAGATAAGGTAAAAGGACATGCCGATAGCCTTCATTAATGTCAGCCTCCACAAAATCGATCCTGTATTGACCACAACGGAGTTTCAAATCCTTTTTATAGTTAGCCATGGCTTCTATATAAGTACTCCGGATTTCATTCGAATGCACTTTTACCTGCTCTCCGGATTCTACGTCTACGAATAAATAAGGACGGTTGTCAAAATTAAAATCCTCTTCCCGCTTTTTATCTGTTACATGAAAGAGTACTACCTCGTGTTTGTTATGTTTTAAATGTTGCAATGCTGAAAACAAATCATCCGTATTCTCACCGCTTTCCATCATGTCACTAAATACAATCACCAGAGAACGTTTGTGAATGGTTTCAGCGATTTCATGTAATGCCGCTGCGGCAGCTGTTTTTTTTCCAGTTTGAATTTTCGGATCCGTAATCAGTTTTTCCATTTCACTGAACATCATTTTGTGATGAATGGAACTGGAACGTGCCGGAGTATTCAGTTCAATTTTATCTGAAAAAATACTGAGTCCGACAGCATCTCTTTGAAGACGCAACATATAAGCGATAGCAGCGGCACAATGCACTGAAAAATTAATTTTATTCATCTCCACTCCTGCTTTTCCTTCTTCGGGAAAATGCATAGACGATGAATTATCAAGAATCACCTGACAACGAAGATTTGTTTCTTCTTCATATCTTTTTACAAAAAGTTTATCCGATCGCCCAAATAATTTCCAGTCGATGTGTTTTGTCGACTCCGCAGTATTGTACAATCTGTGCTCCGCAAATTCAACAGAGAAACCATGAAAAGGACTCTTGTGCAGACCGGTAATAAATCCTTCTACCACCTGCCTTGCAAGCAATTCAAGATGTCCGAGGAGTTGTACTTCGTGTTGGTTGATTGGCATTTTTAAATGTTCCGAGTTCCGGGTTGGTTGTTTGATTTTAGAGTTTAAAATTTTATGGTAATTGCAAGATCAAACGAAGCAATAGACATTAAATTTTCACACTTTACTATTCACTCTAAATCACTTGTAATATCACCAGCTAAATGTAAAAAAAATCGTTAATCATTTCAGTCTTCACCTCAACGATTAACGATTAATAATTTCAGTCACCAAATAACTTAATTACTTAATAACTCAATAAATAATAACCTCTCAGCAATTAACTCAATTGAGCATTCAGCTTACCGGCAAGTATTGATTTCGGAACTGCTCCTACTTGTTTGTCCACAACCTGTCCGTTTTTGAAAATCAAAAGTGTCGGGATATTGCGGATACCAAAGTTCATCGAGATATTCGGATTGTGATCGACATTTACTTTGCCGATTACAGCTTTTCCATCATATTCTTTAGAGAGTTCTTCAACGATAGGCCCTACCATGCGGCAAGGTCCACACCATTCTGCCCAAAAGTCAACAAGTACCGGTTTGTCAGATTTCATGACCAGTTCTTCAAAGTTCGCGTCATTAATTTCAAGTGCCATAATGTATTTTCCTTCTTTTTTGTTAAAATTTAATTGAATGCAAAGATACTTACAATAAATGAGCCCTCTATGAGCTGAAGCCAAAATGGCAGTGCTAATTGAGCTTGTATTCCAGCTCTTTAAAGCCATCCAGTTGGCTGATTAAATCCTTGTTAACCTTGATTTTCATGCGTTTTGAAGGCAATTCCAGACTTATTTGCTCTTCAGGATCGAGGATATTGAACTTTACAACACAGTTTCCGGGGGAATTGTTTAGCGTCATATTCAAATCAGTCAGAAACTTCTCAGAAACAGCATGCAAAGGCACTTTTAAAGTAATCGATTTGGCAAGCTTGTCAGAAATATCAGAAAGATACTGAATGGTTGTCGGCTTGGCTTCAAACTGATCCGGTGAATTATACCGGGACTGAACTTTTGCCTTTATATAAACAAAAGATTCCTGAACCAGGAACTCTCTCATCTTTCCATAATCTTCCCCAAACAAAGCCATCTGGCAGGAGCCGCTATAATCTTCAATGGTAAACGTACCAAATGGCTTTCCCATTTTGCTCATGCGGTGATTTACTTCTGAAAGAATACCTGCAATGGTAATATCCTTGTTTTTTAATTTTTCAAGATCATTGAGCTGATCAATCTTATGTGTACAAAAACTCGCGATCTCAAAACGGTATTCATCCAAAGGATGACCGGAAATATAAAAACCGATGACCTCTTTTTCTCGTTTTAATTTCTCCAGAGAATTCCATGGTTCACAATTCGCAAGAACCGGAGTGGCGACATTGTCCTGATGATCCTCTCCAAACAATGTATTCTGCATCGTAGATTGCTGAGCAGACATCGCGTTACCAAAACGCGCGGCACGTTCGATTCCTGGCAATGGGTCTTTTGCATCTGCGGCGAAATATTGCGCTCTGTGAATACCTTCGAAACAATCGAAGGCGCCTGACTGTGCCAGACTTTCCAGACATTTTTTATTTGCCGCTTTACTGGTAACACGACGAGTAAGATCAAATATATCTTTATAAGGACCGGCAGCTGTACGGTCTTCAATGATCGCGATCACAGCGTTTTCTCCAACACCTTTAATTGCTCCCAACCCAAAACGAATTTCACCTTTGCGGTTAACAGCAAAGTCATATAAACTTTCATTTACATCCGGACCAAGAACAGGAATACCCATTCTCCGGCATTCTTCCATGAAGAATGTAATTTTATCGATGTTGCTCAGGTTGTGCGTGAGCACGGAAGCCATGTATTCCGCCGGGTAATGCGCTTTCAGGTAAGCTGTCTGAAATGCGACAAATGCATAACAGGTAGAATGCGATTTGTTGAATGCATAACTCGCGAAAGCTTCCCAGTCGGTCCATACTTTCTCGCAAATTTTCGGATCGTGTCCATTGGATTTACATCCTTCAACGAACTTCGATTTCATTTTGTCCAGCACTTCCTTCTGCTTCTTACCCATCGCTTTTCGGAGGGTATCCGCGTCACCTTTCGTGAAATTCGCGAGCTTCTGAGAAAGCAGCATCACCTGCTCCTGGTAAACAGTAATCCCGTAAGACTCCTCCAGAAATTCCTTCATCGCCTCCAGATCGTATTTCACAGCTTCACGACCGTTTTTTCGTGCAATGAAATTCGGAATGTATTCCAGTGGACCCGGGCGATACAACGCGTTCATCGCGATGAGATCTTCAAATTTATCCGGGCGAAGTTCTTTCAGATATTTTTGCATCCCCGCGGATTCAAACTGGAACGTTCCGTTTGTTTCACCGCGTTGATAAAGCTCAAGCGTCTTCACATCGTCAAGTGGAATTGTGTCGATGTCGATTTTTATTCCGTGGTTTTCTTCTATCAGTCGCAACGCATCCCGAATGATGGTGAGCGTTTTCAATCCGAGGAAGTCCATCTTGATTACTCCGGCATCTTCAATCACTTTCCCGTCAAATTGCGTGATCAGCAAATTGGTTTCTTTCGATGTCGACACCGGAATCAATTCCGTGAGATCCATCGGGGCGATGATGATTCCGGCAGCGTGAATACCTGTATTCCGCACAGAGCCTTCCAGAATCACTGCTTCTTTTAAAACACGCGCCTGTAAATCTGTTCCCTTATATATCTCCCTGAGTTTTTTTACTTCACCCAGTTCATCGCTGTTGAGGTTTTCCTTTTCTTTTAAACTTTTCTCTCCGTCGAGAGGTGCTTCAAGGAGTCGTTGCAATTCAATGCCCGGACGCTCCGGTACATGCTTGGCAAGGAGGTTGGATTCCGCCAGTGGCAAGTCGAGCACACGGGCAACATCCTTGATACTCATCTTCGCGGCCATTGTACCATAGGTGACAATTTGCGCTACCTGATTCTTGCCATATTTCTCCACTACATAATCGATCACCTTTTGCCGACCGACATCGTCAAAGTCGGTATCGATATCGGGCATGCTCTTACGATCCGGATTCAGGAATCGCTCAAACAGCAAATTGTATTTGATCGGATCGATATTGGTAATGCCGATGCAATAAGCGACAGCGGATCCCGCTGCTGATCCCCGTCCGGGCCCGACAAAAACTCCAAGATCACGACCTGCTTTAATGAAATCCGCAACAATCAAAAAGTATCCCGCGAAACCCATGGTCTTCACGGTGAAGAGTTCAAAATTCAATCGCTCTTCGATCTCCGGTGTAAGTTCCTTGTAACGCGCTTTCGCTCCTTCATAAGTGAGATGACGCAGGTATTCATCCTGCGAATCAAAACCGGCCGGGATTTTAAAATGCGGAAGCATGATGTCCTGCTTGAGTTTCAAGGGTTGAATTTTACCAACGATTTCATTGGTGTTATCAATCGCCTGTGGAACATCATGAAAGAGAGCGCTCATCTCTTCCGTTTTCTTAAAATAAAACTGGTCGTTATAGAAAGCGAATCTTTTTCCCTTGATGGAAACATCATCATCAAAATCTTTCAGTATTGGTGTACTTTGCTTTTCACCCGTATTGATACAAAGCAAAATATCATGCGCGTTGTAATCTTCCTGATTCACATAATGCGAATCATTCGACGCGATTACTTTCACATTGTATTTCACTGCCCACTTCAGCAGGATTTCATTCACTTTATTTTGTTCGGGTATATCGTGACGCTGAAGCTCGATATAATAATCTTCACCGAATAAATCCAGCCACCATTTGAATTCAGCTTCACCCTCCTTTTCACCTTTTCTCAAAATTGTTCTCGGAACAGAAGCGCCCAGACAACAGGTTGTCGCGATCAATCCTTTGTGATACTGAAGTACAAGTTCTTTATCGATACGCGGATATTTTCCATACAATCCTTCGATATATCCGAGCGAACACAGCTTGACAAGATTCCGGTAACCTTCAGGATTCTTTGCCAGAAAAAGCTGGTGATACCGTTGGTCTTTATCTTCTTTGGTAAATTGTCTTTTGTGTCTGTTCTCAACCAGGTAAAATTCACAACCGACAATTGGTTTGATGGTATTCGGATTTTCTTTGGTATTGTGTTTTGTCGCCTCCGCTACAAATTTGAAAACACCAAACATGTTTCCATGATCAGTGATGGCAATCGCGGGCATGTTGTCCTTGACTGCCTTTTTGTACATGTCGGATATATCGGCCGCACCGTCAAGCAAAGAAAACTGCGTATGGACGTGCAGATGGGAAAACTGGGGCATGAATGAGGAATATTGGGAGGGGAAATTAATTCAGTATAGTGGTGTAAAGTTAACAAAGAGCGGCTTTTCTGCAAGGCGGAATTTTGCGCTTGCTAAGAAATTCAGCGTTAACTTGTTCCGGGTTCAGAGTTCCTGGTTTCGGGTTAGTGGTTAGAGCTTAGTGCTTAGTGCTTAGTGGTTAGTGGTTAGTGGAAGAGTAAGTGGAAGTGGAAGTAATACTAAGCACTAACCACTAAGCACTAACCACTAAGCACAAAGAACTAACAACTAACAACTAACAACTAACAACCAACAACCAAATCACCTCACCCTCCGCCCTTTCCACTGATAACGACCAAAAGGAGAAAGGATACCGATGAGTGTAATATAGATCCAATAAAAAGGTTGCGCGGGAATGAAAAGCCATAACAATGATTTTCTTTTAAAAAATATCGCGAGAGAATACAGGAGAAGAAATTCTGAAACTAATTTCAGTGATAATGCGACGAAAAAATAATTAGCAAGGACTGGAGAAAAGAAAAGAACAATACTTCCCAACAACAACAATGCATGTGTAAACCAGGAAACAATGGCTACAGTGATTGTAAATGAACTGAGCGCAACCGGAATTTTTGAGGCCCAGCGTTTTCGCTGATTCCACAATTGTGACCAGGAATGAACCGGCGAAGCTTTCACAATCGCTCCGTGATCTTTGAGGAACATCACTTTGCTCCTATTCAACCTGGAAATTTTCAGAAGCAATTGTGTATCATCACCACTAGCTCTGTTTTTCGAGTCATCAAACCCATTTACGTCCTGAAAAATTTGTTTGGTATACGAAAGGTTAGCGCCGTTACACATCATGGGTTTTCCGAGTGCAATGCCTGCGGCTGCTATTCCAACAAGCCCCATCATTTCCAGTGACTGAACAGATCCCAGTGCTCCACCGCCTTTATGAAATGCGATAGGTCCTGCAATGAATTCGACATCATGCATTCCGTAGGCATGTACATAGGTTCGGATCCACGTTTCCGGCACAACACAATCGCCGTCTGTCACAAGAAGGATGGAATTTTTCGCGGATTGAATAGCCAGTGTAATGGCTGCTTTTTTTGACCCTGCACTTTTTTCTTCCATTCTTAAAAGCCGGATCTGATCCCGAGCATGCTCCTGAATGAATTTTTGTATCTCCTTCACTGTTGAATCCACGGAACAATCATCAACGACCAATATCTCCGTGTTGTTTTTTGGATACTCTTGTTGTGTTATCGCAGTCAACGTTTCAGAAATGCTGTGCTCTTCATTCCGAACAGGAATAATTACAGAAACGCCGGGCAATACTTTATTCGAATGCACAGGTTCAGAAGAAATCCGGCTCCATCCGTACAAACACCATATAATAAACAAGGCGTACAGCACCGAAGCAATCAGGAGGAATGTCCCGATCCAGATCATCCTTCCCTCCTCTTTCCAAGCTTGAATCCAAAAACAAAAAAACAACCGATCAAAGCAGGAAGTACCAGGTTGATGAGCCACAAAGTGATGCTTGCATTCACAACAGCGATTGGATCAAGCGTAACGGGAGAAAAGAAATAAGTGGCTACTGTCCCTCGTACACCGATTTCCATCCAGGCGATCGTTGGAATGACAGACATCACATAATAGGTCATCGCGATCAACAAAAACGCGATTGGAAATGACAGTTCAACACCGAAGATCTTGAGCAACAAATAAAATTGTGTAGTAAATATCATGTAGCGAACCCATGCCAGTCCTAAGACTGATAACAATTCGCGTGTAGAATAAAATGAAAACACTCTGGGATATTGATTCCAGGAAGCCGGAAGTTTAAATTTCCGGAAAACATTACTCAACATGGATACATTCAGAAAAAGAAGCAAGCATGCAATCGAAAGTAGAATCAGGAGAATGCTGACACCAGTCCACAGGTATTCGGGAAGGTTCACAAATAACTTCAGATAAACAATGGTACCAATAGATCCGGTTATGAGTGTTACGAGCAGCTGACTGTAATTTTCTATAACGGTGATCAGCGTACCTTCGATACGATCAGCTCTACCCAAATGAAAAACTCTGCCTGCATATTCACCTACCCTGTTTGGTGTAAAAAAACTAACAGTGAGTCCGGAGAATACCGCTTCAAGCGAACGCAGAAAACTTACGTTTTCAATTTTACCAATCATCCTCTTCCATTTCAATGCCTCCACACTCCAATTGAACAACATAAAAAGCAGAACCAAAACAAAGAGCAGGGGATGATTACCTTCTTTGATGGAAACAAGAATGATGTCCAACCATTGTCCGACTGTCGCCTTGTCCAGGACCGCCTTGTAGATGAACCCAAGGGCAGCAGCCGCGATAATGAATTTAATGAGCAGCCAGGTCTTTTTGGAAATATTTCTCTTACTTTGTTCCATACAGGTTCGCAACAAGTTTACATAAAATAAAGTGGAGCTGTATCATGAAATTATGCCTGTACCTTCCGAACGAATTATTCTTGGCATTGACCCCGGAACCAACATCATGGGTTATGGATTAATTCGGATCCAGGGCTCCACGATGGAAGTGATTACCATGGGTGTTTTACATCTGCAAAAACTCGACGGCCACGCCCTGAAACTCAAGCGTATTTTCGAGAAAACGCTTGCCCTGATCGATGAGTACCATCCTGATGACCTTGCCATCGAAGCTCCATTCTTTGGGAAAAATGTGCAGTCGATGTTGAAATTAGGCCGGGCGCAGGGTGTTGCCATGGCCGCCGGATTGTACCGTACAATCCCGATTTTTGAATATTCTCCAAAAAAAATCAAGCAAAGTATCACCGGTAACGGAAATGCCTCAAAAGAACAGGTTTCCGCGATGGTACAGACACTTTTACACTTCAAGGAGGCACCAGAGTACCTTGACGCTACGGATGCATTAGCGGCCGCCATTTGCCATTATTTTCAGCACAAAAAAGAAACCGGTACAGGGAGCACCCATACCGGTTGGAAATCTTTCCTGGCCTCAAACCCGGGCAGGGTTGTTAAATAAACTGAGACCTTATTTTTTGAGCAATTTCCTCCATTTCATCGGGAGGAAAGGATAATTTCGGACTTGCAAAGTTCATGTCACTGACCTTGTTCATTGGAATCAGGTGGATATGAGCATGAGGTACTTCCAATCCTATAACGGCAATGCCAATCCGTTTGCAAGGAACAGCACTTTTCACAGCTTTTGCTACCCTTTTTGCAAAATCCCAAAGATCTTTGTGTTGGGCATCCTCTATATCAAAAATATAATCTGTTTCCTGTTTTGGAACCACCAGTGTATGCCCTTTGGCAAGCGGACTAATATCCAGAAAGGCAAAAAAACGATCGTCCTCAGCAATCTTGTAAGATGGGATTTCTCCGCTAATGATCCGTGTAAAAACAGAGGCCATTATTATCTTGAAATTTCAATGATTTCAAATTCAATTTTACCGGAAGGGACAGCGATTTCAGCAGTATCCCCAACACTTTTTCCGAGCAAGCCTTTTCCGATCGGTGAGGTAACAGAAATTTTTCCCAGTTTCAGATCCGCTTCATTTTCCGCGACGAGGAGATAAGTCATAACAGAACCATTGGTTTTGTTTTTGATTTTCACCTTTGACAATACAAGGGCTTTGGTATTATCCAACTTGCTTTCATCAACCAGCCTCGCGCTTGCAACGATTTCTTCGAGCTTAGAAATTTTCAATTCCAAAAGTCCCTGTGCATCTTTCGCCGCGTCATATTCAGCGTTTTCAGAAAGGTCTCCCTTATCACGTGCTTCCGCGATTTGCTGTGAAATCTTAGGACGCTCAATATTTCTAAGTTGATAGAGCTCGTCCTGTAATTTTTTCAATCCTTCTGCTGTGAAATATTGTACTGACATAATGTTTTCAATTTGGGAAATGAATAAAGCAAAGCAAGACCCTGTTCCCGGGGTCTTGCTTTGTTAAGACAAATATAAGCTTAAATTTTTTTGTTTACAAGGTGAATTTAGCGCCAAAGGAATGAACGCCATCATAGGGGTTAGTCGCCCGGAAAGAATAATCAATTCCGAATTTTTTACCGGATTTCCCCATGGGCACCTCGATGCTCATACCGGCAGAAGGACCGGAATATACAGTCGTTCTCAGGTTGTCATCAAACAAATCGGGTTCGTAAGTGAACCCACCACGAAGCATAAAGATGTTTTTAAATCCATATTCAAGACCGGCAGTATACTGGTCATTGGTAAAAGAATTGGATGTGAAATTCGCGGCAATTGTCAGGCGGTGTTCTTTCGCCAGATTGATATCGTAAGCACCACCGATATTTACAAGAGAAGGGATTTCAAAACCCTGTGAACGTTGCTCAATTGTCAACTGGTAAACTCCGGAAGCAACAGGTGCGCGTGAAGACAAACCGTCACCACCAAATTTCAAAGGAGTACCTACATTTTTCAGAGCAATACCGAATTTGATATTGTCTTTGTCTTCGTTGGTACCGGTCATGTACTGGATTCCCGCGTCAATCGCGATTCCTTTTGCCGACAAATTCGAAATGTTTTCGTTGATGATTTTCACAGACATTCCGCCATAAATTGAATTCGAGAAAATCTTCGCGTAAGACAATCCGAGATTGATGTATTGCGGAGAAAATTCACCGAGTCCGCCTTCAGGAGATTCAACAGTGGTTACCTGGATATCACCAAAATCCATTGACATCACGGACAAGCCAAGCACGCCTGCTTCACCTACTTTTTGGCTGATACCAAATGCATTGATGTTGATTCCGCTTCCTTTCAGGAAGTTGGTATGACTGAAGATCACTTCCGTCTTTTTGGTAAACGCGATACCCGCGACATTTAAGAATGTTGCTTCCAGGCCATGAACAGCACCGCTGTTCGCTCCACCCCATCCGCTGGATCTTGCCCATGGATTGATCAGGAGTTCTGAAGCTCCGGATTGACCTGCACGGTCAGGATTACCGGCATTTGAAACAACCGGCAACAGGATCGTGAGTAAACCCGCCAATAACTTCTTGCCTCTCATTATATTTTTCATATTAATGTTTTTTCGTGCGTGTGTAAAATCAGGAATGAAAATCAGAATGTATCCAGGTCAATCGGACGCATCGCGCCAAACCACTTGATGGTGCGCTCTCCAACTCCCGGTGCATCAATGTGGATGATGTACATACCACTTGCGATTGGAACACCCACTGAGTTTTTCAAATCCCAATCAATCGATGTACTGGAATTGCTTTCAGGGAAAGTAGAACCGGAGGAATTGTCCAAGGGAGCATCACGTTTGTACGTGCGGATCAATACTCCGGCCGGAGAATAAATACGAACTGTACATTTCGGAGGAAGATTCACAATCTTCACACGGTTGTCAAGCTGATTTTGCTCGTAACCGGAGTAAGCATAATATGGATTTGGAACAATATTGATAATGTCCAAAGCTGATTTTGCAACTTCAGTCTGTTTAACCAAACCTACTTTTGAATCAGTGCTGAAACGGTAATATGGCTTGTAATCGTTACCGTTGGCAGTTGAATCATTGGTGAAAGTGCGATACGGGTGTGTCATGCGCAAACGAATCTTCGCATCACTTGACAACCAGGACTGAGCAGGAACCGCCATCGGAATACTTACCCACATACAATCTTTCCAGACTTCAGTTAACGTAACTTTCTCAGCATTGGTTAAAGTAGTCGCATTCGGTCGTTGTAATTTCCACAATTTTGAGTGGAGATGTTCACAACCATCATATGCAGGTCCCCAATAAGATGTATCTGTAGGATTAACGACATTATGAACATTTTTTCTTCCAAAAACATACAGGAAATGTTTGCCACCAGCAATTACTCTTGGAGTAGCATTTGTATCTGTTGGATAGAAATAAGTCGAGGTAGGATTGAATTTCATATCTCCTCCTGTTTCACCGATGTAACCGTTATCCGGTGTGATATAGGAATCCTCACCAAATGCAATATTCAAACGCTCACCGGTTTCAACATCCATTGCATATCCCGGGAACCAGCTGTAACCTGAATCGGTAGTGCTATAAGTTCCATCGATATTCATGGAAGGATGACGGCGAAGAAGGTTTTTCAGGGCTTTTCCTTCAGCATCCTGAAAACGATAGTTCATTTCAAATACAACACAACGACTCCATTTACTCTTATCGTTTGTTAAGACTACATCAATTCCATCAAGGAATCGAAGTGAATCCAACTCCTGTGATAATTTACCGGTGGAAGCTGGTTCCACGGAAGAAGCAGGAGCTAATTTATCTGCAGTACCATCATTATTTACAACACGGAAAGGAGCCCATGTTCCACCAAGAATTCTTTCATACACTTCAGGATCATCAATTCCATCCCAGTCTGGACAAGGAGTCGCGTCACAAGATCCGGAACGGATCCAGTTCAATTGTTCATCTCCGTCAATATCCGGAACTCCGCCGAGCCAACGGCTGTTTGGATCTGAATAAGTCACAGAAGCCTCAATAAACCCATTACCTCCCGCAGGATATTCTCCCGGAGCTTTCACCTGGTTGATACTTACATAGAAACCGTAATTCTCGAACAACTGGTCATAAGGGAATTCAAGAGTCTTGATTGAATTATCCGTCTGGCCTGTGTTCATGTTTTTCAATCTCCAGTTACCGGTTGAAGTTGCTGTATCAGTAAGCCACAATTCAAAATTACCCGGAACCACTTTCATTGGGTCATAAATGCGGATATCCACAGGACCTCTGGCAGCCTGATATGTAGGGAAATCAATTTTACTTTTACCCTGATTAAAAATGATTTCATTCACCTGATCTTGTTTCAGATCAAGAGTACCACGATCAGAACCGATATTGTAACCATTACCAAGACCGGTAACACGTGTAATTTCCGGACCATCACCATAGAATGTACTCAACACCAATCCTTCGGATTCAGGTGTAGAAATGTGAGGGATCGCTGTATACACTTCAATACCTGTTCCTGTAGCACCACGACGGCCCGCGAGGTAAGGTGCACTCAATCCTTCAACATAAGGATCAAATGTCGCTTCATCAGCATTGTAAGCATAGGCAATTGCCAGGAAATAATAAGTCTTGTGATTTACAAGAGTCGGATCACCGGAAGAGAATGCATCAGTTGTAACCCGGAATGTATGACGCAATCCATTGTCTTCACCATTTACCTCCTCAACCGGAGCAAATGCATTCATGTCAGGCTGAAAATACTGATTCACGATTTGCGCAACACCATTTTTAATATCGCACTGGAAAACCAAACGCGCTTTATCAGCGTTCTTCAGATCATTCGTCGTTACATCAGGAGAAGCAACCTGGTAAACTTTATATCCTTCAAAAGTGAAATAAGAAAGAGTTGATGTTACAGCAGGATCTTTTTCTTTATACAACTCTTTGTAGTTGTTTGAACTCGGAAGATTGGACAAAGACATGATCAATTCTCTGTCAAGCTCACGAATGGTGAGTTTTGGAGCATCCGGTCCGTCAACAATTTTAAAGCAATTGTCAAAAAGTATCTGTGCTTTATCATCCGCAAGACGTAACAATTTCACGGAAGCCAAAGGTCCACCTGATGAAGTTCTTGCCCAAACAGCTCCTGTAGTGATAAAATTCACAGCTCCGGGTTGAAGTGTAAAGCTACCTGCCGACTGGAGGAAACGACGGTCATCCGGCTGGTTTGGCGGATCACCGGGTTTTGGATAGTTCTCCGACCACTGGAACAATCCTGTTACTCCATGAGTCCCCCATCCCGCAGGATCGGTTTCTCCCGGGAACATGAAATCACAACTATCACCACCTGACTGATAGCCATTACCACCATAAAGCAGTTTTGATCCATCTTTCCAGATACCACGGAGATAATTGTAATAGTGAAGATCAGTAGAAGGGTTTCCAATGTTGGAAAAGTCGTTGTTATAATAAACGAACTTAGACATGATGATTTGCTCACCCGCTTCGTCAATCACACTATCACGGTCATTGTCGACATGGTCACTATCGTCAGCGATAGGACCTTCAAAGAAGTCCATACCGATAGCAGGAGGATTGAAACCGTAACCGGTTGCACCATCGTCATCCGCGTCTCCATTGTAGCAATATCCAAAACCACGCTTTACATCACAACCCACATAGTCATCGAAAGCATTTCCAAGATCCGCGTCTACCCATGAACCGAAATAGGTATTGTTCAGAATTGTAGAAGCACGGTTAATGATTTTGTACTTGTAGAAAGTCATGTTATTGATTTCATCGTTGGTATTGAATCCAAAAGCCTGGGCCTGGATTTCCACACCGATGTTGTAACGGCTTCCGGTTTCAGAATGTGTATTACCGGCATCATTGAACACCCACCAGATAGTCTGATCACCGAGAAGATACTCACCGCATCTTTGTTCAGTAGAAGAAAGATTAAATCTTGGATAGTCTCCGCTTTGATAATCATAAACTCCGTTTGAATCGATGTCTTCAAATGGAGCAAGATATTTTCCCTGAAATAAAGTTGCATCACCATTTCCCGGCCATGTCTTGATGGCATCCGGAACATCGTAACCATCCAGGTCTCCGCTGTGAGCATTGAAATAATTTACAAAATCCGCGACTTCCGCTTTTGTAATCTTCCAATGTTTGTCGTATTTCTGACACACATCGTTCGTGATGGTTGCATTGGTCGTATCCAATGGACCCGGCCAGAAATCACTTCCTGACTGACGATAGGTCTGAGCTGCCATTTTAAGGTTACCCTGGTTGTCCAGTCCGCCCACCCAGATTGCTCCGGAGAAAAGTGAATGCTTACCGGAACCATACGGTACTTCGTATTCGGCATTACCTACAAGATCCCACCACATATCACCGTTGATATAAATCGGTGTACGGACATTATTAATATCAAGATCTGCCCTTCCCTTTGAAGGAGTACAACCGGCAAAAACCTTGTGGCTGCCTGCATCCGGAGCCGCCATCCTGTGCTGTCCGATGTTTTCTTTTCCCTGAGTGAGCACTGACAGCCCAAGGAATAAGAACATTGCTTTGGCGAATTTAATCATGGTATATCGAGTCATTTTTTTACGCGATTTAAAACAGAAGGGAAGATTAGAAATTCAACTGAACACCCAAACGAATCCGGCGCGGGAGACTGTAATTGCCCGGATTATTTTCAGCGATTGTGTACAGATCAATATATGATTGTGGACTAACCTGAGAAGCGATACTTGGCTGAGCGCCTGATGAAGCAAGGTAACCGTCATCATCCGGACTTCCTGTAGCACGATACACTCCGATTACATTCATCGCGTCAAGAAGGTTCAGCACCTGAAGGTAAACGTTTGCATAAATCGGGCGGCGTGCTTCTCCATCCACTTTCTTACCAAGTTTGATCTGGAAGCTCTTATCGACCTTCGCGTCAATCTTGAACTGCCATGGGTAACGTGAACCGTTAATAGAACCGGCAATTGTTGAACGACCATTGGCAGCTGTTGTGAAGTCTGCCTCCGGTGTGATGTTTCCTTTACGTGTATATGGTGTTCCTGATCCTGCACGAAGTACAAGGTTCAAGCCTGCATCGGAAAATACTTGTTTGCCAAACCAAACCGGACCATCATAATCTTTACCTGAAGAATAGTGGTAATCAAATGATGTCACGAACGTATGACGTTGGTCAAAACTCAAAGGCAATGTTTCGCGAAGGTTTGTTTGACCTTGTTGAGCAAGAATTCCCGCATTCGCGTTGGCATCAGAACCGGTACCGTCAGCAAACTGAAGTGTGTAACTGATGTTCATACGGATGTTGCCGGTACGACGAAGGTCATAATTGAAAGTGAGTCCTTTTACTGTACCAAAGTCGAGGTTACCATAAGTAGAATAAGTGATTGGATACGCATACTGAACAGTAGTGTACTGAATCATATCACGCAACTCTTTGTAGAACGCCGCGATGGAAAATGCGGAACTGCGACTGATTTTTTGCTGGAACACGATTTCATAATCAGTTGTACGTTCCGGTTTCAAGTCCGGATTACTGATTGTACTTGACAACCCTTGAGCAAGGTTGAGATAGGAAACCGGATTAAAACGAATGAGGTTCAAATCCTGTGGACGCTGTGTGAGGATGTCATAGTGTGCAGCGAAGTAAGCTTCGTCTGAAATCGGGAAAGAGAAGGCGATACGTGGCATTACATTCACTTGCGGCGTATAATCCTTGAATATGCCCGAACGAACACGACTGTTCTGAACATCATCATAATTGAATACATACGGCTGAATACCTCCGGTTGACCCGCCATTTTCAACAAGCGGAGTCAGATCTGTAATCTGGTTACCCTGCGCGTCATACCATTTTTCATCCTTACGGAAACCGGTGATACGGCTTGGGTTTTGGGAATTGTTTACATATACATAGTAATCGCTTCCGATATTATCCGGAATATTTCCCAGGTTTTTAGCTTCCTGATCACCGGCAGTGTGTGTTTCAAACAGAAGGTATTTATCTTTCAGTACACTTTGATTCGCGTCAAAACGATCCACACGAACACCGATATTGAAAATAAGGTCATTGAAAGTAAAACGATCCTGGATATAACCGGCAATATAATTTGGACGGAACGCATCAATTGCTCGTATGTAATTGTTCTCTGAATTTTTGTCATTGATAAACGATTCGAGAGAAGAACTGCTACTCTGCATAGTTCCAAGATAATCGTAACCGTAATAACCGATCAAACCATTGCTCAATAACTCATCAGGAGTAAACATACTCAAAGAGAAACGTGAAGGATCAATAGCGTCAACCTGAACAGTATCGTTCATTGCGTAACCAAGTTGGTCACGAATTTTTTCGTAGAAACCGGGAGCTTTATCTCCATCAAGATTGGTTGAAGGAGCATAAAGTGCTTCGGAATAATCAACCTGAGTGATTGTTTGTCCGCCAAAATTCACATAAGAAATATGAGCGGAGTTAGGATCTGTACCGGTGATTCTGCTGTTAGCCAATTGGCGCATAAGGCCCCAAAGGTTGTTCGGATTCACTGACCAGGCACGATCTGTTCTTTGTTCATATTCTATACCTACAACAAGGTTGTGGTTCTTTAAGTCAGCGGAACCGGAAGCACTGATGCGGAACTGATTGTTATCTGTAACACCATAAAAGCTACGGGTCCGTCCAGGAGTTGCCCACAAACCGTAAGTGTTCAATTGAAGACGATTATCGTTGTTGATAAGAGCCCCGCGATTGATGATGTTAAACAAATTGTCCTGATAACCTGCTGTTCCCAATCCACTTGTCAGATTATAGTATTGAGTAGTGTAATTGGAAGTATTAGGATTCTGGCTTCCCGGTTCAAAAGTTACGAGTGTATCAAAAGCACCTACCTGGTTGAACACGATAGAGTCGTTATTATTAATGTCTTTTAATGTTACAGGCTGATAACCAGGAGAACCGTAGGTTGTAAACTTACCTACATATCCATAATCAAAAATTCTGTCTTTATGAATTGCATTCTGATCCACTTCATGATTGTGTGAATAATCGACCTGGATAGAATAATATGCATTTTTAATTCCTGAGGAAGACGTCTTTTCTCTGTCTTCAGAAGTAAATCGCTGAGTAATCTTTGCAAAAGCTCTCCAGTTTGTTCCGATCGTCTGAGGATTGTTATCGTAATTCATCAAAGAATAAATATCGATATAATCACGGCTTTGTGAACGCTCCAGGGATCCACCCAAAGTGAATGTAACATTTTTCACAGGACGGAAATCCAGTTTACCATTCAGACGAATCGCGTCTGCTGCCACATTCGGACGGGCTTTCACTTTCTGCAGGCTATCCATTGTAAAATAATTAGAACGATGGATATAACCATTACCTGAAGGAGATGCAATCAAAGGGTTTTTACGAACGCTTTCCAGGATATCGTCTTTCACGACATAAAAAGGAGCTGCGGAAGGTGTCGGATCTTTGTCGTACTGATATTCACCGGAAAGGAAAAATCCGGCAATAGGCTGACCAGATTTTTGACCCGTAGAATCCTTCTTGGTGAAAATCGGTCCGGCCAGATCAAAAGAAGCAAGATTGTAACCGTAATCATCAAACAATTCAGAAGTGACGAATTCGACACCACCGGTATATTGTTTGGATGGTCCGCGTGTTGTGATTGAAATGACACCACCTGTCGCGTCACCATACTGAGCGGGAAGACCGCCGGTGATAACTGTGATCTGTTCAGTTCCTTTTTGTGGAAGACCAATACCTCCTCTTACTTTAATACCATCCACATAGATCGCAGTTGCATCGGAACGTGAACCACGGAAGTTCAGAGCACTACCTCCATCATCTTTTTGGTATACACCCGCGCTTTGAGAAGCGATTGACTGAACGTCACGCGTTGGTGCCGCCTGGATTTCTTCGTATGAAGTTGTCTTTTGTGTAGCAGGACTTCCTTTGTCGATCAGAGGAACGGTATATTCTACGATGTCCAGCACCTTCAGTTCAACTCCTTTTCCCAATTCAAAATTGGCAAAAGAAATTTTATCAGAGGTAACCAGTACTCCCGTTACTTCCTGAGAGTTGTAACCAACGCAGGTAGCTTTTACATTGTACTTACCGGGGTTCAAGGGCTTGATGGAAAAGTTTCCGTCAAAATCGGTGACCGCTGCCTGTACCTGAGTTCCGTTTAGCAGTGCAGCAACACTTGCAAAAGGTACACCTTCTTTGCCGCCCTTTTCGGTAACCTTACCGCGGATTTCACCGGATTGTGCAAAGGCGCCAAACCCGATGAATAGCAGAGCGATGAGTGGTAAGTAAAACTTTCGTCCCATATCAAGTATATATTATTGTTAAGATTTAGTTAATGCGGGTGGTAAAAGTATAAATTGAAAAATTAAAACCAAAACAAATTTTCGTCCTGTTGCGACCTTTGAATTTCCGGAATTTATCTTATCATTTGTATAGATTCAATTCCGGTTTTTTTCCTTCCTCATTATCAATCGAAGAGCATTTATCAAGCTCTTTGATTGCTTTGTTAATGGATTTTAAATTTTCATGGCCGAAAGATGGGTAATGCAAATAAAAAGAATGTCAGAACTCGGTCAATTCACCCAAACTGCATGAATTTACACTTTCGCCAATAGCCTTGCCGAGTTATTAACAAAATGGTGCTTCTTATCAGAAAAAGCTATTTTTGCAGCTATTCCCTGAAACACACTAATTTATTATGCGGTTAACAACCTTAGAAATCAAAGGATTCAAAAGCTTTGGCGATAAAGTAACCATCCACTTCGACAAAGGGGTTACCTCCATTGTGGGGCCTAACGGAAGCGGAAAATCAAATGTCGTCGATGCCATGCGCTGGGTATTGGGTGAGCAAAAGACCCGGATGCTGCGTTCTGAAAAGATGGAAAATATCATCTTTAACGGAACGAAAACGAGGAAACCCGCCAACCTGGCGGAGGTGTCTTTGTCTTTTGAGAACACGAAAAATATCCTTCCTACCGAATATTCCACTGTTACAATTACCCGTCGTCTTTATCGTACCGGTGAAAGTGATTATTTATTGAACAATGTTCCCTGTCGTTTAAAAGACATTACGGAACTGTTTATGGATACCGGAATCGGATCAGATTCTTATGCCATCATTGAATTGAAAATGGTGGATGAAATCCTGAACGATAAAAACAATGCTATCAAAAACCTGCTCGAAGAAGCAGCGGGAATCTCTAAATACAAGACAAGAAAAAAACAAACCCTTTCCAAACTCGAGGATACCGATAAAGATCTGAGCCGTGTGAACGATTTGCTGTTCGAAATCGAACGCAACATGAAAACACTGGAATCTCAGGCGAGAAAAACAGAACGGTATTACAAGTTAAAAGAACAATACAAGGAGCTCAGCTCCGAGTTGGCTTTGTTCACACTTGCCGGCAGTAAAAAAACATTTGAAGAACTCCAGCAACAGGAAGAAAAACAACAGGAAGAAAAAATTACACTGGATGCTTCTCTTGATTCCTCCGAAGCGGAATTGCAAATTGTCAAATTGCATTCTTTGGAAAAGGAAAAAGAACTTTCCGAAGCTCAAAAACTGCTGAACGAAAAAATCTCTTTCATTCGTCAGCAGGAAAATGACAAGAAAATCAGCAATGAGAAATTGAAATATCTTCAGGATAAAGAATCTTCATTATCTCAACAGCTCTCCACTGACAAATCCACGCTCCTTACAACACAGGATCAGATCGCGAAATCAGAGGAAGATAAATTCAACGAAGAAATTATCCTGGAACAACTCCAGCAACAACTCCATGAATTAAAAAGCGCGCTGGATGAAACACGTGGCAATCACGATCAGATGAAAAGCGACATCAATCGTTTTTCTTCCGAAGCACGTTCTATCCAGACTTCCATGCACGAGTCGGAAAAGAGTCTCGCGGTGACTCAGGCTCGAAAAGATTCTATTCAAAAGGAAATTGAACGTCTATCAGATGATTCAATGACCAAACAACTGGAACACGATGAACTTCACGCGAAAGCGGAACAAAGTCGTCAGTTGAAAGAAGAAAAAGAACAACTTCACCACCAGTTGCTGAGCAACGAGGAACATCTTGCGCAGGAAATCATTCATGGCGATGAAGAACTGAAAAAACTCACCGAAGAAGTCATTGCCGAAGGCCGTAAGCTGGATGCCCGTCAGAATGAATTTAACCTGACCAAAAGTCTGGTGGAAAACCTGGAAGGATATCCTGAATCTCTTCGCTACCTCCGTAAAAACTCTCCTTCTACCAGCCAGGCTCCTCTTTTCTCTGAAATACTCAACTGTCCGGCTGAATACAAATCCGCGATTGAGAATTACCTCGATCCGTTCATGAACTATTTTGTGATTGATCAGATTGAAGAAGCCAGTCGCGCGGTAAATGTATTGAGCGAAGCAGCGAAAGGAAGAGCGAATTTCTTCATTCTGAAAAATTTCGAAGATACTCCGGTTCCTGCATTCGAACAGGTTTCGGACTGCATGCCTGCTATTAGTATTATTGACATCGCGGAAAAATATCGTCCACTTTGTAATCATCTGCTGCGTAATGTATATGTCGTTACGGAGAACCAGGAAAATACACCATTCCTGCAGCAGGATAACAAATCCCTCGTTTTCATTTCCAAAAATGGAAAATACTGCCGTACACGTCACTCTCTTTCCGGTGGTTCCATCGGATTGTTTGATGGCAAACGAATCGGTCGCGCGAAACACCTCGAGAATCTCAGCAAAGAAATTGAATCTCTTGCAAACGGATTGGAACGCCTGAAAACACAGCGCGACCAGGTTCAGCAACAACTGCAGGAAAATAAACGCAACAAAGAAAAACTCACAGCGGATAAAAACCGTCTGCAACAGGAAGCTAATAAAGCTGTTCACGAACATTCCTCTTTGAAAAACAAAGCGGAACACCTTCATTCCAGCATTGAAAACAACAAACGTATCCTGCAGGGGCTGCACGAACAGCAGACTTCAATTGATGAAACGCTGAGCCAAAACAACCTGAGCTTCCATGAACACCTGGAACAACTCCGTACTCAATACGAAACGGTAAGCGGTCAGCTGAACACACTCCAGCAGGAATTCAATTCCCTGACGGAAGTGATGAACAACCAAAGTCAGGGCTATAACCAGCACAACATCCAGTGTATTCAACAGCAAAACAAGATCGCGACGATCATTCGTGATCACGCTTACAAAGTCAACCTGCTGGAGACACTGAATAAAAATATTGCCAGCAATTCAGCGGAACTGGAAAACATCCAGAACCAAATCCGCGAACTGCTCGAATCCTCTACAGATTTTGATTCACAGTTGCTGACTTTGTACTCCGAAAAAGATACGATGGAGCAATCTGTTGCCGCTGTTGAAACGGAATACTTCAAGGCTCGTGGTTCAATCGATGAACTCGAAACCCGTATCCGCCAGGTACGTCACCAACGCGAGCAGTCGGAACAGATCGGTTTGGCCATCAAAGACAAAACGATGGAGCTGAAAATGCAGCTCAATTCACTTAAGGAAAGATTGTCCGTAGAATTCAATCTCGACATCAACGATATGCTCGAGAAAGAACCTTCTCCGGATTGGACGGAAGAAGAGCTTCGCGAAAAAGTAAACAAACAAAAAAATCAGCTCGACAATTACGGACCCATCAACCCGATGGCGGTCGAAGCGTATACAGAAATCAGCGAACGCCATACATTCATCAATACTCAGAAAGACGATCTTGCCAAAGCAAAAGAGTCACTGCTGAAAACTATCGAAGAAATCGAAGTGACAGCTCGCGAGAATTTCATGAAGGCATTCACGGATATTCGTCAGAATTTCATTCATGTATTCCGCTCACTGTTCACCGAGGACGATGATTGCGATCTGGTATTGCTCAATCCGGAAAATCCGACAGAAAGTGAAGTGCAGATTATCGCGAAACCAAAAGGCAAACGTCCGCTTTCAATTTCCCAGTTATCGGGAGGAGAAAAAACGCTTACGGCCACTGCCCTGCTCTTCAGTATTTACCTGTTGAAACCTGCACCGTTCTGTATCTTCGATGAGGTTGACGCTCCATTGGATGACATGAACATTGACAAGTTCAATAATATCATCCGTAAATTCTCGAAAGATTCACAGTTCATTATCATCACCCACAACAAACGTACGATGGCATCAACAGACATCATGTACGGTATCACGATGGTGGAACAGGGAGTCACTCAGGTTGTACCTGTGGATCTCGCGGAGATGGCGGAATAACAAGCCACTCTACTTATTTAATTTCTCATAAAAACACCTTCTTTCCGGAAGGTGTTTTTTTTTATTTCAATGACTTCTGTTCTTTTTCACCTTTCCTCACCGTATTAATTTCGCATAAAAATTATTAAAGATGAAAAAGCTCATACTATTGTTATTCATCACTATTTGTGCTTCAACTTCAAAATCGCAAAGCCTTCAAAATTCAGAGTGGTTCGGCACCAATCCTCCGAGTATCAATCTTTATTTTCTTTTTGGACAGGACACTTTATTTTACGCTACAACCGCTTCAGGATATTCACCATTGAGTTTATATACATCAAACAACGGACAATTTGCCATTTTTGATCTTGGTACATCCTGTAGCGATACAGGTAATTATACATATGTGATTCAGGGAACCAACCTGATTTTTACACCAGTGGTCGATCTGTGCGCTCAAAGAAGAAATACCCTGACACAATATTCCTGGGTAAGAATAAATACCGGCGTTTCTGAAACGAAAATACCTGGAAATAACCTCTTGCAATTCGTGAACCCTGCTGTGGAAGGTATTTCTGCATTTAAATACAATGGAAATAATTTCACAGCGGCTCAAATCATGGTCTGTGACATGTACGGCAGAAAAATTTATTCAGGGAATCTTTCAGACTTAAATGGGCAGATTAACCTGTCTGATTTTACAAGAGGAATGTATCTTGTAAGTCTGATTGAAGAAAACATAAATTATACATTCAAAATTTTCCGTTAACACACGAATTAACTAAGTGCATAACTTCAGGGATGCATAGATACAATCAAAAACTGCTGATTGTTTTCCATCAATGCATAGTCTGCCGACTCAACAATGCCATCGCCGTTTAGATCACCGGCATGATATCCCGCCAACAAATTCTGTGTGTCATTTTCCAGGGAATTAAAATCATCAGTATTGATTTGCCCATCCTGAATTCCTGAGCTAACACCATTTGTGATATCGCCACTCCACAACGCCCATATTCCGGGGCTCACTTCAACCTGATTGGAACCATAAGCCTGAGCTGCATTTATACTGAAATCATAATTGGTTACCGACTCCATTACAACAACAGAGGATGACCAGGTCTCGATCGAATTCCGATGTTGAATACGTATATAGAAATTTTCATCTTTCAAAGCTGGCGAAAAGTAACAGGTGAGCAATCCGTTTACATCCAGGATTGCTTCAGAACACTCGACAACAGCATGTGTATTCACATCCATCAGACAAACATGAATCGTGTCACAATCAGTCGGACTGATACTGAGTCCGGAATTATACAATGCGGGATTCATGGAACCACTTTGCAGGTAATATCCCTGGAGAAACATTTTCAATTGCAAAGATGTACTGGTTAAACAGCTTGTCTTAATTGTAAACACAGGACTTTGACCTGAACAACCGGTTAGATTGTCCATCAAGTTCAGTGAACCTGATGTTGCACCATAAGGAACAGTTACCTGGATGCTATAATCATCCACAATCGTAAATACTGATGCGGGTGTACCATTAAAACTAATACTGGTGACATTTAACAAACCCGTTCCGTTCAGTGTAATAACATCTCCCGGGCAGGCTGAGTCAACCGGAAGGAAACTATAAACTTCGGGAACCGGATTCACGGTAAATACCAGGTGATTAGACTCCGAGGTACAGCCCATTGAGTCTCGTATGACATAAAAATCATAAGTGCCGGGAGGTGATAAGTTATAGGAAATTGATGCAGAGTTATCGTATGTTGGTAACCAGAGAATATTGTCTGACAAATCGGAAGTCATGGTTACATATTCATTATTACAAACTACAAGAGAAGTGTTCGCGTTGATTACCGGTGAAACAGGGCTCGCTCCGGCAATGAAAGAAATTTCATTGTGTGTAATGCAATTATTTAAATCTGTTGCGACAAGAGAATAAGTAGCAGCTGAAGAAATTGTAATACTCTGTGTTGTTTCAGTTGTACTCCAGTTCCACGATGAAAATTGCGGCAAACCATCCGCCACCAATTCCCGTGTGCCACTACACAATGACAAACCACCACCCAATACAGTGATCAGTGGTTGTATTGTATCGTAACGTGTAACCGATGTACTTGCAAGTTGTGATGAGCAAGATCCGTTGGTGGTATACAGTGTGATGTACCGAGACGTATTCACATTGATAGATGCAGTAGTCTCACCGGTACTCCAGTGATTCGAAACCGGTGAAGAAGATGTAAGGACAACATTACCTCCGGGACAAAACGCGAGCGGTCCTCCCGCTGAAATCACAGGCGGAGCCGGTTTGGGCTGAACTACCATGCTCAGTGTCGTGGAGGCAGTACATCCGGAGGTCGCTGTTGCAGTGACTGTATATACAGTACTTGTGCTTAATGCGTTCAGGTCAGGGTTCGCGGATGCGGCATTTGATAAATTGGAGGATGGTGACCAGACATAGCTAATGGATCCGGAACCTGAACAAGTAAATCCCGGAGTGAATCCATATGTGATTGAACTGCCGGCAAGCCAGTCGGTAGCATTTTTACCAGGTGCCGCGAACCCAATTGTTCCATCCGAATTCTCCACTCCCAGGGTTTTTAACCTGCCGGTAACTGTACCCATGTTCATCGCGTCGATGCGAAGTTCAATTTTGTTTGTGCCTTCGTGCAGAATTATTTTACCACCGAATGAACCTGACTGTGAACCGATATTATAAAAAGCGACAGCGCCGGCATTGAATCGAATAACAAATTTCCGGCTGCCCACACTTCCCACAGTGAACGTATCAACACCTGTATTGACTGCAGAATGCAGCAGATCATTCCAGCACAAGGCGATGATATTGTTCGGAGTCGTTGCGTTTGGTAATTGCTGCGCTGTGAGCGATGTAGAACTGGTTCCGAATGCAAGAAATCCATTCGTGGATACAAAGCCGGACGTATAGCTGTTTCCAAAATAATTGAAACTAAAAGGCAGATTGATGGTCGCAAAACCATCATCCGCGCTTGACATGGAGAGAAATCCTGTTGCCCCTGTCGGTGTATAGTTAGCCGACGATGAATCTATGTTCATTGTGGGGCTCACGTTCAGGCAGGCGCTTGCATGCAGTGTTGTGGATAAAGGATCACATCCTTCTGTTGTATCGGCCGTTGCAGACACGCTTCCAATTGCAGGGTATACATCAATTGTCGTTGAAGCGGTCATGGAGCAACCATTGGTAGTTCCTGTAACCGTATAAGTGGTGGTGCTTGCCGGTCCTGCGATGACCACTGCACCGGTCGTTGCATTCAAACCGGTAGCCGGTGACCATGAATACGATGCGGCACCATTACCGGTAAGGGTAACAGTTTCAATGCCGCAAATTCTATTTGAGGAAGGGGTAATGGAAGTAACCGGTAATGGGTTTACAAGAATAAATTGACCGGGTGACGAAACAGTTTGTCCACTGTTGGTACAGGTAACTGTCATCCTGTAATACACAGAATTGGTTAAAACGGGGGAAGTATAGTTGATGGTAGTGGCACCACTTCCTCCTGTAACGATTGCCCAGGGATCCCCTATCCCATTATCATCCGATTCTTCCCATTGATATTGAAGTCCGCTGAATCCAATTGTTGCTCCTGTTGCAGTAAGTGTTGTGTTTGATCCATAACAAACAGCTGTATTACCGGTGACATTTCCGGGAACAGGTGTGCCGGTGCATGCCGGAATTGAAATACAGCTTACAGTTGCATCCCAACCCGAGTAGCTGAGAGAAAGATCCGAAGTAAAATGAATGGTCAGACTACCATCCGCTGCACTTGAAGTGAACGTCCCTGGCAAAGCAGATCCAGAACCGGAAAATAATTGAGGAGCTGACACAGAGTTTCCATCAAATACACTTAAAAAATCATAGCCGCTTTCGGTTACAAATGAATTGAAAACGATTTGAATTTTATTACCCGGAAGCGGGTAGAATGTATAAGTATAATCTTCTCCGTTTACATAGGATCCGGAAGGTCCCCCACTATCGTAAAACTTCGCCGAGCAGGTTGTAATGCTCCCGTTTTGCATATTGATACAATTCGTTGTCTGCACCTGGTAAGCACCGGAATAAGCAAATTGATTGCTGTTGGTACAGGTCACTTTACATTGATAATATGTTGAAGCAACCGGAGTGGCAACGTATGTTGAAGAGAGTGCCAAAGGAATAATGCTCCACGAAGTTCCGTCTGCTGAGGATTCCCACTGATAATTGAGACCTGTATTCGAGGATGGGTTCTGTAGGGAAAGTGTTACCGAAGACCCCGAGCAAACCGGATTGATGGCAGATGCAAGGGTATTCCCGGGGGAAGGTGTACCGCTGCACGGTAGAGCATTCTCATAAGTAAACGAAATATTGTCAACTGCAGGATTCGCGTTAGGCGTAAATGCATCCGATTTAAAGGTA
Source organism: Bacteroidota bacterium (assembly GCA_016720935.1). NCBI lineage: Bacteria > Pseudomonadati > Bacteroidota > Bacteroidota bacterium. The sequence continues at coordinate 107,064 of JADKJP010000004.1, forward strand.
AAAACCAGGCGAACTGTTGTACCGGCAAGCGAACTCAAATCTATCGTTGGAATGGCGGTAAATGCAGGATAAGCAGTCGCTGTATTCACAAATCGCTGAACATACCCGGATCCTGGAATTGTGCCGGTAACAGGCGTATTTGCTGTCGTCGTTGTAAATACATAGAAGTAATCAAATGTATTGTCGGTTGTGATTTGCTTCAAATAAAAGTTCAGCTGGACATTGACTGCGCCGGCGGGTACAATCAGGTCTCTGTAAAAGTGATCCACCTTTGCATTGGCGATTCCGTTGTTGTTTGTAGATGATCCTACATAAGCAGCTCGTGTTCCAGCCTGAGAACCTGCGGGTGTACCCACCCACCATTTTCTGGCGTCTCCTGCTGCCTGAACTTCAGTCCAGCCATTCGCAGTAAAAGTGGTCCCTGACTCAAACCCGCCTGCACCTGTCGGTGATAACAGGGTAATGGTTTGCGCCTGAATCCTTCCGTTAAAAAAGAAATACGCCGACAAAAAAATAATTGTCAGGAGACTTTTTTTTAATAGAATATTACCGTCTTGATTTTGAAACATGGGGTTATGTTCTCAGATTATAACCTGATAAATCCAACACATGAAAAAGAAATCCAGAAAAAACTATTCGCCGTTGAAGCTGATATTTCACGACCATTTCCAATTCAATCCACTGGATTACTCTTTCGCTCTTACTGAAATATAACCCTAAAAAGACATTAAATAAACATGTATTTGGCAAATGGAAGTATTTGCTTGGTCAATTCAATTGAAAGAATGTTAAAGCGGAAAATTTTAACAAAAAAAACAGAGTCCTGAAATTTAATAAAATGCAAAAAAGACAATTATAAATGAAATTTAATTCAGTGGGCTTACCACACAGTTAACACGCTGATTTAGATCTGTAGAAATGATCTCAAAAAAAAAGGCCATCCTTTCGGACAGCCCATTTATATTAAATATTTTATTTGAATTAAGGTAAGATGGCAAATACACCAGCAAGGTTGTTGTTATCTACCATACTAACATCATCCCCACCAATAAATCCATCACCATTGACATCGGTAACAAAATAATCAAGGAACAATCCAGCAAGGTTATCGTTGTCAACAGTACCCACGTCATCACCACCGATAAATCCATCCTGGTTAACGTCACCGGAATAAATCGCGTAAACGCCGGGTTCAACCTCAATCTGGTTATCACCGAATGCCTGTGAAGCAGATGAACTAAAATCAAAAGAACCGTTTGCAGTAACCATTACCGCGGCATTGCTCCAGGTTTGAATTGAATTACGATGGTTTACAACGATCCAGCAATTCTGTCCGGTGAGGGACATTGGAATTGTACAGGATGTAAGACCATTTGTACCGGCAACAGACTTCTCAGAATACAAGATAACAGAAGGATCAGCAACTGATCTGAATTGAATCAGGAATGTATCTGCTTGCGATCCTGTAGCATTGCTTACCATTTGATTTGCCATAACTGTTGTCATCGCGGATGATGGTACATCATAATAACCCTGTACGAAAGCGGTCACCTGATATGTTGTCGCACAAGCGGCACTGTTCGCATTTGCGCTTGCAGGAGATTTTCCATCAGCGTCAGCAAGTGACCAGAGCTCACCATTGAAATATGCCTGACCGCCATAAGGACGAGCAGGATAAAACATTTCATAATTCACTGCACATGTTCCATTAATGCGCCACGAAAGAGAAGTGTGCAAACGTTGAGAACTTGCGCTTTGAACATAATTGAACATGAGATCAGGTGTTGATGCGCAGTTAAACGACGTTGTTGTAGTCATTCTTAAGCGGGTAACCCGAACCGGTGCACTCGAAGAAATTGAACTTGAAATACAGGAAGAAGGAGTTTTTACTCCAACATTCACTGCGCAATTGATAAATTTATCTGTGTTGTTCCACATCAATGCGCCGTTGTAGCCCGGTGATGTCATCTGTGAAGAACCGGAAACATTTTGTAATGACACAGTGCCTGCACCCGCCCATGTTGGACTAACCCAAATACCTGCCTGGAAAGTTCTTAATTCAAATGTCGAAGTTGGGCCTGCGGCTTTCACCATGATATCGAATTCAAATACACTATTAGAAACGTAAGCGGCATTGTCGATATAAACCGTGAATGATGGATCGACCGCTCTTGCAAATTTGTTTGCAAAAAGGAAAGTGGTGATCAATAAAATTGATTTGAAGAAAGTAGAAGCTTTTCTCATGACAGATAGTTCGTGTTTAATTTACTGCTTCTAATATAGAGCATTTTTACTGAAAATCAAAAAATAATTTGCGAATTATTTATCCTGAAATGCAAAGAATTTTAAGAATAATTCAAAATCCAAAATAAGTGGATTTAAAGAAAAAAAAGGGCCATCCCTTGTATGGCCCTTCGGCATTGAATTTCCATGCAATGGAAATAAAAAAAGGAAGTCCTCCCCTTTCGGGAAGGACTTCCTTTTATTTAAGTGGAGAATCGATTACTCAACCACGATGCGGAGGGTTTGTACGTTACCGCCTTCGTTTTCGAGAGACAGGAGGTACATTCCTTTAGCAACTTTGCTGAGATCAAGATCCTTCATGTTAACGCCTTCAACAGCACTAACCACATCACTGATCACTACATTACCGATCAGGTCAACCACTTTTACAGTGTATTTAGCCTTCACGTCAGCAGAGAAATTCAATGTGATCATACCGCTGGTTGGGTTCGGATAAGCGCTGAGTGCAGAAACTGCAGACAGTTCTTCCTGAGCCGTACGGCAACCAAGGTTAACAGCAACTATCTTCTGAGCCGGTTGACCAGCACCGCAAGCGTTGTTTCCATTTACTTTAATAGTAGCGGAAGATGACAATGCAGTGTTGAAGTTAACAGTAGCAGAAGTACCTGCAGGGATGATAGAAGCACCACCCGTTACAGACCAAGTGTAAGTTGCAGCACCGGAGATGGCAGCAATAGTGTACACCTGAGTTGAAGTTTTACAAACAGGAGATGGACCAGTGATTACACCGGATGCTGCAGGACGTGCAGTAACCGCGTAACAACGAGCTGCACCACTTCCACAAGCATTGCTTGCAGATACACAGATGTTACCAGTGTTGGTAAATCCGGCAGTGAAGTTAACAGTGATCGATGTTCCAGTCAATGGAGTAACCGCAGTTACACCAGCAGGAAGTGTCCACAAATATCCAGTTGCACCGGCAACGGCAGCAATTGAATATGTAACACCTGACTGACCACAAAGGTTGTTTGCAGGACCAGCGATACTTCCCGGTTGAGCAGGAGTTGATTTTATTGTGTATGTTCTTGTGAACGAACCGCAAGTGTTTGAAGTTGTTACAGAAAGTACACCTGTTGTCCAACCTGCGAGGAAGTCAACTGTACAAGAAGGACCGCTTGAAGTAGCGATAGTCGCGTTTCCAGTGATGCTCCAAACATAGCTTGTAGCTCCGTTAACCGGACCCATTGAATAAGCTACACCTGAAGTACCAGCACATACGAAGCTAGGACCAACCAATGCATTAGAGTGTGTTGGTACACCAGTCAGGTAAGTTGAACGTGCAGAACCATTACCTACGCAGTTTTGACCATATACAGAGATTGTACCTTGGCCCATACCTGCAGGTACGAATACCTGTACGCTGTTTGTACCCTGACCACTTACGATAGAAACACCTGTTCCGCCTACTGTCCAAACATAGTTTGTAGCATTAGCAATCGGAAGAACTGAGAATGTGTAAGTAGCAGGTCCACAAGATGGGAATGTTCCTGAAATAACGCTTGGTAAGCCTGGTTTAACAGTCAATACCGGAACGTTGATACAAGCTGCAAGACCATTACCACAAGCATTCACAGGAGTTACACAAATAAATCCACCTACATAAGCTGCTCCACCGAAAGCAACGGTGATGCTGTTTGTTGTAGAAGAACCGGTCACACCAGCAGGCAATGACCATACATAAGATGTAGCACCTGCAACTGGAGCGATTGAGTAAACAATACCGGTTGTGTTACGGCAAGCACCTGCAGGACCAGAAATCGGACCAGCATTAGCAGGACCAGAACCAACTCCGCCAACAAGGACAGAAGCAGAACCGGTACAACCGTTAGCATCAGTAATAGTTACAGTGTATGTTCCACCAGCAAGGTTAGTTGCAGTAACAGTTGTTTGTCCGCCCGGAGCCCATACATATGTATAGCCAGGAGTACCGCCTGTAGCAACTACAGTTGCAGTTCCATCATTGAATCCGCAGTTAGCTGCAGTAGATGAAGTAGAACCTTCAACTTTTGTAGGCTCAGTCAGAGTAACTGTTGTAGAAGAAGAACAACCGTTAGCGTCAGTCACAGTGTAAACAACTGTACCTGCAGCCTGGTTAAATGTACCTGTTCCAACATATGGAAGAGTACCACCGGTAGCGCTGATCACAACAGAAGCTGTTCCACCGAAACATACAATTGTACCTGCTGATGCAGATGCAGTCGGAGTTCCAATAGTCAGAACAAGGATCTCAGTGTGACATCCTGTTACTACAGTGTATGTTCCACCAACTGTGTAAGTCTGACCGTTAACTGACCATGTGTAAGAATCACATGCACCAGCTGTAGTTGTATTAGTTGTAGATGGAGTAACTGTCAGAACAAGGATCTCAGTGTGACATCCTGTTACTACAGTGTAAGTTCCACTTGCAGTGTAAGTCTGACCGTTTACAGACCATGTGTAAGAATCACAAACTGATTCAGTAGTTGTGTTGCTTGTAGATGGAGTGATAGTCAATACAAGAATCTCAGTGTGACATCCTGTTACTACAGTGTAAGTTCCACTTGCAGTGTAAGTCTGACCATTTACTGACCATGTGTAAGAATCACAAGCTGACTGTGTAGTTGTGTTGCTTGTAGTTGGAGTGATTGTCAGAACAAGGATTTCAGTGTGACATCCTGTTACTACAGTGTAAGTTCCACTTGCAGTGTAAGTCTGACCGTTAACAGCCCATGTGTAAGAATCACAAGCTGACTCAGTTGTTGTGTTGCTTGTAGATGGAGTGATAGTCAATACAAGGATTTCAGTGTGACATCCTGTTACTACAGTGTAAGTTCCACTTGCAGTGTAAGTCTGACCATTTACTGACCATGTGTAAGAATCACAAGCTGAAGTTGTAGTTGTGTTGCTTGTAGATGGAGTGATTGTCAATACAAGGATCTCAGTGCTACATCCTGTTACAGAAGTATAAGTTCCGCTTTCAGTGTAAGTCTGACCATTTTGTGCCCATGTGTAAGTATCACAAGCAGAGATGGTAGTGGTGTTAGTACCACTTGTATTGATAGTCAACACAAGGATTTCAGTGTGACATCCTGTTACTGAAGTGTAAGTTCCACTTGCAGTGTAAGTCTGACCGTTTACTGACCATGTGTATGTATCACAAGAAGAAGCAAATGTTGTATTGCTTGTGCTTGGAGTGATTGTCAGAACAAGGATTTCAGTGTGACATCCTGTTACTACAGTGTAAGTTCCACTTGCAGTGTAAGTCTGACCATTTACTGACCATGTGTAAGTATCACAAGCTGATGTTGTAGTTGTGTTGCTTGTAGATGGAGTGATTGTCAGAACAAGGATTTCAGTGTGACATCCTGTTACTGAAGTGTAAGTTCCACTTGCAGTGTAAGTCTGACCGTTAACAGCCCATGTGTAAGAATCACAAGCTGACTCAGTTGTTGTGTTGCTTGTAGATGGAGTGATTGTCAGAACAAGGATTTCAGTGTGACATCCTGATACTGAAGTGTAGGTACCACTTGCAGTGTAAGTCTGACCGTTTACTGACCATGTGTAAGTATCACAAGCTGACTCAGTAGTTGTGTTGCTTGTAGATGGAGTGATAGTCAGATTAATGATATCAGTATGACATCCAACTGTGTTGGAGTACACACCACTAACAGTGTAAGTCTGACCATTGAGAGTCCATGTGTAAGAATCACAAGCATTCACATTAGCGAAGTTAGTTGTACTTGAAGTTATAGTCAATACAAGGATCTCAGTGTGACATCCTGTTACTACAGTGTAAGTTCCACTTGCAGTGTAAGTCTGACCATTTACTGACCATGTGTAAGTATCACAAGCCGAAGCTGTAGTTGTGTTGCTTGTAGATGGAGTGATAGTCAATACAAGGATTTCAGTGTGACATCCTGTTACTGAAGTGTAAGTTCCACTTGCAGTGTAAGTCTGACCATTTACTGACCATGTGTAAGTATCACAAGCTGATGCTGTAGTTGTGTTGCTTGTAGATGGAGTGATAGTCAATACAAGGATTTCAGTGTGACATCCTGTTACTACAGTGTAAGTTCCACTTGCAGTGTAAGTCTGACCGTTAACAGCCCATGTGTAAGTATCACAAGCTGACTCAGTAGTTGTGTTGCTTGTAGATGGAGTGATAGTCAATACAAGGATTTCAGTGTGACATCCTGTTACTGAAGTGTAAGTTCCACTTGCAGTGTAAGTCTGACCATTTACTGACCATGTGTAAGTATCACAAGCTGAAGCTGTAGTTGTGTTGCTTGTAGATGGAGTGATAGTCAATACAAGGATTTCAGTGTGACATCCTGTTACTGAAGTGTAAGTTCCACTTGCAGTGTAAGTCTGACCATTTACTGACCATGTGTAAGTATCACAAGCTGACTCAGTAGTTGTGTTGCTTGTAGATGGAGTGATAGTCAATACAAGGATCTCAGTGTGACATCCGTTTACATCAGTGTAAGTACCACTTGCAGTGTAAGTCTGTCCGTTTACTGACCATGTGTAAGTATCACAAGCTGATGTTGTAGTTGTGTTGCTTGTAGATGGAGTGATAGTAAGAACAAGGGTCTCAGTGTGACATCCTGTTACTGAAGTGTAAGTACCACTTGCAGTGTACGTCTGACCATTATCAGCCCATGTGTAAGTATCACAAGCTGAAACTGTAGTCGTGTGAGTAGTGCTTGGAGTAACTGTCAGAACAAGGATCTCAGTGTGACATCCTGTTACTGAAGTGTAAGTTCCACTTGCAGTGTAAGTCTGACCATTTACTGACCATGTGTAAGTATCACAAGCTGAAATTGTAGTTGTGTTGCTTGTAGATGGAGTGATGGTAAGAACAAGGATCTCAGTGTGACATCCGTTTACATCAGTGTAAGTACCACTTGCAGTATAAGTCTGACCATTTACTGACCATGTGTAAGTATCACAAGCTGATGTTGTAGTTGTGTTGCTTGTAGATGGAGTGATAGTAAGAACAAGGGTCTCAGTGTGACATCCTGTTACTGAAGTGTAAGTACCACTTGCAGTGTACGTCTGACCATTATCAGCCCATGTGTAAGTATCACAAGCTGAAACTGTAGTCGTGTGAGTAGTGCTTGGAGTAACTGTCAGAACAAGGATCTCAGTGTGACATCCTGTTACTACAGTGTAAGTACCACTTGCAGTGTAAGTCTGACCATTTACTGACCATGTGTAAGAATCACAAGCTGACTCAGTAGTTGTGTTGCTTGTAGATGGAGTGATTGTCAGAACAAGGATTTCAGTATTACATCCGTTTACATCAGTGTAAGTACCACTTGCTGTGTACGTCTGACCATTTACTGACCATGTGTAAGTATCACAAGCTGAAATTGTAGTTGTGTTGCTTGTAGATGGAGTGATAGTCAATACAAGGATTTCAGTGTGACATCCTGTTACTGAAGTATAAGTTCCACTTGCAGTGTAAGTCTGACCATTTACTGACCAGGTATAAGTATCACAAGCTGTCAATGTAGTTGTGTGGGTAGTACTTGGATTGATTGTCAGAACAAGGATTTCAGTGTGACATCCTGTTACTGAAGTGTAAGTTCCACTTGCAGTGTAAGTCTGACCATTTACTGACCATGTGTAAGTATCACAAGCTGAAGCTGTAGTTGTGTTGCTTGTAGATGGAGTGATTGTCAGAACAAGGATTTCAGTGTGACATCCTGTTACTGAAGTGTAAGTTCCACTTGCAGTATAAGTCTGACCATTTACTGACCATGTGTAAGTATCACAAGCTGTCAATGTAGTTGTGTTGCTTGTAGTAGGAGCAATCGTCAGGTGAAGGATGTTAGTAACACAACCCTGAGCGAAAGTGTAATCACCACTTGCATTGTATGTCTGACCATTCAATGGCCATGTATACGAATCACAAGCTGATTCTGTGAATTCAACTGTAGAAGCAGTTCCTTCAGAACCAACAACAACCGGACCGGCTGAACCTGTACAACCACCTGTAGCAACATAAGTGATAGAATAGTTGCCTGGAGCAAGACTAGAGAATACATAAGGTGAAGAAGGAGCTGAAACAGCCGGACCACCATTCAGGCTAACCTGAACAGGATAAGTAACACCTGTAAAATTAACAGCTACACTACCATCTGAAGTGTTTGAACAAGTTGCATTGGTAGGAGTTAACGTTGCAGAAGTTGTACAACCAAACGGATTTGTCAGTGTTAATGGACAAGCTGTGGCAAAAACGTTACGATCTGTACCTGCAGAACCTGCAGTTGCTAAAATTACACTGGGAGATGAAATTGAGTTACTCGAGAAGTAAGTCGTATTAACACCTGCAGCTGTGGGTGCGGTGTTAGTACTTGATCCATTTGGAAAACCTGCCGAAGCTTTGAAGCCAATCCGGCAAAAACGCCATTTGTTTGTCTGCGCCATTAAAGGAGCTGTTGATCCATTCCAAAAAGAAGCAAAAGTTGCCACAGAAATCAACTGATTTCCGACACCTGCCGCGATTGGAGTCGCAGGAGTTACAGTCATGGTCAATGCACCAAGAATAGGATCTGCATAACCTGGCACAATGGCAGCAGTCATGGTACCTGCCACCGGAATGATGGCTTTGGCTACATTAAAACGCACGTTTGCGCTTTTAAAAAGAAGGTCGATGGTTCCGGTATTCTGGATGTACACATCTACGTAGAATGAGTCAGCGCTCACCTGCGTACAGTTTTCTACGGTCATCGTCGTGATTCGCTCCGCGAACGAACTGACCGAGAATCCTAAGGATAAAACTATGGCCAGAAGCCACGTTTTTAACCACATAGTTTGGGTTGTTTTCATGTTGATTTAGTTATGGATTAATTGTTTGTTTATTTCGATTTGGTAAAAAGGTCCTCCCCCTTTTTTCAAAGGAGGAGGATTCTTTTTATTAGATCATGGATAGAGATAGAATACACCTAACAGGTTGTTGTTATCGGTAATACTAACATCATCTCCCCCTACAAATCCGTCACCATTGATATCAGTATTTAAATATTCAAACAGGAGTCCTGCAAGGTTGTCGTTATCTACATTACTTACATCATCTCCACCGACGAAACCATCCTGAGTCTGGTCACCGGCAAAGAATGCCCAAACGCCTGGCTCAACTTCTACCATCATTGGACCACCATAACCACCCAATTCATCAACCTGAGAAGATGCAGTAGTGAAGTCATAGGAAGTGGAAGTACCCATCAATACAAGACCCGCGCTGCGTGTTTGTATGTGACAACGGTGTTTAACCAGGATGTAGTAAGAATTGCCATTGACAGCAGAAGGGAAGGATACAGATCCATCACCGTTGATGTCAAGCATCATTGAATCAGAGTAAGCAAAAGTATTGCTTGCATCATACAATTCAACCATCACAAGATCAGCTTCAGTACCAGTAGGAGTACCCATGTTTCCGTTACCTAAATCAGAACGGAATTGATTAGTCCAAGCCGGTCTCATAGTTGATGTACTTGCATCATAATAACCTTCAAGATAAGCTTTCAGAGTCAGTGTAGATGCGCAAATCACCTTGATTGTGAATACCGGGCTTACACCCACACAACCTGTAGAACCGTCAGTAAGTGTCAATGAACCAGTTGTAGCTCCGACAGGAACAGTCACAGTGATTGTGAAGTCATCAACAATCGTAAAGGTAGTTGCAGGTGTTCCGTTGAAGCTGATAGCTGTTACATTGAGCAATCCTGAACCACTGAGTGTAATTACATCTCCGATACAAGCAGAATCTGCAGGCAGGAAGGTGAATACATCCGGTGTAGGATTAACAGTTACAACAAGGTGATTTGATTCAGAAGTACAACCCAATGAGTCGTAAGTCACGAAGAAGTCATACACTCCAGGAGGAGAGAAGGTATTCGTGATCGAAGCAGTAGTCTGACTTGTAGGTGACCATGACAAGCTACCAATCACCGGATCAATATCCGAAGTCATGGTAATAATAGTTCCATTACAAACAGTCAATGCTGTAGAAGCAGTAATTACCGGAGCAGGAGGTGCAACACCTGCTGTGAATGTCTGCTCGTTATGAGTCAAACAACCATTCAGGTCGGTAGCTACAACAGAGTAGGTTCCCGGTGCTGAAATAGTAATCATCTGAGTTGTCTCAGTTGTACTCCACAACCATGAAGTGTACTGAGGAGCACCATCAGCTGTAAGGTCACGTGTACCTGTACAGATTGTCGCGCCACCACCTGCAACGTTGATCAGAGGCTGGATAGTGTCATGACGTAACACATTCACAGATACCGGAGCAGAAGGACAGTATGCATCACTTGCGATAAGTGTTACCAACTGTGTAGTGCTTACAGTAATTGTTTGTGTAGTTTCAGATGTACTCCAGTTGTTCGGATAAGTATTGTTTGAAGAAGTCAAATTAACACTTCCACCCGGACAGAAAGACAACGGACCGCTAGGAGTGATAGTAGGTGTCGGAGCCTGATCGTGTACAATCAATGTGATTGTATCCTGGGCAGAACATCCACTCGCGTTCGTAGCAGTAAGAGTATAAAGAGTCACAGCAGTCAATCCTGTTACTGTCGGATCAGCGATCGCGCCATTGTCAAGATTTCCTGATGGAGTCCATGCAAATGTGATACCTGTGTTGTTACAAGTTACAGCAGCCGGAGTAAGTTCGAATGCATCACCTGCAGCAACCTCCCATGTTCCACCGTTACGTCCGGTTACAACTGCAGAAGCTGTCGCGCCTGCATTTTGCATACCCTGAACGCGTACGTTGGTAGCTGTAGAGTTGGTAACGTTTGTAGTGTGGATCTCAACTTTGTTGGAAGTCTCAGACAAGATCACCTGTGTGGTGATAATTGAACCTGCAACTCCAAGATAGAATTGTCCATTTACGAAGTTCACAACAAGCTTACGGCTTGGTGCGCTACCTTCCATCCAGTATTCAATCTTGCTGGTTGCACCGGCAGTACGCCAGTCAAGGTCACCATAACAAGCAGCAATACAAGGATTAGCAGCAGCTGTAGATGGGAAGGTATTACCATAACCTGTGTAAGTAGACGGTGTTCCGCCCATGTAAACGAATCCATTAGTGGATACTGCAAACTGGGAATAAGAAACACCATAGAAGTTGAAGCTAAAGCCAATTGGCAGAGCAGCCCAACCACCATCATCCAGAGTACCGGAAGTCATCGTTGTTACCGCGGCGTTGTTAGCTGCCAGTGTAGTTACACCTGAACCAGGAGTAGCGTGAGCAGCGAACGGAATTGAAGCCACGTTGTATGTGTTGAACACAGGGTTCGCACAAGCATGAAGTACAGTATTGAAAGGACTACATCCTTCAGTTGTATCAGCTGTAGCATTCACCGCGATCGGAGTTCCAACCGTGATTGAAGCAGTAGCCGTTGAAGTACAACCGTTAGTACCTGTAGCGGTAACAGTGTAAGTAGAAGCAACAGAAGGTGTCGCGTTTACGTTAGCACCTGTTGTTACGTTCAATCCTGCGGCAGGAGACCATGCGAAAGTTGCACTTGGATCACCTGAAGAAGCGGCAAGCGCTACCGGTGTTGGAGCACAATATAAACCTGTTGAAGGCGTAACTGAAGCGCCCGGAGCCGGATTCACAGTAATTGTGATCGGAGTTGCGCTGAGAACTGTAGCACAGTTGTCAGTTACAGTGAAGGTGTAAGTAGTAGTTGTAGTCGGACTAACAGTCAAAGCTGCAGTTGTTCCTACGCTAATTGTACCATCAGACCAGTCATAAGTGTAAGGCTGACCACCACCTGTCGCAACACCTGTCAAAGTAGATGAAATACCCTGACAAATAGTAGTTACGGAAGCGGAAGCGGAAACCACCAGCGGATCAACATTCACGGTTACTGTAGCAGTTGAAGTACATCCGTAGATGTCAGAAGCTGTAACAGTATAAGTAGAAGTTGCTGCAACTGTAGCGATTGGATTCTGAATTGCAGGATTGTTCAAACCTGCAGCCGGAGACCAGCTGTAAGTGAAGGAACCTGAAACAGGAGTTCCGATAGTTACAACATAATCTTCTGTTGAACCTGAACCCATACCAACAAGACAAGCAGTTGTTGCATCGTTTTGGTTACCATTCAGACGTGAACGAACACGCATTCCGGTTTGACCAATAGAAGCTCCAAGTGGAACGTTGATAGTAACTGTGCCGGTTGTAGCAGAAGTGTATGGTTGTACCCACTCACTTGCATCGTATACACCATTGCGGTCGTAATCGATAAATACAGACACAATTGCTGTTCCTCCTGTGGTTACCGTCAATGGATAACTGGATCCAGGTGTCAGTGTTGTTGTCTCTGAACCGGTTGGAGTATTGAAATGATAGAACGGACTTACGCAAGCCGGTGGTGTACTGTTAAGTGTATTCAGAGTAACGTTAGTTACACATGAACTTCCTTGGTTAGTCACCGCGCAATAAGTCGGAGCTGTTGGTGGCGGATAAGTTGCCACAGCATTCAGCTGGCTTGTTCCACCTGCACAAATAAAGGCAGGAGTAGCAGTAGCAGTTGTTGTTGATCCCGGAGGAATTACAACTGTTACAGTTGCTGTATTTGTACAACCTGAACCATTGGTTCCGGTTACAGTGTAAGTAGTAGTAACAGAAGGAGTAACAACCAGCGTTGTGCCACTTGCAGGGATCTGGTAACTGATTACCAGAGTTGCAGCAGTAGCACCCAATGGGAATGTAGCTTCATCTGTACCTGTGTTATCATCCGCGACATCCCAATAAAGGAGATCTACAGTACCACCGGCAGTATTTACACCACCAACATAAGTCTGTACGTAGTTGAATACACCGGCAGCAGACGGAGCTCCGATACCACCTGTAGCGGCAGCAGTTACAGCACCTGAGAATCCAAGATTCACATCGGAACCGAAGGAAGCACCAAGAGCATTGATACCGTTATAAGTAAGTGTAGAAGATGTAACAACAGCTCCTGCAGGCAGGGCAGCCATAGTCGCACTTGCTACAATGTTACCAGGTCCGAAGTTTACTTCGGTCGGCTGAGCAGCTACGTTAAACGTAATTGTTTGTGTCAGGATAGTAGGATCCAAAATGCCATTCCAGCTATAAGTAGTAGCTCCTGAAGCAGTCAGAGTTACCGGTCCTGGAGTACAGATTCCGGCAGCACTTGAAGTCAGGCCAACACTTGGAGATGGCAATACAGAAACTGCTACTGTTGCAGTTGAAACATTCAAACATGCATCAGTAACTGTAACAGTATATGTAGCCGAAGATGTCGGATTCACAGTAAGCGGATTTGTTGTACCGATACTGCCTACTCCATCAGACCAGTCGTATGTGTAAGGAGCACCACCACCTGTTACAGTTGCTGTAAGGGTTGAAGGATTTCCTGCACAAACTGTAGCAGCAGAAGCAGCTGCAGAAACAGCAAGCGGAGCAACAGTTACAGTTACAGTCGCGGATGTAGTACATCCGGTTGAATTGGTCATTGTAACTGTGTAAGTAGTTGTTCCAAGGATATTGGAAGCAACAGGATTCGCAATTGCAGGGTTGCTAAGGTCAGCAGCTGGTGACCAGCTGTATCCTGTAAGTGTTGCAGTGAAGCATTGTGTGAATGCATACGCAACCGGAGTACTAACTGTCCAACCCAAAGAGTTGAATCCTGTCGGAATCGCATTATCAGTTCCTGCCGCATTTCTCAGACCCATTGTTTTCACACGAGTAGAAGTAGCGGAAGTAATATGAATTTCAATACGTCCATTTTCGAAGATCTGAATCTGACCTGAGTGTGTACCACCACCTGAGAATTCAGGCATAGCGTTATAATCCACAACAAAGATCTGGTTCGGGCTCACCCCTACAGTACCATAAGAAATCTGGCCTGCAGTTGGCAACATATCCGCAGCGAAGATGTTGATACCATTCAATACACCGGCTGAAAGGATAGAACCACCGTTCGGTGTACCGAAGTAGATATATCCGTTTGTTCCGATATTGATGGAAGACTGAACTGTTCCAAAGAAGTTCAAACTAAACGGTAATGCAAGACCGGTAATCAGGTCATCATCATCACCACCGAGCAAAGCGGTAAAGCCTGTAGTCGGTTGCAGACCATAAGTTGCACTTGCGATCGAATAGTAAGTAGAACAGCTTGGCAATGTAGCGGTAGCATTCAACTGGGTTGTTCCGGGAGCACAAACGGCATCCGGACTGGCAGTTGCAGCAGCGCTCAGGAAGCTGACACCTACAGTAACTGTAGTTGTCGCAGTTGTTGTACAACCTGTAGCAGTGGATGTTCCCGTAACAGTGTAAACAGTAGTCACACTTGGAGTGGAAACTACTGAAGCGCCTGTTGTAACGTTCAATCCAGTTGCAGGAGACCATACATATGTATCCGCACCTGATACACCCAGTGTACTGGAAACAATCGGAGCACAAAGGCTAGGATTGGAATTCGTCACTGAAATTGTTGGAGGAGCATTTACTGTAAGAGATACAGTAGATGTTTGAGTAGCACCACAGAAATCAGAAACAGTAACTGTATATACAGTTGTTCCGGTCATCGCAACGATTGAAAGCGGGTTAGTAGTTCCGATAGAACCAACGCCATCACTCCAGTCGTATGTATATGGAGCACCACCGCCTGTTACCGTAGCAACCAGGGAAGCGGAAGAACCATCACAAGCAGGTGAAGGACTTGCAGAAGCTGCAACAACCAGCGGATCAACTGTTACAGATGCAGTAGCCGTAGCCGTACATCCTGTAGAGTTGGTCATGGTCACTGTATAAACTGTGTTTGCAAGCATTGGACTAGCAACCGGATTAGCAATTGCCGGGTTGTCAAGGTTGGCGGAAGGTGACCAGCTATAACCTGTGATCGTCGCGCTGAAACACTGTGTAAAGGCAGCGGCAGCAGGAACGGCAGTTGTCCATGCAGCGTTGTTCAGACCTGTTACAGATGTAGCATCTGTACCGGTTGTGTTTTCAACACCGAATGTTTTCAGGTTGGTAGCAGATACCGCAGTCACGTGGATTTCGATACGGTTACTTCCTTCATACAAATGGATCTGTCCGGAAATTGTACCTGAACCGTTCAAAGCAGGAACCGCGTTGTAATCAACAACGAAGATCTGGTTTGGTGAAGTACCTACAGTTCCGTAAGTGATCTGTCCTGCACCGGCAGAAAGGTCACACCAGGATAGAGCAACAACACCGTTCGGAGCTGTTACATCCGGAATTGTCTGTGCAGTATAAGCACTCGCTGTTGCACCACCAAGAATTACATAACCGTTGGTTACGATATCAATCTGGTTGGAAGATGTGCCATAGAAATTAAACGAGAACGGCATCGTCACCAATAAATTCGCATCGTCACCGGAAGGTCCTGAAGCGAAACCTGCAGTTGGCAAAAGACCATAGGTAGTCGTAGCTACACTGTAATAATTTGAACAAAGTGGAAGTGTACCGGAAGCTAACAAGTTAGATGATCCACCGACACATACTGTCGCAGGAGTAGCCGTAGCCGTAGCGGTAACGAAATCCACACCTTTTGTAACAGTAGTCGTTGCAGTAGAAGTACAACCTGTAGCTGTAGTAGTTCCGGTTACAGTATAAACTGTTGTAACTGTTGGAGTAGCGATAACCGCTGTTCCTGTTGTTACATTCAGACCTGTAGCAGGTGACCATGCGTAAGTGTCAGCAGTTCCGCTGGCAGTCAGGTTACTTGAAGTAATCGGGCTACACAGATTCGGAGCACTGTTGCTTACTGAAACAGATGGTACTGGATTTACAGTTACACTTACTGTAGCACTAACTGTAGACAAACATGCATCTGTTACAGTTACAGTATAAGTACCTGATGCAGAAGGAAGAATTGACAATGGGTTTGTAGTACCGATTGAACCAACTCCATCTGACCAGTCATATGTATAAGGAGCACCACCACCTGAAGGTGAAGCACTCAGGCTGGTTGAAGAACCGGCACAAATTGAACCTGGAGTCGCTGCAGCTGTTACGAGCAATGGATCTCCAACATTTACAGTAACAGTTCCTGAAGCAGTACAACCGAGAGCTTCAGTTACAGTAACAGTATAGGTAGTTGTAGCAGTCATCAAACTCGCTGTTGGAGTCTGAATCGCTGTGTTATTCAGGAATGTACTTGGAGACCATGCATAACCTGTAATCGTTCCGTTGTTCGGATTGATGTAACCAGCATCAAAGTAACCGATGGTTTGAGTATGAGAACTGGCGGTTGTCCAGTCAGCACCTGTATTGCTATCAGTTGTAGCAGTGCGGGAGGAACCGGCATTTCCGCTGAGCGCAGAAGCGGAACCAGACCAGTCAGCACCGGTAACACCTGTACCAGCTGCAAACGTAGCGCCGTTTGTTGCAACAGCATCCACAACGGTGGCACCGTTTTTCAGAACAAAACAAGCCAATCCGCCGGAAGAATAGAAGTTGGAAGTTCCACCGGTATTGTAATAGCGACTAGCCGGAATATCCGTTCCTGCACCAAGATGTAAAACAAGGACGGAGTTTGAAGGAATAATTGTTCCTGGACCGAATGTATAAGAGTGGTTGGCTGTCGTAGAAGCACTGCTGTAATCAGCATATGTCCAACCGCTGATATCTGCAGCAACAATGGATGTATTGGTAATTTCCGCAAAATCCAATGCTCCGGTAGAAGTGATGAATCCCGGATACGGACTTGTCAGCCCTGTTCCCTGGTCATAAAGAGTCACTTCTGTGATACGAACAAAAGGAAGCGCTGCAGTTGCAGTCACATTCAAATTCGAAGTTCCATTGTTACAAACCGTGGAAGGCGTTGCAGTTGGAGTAACCGTCTGAATCTGGATTCCTTTAGTAATAGTAGTAGTTGCAGTGGTTGTACAACCATTTGCAGTGGTAGTTCCTGTTACTGTATAAACAGTAGTTGCTGCCGGGCTTGCATTCACCGATGTTCCGGTAGTTGCGTTGAGTCCGGCTGCAGGTGACCATGCATAGGTATCAGCTGTTCCGCTAGCAGTTACCGGAATCGCTGTTCCGCAATATGTCGCGGAAGTCGGTGAAACCGATACTGAAGGACTTGGATTAACCGTTACAGTTACAGTTGCTGAGGTAGTCGACAAACAGTTGTCGGTAACAGTAACTGTAAAGGTGGTTGTACCGCTTGGGAATACTGTAAGCGGAGAAGTTGTTCCGATTGAACTAACTCCGTCGCTCCAGTCATATGTATATGGAGCACCTCCACCTGTAACCCCTGCATCGAGGGATGTGGATTGTCCACTACAAATTGTAGCTGGAGTAGCGGTCGGAGTTGAAACGAGAGCAGCACCTACTGTTACTGAAGTTGTAGCTGAAAGAGAGCAACCGTTGCTCGCAGTAGCAGTAACTGTATAAGTAGTTGAAGCAGTCATTGCGATCGCATTCGGGTTATTGATAGCGGTATTGTTCAGGAACGTTGCAGGACTCCAGGAATAACTGGAAACCGCGATAACGTTTGGAGTGAACACCTGCATATCGTTGGTAGCACCCCAAGCTACGTTATTACGACCGGCAACAGGATAACCTACTGAACCAGTAGCATTTTCAATACCCTGAGTGGACGCAATTGCTGTGAGGTTATGTTGAGTTGTGATCAGACGAACAATGTTGGTAGTTTCTTCAAGGACAACTTGTCCATTGATCAACTCACCAACAGAACCGTCACCACGACCAGTTACGTTGAAACAAACCACAAGTTTGCGGTTCGGAGCAACTCCGGTCACACCATAAGTGATGTTTCCGGCAGATGCGTTCCAGTCGTCCCAACAAAGAGCAATGATGTTATTTGGCACAGCTGCATTTGGCATAGCCACATCAGTCCAGGCAGTGCTGTATGCCGGATTGTTTGCAGTACCAGAACCATCACCCAACTGGACATTACCGTTGGTGCTGATAGTGAATTGTGTATAGTTGACTCCAAAATAGTTAAAGCTGAAGCCAATTGCAGTAGCAGCCATAGTAGCATCATCACCAGACGGACCGGCATTCGCTCCACATGTTTCCAATGCATAAGTACCTGTTGTTTGAGTGTAAGTACCCAATGCAGGTGTGGTTGCAGTAGCCAGCAAAGCTGAGTTAGAACCATTACAAATGGTACTTGGCGTAGCAGTTGCCGTTAATGAAGTCAGGTTAAGTGAATAAGTGATAGAAGCTGTCGCAGTAGCTGTACAAGTATTCGCGTCTGTTCCGGTAACTGTATAAACAGTATTTGCGGAAGGATTCGCATTCACAGTAGTTCCTGTAGTAGCATTCAATCCTGTTGCAGGAGACCATGCATATGTCAAACCACCACTGGCTGTAAGTGCAAGAGCAGGAGCTCCGGCACAATACGTAGCTGTTGTCGGAGACACGGTAACAACGGCAGCAGGGTATACAATCAAATGAACCTCATTGGAAAGAACTGAATCCCCGGTGTAAGAACATTTGAATGAAGCAACAAAATAACGATCGCTGGTATAAGCAGGAGTCGTTACACTTGTACCATTTCCACCCGGAACCTGGGTTCCCAATGGAGCCCATGTGCCTGAAGTTGTAGATTCATACCACGTAATTGTAACGCCCAGTGTTAAGTTAGGATCGTTTACTGTCAATAAAGTAGTACCTGATCCGCAACGGAATGCAGGTGACAAACTTGCAGTTCCTGCAGTTGGAGCGCCGGAACAATTTGAAGGGCGGATGCCTTCGAATTCATCTGCACCGATATCAGGAGCTGTACCTGTACCAACATAACCACCGTTACCCTGACGTGTTGTTACATCATGGTCATCAGTAATCGTAATAGGAGTAGTAATGTTCACAGCACCGGATTCCATCAATGTTGCCACGCTTGGGTCAACGTGAATGAAATTGGCATTTGAACCTGTAGTACTCAGGTAAACCGGAGTCCAGTTGATAGAAGCATTGTCCCGTGTAGAAACAAGCGTCTGGTAACCGCTCCAGTTATAAGCTGTTGTTCCATCATAATAAATGGTAGAAGCAACAAAGTTGTTGTTATTGGATGCCGCTGCATATGTCGTTAAAGTAGTGGTTGAACGACGGTAAGCAACTGCAAGACCTGCTCCATTCGCTGTAGAATTGTTGTGGAACAGGTTGTTACGCAATGTGAGCGTAGGAGTTGTGCTTGCAGAAATCGCGCTGCTTCCGAAGAGAGCGCCGGAACTGGAAGCATTCAGATAAACAGAGTTGTAGAAAACACCTACAGTGGTACCACCCGTAATGTTCAGACCAATCACCGGGTTAGCGGCATTGGCAGCTGAAGCACGAAGGTCACCGACGATGTTGTTGTAAATGTTCGCATTTGTACCCGCAGAAAGGGTTATACCGGAAACAGAACCACCTGCCGCACTTGTTGACAGATCGTATACCTTATTCTTATATATAGCAGCTGATGTAGGTGCCGAAGAAGAAATACCTGTCACAACACTTGCTGCACCTGAAGAAGCCAGTGTGCCGATCGTGTTGGAATAAATGTTAGCATTTGGAGATGAGCAAGCAATACCAACAACAGTACCACCGGTACCGGTTGAAGTAAGGTTGGTCAGTGTATTGCTATAAATAGAAGTAACACCGTTCGTGGTGCTTCCAGCATAAGTAATACCTGTTACAGCACCCTGACCCGTGACATTAGTGATGGTGTTACCATTCACAATGTTACCGCTACCACCGGCTGTACCTCCGTAATTGAGGTTCATGATTGTGATAGCACTGGTACCACCTGTAATGTTAGAGAAGGTATTGTTTTGGAAGGTTTTATTATTCAAACTGGTACCTAAACCGTCTGTATTATTCCAACCAGTGATTCCTGTAGCACCTGTAACTGTAACATTCGAGAAATTGTTATTTCTGTGAAGGATTGTCACTGTTGCAGAAACTGTAGCAGAACCTGAAGTAAAGAACGTGACAGTACCACCCGCACCACCTTTATTAAAGCCGGTAACGATTGAGTTAGCCTGAATGGTTTGTGAACCACCTGCAGGAATAGTCACACTATTGGAAATAAACGTAACACTACCCGTTGAAGTAATATTCAGGTTCGTGAAAGTGTTATTATTAATAGTAGTATTCAGATCCGCGATAGCGCTACTGATTAATGTTGTTGTTCCGGAAGGAGAAGCCACATTATATCCGCAGTTCGCGAAATCATTCGCATTGATTGTAAGGTTGGTTGTCGCATTACCTGTTGTACCTTCTACAACAATACCCTGAAGAGTACCGGTAGCAACACCTGTGGTAACTGAAATGCTGTTATTATTAATTGTTACAGCATTTGTACCAGTCGGAGCAGCGGAATAAGCTGGCAAGTAAATCCCGCGCAAAGTTCCGGATGAGGTAAGCAATCCGGCTGTATTGGAGCTGGTAATGCTATTACGTGAAATATTGACATTTCGAACATTTCGTACGAGAATACCATTCACAGTACCGGAAACGTTCAGATAGCCTGAAAATGTTCCGGTGTTTCCGTAATTGCTAAGTGTATTTCCAGTACCGGCACTTGATCCGCCGATATCGATATAATCAGCCTGGTCAGCAGCAGCGGTAGGTCCTACGTAAGTAATACCGTTGTTGACATTGCTGATGTTGTTTGTGTAAATTCTAAGACTATCATTCGCACCTGTCACACCAGTAGCTGTAGCTGCAGTTGTTATTGCAGTCGGCGAGTGTGTAGAGTTTGAATAGATACCAAAAGTGTTCTGATACGTTCTGTTCAGGGAGATTGTGTTGCCCTGGATCGTATTGCTGCTTGCACCGTTGGTAGTGGTCGCATAAAGCAATGCCACACCCCACTCCGTCATGTTGTTGGTCGCTGCAGCAGTAGTTGTGTTCGCTGCATTTTCCTGCATGATGAAATTCTGGATGGTGACGAAATCCGCACCTACCAGTTTGATGATCGCATCGTTCAGCGCTCCGGCTGTCTGCGGTGTAAATGCAGTCAGTGTAAATCCGGCACCATCAATAACGATAGTGTTTGTTGCCGATCCCTGTGCGGTGATTGAAAAACCACCCGCAGGAGCGGTTTCACTTGCAGTTAACGTGATCGTGACCGGCGAGGTAATCGTCGCAGCGTTCAACGCAGTTACTGCTGCAGCCAGGCTCGGATACGTCGGAGCCAGACCAGAGCCACTGTTCGTATTGACTTGTGCCGACGAGACATTGATCATGCCTGCAAGAAGCAGACAGCTCAAGCCCAGCCAACGCAGCCAACGAACGAGTGTTCGTGTGTTGTAAACATTGTTTTCCATGTTGGTTTGATTTAAGTTAATGATTATTGTTGATTGTTAATTTTTATAGCGGCAGTGGATAAAAAAAAATGCATCCCCATAAAGAATATGGAAATGCATCTCACAGTGAGAGTCGTAGTACAATTATTACGCGATGTAAAGTTCACGCAAGTTTCTGTGTTAAGTTTTGTCAGGTATGCAGATTGCCTCGTTGATGAAAGGCTTGTAAAGATTAGTATTTCTTTTGATAAGTACAAGAACTTTTTTTAAACATTCTGTTAAATCCCCTAATCAAATAGCCCGTTCTGTACTTTTTATCATTCCATAATATTAGTCCATTTCTTGAAATTATGCAAGAAAAATGGGTCGATACTTTTTAACATTTTGGTGAATGGCTCATAATTCTCGGTGAATTCACCATTTATAATCAAAGTCAATATTGATTAATTTTCAATCTCCTTCATTTCTAAGGACATAAGCCAATCTTCGAATTCATGCAATTTTAAAGGTTTCCCGGTAAGAAGCTTTTACCAAATCTTTAGGGCTCTATTAAATCATTCCCCGTTTTGAACGAAACCGGGATTTATAATTCCGAAAAAAGAAGTGTAATCAATGCAGCATGTGCAGTATTTCAGAGCCTCAAAACGCCAGCCACTAACCACTAAGCACTAACCACTAAGCACTAACCACTAAGCACTAACCACTAAAAACTAAAAACTAAAAACCAACATTCCCTCCCACATTGATCGTAGTTTGCTTCCCTGCCATGTTTGGCATCGAATATACATCCCGCATTATGCCTTTGTGTTCGGAGGAAGATATACCCAAAAACAACCATGCATCATTCAGCACCTGATAGCGTGCAAGCAAAGACATCTCATTCATCTCCCAATATGTTCTGCTTAAAAATGGCAGTCCCAAACCATTCCCTACAGGGTCAGAAGAAACACCTGTGTAAGCGTATTCAAAACCTTTTGTGGCCATGGTATAAGAGGCTTGTACAAACAGTTTCGACACGGGTTTAAAACCTATACTTAAAAAAACTTCTTCCGCGTTGTCGCCTAAATAATGCCCCATGTTGTAACTGCTCGAAGCGAATGTTGCAGTTGAAATATAATGCCGGTAAGCCAGCGGATTTGTTCGCGTGTATTCCGCCGTAAGGAATAAATTCTGAAGTCCAAGATTACTCAGTCGTGCACCCGCTTTCATTGATAAAAAATTTGTGTGCTTGTCTTTATCAGTTGCCCGGCCCAATGCGATTTCATCAATGAACAAACTTGCGTACAAATGCACATTACGAATATTGCGTGAACTGATATTAAAAAACAACTGGGAATTTTGTCCAAGGAAATTACTTCCCGTTGAAGTCTGCGCGTGATCAACAGTCTTGTAAAAAAAGAAAGGAATCAGGTAAGCAGGTTGCACGTTCTGATCACTGTAAATGATCGAATTCCCTATGGAAAACTGGAACTTCTTTATGGGAGTAAAAGTGAACAGATTCGCCGCCATGTATTTCGGCCGATACGTTTTACGAAGCGATTGGCCGTTTACATAAAGTCGTGAACTATCGACCACATCCGAAACCAGCCAGCCATGAACATAATTGAAATCAAACCATCTCACAGGCTGAAGATGCAATTTCAGCATAGTGAAACTGGGCTGGTGCCCGGAAAGAATGTTCGAGCCATGGTAATTATCTCCCCATACAAGATGATCCTTGATCAATCCCAAACTCCCCCATGACCAGGAATAAGTCAAGCCTCCGCGCATTTCGTCAAAGTCCCCTCCCCCTTTTGTATCTACTTTGTAATTCGACGCGTCATTTTGGTTGAGGTACATGGGATCACTCATGCGTTTACTTTCATGGTTGTCACGCAGACTCGCGTAAAATCCAAAATGTTCACCTACATAAGCAAATGCCTCTGCTCCGTTCCAGCGATGATAGAACGAACCCGAATCGTTATTGTACACACTCATTCCAAGTATAGGATTCAAAGAAAAAGTAAAGAGCGTGTCTTTGTAATACAACAAATCCAAACGCTTTTTAAAATTCTTGTCCGCCTTCAATTCTTTGTTGTAATCTTTTAGATAAAAATCAAGGTCCTTGATTTGTCTTGGATTCAACTCCTCCCTTTTACCGGAAGCTTCTCCCAGCTTTTTCGCGATGAATATTCTTGAATAAGGCTTGATCGCTGAATTTACATTGATGACCCCGGCATTCGCCAGCTCATCAATAAAATCATATACATCCGCATTGCTGACATGCTGGTATACCTCCTGAGCCTTAACGGAACTCAGACCACAGCATGTTTGAATAAATAAATAAAGCAGGATACTAAAGCTGATTCCCCTTGTCTTGTACATACGTGAATATTGGCTTGTACAAGTATAATAAATTTAAAGCAATTTTGTTGTTCTGGATTGTATTTGGTAGTCTATACGGGGTAAATGTATGGATGGGATTGGTGTAGGGGGACGAGGGACGGGGGACGGGGCAAAAGGCAAAAGGCAAAAGGCAAAAATCTAAAATCCAAAATCTAAAATCTAAAATCTAAAATCTAAAATCTAAAATCCAAAATCCAAAATCTAAAATCCAATCACTTACTTCTCGCCTTCTTGATAAGTATATTGTAAAAAGCAGCGAAGAAATATTTGAAATCAGTGAAAAACGGATGTCGTTCGTAGGATGTAAGATACCTCATTTCCGACTCCTGAATTTCTTCGAGTGTCTTTGGAAGGTCTACATAGAATGGAGGGATTAATCCGGGTTTGTGTCCGGCACGTTTCTGTTTTAATTCTTCAGAATAAAGACTGAGATAATGCGCGCTCAAAGGTCTCACCCCGACAATTTTCAGATCACCTCTCAGGAGATTCCAGATCATCGGCAATTCATCAATCCAGTATTTTCTGAAGATTTTTCCCAGAGTAGATACACGGAAATCATCTTTCAGTTTACCTCCATCGGCCAGTTTATTCTTTTCATATACATACGCCTGGATGTATTCAGAATATGCATGCATGGTCCGCATCTTAAAAACATAAATCACCTTGCCATTCTTACCATGCCTGCGCATTTTAAAAATCGGACCGTAATGACGTTCATGATTGAACAAGGGTTTTTTCACCTTGCTGGCAACGAAGTACAGATTGCTTCCGATAAATTTCTTTTCTACGATTTCAAATCCGGCAGCATATAATCTACCGAGAGTTTCTGTGCGGGACATCACTTTATTCCGTCCACCGGTGAGCCAGAAATAAATCGAACGTGTTACAGGCAATTTCGGAAATACACGTTTGAGAATAAAATCAAGAACATAATAAATGCTGTTCAATACAGGTGGAAACTTTTTCATGATGCGCTGACGGCGCAAATATTTTGTTTCCACACAACCGACAAATTTTCCACCCATCGGCAGGTGCAGGTTTACTGAATAAAAGAAATGATTAATTTCCTTTATATCATTTACCCGTTTCAAATTGACAATCGTTTCGTAGGTCTTCGGCAACTGCAGAATGCTCTCCGATATGGATGTACGAAGGATGGTGCTGGCTGAAGCCGACAAATCACAATACTGGCTGATGAATGCCCGTACATCTTTTTGCATTCCACCGATCTTTTCCAGATGCGGTTTTGGAACGAATTTTCTTCTGACAGGCTTAGCGGGAGAATAATTTGAGGCAATGGCGCCTGACCCCGAATAGCTTGCCGCTCCCCGGAACCGGTACATCCATTTTGACCCGAAATTATTGCTCTTTTTCATCTTCACAGAATTAGCTGCTGTAGGTGCAAATTAACCCGACAGACCCCGAAAGGAAACTTAATTCAGTGAAATCTTTACAGAAACACGTGAAGACAGCCATTCTGATGGCGAATAGCGCCATCATCGCTGCAACCGGACAAATAAAACTAACCCCCTTATCTGAATCGCAGAATACAGATATAGTCCTGAAATGACTAAATAATTAAAGGGTTTGGAGTACTGTTAAATCCGTTTGTAATCGTGTTTACTGAAATGAAGCAATTAAGTTAAGTTCCCTTTTGTTGATAAAGTAAAGCTAAAAAAATAATTGACTTCTTCCAAGAAAATGGAATATAAACCCACGAATGCTTGATTTTACCGCAAAATCGAAACTGCGGTATCTATAATTTCATTCAATTTGCAGACAATGGATCAATTATCGAGGAAAATTTTCAAATAATATATAGTCTCGCTTTGCCGCAATTATGTTGAATCCAAATTTTATCCCATCGTGTTTTCACAACCAAAATACAGATGGGCTTCATCAAGTTTAAACATAAAATGAAATCATATGGTAACCTGACAATCCTATTGAAACTGCGCAGTATTTTTTATTTCCAGAATGAGTTTGCGATCCTTAGGATCACATTTTAAAATCCATGCAATGCATTTTGAAAAATCCGATTTCTCGGAGAGCATTTTCATTCTCCTTTTCTGCCATTCTTCACCGAGATTCGGTACACTCAGCAACTCCTCCAGTTTGGCATACAGTTTCTCTTCTTGTCCTGCCGGAATACCATATGTGAGTGAATATGCATGTTCAAGATCTTCCAGATAGCCAAGTTTTCCGACCCAATCATTATAGCGGATTGCAGGAGTTCCCAGGACAGCGGCTTCAGCGGTCATTGTCTGACTATCTCCCAAAAACAAATCCGTGTAAGCCATTGCATGATGGATATCACTGGCACGAATGGAAATACGATAAGGTTCGAATTGTTCCGGAAGAGGACGTTCGGAAGTGATGAATACTCTACCCTCTTTTTCCAGACGATGAATGAGTCGCAAGGCAACCGCATCTGTCATTCCCGAAATTCCTGTATCGTGGTATGCGCCCAATCCTGAAAATCGCAGAATGAATTTTCGTTTCCCTGGTTCTGAAAATAAAGGCACACGTGCAGGATCAGGTTTAAAATGATTGGGATGAAGATAAGCGAGTTCGTGGTAACTGGAATACCCGATTTTTTTTCGCTCCCATTTCCAGGCACTGCAACAATCCGGACACAAGAGATACGTGGCAGCAGGACCTGCGATGCGTGCATAGGAAGGTACATATTCCAGGTCGTCTTCAAAAAAGATAAACGAGGGAATTCCGAAAAGACGGCCGAGTACCGACAACTCCGCGGTACTACCCATGAGGCGACGCGGTTTGTATTTCCGGACAATGGACGACAAGGTCAGCGTACGACCGGCAACCGCGGCGGCAAGCGAAAGCATTCCGCTTCTTTTCTTCCCTTTGTCATCAATGTTGATGTAAGGAATCCCTTCCTCCTTCAGCAATTGCTCCAGCACATCTTTTGATTTAATACACACGACCACTTCCTCCGCTTTGAGAGATCGGATCGCGAATTTAAAGAGGTGAAAATGCGCCGGGTGACCAAGATAAAATAGCGCTTCGACTGCCATGAGGAATTTGAATTTCTGATTGTGCTCCGTTTTCCGGCAGCAGTTTTTTATTATGAATAATAATTCATTTATATAATTTCATTTCCGTGAATGATTTCCATTGCCTAAATTTAAAATGAATATATGTTCATTTTTAATCCAGTCGGGAGAATCTTACCCCGTAGCGAGAGAAGAAAGAAATAATTTCTTCTCCTGTCGCGCCGCTTCCGATGCGGAGGGTATCCCCCAGCGACACCACTGCAGAATAACCCATGCCGGCAAATTTTTTCACTTCCGCCGCATCTCCGCGAAACAGAATCAGCGCAGTATCTCCGGCAGGAACAGAATCCGTGAAAGGCCCGTGTCGGTAAATCAAGGTACCACTTTTATCTCCCTGCAAAGTGGCGGTAAACCCGGCCGCATTTTGAACGGTATTTACCGTGTATCCAAAATAGGCGAGATAATCAAAAAACTCCTTGAAGATCCCGTCCACCATATCGCGCTGTGATTGAACATCCGGTTTAGCAGGGAAATTTGTTTTCAGAATTTTCGCCGGAGAGCCGGCGGCAAGACAATTGGCAGGGATATCCGCCGTCACCAGTGAATTGGCTCCGATCACAGAACCATCACCGATGTTGACACCGGGCAAAACAAATACACGCCAGGGCAGCCAGACTTTTTTCCCGAGTTTGATCGGCGCAAATGTGACCGGATAACCTTCCAGCTTTGAACTCCAGCTACCGTGTGTGAATAACAAACAATGTCCGCCAATTCCGGTATCATCACCGATTTCAACAGGCAATGTCGGGTTGATGTAGGTTAGCTGCATGATGATGGCGCGTTTGCCAACGATCAGCGCTGACTGTGGTGTTTTCATTCCACCCACGAAGACCTGTTCATTGATTCTCGCATCCTCTCCTATTTCGATTTTTTCTGTATCCAAAACAGTTAACGATCCAATCCTGGCAAATCGGTCAATACGAATGGATCTTCCCCGGATAATGGTGAAGAAACCAATCTTACAATGATCCGCCAGTTCCACATTTTTCCCTACAATGATACAGCCGAGGCTAAGACTTACTCCCTTCCCGATGCGATACCCTTTCATCCTGTACACCCACTTCTTCAACACACCGGGCAAAAACCCGATGAGGAGAATGTGGAGAACAGGGATCCTTATTTTCTTTACCAGCATAAGTTCTTTATATGGAATGAAAACAAATGTACATTCCTCGTGTAGATTTTAAAGTATTAATGTTCTCCTGTTTTATTTTTCGGCTTCGAGAGAAAATATTTCACGACATTTTTCATATTCTGAAACACCAGTTCTCTCGACCAAAGTAAATAATTATTATTCCATCTGTGCGGATGAATATTCTGCATGATCTGTGCAGGCAGATCCCCTTTGCGGAAATGCTCTATAATGTCATTCGTAGATTTGAAGGTCCGGTTGAAAGGCGAATCCACATGGTCCCGAACACTGACTGTACTCCTGTTCCAACCTCTTCCCGTATCCGTGATGTAGAGGAATTTTGAAAAGTCGGTATCAAAATACGGTTCCGCGATAATGCCATGATCCCTGTATTTGTATTTCTCCCAGATGATCCTGTTATCCCATTGTGTCATCGGACTCCCGTGCATACAAATTGTACTCACAGGATAAAACTCCCGGAACATTGCCAGGTGGCGAATAAACAACTGATAGGCTTCATCGATGTTTCCTTTCGCGATGGTCACATCTTCGTAATGATAACCCAATTCATGTCCCAATTTTACGATTTCACGAATCACACCGGGATCATAACTTTCAAGTACCCTGAAGTAATAGGTTCCACGCACGTTCAGATCAGATTCAATCTGTGCCATACGCAGGGAATTCTCAGGCATTCGGTCGGCATCATGACGCAGTATGAAGACTTTTTTATGTCCGGCTGTTTTTCCGGTGACAAAATCTTCATAGGCGGCAAGGTGATAACCCTGACTGATTGCCGCTTCCAGCATTTCCCGATAGATCGTATAGGTAAAATCGCGCATGCTTTTTATTTTCGGAACAAACGGTTCATCCTGTAACGAAGAGCATCTTTGAATTCAGGAACTGAATTGTATGTCGCTTCCGCATCATTATTTGCAATCAATTCCGGATTTCCTTTTTCGAGCAGATCCAGTGCCTTCAGCATCGCCTTTGGAGCGACCTCGTAATTCTTCCTGACCAGGGAACTGAATGTTTCCCTTTCTCCAACCGGATATTTCTCCTGAACAATGATATCTCCACTATCAATTCCCTCTTCGACAAAATGGATGGACACACCCGTCTCTTTTTCCTTCCTGTATAAGACCCAGAAAGGGGTCAAACGGCCACGATTTCTTGGAAGCAGGGCATTGTGCCGGTTAATCACCCCGATCGTCGGAATGGCCAGCAAATCCTTTTTAATGATACTCTGGCTTTGGTTGATGATGACATCCGGTTTTAGGGCTTTGAGCTGTTCCTGGAAATCCTTGTTGTTTGGTGTTTTAATGTCAAACGTCCGGATCCCGGCGTCACCTGCATATTTCAGGATCGAAGGAGATGTGATGAATGAAAATGTACCGGATAATTTCTTCCGTAACTTGAATCCAAGAGTGGTTACCGCATATTTCAGAAATGCCGGAATACCCATGATAAGCAGGAGCGAAAAAAGGTAAACCAACTGCGATTTATTCTTTCCGATGGTCAGCCTGTCGCCTTTGGTGGTCGCGATACCCACGATATCTTTTTTCCTGCGATCAATAATTTCGCGGATAAAAGGTAGTGTGTACACCGGATCCTCCATGGTTATAATAAAAATGCGCATCGTTCAGGATTTCCTTTCCGGCAACCAGCCGTTTTCAATACAATATTGTTTCACCGTAGTAAACATATAGCCACGGTTTTTATAAAATGAAATTTCATTTTCGTACAGAGGAATCGCCGCTTTGCCGAGATTTTTCACCTTCAGTTTACCGCGTAAAACATCGGCAAGCAAATAGGATATCGGATTTTTTGTTCTGCGTTCGATGATCCTTTCGCCGGTTTCTTCATTCAGAAACTCATTTGGATGGATATCAAACACCACCGGTTTATGATTCATTTTATTTTCCACATTCAGAATGCTCCTTTGCAATTTCGTGAGCCATGGAAAAATGCGCATCGTTGTACCGACATATGGAAACAAAAGAGCCGTCAGCGGCACTTCCAGTATCGGACCATTTCCTTTCCGGAACAAATTATCCGGACGGGTATAATACGGCAAACGTGGCGCGGTAAGCCATTTTAATTTTTTTATTCCTCCGAAAGAAAGAAACATATCAAATCTTTGGGAAGCTACGGAGCTGTCGATTAAATAGCCGGTTTCCGCCAGTGCTCTCGGTGTATCCGCATTCACACGCAAAGCAGGCGCACGGAAAGAAATGACCTCCTGTCCGGAAATATCTTCCAGCAATTGTTTTGATTTTTTCAAATGTTCAACCTGCATAGCATAAGGAAGTACATCAAAAGCCTGATCCACTTCATGGGAATAACCGTGTGAAGCGACTTCATGTCCATCCGCCACAATCATCCGTACAACATCCGGAAAATGTTCCGCCATGTAGCCGGTAAAATAGAACGTACTTTTTATACCAAACTTTTTATAAATATCCAGCAGGATTGGCATGCCTTCTTTCAAAACCAGTTCACCTGTTTCATAACGCAACGTATTGAACCAAATGGAATGGTCCTCCACATCGTTTGTCCACAAGGCGTATTTTCCCTTATTCATTCCCACGAGTTCCCTCCTTCCCTTTTGCCAAAGCGGCTTGCAATGTTGTGAGGCCTGCAAACATCCAGGCATTGCTCCAGCGCATGTATGAAGTACGGATGGTGTAGGTTGAAAATTTCCTGAAATAAAATGATCCGTTGGGAGCCTGCATATTTTCTACCATCCAGTTTCCGACATTTTTAGCCAGCTCAACATCACCGAAACGAATCAGTGTGAGTAAAGATTGCGCCGCGGAAGTGCAATCTACCGGATACGTTTTTGTATTGTAGAATTTCGGAATTTTATTTTGTTCAAAAAAATTCTGTTTGTAAAAAAGATATCCTTTTGCACGATGAGATGAATACGTTTCATCTCCGGTATAACGAATATATTCATCGAGACAATCCAGTATATAACCGGTGTGGTAATTGTCCACCCAGGTCCCCGCTTTGCTCATGGAATAAATCCATGCGCCACTGTCCTGCTGGTACTTCATGACAAAAGCGACAGCCTTCGAAGCAAGATCTTTCAGGTTGTCATTCTGAGTAACAGAATAAACCTGTGCTAATGTTCTTGCGCCCTTCATGCTTGCGTTGAAGACAATTTCTTTATCAAAAGGAGAATAGGAAAAACTAAAATTCCTGTCTCCGTCATAAGTTCGGTTGATGTCTTCAAGAATAAATTCCGTTGAGCTGACACAATGTTTCAGAAATCTCTCTTCTCCGGTAATTTTCCAAACATGAAACAGAGCATTGGTAATAAAACCGGTCGCTACGATGGTTGGCTGATAAGCTGGAATTCGAGCATACCTTGCTTCCCAGTCGAAATCATATCCCCAGCAAGAACCTTTGTATCCTTTTGGAATCAAACTTTCGAGTTCATCCATCAGGAAATTAATTTTTTTCAAATTATCAGTGCGACATGAAGGATTGAACACTATCTGATTTGCATAAGCCTGGATGCACAAACCAAGGGTAACCGGATTATATCCGTCCGGCACTCTTAGCAAGGGGCGAAGATTGAGCGGAATCCGTTTCAAAAGTTGTTGCATCCCAAAGCGAATCATTTTTTGATTCCGGAGCACAGGCCATTTGAATACAGGAGATTTCAGCGCATCGTATGGATCCGGACCACGGTAATGTTCCGATTCGATGTACAGCTGTAATCTGCTGATGGATTTTTCTATTTGATCGCCTTGCATCCGAATTCCTCAGAGTTGAATGGTAATTTCTTTTCCGTTTTGCGCTGCGGATTCCAGCACCTTAAATGTCGCGAGTGTACTCATGAACAAATCATCTGCGGATATAGGGCTTTCCTTTCCATTCTGAACAGCAGCAAGAAATGCCGCCACTTCCGCCTGATGTCCTTTGTCCTGGTTTCCCGAACTCTTTGACATGGATTTACCTGCAAGACTCAGTGTTTTAAAATCGTCGAGTATGGCCACCATTCCGGAGCCAAACACTTCGAGATATTCCTTGGAGACCAGCTTATTTCCATTTGAAAAATAACTGATGTTCGCGGTGCTTCCATTCGCGAAGGAGAGTCCAATTGTAACAGTATCGTGCAAACCGGCTGCATCTTCCATCCATCTCGCCGACAATGTTGTTATCGGGCTTCTGGCGATAAACATACAGAGATCAATAAAGTGACATACTTCTCCAATGATCCTTCCTCCTCCTATCGCGGGATCGTGAATCCAGTGATCCGCGGGAACGATACCTGCGTTGATTCTGTAATTGATTGCTACCGGAACACCTTCACGAAACTGTTCGCGGATCTTTGTGACAAAGGGCGCGAAACGTCTGTTGAAACCAACCATCAGTAAACTTCCGGAATCTGCATAGGCTTTCCGAATTCCCTCTAACTCTTCTTCTCGTAAACAAAGTGGTTTCTCCACAAAAACATTTTTCTTTTGCGAAAGCGCTTTCAAAACATATTCAGCATGCGAATCGTGACGTGTTGCAATAAACACCGTATTGATAGCAGGATTTGAAACCACTTCATCGGCATTGCCGGTGCAGGAAGAAAATCCATATTTATCAGCAATGTTTCGAGCATTGTGAGGACGAGCCGTCGCCACACTTACAAACTGACCTTTTCCTTTCATCGCAGGAAGAAGGAAATTTTGTCCAAATCCTCCTGCACCAATCAGTCCGATAGCCGGAGATGCGGGATCCGCTTTGTGTTCACGCAGATGCACACTCGTTTTCAGCTCCTTGCCGGAATCGTATTTCAATACAATCCCAATGAAGGGTTGCTGTTTTTCTAAAATCAGCTGATACGCTTTCGTTGCATCCTGAAAATTATAGGTATGCGTAAGTAGGCTTTTTAAATTCAGCTTCCCCGTTCGCAGCAGTTCTACAAATGCCTGCATGTTCCTGTTTTCAGTCCATCGCACGTAAGCGTATGGATAATCCAGTCCTTGTTCTTCATATTCCGGATCGTAGCGACCGGGGCCATAAGAACAAGACATGCGAAGATCAAGTTCCTTCTTAAAATAGTTCGGACGTTTAAAACCCGTAGGCACAGCACCGACAACGATCACTTTACCTTTTTTTCTGCAAAGTGATCCAGCCAGATCCACAGGGTCAGTAGAATCAGTTCCTGCAACGATGATCACTGCATCTGTACCCTGCCCGTTTGTAAAATGAAGGATCTGCTGTTCAAGATCCGCTCTTCCTCTTTCAATAGCGAGATCGCAACCGTTATCGGCAGCGAGTTTCACCATGCGGGAATCAATATCAATTCCCATTGTACGAACACCTGCCGCCTGCAACATTTGAATCGTCAATTGTCCGAGCAAACCCAGACCGATGACAACACAATTTTCACCAAGACGAAGATCTGCCTGACGTATGCCCTGCAACGCGATAGCACCAAGGGTGGTGAATGCGGCATGCTCCATCGGCACTGAAGGATCCAGTTTGACACAAAGATTTACCGGTACCGCGACTACTTCCGCGTGGATTGCTCCATTTCCTCCGCATGCCACGCGATCTCCGATACTAAAATCACTGACATCCGATGCGACAGCAATAACTTCTCCCGCGCAGCTATATCCAAGTGGAGAAGGAGCGTCAAGCTTATTCATCACCATTCGGTAGGTATTCAGGATGCCCAGCGTTTTGGCGGTATCAATGACTTTTTTTACTTCGTCTCTTCTCGCTCTTGCTTTACCGATATATCCCAATCGGGCATCTTTCACCGTCTTGCCTTCCGTTCCGGCACTGATGAGTGAGTAGTGGTTTCGCACGAGGATACAACCTCCGGGCAGCGCCGGGAAAGGCACTTCCAGAATTTTCATTTCACCGTCTTTCAGGTTTTGTGTCAATTGTTCCATCTCTCTGAGTTTCGTTCAATACTATGCCATTGCTTTTTCGAAAGTTTCCGAAAGTCGCCCTACCATTTTTTCTTCTGTAAAATTCTCTTCGTACAATCTCCTGCTCTCTCTGCCCATACGTTCGCGTAATGAACTATCGGAGATCAGCTGTTTCAATTTTACCGCAATTTGTTCTGGATTATTCACCGGAACAATGAATCCGTTCTGTCCGTCAAGAATGCACTCGGCTATCGCTCCACGATCAGTGGAAATAACCGGCAAACCCGCGGCCATGGCTTCGACTATCACCCAGGGATGACCTTCGGGAGCTCGTGGAGGGAATACAAAAATATCCGCGTTACTGAGGAATTCCATTTTCTTTTTACCCGCATCCGCAGGATGAAATGTAACCGGTAATTTATTATCCGAAACCAATTTTTCACAATTAACTCTGGTCTCTTCTGATCTCCATTGTCCAACCACATCCAAATGAAAATTTCCTGTTTCTTGTTTCAGCAAGAGTCGCACTGCTTCAAGTACATCTTCAATTCCTTTTGAAGCCTGTAAGTTCGCGAGATACAAAACGCGAACAGGTGAATTATGCTTTTGCGTAAAAGACAAATTATAATTCGCGCCATTTGGCACTACATATATTTTATCCGGAGAATAATATTCTTCAAAAATATGACGGAGTGATTTGCCCAATACGATCATGCCCTGTGTACGGTGAAGAATGAATGCGGCATAGCGTTGCATCCATTTCGCCGAACTTTTGAGCCAGGTTTTAAAATCACTTCCTCTCAATTGCAAGAGCACTCGCCTGCCTGTAAGCCGGGCGATGAGAATAAAAACAGAGTCTTTTATAAAACCTGTTGTTGCTTGTGATACCGGAATCAGCACCAAATCCGGACGCCTGGAAATGCAAACACGAAGCATCCGGAAATAGATGGCGTTATTTCTGATTATTTTTTTCACACTCCACTTCCCTAATTCATTCAGAGAATCATACGCTTTCGTGTCAATATGAAACAACCGGTACTTCACCTTCAATGACGAATCCAGGATGATCCTGGTTGCCAGAGCCGGCCCCATGTATGGCGGAGGTAATTTTCCGAGGATGAGTATTTTTTTTGCCGGCATCAGATAACAGAGAATGGTGGAGGTGTCGTTTGTATAGCAGAACCCGGATAGACTCTTGCTTTTGGCAGAAACGCGAATGCATATACAGGCAGAAGGTAATTCAGCATTGGCAGATATAAAGTAGGGAGAGTACTTATCGCGTAGAGAATGAACACGCCTACCGAGGAAACAATCAGAAATCGTTCCGGCACCCTGAACCGGGTGTTACGGTTAAAGATGGACAGGAAAAACATCAGGAACAAACCTAAGCCTATAAAGCCACAGAGAAATAAATTTCGGACAAAGTCGCTATGCATCCCACCACTTAGCATGACAGGAATTTTTTCTTCTCCCGTGAATGAAATCCCGACGAAATGCGAATACAATGGAAGGTCACTCCAGATGGCGAAATAATTTTCCCATCTATCCATACGTCCGTTGAATGCACGATTCACTTCCGCATCACCTTTTACAACATTTATCTCCTTACTGATCAGAGGTTCAATCTGACTTTGATACAACATGGGTCCAAAAATCGGCAGCAGAAGGATCAGGAAGAATATCGTAGCGATGAGCCCTTTGGATCTTTTCGAATTAAACATCAGGATCAAACCGCAAAGGAAGAGGAATACTGTCCATGAAGAAACGTGTTTGATTGAAATCAA
The DNA here is from genome assembly GCA_016720935.1 of Bacteroidota bacterium. Classification (NCBI taxonomy): domain Bacteria; kingdom Pseudomonadati; phylum Bacteroidota; species Bacteroidota bacterium. Next base: position 142,879 of record JADKJP010000004.1, read on the forward strand.
TCCAAGAAGGCAAATGCAAAACACAATGAACATTCTTGCAGATGTTATTTTCTTTTTACCTATCCACCAGCGGGAATATATCCCATCGATATACAGGTAACTGTAAATCAAAAATGCTCCGGTGATGTACACCGCATAGCTCATGATGTCGCCGTACTGTCCACGAATACGCGACCCGCCTCCACGTCCTTCCGACAAATAGGTTGGTCGTATTGGACCAAAGACAAGTTCGTATCCGAAAATCGCGAGCGGAATTGAACAGGAGAGCAAAAATGTATAGAGAATAAAAACGAGATCGTCTTTCGATTGAATAAACCTTCGGGCATACAGAAATAAAAATGTTGGTGTGACAAACTTTATCGCTTCTCCAAGGAAATCAATAGAGAAATGGTAAACGAGCACAACTACACAATTGATAAAAACTATCGCGCCATAAGAATTCATCAAACCGTCAACACCGTTGCGGATTTTCCCCGGCATTTTTTGATTGTAAAAACTGATGATGCACAACAACGGTGTAAGCACACCAACGATGGTGAGCGGAGACAGCAGCGGAGAAATTTCCTTTAACCAGAAAAAATTATCCACCAATGGACGGATTAGCACGAAAACAGGAAACCACTTCCTTGTCCAGTGTAACTGATTAAACCAATTTTTCCAGAGTTTATACATGCAATTGCCTACCGCTTTCTCCCAAAAAATTTGACGTTTGGGCACAAAACCGGATCATACTATACGAAAAACGCCGAATTTTGTTCGATAAAAAAGGTCAAAAACAACGGAAAAATCACATTTTCCAATAATATGATCGCCTAAAAAACAAAGGAATTACTTCGAAATAATTGAAAAAACGAGGCTTTAGCCGATGACAAACCTGGCCGCATCCACCATTGCCCTGGCGGAAATATGAATACTTGCTTTTTCCGCAATTGTCTTTCTGGCATTCTGTCCCATTTCCAGCGCTTCTTGCGGGTGATCCAGCATCCAGTTCATTTTCTCGGCTACTTTGTTTTGATCCGAAAAATCCAACGCGAATCCGTTCACACCATCTTCGATCAGATCAACTGTAACACCGGAATGAACCGACGAAATACATGGCAAAGCCGCTGACATGGCTTCGTTGACTACCAGTCCCCAAATGTCGTAGTTGGAGGGAAATACAAAACAGCTGCTTTTGGCTAACCATTGTGGCAGATCACTTTTCTGGACAAAGCCTGCAAAATTTACAACACGTTCCAGGTGATGGGTCTTCACATATTCTTCGAAAAAAAGTTTGTCGGCACCATCCCCAATCAAATCGAGCACAAAATCCTGACGATGTTTTGAAAGCACTTCAACAGCTTTCATCAATTGTTCCAGATTTTTTTTCCGAATGATAAAACCAACATACGTGAAATGCATTTTCTTCGGATCATTCACCATAGTTTTTCTTTCCCTGTCGGTTTGCTCAGAAAAAAAACGGGTGTCAACAGTATTTCGTGCGATGAAAATATTGTCGGCTTTCGCTCCGAGATCCTGAAGATATTCCTTTGCTCTTTGTCCGTATGCGATAAAGGCTGCAGCTCTGCGCAAAAGCATTTTCCTTTGCATGACACGCAAAGGAGAAAATTTCCCTCCCCTGCTTTTCACGGTTCCTGACCAAATCACGTAAGGTGTTTTACGAAAAAGTGATCTCCACCACAAACGAAGTGTTCCTACAGAAAAACCGTTGATGATGATGCAATCCGCGTGTTCCTTAGCCAGAGCTTTCAGCAGTCCTTTGTATGTAAAAACAATTTTCTCATTGTTACCAAAATCGAGTTTTCGCGAGTCCAGTATTTCATAGGGAAAAAGACAGTCGTTCATGTCCAGAACAAATTTTCTCCTGGCATAATTCTGAGCACCGAATATCACTTTGAATTCAATTTTGTGGTCGTTGCATTGTCGCCACATTTCATTGAACAGCGGTATCCTGTATGGATTTGGAATATTGGTAACCACGATTACTTTTTTCATAGGCGATAAAGTATCAAGGCAACCATTTTTTAAACCAGGACATGAGGAAGTACAATGTCCAGAGTTGATTTGTGACCTGCTGATCACCACTCCGAAGACGGTTCAATTGTTCTTCAAGTCCGGGATATGAAAACTGTGGATGATCTTTGCAAAATGATTTGAGATTTTGTCCGACGTAATCACTGATCAAATCTCCTGCCCACTCACGCAAAGGGACATTGAAACCTCTTTTCTTTCGGTATAGTAATTCATGACCAAGCTCCTGTTCAAGGCTCTTTTTCAGAATGTATTTCGGTTCGTTGTTTTTTATTTTTAGCGGACCCGGAACAGACAAGGCAAGATTCACGAAATCAGTATCCAGAAAAGGAGTTCGTATTTCAATAGAATGTGCCATTCCCAATTTATCCATTCTGTAAAGATAAAAATTGGGGATATTGAATTTGTATCCGAGATAGCACATCCAGTCAATAAATTTCAATTGAGGGTGACGTTTTTGAAGTTCATCAAACCGGTCTCTGAATTCTTTGATAACACTATAAGAATTCAGTCCTGAAGTACGTTGATTGTACTCATCGGAAAGAAATTTTCGTTTACTACTTTCCTTAAAACTCCTTGCGCCGCCCCAGAAAAAATCCTGGTTGTTAGCTGCACGGTGGAGAATATCGGCGAAGGGAGAGGTAGGTTTCACCATTTCAAATCCTGAAGCAACCATGCGTTTCAGGAAATCAGGCAAGGCGGAATAGGTCTGAAATGCAGGATGTCTTTTAATAAACTTCTGCCAGTTTCTATAGCCGGCAAAAAGTTCATCGCTTCCATCGCCGGTAAGCACTACAATTGTTCCGTTCTCTCTGGCCTTTTGTGAAATGAAATAAATGGGGATGCAGGTTGAATCCGCCATTGGTTCATCAAAGATGTCAATGATCTTCGGTAAAAAATCCCGGATATCCTGAGGGCTGATAATTTTTTCATAATGATCAGTCCCGTATTTCTTTGCTACTACTGCAGCATATTTCAATTCATCATAATCGGGCTGACCTTCAAACCCGACAGAATATGTTTTCACCGCATGACTTGAGCGTTTCGCCATTGCGGCTACGACGGCGCTTGAATCAACTCCACCGCTCAGGAACGCACCAACAGGCACATCACTGACCATCCTGTAATCAACAGCTTTTGAAAAAGCCTCCCTGATTTTTTCAGAAACCTGCTCTTCGGATTGATTGGAGAGATCAGTATAATTTACATCCCAATAAGGCTCATACGATTGGATACCGTTTTTCCCGACTTTCATTTTGTAAGCCGGATGAAACTTACTGATCCCTTTAAACATGGTCAGCGGCGGTGGTAATAAGTTATAAGTAAGGAAGTGATACAATGCATCCTCATCCAGCTCCGCTTTTACATAAGGTAATTCAAGTAATCCTTTAATCTCGGAGGAGAAAGCGAATACACCATTGCGCATGGAGTAATAAATCGGTTTCTTGCCTGCTCTGTCTCTTGCGAGAAACAACTCCTCCTTAGCAGGATCCCAGATCGCGAAAGCGAACATACCGTTCAGATACTGAAGACAATCTTCGCCGAATTTTTCATAGAGCAGCAATAAAATTTCCGTATCACCGGAGGAATTCAGTTGTTCATTTTTAAAAAAGCGCTCACGGATTTCTTTGTAATTATAAATCTCACCGTTAAAAACGATAGCCGTACCATTTTTTGAGATCATTGGCTGGTGGCCGGATGGAGAAAGGTCGATAATGGAAAGACGAAGGTGTCCAAAAAATACTTTTCCGGAAGGATCCTTCCAGTAACCACGATCATCCGGACCTCTGTGGCTGAGGCGCTCATTCATCGCGGCAATATTGTCCGCGGCGCGATCAATACCAACACCTGAAAAAGAAAAGAGTCCGTTTATTCCGCACATAATATTTCTCCGCGAATTTACGCTTTCAGTAATTCATCCATTGCATCCAGCCAGGCATTGCGAAAGTAGTTCATATCAAATTTCGAGACGAAAGATTTTCCTTTTTCCGCCAGTTCATTTCTGTTTTGCAAAACTTCTTTGACAGCCTGATTCAAACCTTCCGGTAACGGAACAATTTTTTGTCCGCCGCCTTCCAACAATTCACGCATACCTCCCACTCCACTTCCAATAACAGGAGTGCCACAAAGTAATGCTTCGTGAGCGATCCGGTTCCAGCCTTCTATCATTTTTGAAAATGTAATCACCACTGATGAAGCTGCAAGGAGAGACAAGTATTCTGAATGATCCACTTTCAGGTATTTAACAGGTAAATCCGGAGCATGATTTTGCGGCCCCGACATGACCAGGAAATAATTTTCATTACGAAGGGCTTCGTACACTTCGTAAGCGCCCTTTTGACGGGAAGCATTACCGATATAAATCAAGTGCTTATCTGAGGGAATGTTGTATTTTTCTTTAAATCCTGTTACGGAAGCTTGTGAGATAGTATATGGATTCGGATCAAAGCTATTGTAGATTACTTTCACATTTTTGCATCCGATATTTTCAAGATACGTTTTCCAAAACGAGGACACGGTCACAATCATATCCAGTTTCTGCAACTTTCTTTTTAATCTTCTGAAATACCAGCTGTGCTTTACAGAGGATTTTCCCAATACATCATCAATATGATGAACCATTCCCGCATATTTTATTCCTGACAAGCGCTTGCCGAAAACAATGGGATAGGGTTCGCAAATCACTGCATCAGCAGAAGGAACATCCTTCCTCATCCTCCTCCAATAAGACAACATGGATTCACCCGCCTGAAGCAATGCAGCTTCGCTCATTTCAACACTGAATTTTTCTTTCAGAGCCATTGCAGAAAAATAATCATAGGCATTTCCACCATTCGCAATGGAAGAAAGCCGCTGATCCCGGAAGGAATCACTGACAATATGCGTTTTTGTTTGCCAGATAATTTTTTTCATAAATGTAAACTACTGCTAAGGGTGTAAAAGTGAGGTAAAAAGGTACGATTGTAATTTCTACAAGTTTCAATGAAATTAAAATACTCCCCAATTTCAGAAGGAATATTCTCCTGAAGGAAAGGGCTTTCGATTCTAAATCTATTCAGTTTGTTCAGGACTTTATGAATTTTGTTTCCAAATAAAAGCGAACCGAATGGAACCGGAATGCCAAATTTGTGATAGGCAAGGTGCGTGGATTTTCTTAAACGAATATTTTTTGCAAGCTGAAGAGAACTTTCAGGAGAAACAAAAAAAGAACGATGGGCAAGCTCCTGTTCAAGAAATCGGCTCAATGCAGAGAAAAAATCATCAAACCAGGAAATCAATTCGTTCTCCGGATGATCCTGATCAAACCACTTCTGCCGGATATTCATGCATTGGTGAATTAAATCGTGTACTGGCCCTGACTGTATACCCAGAAATTCCAGATCGAATAAAAGTCCTTTTACATGCAAGAGAAGACTCCGCACTTTAAGTGTTTTGTACTCCTTTTGCAAGACAAGATTTACATACATCTTCAGAAGGAATTCAAGCGCTACTTGTTGCTTGAGAGTTGGTGAAATTCCTGTGGCAGAATCAGTACTTGTCAGCTTTTCTCCCGACAGTTGTTTGTATGTTCCAAAGAATGAAAATTTATCCGCCTCTCTGAATTGCTCTTTACTGCAACCATACAAATTGTGAATGAAAAGATATTTACCGGAATGGGTTAAAGCTGTGAGTGGCTGGACGTCCAGCTTCTGCTGATCATTGCAAACGACCACCATATCAATATCTGAAATTCCCGGAGCACCAACACTTCCCACCTGGTAGATAGCTGTTACCTGTGGAAATTGCAACAACCACTCGGACATGTGACTGAGTTCGTCGTTGTATTCCCTGACAGGGACAATATGAGGGATGTCAATCAGCTTATACTTGGGCATACTTTTCAGGCAGCAGCATTCCTTAACCGGATTCTAATCATTCCGGCAGGCCCGGTATCAATCACATCAAAATCATAACGATTTTTATGTTGTTGCAAGTGCATCAGCACTTCTACTCCTTTGCCGCGGTTTAATATATCGTGACAAAAGATAATTCCTTTTGGGGACATATGTTTTTCAATGAGATGAAATTCCGCAAGTGCACTACCTTTACGGGAATCGATGAACGCGATATCCACCTTTTGGGATACAAGATCTTTTTCGAGAAGGTTCCGCAATGTATTTACCGGCCCGGTATAATTTGCAAGCTCCTCATAGGCAGGGTTTGTGGTTTCTTCTCTGGTGACGCTCAGACCAAGAAGCGCATGAAAGTGATCGGCATTTTTATATTTTTCCCGGATAGCTTCATAATGCTGAGGAAATATTTCCAGTGTATAAAAATGACAACCCGGATAATTGGATTGCAGGTAATTGAATACATAGGTAGCAGAAATTCCACGACCGGTTCCGATTTCGATATAAGTCTCCGGTTTTACTTCATCGATTCCCTGTTTGAGCACTGTATAATCCAACTCGGTAACAGCGCCGGCATTATCAAAATGATCTCCACGCAGAGCTCTATAATATTTTTTTAGCCTCTTTTTGACGCCTTTTTTAAGGAACAAATAGAAAGAACCTGCCATCTGATTACGATTAATTGTCAAGACTGAATATATAAACTTCTGACAAGTTGGCCAGATTCGCAACTCTTTCGTAGAATTTCTGATCCAATTGCTCCTTCATTGAATCCGGGATACCCGGACCATACCTTTTTCTATATTGGGTCCAAATGTAACCGATTTTACTGAAGAGATTTTTTTGAAAATCGGTCATTTCATTTGGCCAGTTTTTTCTCATTTTGCTGACTTCTTCTATTATACTCCAGTCTTCTTCTTTAAAATCCTTTGCAGCAGCAGTAAAACTATACTTTTTGAAAATTCCCTGACGGTCCCTGGCCTGAACATACAATGCAGGAAGCATCATGAACTCGCTTAAAAAACTCTTTAGCTGATACAATGTTCTTGGTTGGCCGGTATATTGGGTTTTCTTTCTCAGGTGTCGGCACAATTCCTTCAAAGGTAAATAGTAATCCGTATTTGATTCGGGATAAATTGTAAGGGTATCTCCTCTTTCTGACAGCAGTGATTTTGCTTCCCGGATAACATCTGACGGAAGATACGTTTCAGGATAATGAGAAAGATCCGATTCGGTGAGCAGGAACCAGCCATGATGTTGAAGTGGATCCATACGCAACATGATCTCGCGTGTCTGATTAATTTTTTGGGCAGCGTTTATCAGACGTTGTTTATCTGTGAACACCTCATCCTTCAGGAAAATCAAGCCATCAAAATCACTGTAGATAACTTCTTCTCCGGTCGCAAGACTACCGTGTACAAAAGCATAAGCAATGTCATCTCTGATATCTTTAAGAGCGGAGATCATTTCTAATACTCCGGAATTGCTGCCATCATAGTAAGGCACATGAAATGAAATCGATGTTCCTACTTTTTCGGAAAAGGTTTCCTTCGCATATTCATCCATTACTTTTTGCGCATTTCTTTCGAACGGTAATGCAGGAAACAACGAAGAAAGAAATCCCTCCTTCACTGTAAAGCAGCCTCCGTTAAAATAACGGGACATCGTTGATCGAAAAGCAGGTGATGACACAGCAGATTGTAATTATTCGAAAAAAAACCTATTCCCCCTTTATTCTTATATGAAATAAGGTTCCGAAAGTTACATTTTTTAAGCTTATATCCTCTTTAGAAAAAGGATTTACCGGCCGTTTGAGTCAGGGAGTGAAAGACTGGAAATCATCCGGTTCAATTCTAAAACCTTCCTTTGGATAATTATTTCCATTCCCCTGAAACTTCCATAACAAAAGATAAGTTGAATTGAATGACTAATACTGTATTTCTATGGCGAAAAAGGATCTGAATATCGCTCCAAGCATTGTTTCACAATCACAGGCACAAAACCGAAATGAAATCATTGAATTATTCCGAAAAAATCCACTTCCGGATGATGAAATGATGCGAAACCTGGGTTTGTTTCTGAATCCCGCAGATTTGAAAAAGTTCCTTTTCATCAATGACCTTTATGTCAGGAATACAGGTATTCATGGTGTTATTATGGAATTTGGGGTCCGCTGGGGACAGAATCTGAATTTGTTCCAATCTCTGCGATCGATCTATGAGCCTTTCAATTACAGCAGAAGAATTATTGGTTTTGACACATGGGAAGGCTTTCCTTCGGTTCATGAAAAAGATGGAAAAGAAAGATATGCGCTAAAAGGCGCATACTCTGTTTCAAAAAATTACGAATCTTACCTGAACCAGGTACTTCGTACGCTCGAGAAAGAGAGTCCGCTTGATCATATGCAGAAATTTGAACTTGTTAAAGGAGATGCCAGCGAACAATTGAAAAAGTACCTAAAACAACATCCTGAAACTATTATCTCTCTTGCCTATTTTGATTTCGATATTTACGAGCCGACAAAAAAATGTCTCGACTTGATTCGGCCTCACCTGACAAAAGGTAGTGTTATCGGTTTTGATGAATTAAATCAGCCAAAATTCCCGGGTGAAACTGTTGCACTGCGTGAGGCTTTCGGCTTAGACAAATACAGCATTCGCAGAAGTCCGTATAGTCATTATCAGTCGTTTATTGTTGTGGAATGAGAGACGGGATTGGAGATTTTGGATTTTAGATTTTAGATTTTAGATTTTAGATTTTTTTGGAGTAAGGAAACGGTCTGGCTATATAAAAGTGATAGATTTTTATAGCTAATGAGAAAATGGACTTGCACTAACTAATCACTAACCACTAACCACTAACCACTAATAACTAATAACTAATAACTAATAACTATTTTCTCATTTCAATTTTGAAACGAAGTCAAGCAGTTCACGGGTTCTGCTTTCAAAAGTCAGTTGCTTAACATCTTCCATTGCCTGATTTGCAATTTTCTTTGCATATTCCTTTTCTTCAACCGCTTTCCGTATTCCTTTCGCAAGTGAAGCAGGCTGATCAGGCTCTACGAATATCACATTTGATTCATTGAGCACATCACGAGTGGCGGGAAAATCAGGAGTGACAACAGGGTTTCTTGTGGACAAGTATTCGTTTACCTTTTGCGGATAATTGAACTCTATCATGTGATCTTTGGATGTGTAATAGGAAACAAGTACATCCGCTGCAATCTGGAAATTTCTCACAAAAGTAGAATCATCAAAAAATCCGGTAAAGATGACATTGTTCACTCCTCTTTCCTCACAATATTTTTTTACAGCATCCACAACCTGTGGTCTGCCTCCGGTAAAAAGAAAATTATATTCCGGCAGCAATCCGGCTGTTTCGAAAATATAAATCACTTCCAGTACATCCAGACCAAGCTTTCCGGTGTACACCACCAAAGGTTTATCACTTTTGTAATCGATGATTTTCCTTGCTTCAATTTTCGTTGGATCGTTTTTATATACCGGAACCGGAGCCAGCGAAAGAATAAATTTCTCTTCAGGCACTGTGGCTATTTCACGGATGGCATCACGTGTTGTTGATACACCGGCGAAAATTCCATCCGTTTCACGAATGACTTTTCGGTATAAATTGTTCGACTTCACTTCCGCTGCCATAAAGATCACTTTGACACGAAAAAGTCTGCCGAATATTTTTTTAAAATACAAAGCAGGTACCAGTAATTTCGGATCTCTCGAAAAGAGTATTGTTCGTTTACGTGAAAATAGTGATGAAATAAAAATACGCAGGGTACTCCAGGAGAATGCCAACATCATCCAAAATAAAAAAGCATATTTTGAAGATGTCTCACGCAAAGGCGTAAACAACATTCTTGTTTTAACACGGTACTGAAGTCCATAGCTTACAGGAATATTTCTCGGATGAATATTCCCTTTCATATATGCATAAGGATAAACGATTGTAACAGGCACTCCGTGTCCGGCAAAGGAATCACAGAGTCTCATGTCAAAAATCCTGTTGGTGGTAGGGCGCAACAGGCAGTAGGGAGAAAAAACTATTATACGTAAAGGCTTTCCTGTATTCATCCTCTTGTAAAGCGCGGTTTATTTCTTTTCAGAAAGGAAACGCTTTGTCATTTTATTAAAAATTCATAGGACAACACAGACATGACCAAAACATCCCTGAACTCGCCTTGTTTATACATATCATCTCTGAGGACACCTTCCTGAGTAAATCCGCAATGCGTATATACTTTAATGGCCGCTTCATTGTCTTTTCTTACTTTAAGATAAACACGATGCAAACCCAAATCCTGAAAGGCAAAACGAAGTGTTTCCATACAGGCTTCTTTGCCGTATCCCTTACCGCTCTGAGCTTTGTCCATGAGAATAGCAAATTCCGCCTGACGATGAATCTGATTGATATTTTTCAGAAATGTCATCCCAACAAGTTTGGTTCCGGAAATTACCTCCACACCGAAAACGGTCATCGGCATATTTGAATTCAGCACTTTTTGAACCCATTCCTTTTCCTGCTCATAATTAACAGGGAAAGGATGGCCTGAGAAATCATTCCTGATCTCGGGCTGGTTACGCCATTGCCAGGTGATTTGGGCATCATCCAGAGTGAGTGCTCTCAATCGAATATTTGGAACAGGTGTTGACATGGATATTTAAAGCAGGTCTTCTTTCTCCCAGCGATAACGCTGAAGAATTGATTTGTATTTTGATGATTGATCCGCGAATCGCTGATCCCAATCGTGAATCAAAGTGTCATAGGTTGCTTTATCAAAGATACGCTTCCCGATATAAAATTTCTCTGTAAGTGAAGAGAAATTTTTTTTGAATACCAGCAATGGATCATTTTCATCCGCAGTCAGTCCGCCTCCCAAATGCATCTTTTTCATTCCCTGACTTCTTGCCCAAAGAATACCCGAGTGCAGCATGAGATTGCTTACCGCGTTTTTCTTTCCGGCTTCTGTCGCGGATGAAAGAAAGTAATGTGCGTTTCTTCCTCCGCCCAGAAAAACGGAAGCACCAAGAATTTCCGCACCTGCTTTTGCAAGGATAAGTGCTCCATTTTCCTTCACGATTCTTTTTAGCTGATCAAAAAATGCGGGAGAGAAATAATACATTTTTGCAGCTCTCAAGGCATTCATGTTTTCAGTGTAAATGCGGACGAAATCATCAAAATGATCCAGCTGTTCATCCTGAACAGTTGTCACACCCGACTTCCATGCTTTCCGGATTTTATTTCGGTTTTGACTGGTATACGCTTCAAATATTTTTTCTGTTGTGTTTTGCAGTTCCACATACACATAATCCCTCAATGGAACGAGAGCAATATCCGCTTCGCTCATGGCCATTTCCGCGTTGTGCAGCAAAGGATGAAAACGAAGAAATTCACAAACCACCTTTTGTTCATGACACCATACATGAAAGGCTTCTGATGAACGTTTTTTGAATCCGGGTTCCTGTGAACTCCATAGTGGTCCGGTGTAACCATAAACATTTTCAATATCCTGATAACCGCTTTGTACTACCGTGTTTTTTATCGGACGAATCAAAAAAGGATAATAGAAAATCGCATCAGACTCACGATAGACAAACAAACGGATTGATCCATCTCCATTTTTCTCGTAAAGGAAAATATAATCGAATGTGTAATGAATATCCTTCAGCTCCTCCGGCAAGGCACTGAAGTTTTCATCCCAGGATGATTTTTGGGAAGAATCGAATACCATTAATTTATCCGCAATGGAATGCATGGTTCATCGGGACTGAGTACGCATGAAGTCTTTGATTTTCCTGGCAACTGTGAGAATCTGACTACGTGTCAGTTCCGGGAAGCTCGGTAAAATCAGGCATTGATGATTGAGAAGCTCAGCAACTTCGTTCCCTTTCGTATACTGACGAAGGTGAGCATGCTGATTGATCGGATAAAACATCGGGCGCGTTTCAATATTGTTTTCAAAAAGAAACAATTCGAGGTCACGCTTTTTCTGCTGGTTAAATTTTTCAAAACGCAGGGCGTACATCCACTGTGCATGCTCTGTATTTGGTTCTGTCTGTTGAAAACGGATCCCTTCTACATCTTTCAGCTCCTGCGTGTACAGATCAAATACTGCACGCTTTCTCTCACGGATTTCAGGCAGTATTTCAAGCTGACCGTAGAGTAAAGCAGCCTGGATATTGGTCATCCGGTAATTGTAACCCAGTTTGTCATGAATATAACGAACGCTCGACTGACCCTGGCCACGAACTGAATTCAGGTATTCGAACAACTCTTCATCTTGTGTAAATACGGCTCCGCCTTCTCCGCTGGTAATTGTTTTGTTACCAAAAAATGAAACGGAAGAAATGAGAGACTGTGTTCCTGAATAATGATTTTCATGTTTACCAAACAAGCCTTCGCAATTATCTTCCACGATGAGCATTTTTGGAAACTTCTTCTTCAGTGCCGGAACATTTACAATGTTACCCAGATTATGAACTACAAGAAAAGCTGTCTCCTCATCTGGAACCGGAATTTTATTGTGGTCTACATTCCAGGTGTGTTCATCCGCGTCAACGGTTATAAAATCAAAACCACCGGAAAATAAAAAGCTGTTCCATGCGGCAACATAGACATTGTTCGGGACAATAATTTTCCTGATGTGGGGATATTTGAATTTGAGTCCAAGGGCAAGCATGTGTGTAGCACATGTGCCATTGTTGACCATGATTACATATTTGCTACCGACAATTTCCTTTAGCTTTTCTTTGGCTTTATCGATGTAAACACCCTGTGAAGAAATCCAGGTAGAATCCAATGCATCGTGTGCATATTTCAGGCATTCTTTCGGCAGATAAGGTTGGTAGATGGGCAGCATAGTAAATCAATCACCGTTCATCCTGTATCCAGATGATTCCGGGCTAATTGCTATTACTCAATTTTGCCTTAAAAGTTACTAAAAAAGCCTGTCCCGTTATTCATTTCCGTGAGTTGAAACCCCTAAATTGAGGCTGAAACGGAGTTTTTCAAATGGATTTCCTCGTCTTTTTTCATCTTTTTTATAGCCTCATAGGTGAAGATGAAGAGATTCAGAACGTTGGTAAAAAGAAGTGCCAGTGACATCCCCGCGGCATGCATTTGAGGTACAAGGAACCATGCTGACAATGACCCAACCAAAATGGTAAACACGTAAACTTTCACTCTCATTTTCACCAGACCAAGACTTTGCACAAGCGGCAATACCCAGAAAGTACTTGCACCCAGTACAGAGCCAATCAGGAAATAATAGAATGGCTGAGCCGCTGCGCGGTATTCGATGCCATAGACTGTAACGATGATCCATTCGTTGAAGAAAAAAGCGAGGATCAGAAAAATCAGTGATGGAATCATCGCCAAAGAGGTAATCTTAAGAAGCATTCTTCGGATTTCCGGATAACGTCTTTCCGCGAGTAGTTTACTCAATTGCGGATAAATTGACTGGACCAAAGGGTCCGATAATGTGAATACAGAGAATGCGACTTTTTTAGCGACAGAATAAAAACCGACCTGTTCAGGATTCGACAAGGCTCCGAGTAAAAGTACATCGCCCTGAGAGATTACAGTTTTAAGTGAATTCCCTATGGAATTTCCAATAACAAATTTGGAGAACTTTTTCTTTTCATCTTTCACCAACAAACTACTGGCGTTGCGATGAGGCATCAATTCTCTTCTCAGTTCCCAAAATGCAAGCGCGTTACAAATGAATCCATTCAGGAAGCGTGTTAAAATAACTGCGACAAAAAAGATATTGAGATCACGGGGATAAAGGAACACCGCGACTGCTATCATTCCGGTTTCCACCACGTCCATGATCATCTGGATGATGGAACTGAGTTTGAATTTATAATACAAACGGAGAAGTCCTCTTGAGATGGAATTTACATAGGTAATGGCTGCGGCAATTGCATAGGCGATGATAAACCAATGAAGACCCGGTTTTTCAAAGAAAGTGGAATAAGAAATTAAACTAAGTGCGGCGATGAGTACAACGGAAGCGCCTGCCATGATGATACTGGTGACCAGGCTGCTTTTTACCATGGCCATCAACTTGTCGACCCTTTTTTCATCCTGATAAACTGCGCCGAATTTAATCAGGGCTGTACCGATATTGGGATTCAGGAATTCCTGGATGAGGGCAACAAAGGCGACAACAATCGCATAGGTTCCGTAAATCTCGGCTCCTAAACCACGCGCAATGACAACAGACCGAAGAAAGGCCAGTGCGGTACTAAAGAAGTTTGAAAAAAAAACCCAGGTGCTGTTTTTAAAAAGCGTTTTGCTTTCCTTGTCAAGTCTTTTTTTCAGGAACCTCATAGGAAAATAAGATATGCTCAGAGATCTAAAAAGTCCTCATCCATCCCGAAATCAAGCGGGTTTTCCTGGCTTACCTGGCTTACCCTGTTTTTCAGGTTTGTCTGGTTTATCAGAAGTTTCAGATTTAACCTGGCTTTTCTTTTTACGACCAAAGAACTTCTTTTTGTTACCGGTTTCATCCTCTTCGTAGTAACCATAGCCATTACCATAGCCGTAGCCATAACCGTAACCATAGCCGTAACCATAGCCATAACCATAAGGTAAACTTCCGGCTTTAACAGCGTTCAGAATAATACTCAGATTACGGATTCGACCATCTCTGTACATCTTATTAATGATATCCAGGTGATGCTTACGGGTAACATTTTGTCTGACTACGTAGACGGTTGAAGTAGCGTACTTCGAAAGCATCATTGCATCCGTGATCAGACCGATCGGCGGTGAGTCAATGATGATGTATTCGTAACGCTCTTTGAGAAAATTAATAAGGTCATCCATTTTGTCACTGAGGAGCAACTCGGATGGATTTGGTGGCTTCGGTCCGGAAAGGACGAAGTCAAGATTTTTAACATCAGAGACCTGGACAATATCTTCCAGTGTTGCTGCACCAATCAGGTAGTTACTTACACCCATTTCACTTTTCAGATCAAAGCGCTCAGGTGATTTTGGTTTGCGCAAGTCAAGCCCCAACAGCACAGTACGTTTTCCTGAGAGCGCGATAATCCCGGCGAGATTGAGCGCGCAGTAACTTTTTCCTTCAGCACTAACGGAAGAAGTAACGAGAACAGTTGTTACTTTTTTCGGATCCGGCTGAAAGTATTGCAAATTGGTTCGGATAGAACGGAATGCTTCTGCTATATAACCCTTGGGGTTATTATACACTGCAAGTTCCGCTTCAGCGTTACTCAATCCCACAATACCCAATAAAGGAATATTTGTAGAACGTTCAAGTGTAAGTCGGTCACGGATTTTATCATTCAATGCATCCCTGAAATAAGTAAAGCCCGCAGGAAGAACCAATCCAATGAGAATTGCGATCGCGAAAACTTCACTTTTCACGGGGCGAATCGGTCTTGAACTGGCATGTCCTCTGTCGACAAGTTTATTATCTGAAATGGTTGAGGCGAGGATAATTGCAGTCTCCGCTCTTTTTTGCATAAGGTAAGTGTACAGGCTGGCTTTCACTGTTCTTTGCCTGTCGATATTTACCATGACACGCTGTGACCCGGGGAGCAATTTAATCTTCGCTTCTACCCTGCTTAACTGAGCAGTAGCTTCTGTTTGTGAAGCTTTGAGACCGGCACGTATACTTTTAATATTTTCAAGCAGATCGCCTTTTGTGTTCTGGATCGCAAGATTCAGTTCCACCATTCGCGGGTTGTCGGGTGTCGCTGAACCCGACAGCATGTCTCTTTGTCCCTGCAAATCGTTCAATTGTGTGACGAGTTTCAACAGTAAGGCATCATCAATACCAATACTTGCCGGAGACATTCCTCTAAGATTCTTTTCTTCGCGAACGTAATTTTCCAGATAGGAAATGAAACTCAGTTTCAGGTCCAGTTCTGAAATTTTCGCGTCATAATTTTTCGCCGCATCAAGAAAGGAAGCCGCTTCCGCGGTAACATCGGTAATTCCTTTTTCGGAACGGAAACGTTCGTATTCGCCTTCTACTTCGTCAAGATCTTTTGAAATCAGCGCGAGCTGTTCATCGATAAATACCAGGGAATTTCTTGCCAGTTCATTTTTTTCTTCGATGTTGCTGCGCAACCAAACTTCAACCAGTTTATTGATAAAATCGACCGCCTTTTCGGGCACAGGATCTTCAAGGGTAAGACGGAGAATTGAAGATTGCTTATTGGCAATTGAAATATCAATTGCTTTTTGATAGCGATCAATCAGACCATCTTCTGTATTGAAACGAATGATAAAATTCCGTTTATCGTAATCCGGATTTTTATAGGCCGCGTTATTGAAAAAGTCTTTTTTATCAAGAGAATAAGCACCTAACTGATTGATTACTTTCTCCCCGAACAAATGGGTTTCTTTGATCTCTTTTCCTTCACGCGGGTTAAAAAAAGCAAGTTCATATTTAGAATCGCTAATGATATGGATTTTCACCGGAATTGTATATGCGAAAAACCTCAGGGTATCGTATTTGAACCGGAAAGGGCAATTGTTATACAATTCACTGGTTTTCAAATTTCCTTTGAGGAAATATGTCACTCCAAAATTCAGATCATTAACTGTTTTAGAAACCAGTGAACGGGATTTCAGTACTTCAATTTCATTCTGAATATTTCTGTCGGTGGTAAAATCATCCAACTGTTTGAGGATGTCTGCCGCGTCGGTAGTGCTTTTGGGCTGCTTGACCATCACCAATCCATTCGCGCTATAAACAGGAGTTACATACCAACTGTAATAATAAGCAAACAGTAAGGCAAGCACCATACTGATCAGGTAGAGATACCAGAATCTTACCACATAATTGAAAAAGAAATGCATCAGGTTTAGCCCCTGATCATCCGGTTCGATTGGTTCCTGTGGTGTGGTTACAGTTTGATTCATGTCGGCAATTGGCATTAAATGCTATACTATTTGAAAATTGAATAGACAGCAATAAGGGAAACAATACCTCCGAAGACAACCGGAAGTACACGATAATAATTCTGTGCGAGAAACTTCTTTTGTTTAGTTGGCTCTACGTACACAATATCGTTGCAATGCAGATTATAATATGGAGAATTGAATAATTCCCGATTGGTAAGATCAACAATTCCAAATTCCTTCTTTCCATCCTTTTCACGGATCACCATTATGTTTTCACGTACACTAAACACTGTAAGATCCCCTGCCAATGCAATAGCTTCCGGCAACGTAACTTTTTCATTCGGGACTGTAAAAACTCCGGGATGAAGTACTTCGCCCATTACTGTTATTCTGAAATTCCGGATATTCAATTTTACTGATGGGTTGATCAGGTATTTCACCAATTTGCTGATGATTGTATCTCTTGCTCCGGCTGAAGTAAGTCCTGAAACTTTCACATCTCCTACCAATGGTAATTGGATATTTCCTTTTGTGTCGACCAGGTAACCGTTTGCCATGGAATTGGCATCATCCGGTTTTTCGATATAATTAAAATATTTACTTGCCTCCAGACTAATACTGGCTACATATATAGTCAGGATGTCGTTCGGTTGAATCACGGCCATATAACCCGTGTCCTGGAATGTAGCAATGGTATCCTGATGATTTATGTTTTGAAAATACACCATCCGTTTTTGCGGTATGCATGAAAACATAAGTCCGATGGACAGTACCGTAATGAAATGTCTGATTGTCTTCAATTTCTTTTCTAAATAATTTCAAAGGGGAACAAAAAGATTCCCGCTTAACAAAACAGTTTACTCCTTTCATACTAATTTGTTTCAGGTCTTCCCCCCTTTTTCTTTTTAATCAAAAAAAAAGCCCCCCGCTGATGACGGGGAGCTTTGTTAAAGTATTAATAATCTGATTATTGCAAGAGTAATGGATATTTGTTAATTCCGGATTCAGGACTTTCCAAAATCACCATATACAAACCTGCTGACAGATCTTCAACATCAATTTGCTGTACGTTAATTCCGGACGAAGCGTTAATAATCATTGATTTGATAATTCTTCCTGTCTGATCCATAACTTTCATATTCACATCCTGTGCGCTGGAAGCATTGAAACTAACATTGAATAAACCATGCGCCGGATTCGGATAAACTTTCGTTTCCATTGTATTTGAAGTAGTCACAGTTTGTGCAAGACGGCAGGACATCACTACAGGTAAAGTTCTTGTACCAGAGTTTCCACATCCATTGGTAGCTTTCACACCGATGCTACCTGCATTTGCACCCCACAGAATTACTGCAGTAGTACTAATTGTTGGTGTTCCTGTAAGAACTGTGGCTCCAACCGGCACAAATACCTGATAGAAAGAAGCACCAGGAACAGACGGCCAGCTGTATACTTCTGTTGAACCTGCACAAACATCTGTTGAACCACTGATGGTTCCGGGTGTACCCGGGTTACCGAAGAGGTTTACACAACGACTGTAACCGTTACCACAACTATTCACTCCGCTAACGCACAATTGTCCGGAAACGAAATTTGAAGGGAATTGCAAGGTGATGGTGTTGGACGTAGGCGGACTCAAAGAGATTACACCGGAAGGGAGGCTCCAGGAATAACCTAAAGTCGCACCAGCCAATGAAGGAATGCTGTATTGATAAGTTTGTCCGCATACACCGGTTGTAGGATCACCGGTAATATTTCCAGGAGTTGGCAATTTGCTTGTGCCAATTGTTTTACAACGTTGAGCACTATTACCGAGCGGTGAACCGCAAGAGCTAACAGCAACAACACATACACTACCGGATGTGAACGCGGAAGTAGCATTTACAGTTGCACTTGTTCCTGATCCAACGATGGAAAGACCTGCACCGGAAACGGTCCAAATGTAAGAAGCCGCTCCAACGACAGGGGAAATATTATAGACAGAAGATGTACCCGGGCAAATGGTAGTAGAGCCACTGATTGCTCCCGGTAAAGCAGGCGCTGCTGTGATACTCATGCATCTGCTGCTTCCTGCATAACCACAGGATGTTTTTGCATACACACAGAGTTGACCTGAAGAGAATCCGCCACCAAATGTAACATTGACGTTTGGAACCGTTGTAGTAACCGTTGAGCCTGCACCATTGATGGACGCGCTACCGGTAATAGTCCAAACATATTGCGCGGCACCGTCTACCGGGTTCACACTATATCCTAATGTTGTAGATGGACAGCCGATCGTTGATCCAAGAATTACAGATGGAGAAGAAATTGTTGCACGAATCCAGTGACATTTTGTATTGGCGCTGGTACCGCAAGGATTCGCCCCTGCTACACATATATTCCAACCTGATATTCCTGTTGCAGGAAGTGCTGTAAAACTAAGTGTGACAGTTGTTGAGACAGAGCTGACAGTTCCGGACTGCCCATTGATAAGTACACCTGCCGGAGCTATCCAACTATAAGAAGTGGCACCAGGTACAGTGGCACAGGTAATGGTTGCGGTTCCACCAACACACCCGCTTGCAGGCGCGTTAAGAATCGCAATTGGAGAAGGCAAAGTATTTATTCCCGTAACAGTTGCAGATACACATGCTGAATTTCCGCAGAGACCCTCTGCTCTCACAAAGTATGTATGTATTCCAAGAGTTGCGATAGTTACTGAAATGGAAGTGCCATTTCCGATTGGTGAACCGGCCGCACATCCTCCTTCATACCAAACCCAGTCAGCAGCAGTTCCAAGTGCTCCACCTACGACAGTAAGCGTAACCTGAGAGCCAAGGCATTGAATAGATGCGGAAGTATTGATTGAAGAGGCTGCAGAGGACACAATACCTGTTGTAACAATTGTTGCTGAAGCTGTTGTTGAACATCCATTCGCATCGGTTACAGTATAGGAATAAGTACCTGCGGTTAATCCGTTAACAACTCCGGTTCCTGTATAAGGACCTGTACCGCCAGTGGCAGTTACATCGATACTTCCATCAGAAGAACCGATACAAGTTTCATTGGTCAATACAGAAGCTGAGGCAACAAGAACTGCAGGCTCTGTAATTGTTACAGAACAAGAAGCGGTACATCCATTAGCATCTGTTACAGTATAGGAATAAGTACCGGCTGAAAGTCCAGTGAAGGTTCCCTCACCGCTGTATGGAGTAACACCACCGGATGCACTTACAGAAGCAGATCCGTCTGTACCACCATTACAGGAAACATTTGTAAGGACAGTGCAGGTTGCTACCAAAGCAGCAGGTTGAGAAATAGTTACTGTACAGGAAGCCGAGCAACCATTCGCATCAGTAACGGTGAATGTATAGGTATCCGCGGAAAGACCGAGCATGACTCCAACCCCGCTATAAGGGCCAACTCCGCCTGACGCACTTACCGAAGCTGATCCATCACTACCACCATGGCAGGAAACATCTGAAACAAGTGAGCAAGTTGCTACAAGGGCTGTTGGTTCTGAAACGATAACAGTACAGCTGGTTGAGCATCCGTTCGCATCAGTTACTGTTAATGTATGTGTACCCGCACTGAGACCGGAAATTAACCCGGCACCTGTATAAGGCGCAGTTCCTCCTGTAACATTCACGTCAGCAGAACCATCTGAACCACCGTTACAGGAAACATCAGAAACCAATGTACATGTTGCCTGAAGTACTGCAGGTTCAGTGATGGTAACTGAACAAGATGCAGTGCATCCGTTTGCATCAGTGATATTATATGAATATGTACCCGCAGCAAGTCCGGTGAATGTTCCGGTGCCTGAGTACGGCGAAGTACCGCCAATTGCAGAAACTACAGCCGACCCGTCACTTCCTCCATTGCAGGATACATTTGATACAACAGAACAATTCGCCACAAGTACAGCAGGTTCTGAAATAGTAACGGAACAGGATGCTGTGCATCCATTGGCATCAGAAATATTATAAGTATAGGTACCAGCAGCAAGTCCTGTAAATGTTCCTTCTCCGGTATAAGGAGCGCTACCACCGGACGCTGTTACGCTTGCTGAACCATCAGACAATCCATTGCAGGAAACAGTTGAAACAACAGAACATGTCGCGACAAGTGCGGAAGGTTCAAGAATTGTAACTGACCCACTCGCTGTGCATCCCAGTCCATCAGTAACAGTAACAGAATAAGTTCCTGCGGCTAGACCTGTGGCAGTCGCTGTTGTTTGTCCATCAGACCAGGCGTAGGATACATATGAACCATCACCACCTGAAGGAGTTACCGTTGCAGTTCCAAGGGTTGCGCCATTACATACATTATCCGTTTGACTCATTGTCAACACAAGATCCGGGTTGATTGACACAACTGATTCGAAGGATGTAGAACATCCATTTGCCAAAGAAGCTGAAACTGTATAAGTTGTATTTGTAATCGGAGAAGCATTCACTGAAGAACCTGTTGAGGTATTCAGTCCGGTTGCAGGAGACCAAGCGTAAGAAACCGGCTGAGTCACATTGAAGCGAACGCTGTTTCGGGAAGAATAGGAGTAGTTCATTGTTCCGGAAAACCCATCAACAGCAGTAGCAGTGACGTTATCAGCACGATAGAAGTTGGTAGCCGTATATCCAATACCTGTATTAAAAGATGCAGTGTTCGTCGTTAAGCTTCCAGTATTATTATTGCTAAAATTAAATTCAAGCAGCAGGGCACTGGTACCGTCCCAAGTAATAGGAGAACTGAAGGTAATAGTATTCAGGCCTACAGAAGGTGTGACCGACTGAGGGCCAAAAATTGTTTGCCATCCTGTTGTGACAGGTGTTGTAGACAAGGCTATTATTGAACTTGACAATTGGTATTTCACCCTATAGTTCAACAATGCATAAGATGTATTCGCAGAAGGAAGATTGATAGTGATCGAATTAATTTTAGATCCATTCACCAGTCCCAGAGCAGTTAATTCAGATGCTCTCCACATCGTTTGCTCCTTGCTTCCGCCATAATAATTCTGCATTGGATTAGGTCCAAGTGAAGAGCCCGTGGTCAATCCGTTAGTTGTTGAAGTTCCTGTACCGGAGGTGAAGTTCATGGTTACACTTCCACCTGCAGCGGTAAGATTCGTGGTTCCTCCCGGGCAAATAGTAATAGCCGCCGGAGAAGCTGTAACTGCACCAGGAGTTACAAGTACGGTTGCAGTAGCCGTAATTGTGCTTCCGGTACATCCTGCACCGGAAGTTGGAGTTACAGTGTACACTGCAGTTCCGGTTGGAATGTTGACCGCTGTTGAAAGACTTTGAGCAATTGCTGTTCCTGATCCTGAACTTGCACCTGTAACATTCGTTTGAGTGACGGTCCATGTAAAATTCGTTCCGGATACTGCACTTGACAGAGCAAAACCTGTTGTGCCGCCACTGCAGATCGATTCAGATGAAGGTGCTACAACCGCTACAGGAACCGGGTTTACGGTAATGTCGGCAGTGAATGTATTTCCTGAACATCCATTTGCAGTAGGTGTTACCGTATATGTTGCAGTACCCTGAACAGGTGCACTTGTTGAAAGTGTTTGATTGATAGAAGAGCCACAAGATGACACACAATTACTTCCTCCTGTCAGACCACTCAATGAAACAGTCCAGTTGTAGGATGTACCACTAACCGTACTGCTCAGAGCAATTGCAGGTCCCGTTGCTGAGCAAATTGTCTTTACCGAAGGTGTCGCGGTTCCAACAGGAATCGGATTTACGGTCATTGTTGCCGTGAAATTATTTCCTGTACAAGAAGCAGTTGCCGGTGTGATTGTATAGGCCACAGTTCCGGGAGTATTACCGGTGGAACTGATCGCATCGGCAATATTTGTTCCACAAGAGGATGGGCAGGCAATCCCTCCTGTTGCATTTGTATTTGCAACTGTCCATGTAAATGATGTTCCTGATAAAGTACTATTCAGGTTTATATTCGTTGTCCCTGATGCACAAAATGATTGTGTTGATGGAGAAGCAGAACCAACGGGTTTAGGATTTACAGTTACAGATACAGTTAGTGTATTTCCTGCGCAGCTGTTTGCTGTTGGGGTTACTGTATATGTAGCTGTACCAGCAACAATTCCGCTTGCGGTTAATGTCTGGTTAATGGTTGATCCACAAGAAGAACTACAATTGCTTGCTCCCGTAACTCCACTTTGTGAAACAGTCCATGCATAGCTTGTTCCTGAAACAGTACTGCTAAGACTAACACCTGGTCCACTTGCACTACAAATTTCAGGTGCAGTATTGCTTGCTGAAACCACAGGTTTCGGACGCACTGTGATTGTTGCGGTGAATGTTGCACCTGTACAGGATGCTGTTGTTGGAGTAACAGTATATGTAGCTGTTCCGCTGCTTGTGCCGTTCACATTTGCCAGAGCCTCAGCAATACTTGTTCCACATGGTCCAGCACAATCAGCGGCTCCGCTGACATTCGATTGCACAACTGTCCAGGTGAAAGAAGTACCAGCGACGGTACTGTTCAAATTGACTGCAGTTGTTCCGCTTCCGCAAAGTGTTTGGGTAGAAGGAGAAGCAGATCCAACAGGAGTGGAATTAACAGTGAGTGAAGAAGCACTGGTACCAGTTCCACCGGGGCCTGTCACAGCAACGGTACCGGATGTTGATGCGTTCGCAACAGTACATGTAATCGTCGTCGAATTGACAACTGTAACACTTGTTGCAGCAGTACCATTGATGCTAACCCCTGTTGCACCTGTAAAACCTGTTCCAGTAACAGTTAACTGAGCACCGGTACAGATTGGAGACGGGCTGAAGCTTGTAACATCAGGAACATTGTAAACACACAATGAACCATTAAGAGTACCGAGACCATTACTGTTTCGTGCTATACGTACACGATAGGTTGTACCGATTGTAGTGGTTAAGGCAGAAATTGTTTCATCTCCAGAAGATCCGTTGGCATTAGCACATCCGACCAATGTCAAAGATCCACAAGCGCCTGTATAAACAGCAAGCAACGGATCCCGGTTTGAGTTGTTATTAAAATAGATCGTTGTTTTGATACTCGTTGCAACAAAATAATACCAGCCATCCCTGGAAAGACCGGAAAGACATCCGGAGGCACTTGGATCATTTACCGTTGCATCGTTAACATCCTGGTTGGATGTACAGTTACCAACAGTGATTTGTTGTGCACCGGAACAGTTGGTGGAGATTGTTTGCGCTGACAGTCGATTCTGACTGATAACGAATAAAACTACGATGGGCAACCAACGTAATCGTGTAATTTGTAGAATGTGGGGGTACATGTGTTTCAAGTATTTAGGGGTTTATTTTTCTTGTTGAAGGGCAAAATAGGTCTGGCGTCTACTGATTTTCAATTATTTTACACGAATTCCCATGATTTTAAGGGTAGCCGACCCATTATTGTTGGTGAACAAGCACATTAACATTTACTAAATTCACTTATTTCTTGGTCAGTTTCCTTTCCACATCGCGGATACAGCAAGCCAAATATGTTCGTGATCTGAAGGAAATCTTCTGAATTCTCAAAATACTACACTGTACAATTTCCTTTTTATAATGGACAGGAAATGAATACTATTTCCATTTTAAAAAGCAATGAAAACACTCGAATGATTCAGGCCTCTCAGATTTCTTCATCTTTCTGCCAGAAGAATGCCTGAATTGTAACAAATATAAGCTCCTGAAACCCGCTCTACTAGCGGTTTTTGGCCAAACATCATTTTTAGTTGGTAAATAGACCCCCGGAAAGCCACATTTAACAATGGTTTCAGAGGATTGACGAATTTCGGGATTTTCATATAGCCCAAAAACCCCTGTCAATTAAGCCTTTCGGAGACATAGACTTAAAACGATCACAATAAAAAATAAAATTTTCCAGGTTCATCCAAAATCTTTTTCATAAAAAAAAACAGGGTTTGATTCTCATGATCAAACCCTGTTTTAGAAAATTGTATTCCGGAAAATTTATTGAAGCATCAGAGGATATTTACTTATTCCCGATTTACTTTCCAATACAACAAGATAAACTCCCGGTGCAAGATCACTTGCATCCAGTTGTTGCAAATTAACTCCTTCAACGGCATTGATCTGTTGTGTTCTTACAATTCTTCCTGTCTGATCAACAATACGAAGATTGAAGTTTTCAGAAGTTGAAGTTGTAAAGCTGACATTAAATGAACCGTGAGCAGGATTTGGATAAATACTGGTTTGAATACTATTCGACTCATTTATTGTTTGTGCTGTACGACATGAAATTGTTACAGGCAGTGTTCTTGTTCCTGAAACTCCGCAGCCATTAATCGCCTTCACTCCCACATTACCTGAAGTAGATCCCCATGTAATTACAGCCATAGTATTTACTGTCGGGCTACCGGTAAGAACAATACTTCCCGCGGGAACAATTACCTGGTAGGATGTAGCACCCGGAACTGAAGGCCATGTATAAACTTCCGTAGATCCAACACACACACTGGAATTTCCTGAAATAGCAGATGGTGTTCCAGGATTTCCAAAGACATTAACACAACGTGTGAAACCGTTTCCACAAGCATTGATACCATTGGCACAAATGGTTCCTGAGACGAAGTTAGAAGGGAACTGTAAAGTTATAGAGTTGGAATTAGAAGGTCCTATAACAGTTACACCTGCAGGTATAGACCACAGATAACCACCGGTTGCACCGGAAATAGATGGTATAGAATATTGGTATGTTTGTCCGCAAACTCCCGTTGTAGGATCACCCGTAATATTTCCCGGTGTAGCCAATTTACCTGTACCAATCGTCTTACAACGTTGAGCGCTGTTTCCAATCGGAGAACCGCAGGCACTGACTGCAACGACACAGACACTTCCGGAAGTAAATGCGCCGGTAGTTGTCACAGTTGCACTGGTTCCTGAACCGACAACAGATACACCTGCCCCTGTCGTTGTCCACAAATAAGAAGCGGCTCCGGCAACAGGGCTGATTGAATAAGTTGAACTGCTTCCGGGGCAAATTGTTGTTGAACCGCTAATTGCTCCTGGTAATCCAGGGGCAGTAGCAATTGTGAGACAGCGGCTAGCTCCTGAATAACCACAAGATGTTTTTGCATAAACACACAATTGACCGGTTGTGAAACCTGCCCCAAAGTTGACAGTAACATTTGGAACTGTCGTTGTTATGGTTGTTCCTGCTCCATTTAATCCGGCAGTGCCAGAAATCGTCCACACATATTGTGCGGCACCATCGACAGGAGTTACACTATAGTTTCCATTTGTAGAAGGACATCCTACTACTGAACCAACAATAGGTGATGGAGTTGAAATGGTAGCGCGAATCCAGTAGCATTTTGTATTAGGACTTGTACCACAAGCATTAATTCCTGAGACACACACATTCCATCCACTGATACCAGTTGGTGGAAGAGCTGTGAAAGTAACAGTCACAGTAGTTGACGCTGTGATTACCGGTCCTGCCACACCATTGATCAACACACCACTTGGAGCGGTCCATTGATAAGCTGTTGCTCCTGCTACAGACGAACACGTTACTGTTCCGCTTCCTCCAATACATCCGCTAACGGGAGCTGAAAGTATTGTGATAGGTGCAGGTAGAACTGTAATTCCATCTACACTTACAGAAGCACAGATCGTTGTTCCACACAATCCTTCTGCTCTTACGAAATAACTGTGGGTTCCAAGTGTGGTAACAGGCACGGAAATACTTGCTCCTGTTCCTATAGGAGTACCAGCACCGCACCCTCCTTCGAACCAAACCCAGTCAGCACCAGTACCCAGACTACCACCTGTAACCTGGAGTGTAACATTACCGCCCAGACAAATTTCGGAAGCTGAAGCTGTTGCTCCGCTCGGATCAGTAGAAGGAACACAATCCGTTCCTACTGTAGTTGTGCAAGAAGTTGTACAACCATTTGCATCAGTTACAGTGTAAGTGTAAGTACCTGCAGCAAGACCAGTATGCAAACCATCATTAGAATAAGGAGCTGTTCCGCCCGTTGCAAGAATGCTAACACTTCCATTGTTTGCTCCTGGATAAGTTTCATTTGTTGGAGTACAAACAATACTTAATACCGTAGGTTCAGAGATTGTTACTGAACAAGAAGCTGTGCAACCGTTAGCGTCAGTGACTGTATAGTTATAAGTTCCAGCAGCAAGACCAGAGAAGGTTCCTTCTCCTGAATATGGAGCTGTTCCACCGGATGCGCTTACTGAAGCAGAACCATCAGTTCCACCGTTACAAGTTACATTTGAAACAACAGAACATGTTGCAACAAGGGCAGCAGGTTCAGAGATTGTTACTGAACAAGAAGCTGTGCAACCATTGGCATCGGTTACTGTGTAATTATATGTTCCGGCAGAAAGTCCTGTGAAAGAACCCGTGCCTGAATATGGACCGGTACCTCCTGAAGCGCTTACTGATGCGGCTCCATCGGAACCGCCATTACAAGATACATTTGAAACAACTGTGCAAGTGGCAACCAGTGCTGCAGGTTCTGTGATTGTTACAGAACATGTAGCGGTGCAACCGTTAGCATCAGTAACAGTAATCGTATTTGTTCCTGCTACTGCTCCGGCATAACCACCGGTTCCGGTATATGGTCCGGTACCGCCGCTGGCGCTCACGTTAAAGGCACCATCAGAACCGCCATTACAAGATACATTTGAAACAACTGTGCAAGTGGCAACCAGTGCTGCAGGTTCTGTGATAGTAACTGAGCAAGAAGCAGTGCATCCATTTGCATCGGTTACTGTGTAAGAATATGTTCCGGCAGCAAGTCCTGTGAATGTTCCTTCTCCTGAATAAGGTCCAACTCCGCCGGATGCGCTTACTGAAGCTGATCCGTCTGAACCACCATTGCAGGTAACATTAGAAACAACAGAACATGTTGCAACCAGTGCAGCAGGCTCTGTGATAGTAACTGAACAGGAAGCTGTACAACCGTTTGCATCGGTTACTGTGTAATTATATGTTCCGGCAGAAAGACTAGTGAAAGTTCCTGTACCGGAATAAGGTGAAGTACCACCGGATGCACTTACTGATGCGGATCCGTCGGTTCCTCCATTACAAGATACATTGGAAACAACTGAACATGTTGCAACCAATGCAGCTGGTTCAGTGATGGTCACTGAACATGTAGACGTGCAACCGTTAGCATCAGTTACAGTAATCGTATTTGTTCCTGCTACTGCTCCGGCATAACCACCGGTGCCGGTATATGGTCCGGTTCCGCCGCTTGCGCTTACATTGAAGGCACCATCAGAACCGCCATTACATGATACATTCGAAACAACAGTACAAGTAGCAACCAGTGCAGCAGGTTCAGAGATTGTTACTGAACATGAAGCTGTGCAACCGTTAGCGTCAGTTACTGTATATGAATATGTTCCTGCAGCAAGACCAGAGAATGTTCCTTCTCCGGAATATGGAGCTGTTCCACCAGAAGCGCTTACTGAAGCAGAACCATCGGTTCCACCGTTACATGAAACATTTGAAACAACTGAACAAGTAGCAACAAGTGCAGCCGGTTCAGAGATTGTTACTGAACAAGAAGCTGTACAACCGTTTGCATCAGTGACTGTGTAAGTATATGTTCCGGCAGAAAGACCAGGGAATGTTCCTTCTCCTGAATATGGAGCCGTTCCACCAGAAGCGCTTACTGAAGCTGATCCGTCTGTTCCACCATTACAGGTAACATTTGAAACAACAGAGCAAGTAGCAACAAGTGCTGCAGGTTCTGTGATAGTAACTGAGCAAGAAGCAGTGCAACCGTTTGCATCAGTGACTGTGTAATTATATGTTCCGGCAGCAAGTCCTGTGAAAGAACCGGTTCCTGAATAAGGTGCTGTTCCACCCGATGCACTTACTGAAGCAGAACCGTCGGTTCCTCCATTACAAGATACATTTGAAACTACTGAACAAGTAGCAACCAGTGCTGCAGGTTCTGTGATTGTTACTGAACATGTAGCGGTGCAACCGTTAGCATCAGTAACAGTAATCGTATTTGTTCCTGCTACTGCTCCGGCATAACCACCTGTTCCGGTATATGGTCCGGTTCCGCCGCTTGCGCTCACGTTAAAGGCACCATCGGATCCACCATTACAAGATACATTGGAAACAACTGTGCAAGTGGCAACCAGTGCTGCAGGTTCTGTGATTGTTACAGAACATGTAGCGGTGCAACCGTTAGCATCAGTAACAGTAATCGTATTTGTTCCTGCAACTGCTCCGGCGTAACCACCGGTGCCGGTAAATGGTCCGGTGCCTCCGCTGGCGCTCACGTTAAAGGCACCATCGGATCCACCATTACAAGATACATTTGAAACAACTGTGCAAGTGGCAACCAGTGCTGCAGGTTCTGTGATGGTCACTGAACAAGTAGCTGTACAACCGTTTGCATCGGTAACAGTATAAGAATATGTTCCTGCAGAAAGTCCTGTGAATGTTCCTTCGCCTGAGTACGGAGCTGATCCGCCGGATGCGCTTACTGAAGCTGATCCGTCTGAACCACCATTGCAGGTAACATTAGAAACAACAGAACATGTTGCAACCAGTGCTGCAGGTTCTGTGATTGTTACAGAACAGGAAGCTGTGCAACCGTTCGCATCGGTAACAGTGTACGAATAGGTTCCGGCAGCAAGACCGGTAAATGTTCCTTCCCCTGTGTATGGAGTTGTTCCACCCGAAGCACTTACTGATGCTGATCCATCTGTTCCTCCATTACAAGTAACTTGAGAAACAACTGTGCAAGTTGCTACAAGTACTGCAGGCTCAGTAATGGTCACTGAACATGTAGCGGTACAACCATTAGCATCGGTTACTGTGTAATTATATGTTCCGGCAGAAAGACTGGTGAAAGTTCCTGTACCGGAATAAGGTGAAGTACCACCGGATGCGCTTACTGATGCGGATCCGTCGGTCCCTCCATTACAAGATACATTTGAAACAACTGAACATGTTGCAACAAGTGCTGCAGGTTCTGTGATAGTAACTGAACATGTAGCGGTGCATCCGTTAGCATCAGTAACAGTAATCGTATTTGTTCCTGCTACTGCTCCGGCATAACCACCGGTTCCGGTATATGGTCCGGTACCTCCGCTGGCGCTCACGTTAAAGGCACCATCAGAACCGCCATTACAAGATACATTTGAAACAACAGAACATGTTGCAACAAGTGCTGCAGGTTCTGTGATTGTTACAGAACATGTAGCTGTACATCCGTTGGCGTCAGTTACAGTAATCGTATTTGTTCCTGCAACTGCTCCGGCATAACCACCAGTTCCGGTATATGGTCCGGTACCGCCGCTGGCGCTCACGTTAAAGGCACCATCAGAACCACCATTACAAGATACATTGGAAACAACTGTACAAGTAGCAACCAGGACTGCAGGCTCAGTGATGGTCACTGAACATGAAGCTGTGCAACCGTTTGCATCAGTGACTGTGTAGTTATAAGTTCCGGCTGCAAGACCAGAGAAGGTTCCTTCTCCTGAATATGGAGCTGTTCCACCAGAAGCGCTTACTGAAGCAGAACCGTCGGTTCCACCATTACAGGTAACATTGGAAACAACTGAACAAGTGGCAACCAGTGCAGCAGGTTCAGAAATTGTTACTGAACATGAAGCTGTGCAACCGTTAGCATCAGTCACTGTGTAGTTATAAGTTCCTGCAGCAAGACCTGTGAAAGAACCGGTTCCTGAATATGGAGCGGTACCACCAGAAGCGCTTACTGAAGCGGAACCATCGGTTCCACCATTACAAGATACATTGGAAACAACAGAACAAGTAGCAACAAGTGCAGCAGGTTCAGAGATTGTTACTGAACATGTAGCGGTACAACCATTAGCATCAGTTACTGTGATGGTATTAGTTCCTGCTACTGCTCCTGCATAACCACCAGTTCCGGTATATGGACCGGTTCCGCCGCTTGCGCTTACGTTGAAGGCACCATCAGAGCCACCATTACATGATACATTTGAAACAACTGTACAAGTAGCAACCAGTGCAGCAGGCTCAGAAATTGTTACTGAACAAGAAGCTGTGCAACCATTTGCATCAGTGACTGTGTAGTTATAAGTTCCTGCAGCAAGACCTGTGAATGTTCCTTCTCCGGAGTACGGAGCAACACCACCGGATGCACTTACTGAAGCAGAACCATCGGTTCCGCCGTTACAGGTAACATTGGAAACAACTGAGCAAGTAGCAACCAGTGCTGCAGGTTCAGAGATTGTTACTGAACATGAAGCTGTGCAACCGTTAGCATCAGTGACTGTATAGTTATAAGTTCCTGCAGCAAGACCTGAGAAAGAACCGGTTCCTGAATATGGAGCGGTACCACCGGATCCACTTACTGAAGCGGAACCATCGGTTCCACCATTACAAGATACATTGGAAACAACTGAACAAGTAGCAACCAGAACTGCAGGTTCAGTGATGGTCACTGAACAAGTAGCGGTACAACCGTTAGCATCAGTTACTGTGATAACGTTTGTTCCGGCAACTGCACCCGCGTAACCACCTGTTCCGGTATATGGTCCGGTTCCGCCGCTTGCGCTTACATTGAAGGCACCATCAGAACCGCCATTACATGATACATTCGAAACAACAGTACAAGTAGCAACCAGTGCAGCAGGTTCAGAAATTGTTACTGAACATGAAGCTGTGCAACCGTTGGCGTCAGTTACTGTATATGAATATGTTCCTGCAGCAAGACCAGAGAATGTTCCTTCTCCGGAATATGGAGCTGTTCCACCAGAAGCGCTTACTGAAGCAGAACCATCGGTTCCACCGTTACAAGATACATTGGAAACAACTGAACAAGTAGCAACAAGTGCAGCCGGTTCAGAGATTGTTACTGAACAAGAAGCTGTACAACCGTTTGCATCAGTGACTGTATAGTTATAAGTTCCTGCAGCAAGACCAGGGAATGTTCCTTCTCCTGAATATGGAGCCGTTCCACCAGAAGCGCTTACTGAAGCAGAACCGTCGGTTCCGCCATTACAGGTAACATTTGAAACAACTGAGCAAGTAGCAACCAGTGCTGCAGGTTCAGAGATTGTTACTGAACAGGAAGCTGTGCAACCGTTTGCATCAGTGACTGTGTAATTATATGTTCCGGCAGCAAGTCCTGTGAAAGAACCGGTTCCTGAATAAGGTGCTGTTCCACCCGATGCACTTACTGAAGCAGAACCATCGGTTCCACCGTTACAAGATACATTGGAAACAACTGAACAAGTAGCAACCAGGACTGCAGGCTCAGTGATGGTCACTGAACATGTAGCGGTACAACCGTTAGCATCCGTTACTGTGATGGTATTAGTTCCTGCTACTGCTCCTGCGTAACTACCGGTTCCGGTATATGGTCCGGTTCCGCCGCTTGCGCTTACGTTGAAGGCACCATCAGAACCACCATTACAAGATACATTGGAAACAACTGTGCAAGTTGCTACAAGGACTGCAGGTTCTGTAATTGTCACTGAACAAGAAGTGGTACAACCATTAGCATCGGTAACAGTAATTGTGTTTGTTCCAGCTACGGCTCCGGCATAAGCACCCGTTCCTGAATATGGTCCGGTTCCGCCACTTGCGCTAACGTTAAAGGCACCATCAGAACCACCATTACAAGAAACATTGGAAACAACTGTGCATGTTGCTACAAGGACTGCAGGCTCTGTAATTGTCACTGAACAAGAAGCGGTACAACCGTTGGCATCGGTAATTGTGTATGAATAAGTTCCGGCAGCAAGACCTGTGAATGGTCCTTCGCCTGTGTATGGAGCTGTTCCACCGGATGCGCTCACTGATGCGGATCCATCGGTTCCTCCATTACAAGTAACATGTGAAACAACTGAACAGCTAGCGACCAGTGCCGCAGGTTCATTGATAACAACCGTGCAGGTTGCTGTACAACCATTCGCATCTGTGACAGTAAGAGTTTGTGTACCCGCGGAAAGTCCGCCTACAAGTCCTGTTCCTGTGTAAGGACCTGTTCCACCTGAAGCACTTACTGTGGCTGATCCATCATTTCCTCCGTTACAGGTAACATCTGAAACCCATGTGCAGGAGACAGACAAGGCAGATGGCTCAGTGATTGTAACTGTACAAGTAGCGGTACAACCATTAGCATCGGTAACAGTAATTGTGTTTGTTCCAGCTACGGCTCCGGCATAAGCACCTGTTCCGCTATATGGTCCGGTTCCGCCGCTTGCGCTAACGTTAAAAGCACCATCAGAACCACCGTTACAAGATACATTGGAAACAACTGTGCATGTTGCTATAAGGACTGCAGGTTCTGTAATTGTCACTGAACAAGAAGTGGTACAACCATTAGCATCGGTAACAGTAATTGTGTTTGTTCCAGCTACGGCTCCGGCATAAGCACCCGTTCCTGAATATGGTCCGGTACCGCCGCTGGCGCTCACGTTAAAGGCACCATCGGATCCACCATTACAAGATACATTGGAAACAACTGTGCAAGTAGCAACCAGTGCAGCAGGTTCTGTGATTGTTACAGAACAAGTAGCTGTACAACCGCTTGCATCGGTAACTGTATAAGAATATGTTCCGGCAGAAAGTCCTGTGAAAGTTCCTTCGCCTGTATAAGGTCCAACTCCGCCGGATGCGCTTACTGAAGCTGATCCGTCTGAGCCACCATTGCAGGTAACATTTGAGCCAACAGAACAAGTGGCCACTAATGCAGAAGGTTGATTAATCACTACAGTGCACGTCGCGGTGCAACCATTCGCATCTGTGACAGTAAGGGTTTGCGTTCCCGCTGAAAGTCCGCTTACAAGTCCTGTTCCTGTGTAAGGTCCAGTTCCACCCGAAGCGCTTACAGTTGCAGAACCATCATTTCCTCCGTTACAGGTAACATCTGAAACCCAGGTGCAGGATGCAGACAATGCAGATGGCTCTGTAATTGTCACTGAACAAGAAGTGGTACAACCATTAGCATCGGTAACAGTAATTGTGTTTGTTCCAGCTACGGCTCCGATATAACCACCTGTTCCGGTATATGGTCCGGTTCCGCCGCTTGCGCTAACGTTAAAGGCACCATCAGAACCACCATTACATGATACATTAGAAACAACTGTGCAAGTTGCTACAAGTACTGCAGGCTCTGTAATTGTTACAGAACATGAAGCGGTGCAACCGTTAGCATCAGTAACAGTGTATGAATAGGTTCCGGCTGCAAGACCGGTAAATGTTCCTTCGCCTGTAAATGGAGCAGTTCCACCGGATGCGCTCACTGATGCGGATCCATCGGTTCCTCCATTACAAGTAACATGTGAAACAACTGAACAAGTAGCAACCAGTGCTGCAGGCTCTGTAATTGTTACAGAACAAGAAGCTGTGCAACCATTAGCATCGGTAATAGTGTATGAATAAGTTCCGGCTGCAAGACCGGTAAATGTTCCTTCGCCTGTATATGGAGCTGTTCCACCGGATGCGCTTACTGATGCGGATCCATCGGTTCCTCCGTTACAAGTAACATGAGAAACAACTGAACAAGATGCAACAAGTTGTGTCGGTTCTGATACTACTACTGAATTGCTGGCGGTGCATCCCAATCCATCCGTAACTGTTACAGAATAAGTTCCGGCAATAAGTCCGGTTGCTGTAGCAGTAGTCTGACCATTGGACCATAAATAACTGACAAAACTTCCATTTCCACCTGTGGGATTAGCTGTAGCTGATCCGTTCGTTCCACCATTGCAACTCACATTGGTACTAGTGAATGAAATCGAGATCGCCGGGTTAATGGAAACAGAGGATGTCGCAGTTGAACTACAACCATTCGCAAGTGTTCCACTGACTGTGTAAGTTGTTGAAGAAGCCGGACTGGCAACAACTGTTGTTCCGGTTGAAACATTCAAACCGGTAACCGGAAGCCAGGAATAAGAAACCGGCTGAGTCACGTTAAATTGAACATTATTTCTTGAAGAATATGAAAAGTTCACAGTACTCGAAAAAGCATCAACGGATGCCGCGGTAACATTGTCCGCACGGTAGAAGTTTGTAGCCGTATAGCCTATTCCAGTGTTGTATGTTGCCGTATTGAGCGTGCCTGTACTACCGGTATTGTTGTTACTAAAATTGAATTCTAAAATTAAAGCACTTGTACCATCCCAAACGATCGGAGAACTAAAAGTGAACGTATTTATACCTGAAACCGGAGTATAACTTTGAGGACCATAGATTGTTGTCCAGCCTGTGGTGATTGGCGTTGTCGAAAGTGCAGTTACAGAGGAAGATAATTGGTATTTGATCCTATAATTCAAAAGGGCATAAGTGGTACCCGCAGTGGCAAGGTTAATAGTGATTGAATTTATTTTAGATCCGTTCACCAGGCCTAAAGCGATTAATTCGGAAGAACGCCACATAGTTTGTTGTTTGCTTCCTCCATAATAATTTTGAAGCGGATTCGGGCCCAATGTGGAAGCACTTGTATTGGATGTTGTCGTCGATGAACCAGTTCCTGATATGTAGGTTATTGCTACTGGTCCACCCGAAGCATTAAGCGAAGTATTTGCTCCAGGGCATATTGTTATTGACGAGGGTGATACTGAAACAGCAGTTGGTGAAGCAAGTACGGTTGCCGATGCAGTAATAGTGCTTCCTGTACATCCTGCACCTGATGTCGGAGTAACAGTATAAACTGATGTTCCTGATGCTGCATTTGCTGCAGCTGAAAGCGTTTGAGCAATTGATGAGCCTGAGCCGGCTGTAGCGCCAGTTACATTTGTTTGAACAACAGTCCATGCAAAATTTGTCCCGGCAACGGTACTTGTCAATGCAAAGCCTGTTGTTCCCCCTCCACATATCGTCTGACTGGAAGGAGTGGAAGTAGCCACCGGCACAGGATTTACTGTTATATCCGCAGTAAGAGTGCTGCCAGGACAACCATTCGCAGTTGGTGTCACAGTATAGGTAGCGGTTCCCTGCACCGGAGAACTGGTAGTTAATGATTGATTGATACTTGTTCCACAAGAAGAACTACAGTTGCTGCCTCCGCTAACTCCGCTTTGAGAAACTGTCCAGGTATAGGATGTTCCGGAAACGGTGCTACTTAATGCAATAGCCGGTCCGGACACCGAACAAATTGTTTTTGTGGAAGGGGTGGCTGTACCGGTAGGAATCGGGTTTACTGTCATTGTTGAGGTAAAAGTATTTCCCGTACACAATGCAGTTGCAGGAGTGATTGTATAGGTTACGGTACCGGGTGTATTGCTAGTAGAACTAATCACATCAGCGATATTCGTTCCACAGGCAGAAGGACATGCGGCACTGCCGGTTGCATTGGATTGAGCTATTGTCCAGGAATAAGAAGTTCCGGCCACCGTACTTGACAGATTAATATTGGTGGTGCCTGATCCACAAAAAGCTCCTGTAGAAGGAGTCGCGGTTCCAACCGGTTTCGGATTTACAGTTACAGTTACTGTAAAAGTATTTCCGGCACATGAACTTGCAGTTGGTGTGACAGTATAAGTAGCGGTACCGGCAACGGCGCCGGTAGCTGTTAGTGTTTGATTGATGCTGGTTCCACATGAGGAAGAACAAGTACTACCTCCACTCACTCCACTCTGTGAAACTGTCCAAGTGTAGGCTGTTCCGGCTACAGTACTGCTCAATGCATCAGCAGGTCCTGTACCCGAACATATTGCCGGGGTGGAATTAGCTGCAGAACCCACAGGTTTTGGATTGACAGTAATCGTAGCCGTAATCGGACTACCTGTACACGAAGCAGTTGCAGGTGTAATTGTGTATACTGCGGAACCGGATGTAGTTCCGTTTATATTTGAAAGAGATTGAGCAATACTGCTTCCACAAGCAGAAGCACAATTTGAACCACCGCTGACATTTGTTTGAGCGACTGTCCATATATAAGATGTCCCACCAACAGAACTGCTCAATGCGACAGAGGTCGACCCTGATCCACACAGCGTTTGAGTCGACGGAGTGGCGGTAGCAACCGGAGTTGAATTCACAGTCAGTGACGATGCGCTGGTACCTGATCCGGTACCATTGGTTACATTGATGGTACCGGTTGTCGTACCTGCCGCAACAACTGCGGTAATGGATGTTCCACTGACAACGTTGAAACTTGTCACAGCTGTTCCATTAACAGTAACGGCTGTTGTACCTGTAAATCCTGAACCTGTAATTGTTATTGTCCCACCTGTACACACGGGGCTTGGTGAAAAGCTGGTGATACTTGGCAATTCATTCACACAAACAGAACCATTCAGATTCGTTGTCGTTCCTGAGATCCGAAGTATACGGATTCGATAAGTACTTCCTACACTTGTATTCACAATAAGTAATTCGTCACCACTACTTCCAGTTGCATTTACGCAACCTATTGCGGTCAAACTCCCGCATGATCCTGAATAAACAATTATTCCGGCATCACGGTTTGAATTATTAAAAAAATCAACCTGAGTCCTTGCTGACGTTGCCACAAAATAAAACCAGCCATCACGTGTTGGCGAGGTGATACACCCGCTGGCATTTGGATCATTCACAGTCGCATCACTTACATTCTGATTTGTCGTACAATTGCCAACAGTGATCTGACTTGCTCCACTACATGTTGCGGAAATAGTCTGAGCTGCGGAGAAATCCGACAAGCCCAAAACTAAGATACTAATCCATACAATTTTTGTTACAATCTTGCTCGGGGGAGAGTACAAGTTTTTCATAATTTATAATTTATTGATCTATTTTTATCATAGCAAAAATCCGTATCCCAAAAGGACATGGATTTATTATTGAAACATTGCATTTTACTTTCCTGCAATTGCAATCTTTATTTTGAAAACTGAGTCATTCCTGATATTTGGGACGGAAATATATCTCCTACCCCCACCCTTCCTCAATTTATCTTGTCCACATGCCTTTATGAAGTGGTGAATGCAAGTAATTGAATGGCTAACCACAAGCACAAATCCCGTATTTATTCACATTTGAAGGGCATGAATTCCAGAAATATTTTTTCTCCTTTCAGCTGTTTCCACATCCATCCGGAGTTGATTTCATTGTATATCGGGAAGAATTTGTAAATAGTGAGGCTCAGGTGATCAATACAAATCGGTTAAACAAATCATTTCATAGGTTTCACACATGTATTATACACGACCCGTCAGAATCCATTTGAATGAATTTCAATATTCTTTAGGATGCCGGAAACCCTCTCCCAACAAGGGCTTTCAGCATATTTACAAAAATATACCTCAAAAAGCAGCCATGGAAGCGGTTTTTGGCGAATGTGAAATATCGCTTGGGGAAAAAATGTTAAATAAACAGGGCTAACGCCTGACTACAACTGAATCAAAATAAAGTGCAAATGATTAATAAAACACTGCGTCAAATCAGTGATTTTTCTTTCTGAGCCACCGTGTAAGAAAAAAACCCTTCTTATCCTCATTCCATCGCTTAGATGTGTGATGACTTTTACGCATCATCTTGCGGGTATTCTTAGACTGATTTTTCAGGTGTTGTTTCTTCGCCTTGGCAATAGACTGATCAATTTTCTTTTGTTGCTTGGCTTTCTTTTTCTCAGCGGCTTTCTGTTGTTTGGCCACAGGCGCAGGTTGGGGAGAGCGTGCATCCACATCTTGTGCATGCAGCGCTTTCCCCATAAAAATCATGAGAATAAAAAAAAGAATTTTTACCTTTTTCATCATGGTTTAAGAACGATTTTTCCGAAAATAAATTTTATAACGTTCTTCAACAGTTTAAATTCGACAAAATAAAGATCGACTCCTGCGAATAAATAATGATTCAAAAATTAACTTTTCACCTGCAGTTCCATTCCACACTGAGGACATTGTCCGGGTTTATCGGAAAGCACATCCGGATGCATAGGGCAAGTGTATTGAGCTGCTGTAGCAGGAGCAGTGGTAGTATCTGCAGGAGCAGCAGTGGCTGCGGAATCTGTAGCCGCTGTATTGGCATTGTTTTCATTACCTTTGCAAGCAAACAGCATTGCCGGAATCGAGAGAAGTAAGAGATATTTCTTCATGTTGTTGGGTTTGAATGACAAATATAATCCAGGAAAAAAAAGCCTAATTCCCTCCATTCAATTGTTATGAACAAATTTGTGCTTTGTTTAATCGCCGGATTCACCCTGTTAGTCTCTTTTTCCTGTAAAAAAAGCAGAGATGAAAACAGCATTCCTAATGTTTCAGTGGATCTGGTAGTCCCTCTGGGGCTTCCTCAATATGTAGCACTGAATGTCATTGGAAACTCTCTTGCAATTTCAGGAGGGGTAAAAGGCATTATTGTTTATCGCAGAAGTATTGACGAATTCACTGCTTCCGAACGTTCCTGCCCTTTCGATCCCCTGGTGAATGATGCTATCATCGAAATCGATACCAGCCAGGTGATTGGGGTTGATCGTCACTGCGGAAGTAAGTTCAGCTTCGCGGACGGGTCTATCATTCAGGGTCCTGCTTCAAGAGGCCTCAAACAATATACCTGTGAATACGATGCCGGAACGCAGCAGATCTATATCCACAATTGATTTTTTCCCGGTCTGATTGCATCAAGAAAGACCTCTCCGAAAATTTCAGGTTACTGATGGAGAGTCGGTATTTTCATTTTGTCCGGAATTCATAAATACTGAAAGCGAAGGATAAGCAAAATCACTTCCATTCCTGCGGACGATGTCAAGAATATTAAAATTGATCTCTTCTTTTACCTGGAGAAACTCTTCAAAAACGGGTGTTTTCACTATATAAATGATTAGAATATCAAGAGAACTCTGACTGAATTGTTCAAAGCGAACAACAGGGTTGGCATCAATCAAATCGTGCGCATGAAGCAAATTATTTATATCCTGAATAATCGCCTTCATTTGTTCAGGACGAGTTGAATAAAGTAACCCAATAGAAAATTTCGCTCTGCGAACAGTTCGTGCAGTTTCGTTAATCAGTTCCGCATCCACCATTTTCTTATTTGGCATGGTCACAAGCATCCTGTCAAGTGCGCGAATGCGGGTTGACCTGAATCCAATGCTCTCAATTGAGCCTTCGACAGTCCCAACCTTCACCTGATCACCGACAATAAAAGGTTTGTCTAGGAAAATGGTGAAGGAGCCCAAAAGGTTTTCCAGTGTTTCCTTTGCAGCCAGAGCTATGGCCAGTCCACCGATTCCTAATCCCGCAACCAGCGATAATACATCCAGATCGAAAGTCACGGCAAGCATAATCAGAAACCCGACACCGGCAACAATGACTTTGGCGATTTCTTTTACAAAAGGAACCAGTTGATCGTCGAGACGGGATTCGGTTTGCGCGGCACGAGATTTCATGACAAGTCCGACAAACTCGATTGCCCGGGTGATGATCCAGGTAATAGCAAGTACCATTGTACCCTGAAAAACCTGGATCAATACAAAGCGTACTCCAAAAACATTGTCAGGAACAAGATGCCATTCAGTAGGGAACCTTAAGCGGTCACAGGCGGCATAAACGATGATGACCAGAATGAGAAAACCGACGGGAGCAGATAATAGATCTATGAACTTTTCAACCCCGACATGTTTTCCATACCTGAGAAAAATCCTGTAAAGAAGTCTGCTCAAAAGTTTCGAAAGAAATTTTTTCAAAACGAGACCAAGAATCAGGATACCGAAAAACCAGAGATAATCCCCAAGGGTATTATCTAAAAAAGTCTGATGTAGGGTTGTACTGATTTCGTTCATGTGAGCTTCACAGGAGAATATACACAATAGGCCAAACAACCTCCGGTTGCTTTTCATTCAGGCACTGCATCCGGTGTTTCTATATTTCCAAATACATAGCGGAAACAAAAGACTCAGATCAGTTTCTCAATGGACCATTCCAATGCAGCCTGACTCAAACGAGTTGGATCAGGGTGGCGTTGACGAACTTCTTTCAATGCACCGCCAATACATTCGGATACATCATTAAAGATTGCCTTGTCACTGATTTCAACCTGATCCCCCATGAGGTATCTGAACACTCTCGCCATTCCGCAATTCGCGATGAAATCCGGAATAACGGTCACATGAGAATCAGCATATTCCGCTATCGGCCCAAAGAAAATTTCATTATCGGCAAAAGGTACATTCGCTCCACAGGATATTATTTCAAGACCTTTGCCTATCAAACCTTTAATGTGTTCACGGTGCAGGAGTCTGGATGCGGCCGCAGGAATAAAAATCTCAGCTTCTGTTGACCAGATTTCCTTCTTGATTGCCTCCAGGGGCAACATCTCTTTTGCAACAAGTTGATTACCGTTCCGGTTTAAATAGAGCTCCCTGACCTGCTCAAAGGTATAGCCTGCTTTATTTAATACCCCGCCATTTCGGTCAATGATTCCAACAATCTTTGCTCCCATTTGAGCGAGATAATAACCTGCAGCGGCTCCAACATTTCCCCAACCCTGCACGATCACACGTTTCCCTTCAATTGAAGCACCTTGCAATAAATATTCATGCCTGACTGATTCCGCAACACCATATCCGGTGATCATGTCAGCGACGGTTATATTTTTATTTATATCAGGTGAAAAATGTGCATCGTCCAGTCTTTTTTTGACTCCCTTGCGCAGCTGTTCGATAATCGCTGATTTACGTTCTTCAGTAGCATTAAAGTGGGCAACCACTGTACCTTCCTGAGGGTGACGCAGACCCAGCTTTTCTGTGATCGGGATGACATCATGGATTTCGTCCACATTCAAATCACCACCGGTACCATAATAGGTCTTTAACAAGGGCATCACAGCTTTGAACCAGCGTTCCAATACTCCTTTTTTTCGGGGATCAGCAGGATCAAAGTTGATTCCGGATTTAGCACCACCGATTGGTGGTCCGCTCACCGAAAATTTGATTTCCATTGTCTTGGCCAGGGATTCTACCTCACGCATATCCAGCCCTTTTCTCATGCGCGTACCACCACCGGCAGATCCTCCACGCAAGGAATTTATTACTATCCATCCCTCGGCTTCAGTCTCAGGATCCTTCCATTCGAATACAATTTCAGGTC
This sequence comes from Bacteroidota bacterium, assembly GCA_016720935.1. Taxonomy (NCBI): domain Bacteria; kingdom Pseudomonadati; phylum Bacteroidota; species Bacteroidota bacterium. Next base: position 184,709 of record JADKJP010000004.1, read on the forward strand.
GTTTTTCCTCAAAACGACGGATTAATTCTTTAAGTCTTGCTGATTCAACAGTCGCAGTTTGTTCGCTCATAATCTTTAAAAGTGGTGCAAACCTACGGGAAATCAGGGAAAAGGCAAAGGGATTGGCAACTAGGTTAGTTGGTTATTGAGTTATTAGGCTATTAAGTCTGAGGGGTATTGGGAATGATCATGTAAAAAGGATGACAAAAATCATCCCATACTAATCACTGAATTGGATACGACACTGATCTAAACATTTCAATAATCGGATGTAAACATGCCACACGACCCTCGCCCCTCGTCCCTTGTCCCTCGTCCCTACACTAAAGAATTAATTAAAAAAATTTTGGAAGAAATTGATTTGATATTGTAAATTTGAACATCACCATCTAATATTGCAGTATCGTCTAATCAAATTCAATTCACCAGCCATGGCAACCAAAAAGAAAACTTCAAAAAAACCTGCAGCAAAAAAACCTGCAAAGAAAAAATCTCCGGCTAAAAAAGCTGCTAAAAAAGGAGCTACTAAAAAGGCAGCAAAAAAGAAAGCCACACCTGCTAAAAAAGCAACCAAAAAAGCTGCTGCTAAAAAACCGGCTGCTAAGAAAGCTGCTCCCGCGAAAAAAGCCGCTCCTAAAAAACCAGCTGCGAAAAAAGCTGCTCCTAAACCTGCTGCAAAACCTGCTGCAAAGAAACCGGCTCCTAAAGCAAAACCTGCTGCTGAGCCAAAAGCTATCATAACAAAAGCTGAAATTATTGAAATCACTCCTATCGCTCCACCGGATATGGACAGCGCAGAAGATATGGATCTTCCAATGGAAGAGGATATCAAAGGATTTGACGATCCTGCACCAATGAGTGATTTTGAAGACGACGACGACGACTTTTAATCAATAGGGAATTTTTTTCGTTCTGCTGTGGCGTTTTGCGTTGCATGCAGATGGTGAATATTGTCCCTTTAACACAAAGAGCATTCGTACCAAACGAATGCTCTTTTTTCATTCAAAATTTCGAATGTAAAACGGATTCTAAGGTTGCCAGATGGTCCCGCCACAGTTATCACGGCTGGCACCGGTTACACTGGAAAGACAATTTATTTCTTTTTTCATTCTTAATACACCGAGAAACGCGAAGATCAATGCTTCCTTAAAATTTACCAGCTTTGAATCCGGGATAATCACTTTTGCAGGAGAAAATGAATTTATTCTTTCAATTAAAAAATCATTCTGAGCTCCGCCTCCTGTTATCAACACATTTCCTGCACCAAGACATTTTCCGATTTGCATTGCTATATGTTCGCAGAATGTTGCCAGTAAATCTTCAACAGGAATTTCAGGGCGGTCGAAAACAGGGAAGATATCCGTTTCCAGATCTTCTCTTCCTAAGGATTTCGGAAATGACTTTTCGAAATATTTGCTTTGATTTACTTTATCGAGGAGATCTTTTCTCACTTTTCCTTTCGCGGCCATCTCTCCGCCTGCATCGTATTCTTTTCCTACCCGAGAAGAAAGAGCATTCAATAAAAGGTTGCATCCGCAAATATCAAACGCGATTCTTTTTGAGTTTTGTTCAAATGAAATATTCGCAATCCCTCCCAGATTCAGACAATAATCGTATTCATGAAACAATAACTTGTCTCCTATCGGAACCAATGGAGCGCCTTGCCCACCAAGTGCAACATCCGCTGTACGGAAATCGCAAATCACAGGAAAGCCACTTTCAACAGCTAATGCGGCGCCATCACCAATCTGACTCGTAAATCCTGCTGAAGGCTGATGAAATATAGTATGACCGTGAGAGGAGATAAAGTCAGGTTTTAAATTATAACGTTGACAAAAATCCTTACTCAGTTTCCCGAAATATTTTCCGAGTTCAGCATGTACTGCAACAAATTTTTCTGCCTTGACAGAAGGCAGAGTTAATAGAATATTTTTCCATTCACTTGTATATGGAATGGTTTCAGCTTCCAGGAGTTTGTATGTCCAATGCTTATCGAATGCAAATTCACAATATGCAAGATCAACACCATCCAGTGAGGTTCCCGACATGATCCCAACTACTTTGTAAGTCTGCATCTCAAAATTATTTTAAATCAATTTCCTTTGGTCAACAGAATTTTACCTTGCATCACATCACCTTTTTCAGTTTGTCCGAAAAGGAAATATGCACCTGCTGCTAAAGAGGACAATTCCAAACTTTCACTGCAATGTTTGGCACGGAATACAATCTTTCCGCTAAAATCAGTGACGGTAACATTATTCAGTTCTGATGGCATAAATCGCAGATTGCCTTCAGAAGGATTTGGATACACCTTAATCTCATTCGTCAATTGCAATGGTAGGGTTTCTCCAAGCAAAATCCCGCCTGTTGCATCTGTTTTCACGAGATAAACCTGCGGTAAACCTGTTGTCATGCCGGCACTTCCAGCAGCAAGATACCCTGAATCAAGAGTCGCGATGACACTGTTTCCCTGCGCATCACCGGAATTGTAATCGTGTTTCCATTCCTGATTGCCAAGTGTATCTACTTTAATTAACTCAAGATAAGCCTGAGAATTGCCGCAAAGAATATAACAATTGTCGGAAGAGAAACTGAGTGCCTTTGTACGTTCATCCAGATTCTGAAAACCATATGTACGTGTCCACAAAGTATCTCCTGAAAAATTTGTTTTTACCAGAAAATGATCCCCTGCTAATTGTGAACCAGCGGATGTGGAACCTGCAATCAGTAATCCATCAGACAGACACAGAATCGAATTCCCGGTCGCCCATCCGGCACCAAAATATTTCTTTGTCCACAAGGAATCTCCATTCGCTCCGATGTGCATCAAAAACATGGACCCGCTGGTGTCTCCAAAATCAAGGAGATAACCCGTAGCGTAGAATGAACTATCAGTACCCTGACAAATGGAATTAATTTCTCCCAATCGTGTGCGCCATTCTTTTGTCCAGATTGGAACGCCGGAAGAATGAAGAGCAGCGCATTTCATGAAGTAATAATTGCTTTGAATTTCCACTGCTCGTCCTGCTCCCACAACAATACCTTCATTTGTCAGACACAAATTATTATACCTCTCGTTACGTGTAGTTGTTCCAAGACGGTGTCTCCACACAACTCCTCCACTTGAATCAAGTTTGAGCAGCATGGCATCACTAGTCGTGGAATCTTCCATTCTTCCTGAAACATAAATGCTTCCCGAATCATTGCGAAGTCCGAATGATGCGATTTCCCGTAATGCTGCAGGTTGAACAATTTTTGTTCGGGTAGTATCGCCTCTGGAATTTGTCCAGACAAAGCATACCTTTTGTCTTTGCACACTATCTGAAATTGAGCCGATTGCAAGAATGCTGGTATCCGGCAGTTCGATTCCGGAAACTCCGGAATGAGCGGATCCGGAATAAATGCCGATTGTTCTTTCAAAAGACTGTTGAGCAGACAAATCAGTGAATGACAGACAGATCAGCAAACCAAGAACAATACCCTTGAAAATATCCCGCGAACAAGATGATGATTTCACAGCTTTTGCACACAAATTCAAAGAGTTAGAAAGAAATTTAAGAGGCATGTGAAGGGTCATTTTTCCTTTGGGAATCACGCGCAAATCGTGTAGGTTTGTTCGCGCAAATAAAAGTAGCAAATCCTCCCGGAATCCTGCAAAACGGGAAACATTTCAACAAAAGAACACGATTATGAATTTCGAATTGAGCGAAGAACACCTGATGATCCAAAAGGCTGCACGCGATTTTGCACAAAATGAATTGAAGCCGGGAGTAATTGAAAGAGATGAACACCAGAAATTTCCTGCTGAACAAATCCGCAAAATGGGTGAGCTCGGATTTCTTGGAATGATGGTAGATCCGAAATATGGTGGCGGCGGAATGGATACCATCAGTTATGTACTCGCCATGGAAGAAATCTCTAAAGTCGATGCTTCCGCTTCGGTTGTGATGTCTGTGAACAATTCTCTGGTTTGCTGGGGTCTTGAAAATTTCGGAACAGAAGAACAGAAACAAAAATATCTGGTTCCTTTGGCAAAGGGTGAAATTATCGGAGCATTTTGTCTTTCAGAACCGGAAGCAGGTTCTGACGCGACTTCTCAACACACTACCGCTATTGATGCCGGTGATCATTATGTTCTGAACGGAACAAAAAACTGGATCACCAATGGTTCAACAGCTTCCGTTTACCTGGTGATTGCACAAACTGACGTCGCTAAAGGACATAAAGGAATCAATGCGCTTATCGTTGAAAAAGGAATGCCCGGATTCACGATCGGACCGAAAGAAAATAAATTAGGTATTCGCGGCAGTGATACTCACTCGCTGATGTTTACCGATGTAAAAGTGCCAAAGAAAAACAGAATTGGCGAAGATGGCTTTGGTTTCAAATTCGCTATGAAGACTCTTACGGGTGGAAGAATTGGTATCGCTTCTCAGGCATTGGGAATCGCATCCGGTGCATATGAACTGGCACTTCAGTATTCCAAAGAAAGAAAAGCATTTGGTGTTCCGATTTCACAACACCAGGCAATTCAGTTCAAACTTGCCGACATGGCGACAGAAATTGAAGCGGCTCGTTTGCTTTGTCTGAAAGCCGCATGGATGAAAGATGAACATCTTGATTACGGACTTTCTTCCTCCATGGCGAAGTTGTTTGCTTCACGTGTGGCTATGGAAACCACGGTTGAAGCTGTACAGATCCACGGCGGATACGGATTCGTTAAAGAATTCCATGTAGAACGATTGATGCGCGACGCGAAGATCACTCAGATTTATGAGGGTACTTCTGAAGTTCAGAAAATCGTCATTTCCCGTTCTATTATCGGTAAATAATTTTTTCATTCTTACTTTATTGCTTGTCGATGTATCGTAACATCCTGAAAATCGTATTGCCTCTTCTCCTTAGCGTGTTGTTTAGCTGCACGTCACAGAAAAAGCTGGTTTATTTCCAGGGTAATATTCCACAACTGAAGGAATCCGACATCTACAAACTCAGGATCTATCCCGGAGATATCCTCTCCATCAATATTTTCACCATCAATGCTGAGGCTTACCCATATCTGGCAGTTCCTGCCGACAAGCCATCCAGTGACAACCGTTCAGCATACGAAAAAGGTTATATCGTTAATGAAAACGGAGAGGTGAAATTACCACTCATTGGCTCTGTTCTGCTGACAGGAAAAACAATGAGTGAAGCCACACAAATACTCGAAGCGAAATTCAAGGAATTCATGGAAGACCCTATCGTCACTGTGAAAAAACTGAATTTTAAAGTAACTGTCCTTGGCGAAGTAAATCGTCCCGGAACATACCCCATTCTCAACGAACATGCAACTTTGCCTGAAGTATTGGGAATGGCCGGTGATCTCAGCGTGTATGGCGACCGTCAAAAGGTTCGCATCATCCGTGAAGAAAATCAACAGACAAAAGATTTTTTCATTGACATGACCAACGCGTCAAGTCTTTCAGCGGAAACCTATTATTTGCATCCTGACGACATCATTTATGTACAGCCATTGAAAAGACGGGCCTTTCAGAACATCAGTCCGTCGGTGACCATCTTTACTTCCATCGTTACCACAGCGGTGATTGCACTTACATTTATTATTACCCAAACAAAGTAAACCATGCGAACAAACGAAGGAGCACAGCGCCGTAATGACGATGAAATAGACCTGCGTTTGCTTTTCTACAATATGCGTAGAAAATGGCATTACTTTCTTTTCTCAGCCATCCTCTTTTGCATTGGAGCTTTGTTGTATATCCGTTTTACATTGCCGGTTTTTGAGGCTCGTACAAGCATCCTGGTTAAAGACACAAAAAACACTTCAAATAATATCGAAGACTTTTTAACCGGTGATCTCTTCGGGAATACAAAAAACATTGCCACTGAAATCGGAATCCTCAAGTCAAGATCCGTACTGGAAGAAACGATCAACGAACTCAATCTTGGAGTCAGTTATTTTGGCAAGACGACTTTCTTCAAATACCCGCTTTACAGAAACCAGCCTTTCCAGGTGAAGCCTGTACGAATGACCGAAGGTGTGTATGATGAGTTTTTTCATATTACAATTCTGGACAGCAGCACCTACAAACTCGAACTCGATGCCGACAATAAAATCCTGAATGATTATTCATACAAAGGAACACATCATTTTGGCGAAGAAGTCCGAACTACGTATTTCACACTAGTTGTCAATCACAATGACTCCGCGATTAATGTGGTCAATGACGATGATTTTGTTTTCACAGTGAATTCACTGAACAAAATGATCGCTTATTACCAGGAGAAAATGAAAGCGGAACCTCAGAACAAGGATGCCACGATCGTTGAAATTTCAGTTCAGGATAAAATCAAAGAAAGAGCGACCGATTTTCTGAATACCCTTGGGAAAGTCTACATCAATCGCGATGTAAAAGATAAATCTTCCGTTGCCGGACTCACGCTGAAATTTGTCGACGAACAACTCGAAGAAATCAGCAAAACACTAAACGCGACGGAACTTGAATTGCAAAAGTTCAAAGAACAAAAAGGAACTGTTGACCTAAGTGAAGAATCCAAAGCTTATCTCGAACGCGTAACCAATATCGACGCGGATCGCGTGAAAGCAGAGATCGAACTGAAATCATTGGATTACCTCTACTCCTATGTCACCGGCAACCGCGACGTGGAAGAACTTGCTCCAAGCAGTCTGGGCAATCCCGATCCATTGCTGATCGACCTGATCACAAAACTCAAGGAACTCCAAAGCAAACGTAAAAGTCTTGCTTATGGAAGCAGTACACAATCTCCTGCTATTAAAGTGATCGATCAGCAGATCGAACAAACCAAACGGACTCTTGTTGAAAACATCAACAACCTGCGGAACATGACCAAGGTGAATCTTTCCAGCATCAACACAGAACTGATGCGTTACGAAGGAAGCATCCGGAAAATCCCGAATATCGAACGGGAACTCCTCGGCATTCAAAGAAATTTCAGTGTCAACGAAAACATTTACCTCTATCTTCTTCAGAAGAAAGCTGAAACCGGAATCGCGAAAGCAACTGCGGTTTCGGACAACAAAGTACTTGATGAAGCAAGCATCAATGATATTCCTGTAATCCCGAACACCAAAGCTATTCTCATCATTACGCTGATGCTGGCCTTGATTGTTCCGGTCATTCTGATCATCCTGCAAGGGTATGTCAAGAATACCATCAGCAACAAAGAAGATATCGAGAAGATGAGTAAAATTCCAATCATCGGTGTGGTCGGACATCACAATACAGGTGAGCGACTCGTTGTTTCCAGCAAACCGAAATCATCCATTACCGAAGCGTTCCGTTCCATTCGCGCGAACCTGATGTTCTTCGGACTGGCAGATCAGCATAAAATTGTTCTCATCACTTCATCTGTAGGCGGTGAAGGAAAATCATTTTCCAGTCTGAACCTTGCCGCTGTTCTTTCTCTCCAGCACCATAAAGTGATCATCGTTGGAATGGATTTGAGAAAACCTCAGTTGGTACAGGATCTCGGAATAAAAAATGAAACAGGAGTTAGTACCTACCTGATCGGTAAAGCCAAACTGGATGAAGTGATCCAGCATACTTCTGTCGATAATCTTGACATCATTCCATCCGGACCTGTTCCTCCTAACCCTGCGGAATTGCTTGCGAAAAAAGAAACTCACAAATTGCTTGATGAGTTGCGTGAGCGTTACGACTACATCATCATCGATACACCACCCGTTGGAATTGTAAGCGACGCCATGATGCTGATGAACCTCGCGGATATCAATATTTTCATCCTTCGTGAAAATTATTCAAAGAAGGAATACATGAAAACCATTAACGATTATTACACCCAGGGTAAAGTGAAAAACCTGTGTGTTCTTTTAAATGATGCCGGCACGAATCATCGTTATGGGTACGGTTACGGATACAGTTATGGCTATCATGGTTATGGCTATTATGATGAAGAGCAGGGTAAAAAAGGAATTCTCGGAAAAGTTTTCAAAAAATCCTGATACAAATGAGTATCCCCAAACAAATTGCCGATCAATTCAGAAAGGTACATTTCGGCGGAAACTGGACCGGCTCTTGTCTGAAAGAACTGATGACCAACCTGACCTGGGAACAGGCAACTACAAAAGTTCGTTCTTTCAATACGATCGCAACACTGGTTTTTCATGTAAATTACTATGTGGGAGCCGTTATGTCGGTATTGAAAAATCAACCTTTCAATGCAAAGGATGAATTTAGTTTCGCCCACCCTCCTATTGAATCGCAGGAGGATTGGGAGAATTTTCTTAATAAGATCTGGTCTGAAGCTGAGGAATTAGCTGTTTTCATTGAAAATTTTCCGGAATCACAATTAGAGGAGATTTTTGTAAAAGAGAAGTATGGTACTTATTACAGAAATTTCACCGGAGTCATTGAACACATGCATTATCATTTGGGACAAATTGCTTTGATCAGGAAAATGATTGAACAGGAATCGCACCTTTGAAAAAAAGAAGAAGCCTTCATGTGAAATTAATAATTTATTACATTTGGTCTACGATGACGTGATTTTGATTGCTTCCTGTAATTTATTTAGATGTTTAAAGTTATGAATTTTATTCAAATTATTTTCTAATTCCAATAAGGCTGCAGCAACCCATCTTTGTCGTTGATTACTGTTGGTCCAATGCTTAACATTTCGTACATATTTCGCCATTTGGGAGTTCAGGTTTTCAATACAATTTGTCGTAGCCAAACTTCTGGAAAATATTTGCGCAACTTTCAATTTGTGGAGTGTAAGCGTTTCTTCCAAGCCTTCCAGTAGAGAGTTCGCTGCATTTTGATTGATTTTTAAGAGCTCTTTGTGGATGTTTAGCAATACCAGTTTAGCTTTATTGTAATCAGGTTCCCGGTTCTTTCAATACGATCGCCACACTGGTTTTTCATGTAAATTACTATGTGGGAGCCGTTATGTCGGTATTGAAAAGTCAACCTTTCAATGCAAAGGATGAATTTACGTTTCGCCCCACCCTCCTATTGAATCGCAGGAGGATTGGGAGAATTTTCTTAATAAGATCTGGTCTGAAGCTGAGGAATTAGCTGTTTTCATTGAAAATTTTCCGGAATCACAATTAGAGGAGATTTTTGTAAAAGAGAAGTATGGTACTTATTACAGAAATTTCACCGGAGTCATTGAACACATGCATTATCATTTGGGACAAATTGCTTTGATCAGGAAAATGATTGAACAGGAATCGCACCTTTGAAAAAAAGAAGAAGCCTTCATGTGAAATTAATAATTTATTACATTTGGTCTACGCACTTCAATCAAACCTTCCCTCATCATTTTTTATCTTTATTTCCAAAATTCCGAATTATAATTTTACATTAATTTACCATCCATTTTCCAATATGATTGTATTGGGCAATTAAATCAAAATACTATTATTACGTGTTCAATGAAATCCATTCTGAAAGCAGTTCACATATTTATTCTAATGATCTATTTTTCTCCAACCTTGTTGGCTCAAACACCAAGTTGGCTGTGGGCGAATTCTGCTGGAGGTGGAATAGTTTATGATATTGCTACCGATAGTTACGGAAATGTGTATGCAACTGGTTATTATACCGATTCAATTATGTCATTTGGGACTCTTTCAATTGCAAGTGAAGGAGAAGACGAAGGATTCATCGCTAAATACGACCCTTCTGGAAATCTACTTTGGGCAAAATCATTTGGAGGGAAAAATCAGGACCGAGGAACCAGTATTACAACAGATTATTTAGGAAATGTGATTTTAAGTGGTTTTTTTCATAGTGACACATTAATCATAGGAGGAAATTCTTTCTTTTATTCATTAGGAGCTTCAGACATTTTTGTCGCGAAGTTTAACACGTCAGGAAATCTTCTTTGGGCTAGAGCCTATGGAAGCCAGAGTGTGGATGTTAATAATAGTGTTGTAACAGATCGCCAGGGAAATGTTTTTATAGCCGGCAGCTTTGCGGGTACATCAATTTCATTTGGAACAACTTCGTTGATAAATAGCGGTGTTGTAGGATATGATGATCTTTTTATTGCAAAATTAAACTCTTCAGGAAATGAATTGTGGGCCATTTCGCAAGGAAATTCAATTGGCGGTGAAGTTGCCAATCAGTTAGCTGTAGATAGTATTGGGAATTTATTTGTTGCAGGCGCCTTTAATGGCAACTCAACTTCACTCGGGAGTTACAATTTCAATAATTCTCATTCCGGGTTGAATGATTTATTTATCGAAAAACTTTCACCTGCAGGAAACCAGATTTGGGCTAAATCTGCAGGAAGTATTGACGAGGATTATTGTCAAGGTATTTGTGTAGATTCCAGTGGTAATATCATTATTGCTGGTGGTTTTAGAAATGCAAATCTATCCCTTGACACAATTTCTCTTTTAAATTCAGGAGGTAATGATGTATTCATTGCAAAGTATGATCAGTCAGGCAATATAATATGGGCTAAAACTATTGGTGCAACAGGTAATGAATTTTGTGAAAATGTAGCTTTTGATAGGGTTGGAAATGCTTACTTAACGGGTACTTTCAACGATCCAACATTAACAATTGGTTCGAATACTTTTCCAGGAACATTTCACTTTTATATAGCTCATTTTGATTTAGCGGGTAATGTAGTATGGGCTACTACAACAGGAACTAATGGACCTATCGGGCCACGAGGAATAACTGTTGATGATGCAGGGAGCGTGATTCTTGCTGGATCTTTACCTAGCAATACTACTTTTTTCGGAACAATTCCATTAGTACATTGGGGAATTACAAATATTTTTGTGTCTAAATTTAATTTACAAACAGGAATCAATGACATAAGAAATACATCTCCAATTTTGTTGTACCCGAATCCCTCCAAAAATCAACTTACTGTATTGTGTAATTCAGAAGCAAAACAGGTAATTCAAGTGTTTGATATTTCAGGCAAGATTCGCTTCTCACAACAGTTATGGACGGGAGGATCTAATTCATTGAATATTGATGTAAGTGAATGGAAGCAAGGCCTCTATTTTGTAAACATTGAAAAATCCGACGGCAATAACACCTCGACTTTTTTTATTAAAGAATAAATGTACATCCCTTAGCATGGATGAGTATTACCAATTTATTTAGTAAATGTCGTTAACAGAATATTCAAAATAGATTCCGTAATTTTTTTGTAACATAAAAACAATATAATCAATGGCTGAATTGAAAACAAAAAAAACTGAACTAAGCGTTGATTTTTTTTTGAAGAAAATTTCGTCCGAACAACAAAGGAAAGATGCTTATGTAATTATTGGTCTGATGGAAAAGGCCACAAAAGCAAAAGCGAAAATGTGGGGAACTGCGATCATCGGTTTTGGTGACCGCAAACTGAAATATGAAAGCGGACGTGAACTGGACTGGTTTGTGATGGGCTTCTCTCCACGCAAACAAAATCTCGCCTTGTATATTTCGGGAGCAGTTCAAAAACAAGGTGCTCTTCTTAAAAAACTGGGAAAGCACAAAACCGGAAAAGGATGTTTGTACATCAACAAGCTGGAAGAAGTGGATTTAACGATATTAAAAGATATCATTAAACTGGGGATCGTGGAATGAAAATCTTTCATTTAAATCCGTACGAATAGTCCCGATATCTTTCCAAACCCAATTCATTCCAATACATTCTTCATTCATTAATATCTCAAAATTTTCATCATCAGGTTTAGAAAATAAAAATCATGAACGACGAACGCGAAATGAAAGCATGGGTGTACACCAGGTACGGCCCACCGGAAGTTGTTCAACTCAAAACAGTAGAACGACCTTTACCGAAGGACAACGAAGTACTGATTAGAATTCACGCTACAACCGTAAACCGAACCGATTGTGGTTTTCGGAGCGCGGAGTATTTCATCTCGAGATTTTTTACAGGACTACTGAAACCCAAAAATCAGATTTTGGGTAATGAATTCGCCGGGGAAATTGTTGCTGTCGGAACTTATACCAATACTTATAAAATCGGGGACAGAGTTTTTGGCTACAACGACCGGACAATGGGCGGACATGCGCAGTATTTAGCATTGCCTGAAACGGCAACATTTACCACCATTCCTTCCGGCATGAGCTATGCAGAAGCGGCACCGATTTGCGAAGGAAGTCATTATGCATTGTGCGACATTCGTGCCGCAAAAGTGAAAAGCGGTCAGCGTACACTGGTTTATGGAGCAACCGGAGCCATCGGATCTGCTGCTGTACAATTACTCAAACATTTTGGTGCACATGTAACTGCTGTATGTCACACCAATTATATTGATCTCGTTAAATCACTGGGTGCAGATGAAGTGATTGATTACACCAAAAGTGATTACACCAACACACAAAACAAATACGATTTAGTCTTTGACGCTGTAGGTAAAACTTCGTTTGGAAAATGTAAGCCGGTACTAACTGAAAAAGGAATTTATATTTCTACAGAACTCGGGAAAAATTCAGAAAACATCCGGTTTGCAATCAGTACATCTTTTTTTAAGGGGAAAAGAGTACTGTTTCCCATTCCAACATTTTCTCATGATGATTTAAACTTTTTAAAGACTTTGGTTGAGAAAAAAATCTACAGACCTGTTCTTGACAGAATTTTCAAATTCGAAGAAATGCATGAAGCATATCATTTTGTTGAAACAGGGCAAAAAATCGGGAATGTTGTAATCACAGTGGAATAATCCGGAAATGATAATAACAGACTAAAAAAAAACGAATAGTTATTTTCATAAAAATAAAATATATCTTCGTTTCAACATCATTTATTTGCAATCTCATTTCTTTGATTCAAAAAACAGAACAATAAACTCTCTACTATGAATCCAACCTTAAGAAATATTTTAGCGGTAATTGCAGGAGTTATTGTTGGAAGTATTGTAAACATGGCGATTGTGATGCTAAGCGGATCTGTCATCCCTCCTCCTGCGGGAGCTGACGCGACAACTATTGAAGGTTTGAAAGCATCGATGCATTTGTTTGAACCCAAGCATTTCATTTTTCCTTTCCTTGCTCATGCGATTGGAACACTGGTTGGGGCCTATCTCGCAGCTTTGATGGCCGCAAGCAGCAAAATGAGATTTGCATTGATCATCGGTGCGCTTTTTATGATTGGTGGGATTATCAATGTCACCATGCTTCCTTCTCCTGTCTGGTTTAGTGTGCTGGATATTGCAGGAGCTTATATTCCGATGGCTTACCTCGGCTGGAAATTTGCAGCCCGAAGAAAATAGATCCTTGAAAGAAAAGGATCAGGACTCCTTCATGATAAAAATATTTACAAAATGAAAATTACAACAATCATAGCGTGTTGTGTGTTTCTTGCCTTGAATTCAACAGCACAAACAACAAATCCGAATTACGATTCGACTTTGGCAAAGAACCTTGGTGCCGACGAATTTGGGATGAAAATGTATACCATGGTAATTCTGAAGACAGGGACAAACACAACAGAAAGCAAAGAATCCAAAGACACGTTATTTGCCGGGCATCTGGCGAATATCGGGCGATTGGCTGACTTAAAAAAACTGGTGATTGCGGGACCATTCGGAAAAAACGACAAGAATTTTCGAGGAATATTCATCCTCGATGTAGCGAACGAAGCGGAAGCACTCGCACTTCTTGAATCAGATCCTGCCATCAAAGCAAAATTATTGCAACCGGAATTGTATCCATGGTATGGTTCCGCGGCGATTTCGGAATATCTGAAATCGCATGATAAGATCTGGAAGGCGAAACCCTGATCGGAAGCTGAGAAAAATAAGTTACAGCGCCTCTGCTACTTTTTCCATCATAGTACTTCGGGATCCTTTGACAAGGATAACAGAATTCTTAACCGGATTTTTCTTCACCCAGTTGGCTGCTTCATCAGAGGTCTGGAAATACAAACAATCGATCTGATCTTTGAATGCACCAAAGTTCTTCCCGACAAGGATAAATTTTTCTGCAGGAATCTTTTTGAGCAATTGCATGATGCGTTCATGCTCCGCCCGGCTTTCTTCGCCCAGTTCCGCCATATCACCAATACAAACCAGTTTGTGCGGATCAGGAAGCGCTGCAAAATTTTTCAAAGCCGCTTCCATGCTGGTCGGGTTGGCATTGTAAGCATCCAGAATAATGGTGTTGGTTCCCTTCTTTACGACCTGTGAACGGCTATTGTCCGGAACGTAAGCAGCAATTGCCTCGTCGATAGCTTCAGCGGAAACACCAAAATAATTTCCTATGCAAACAGCCGCGAGGATATTTTCAAAATTATAAGCACCGATAATTTGCGACTGAATTTGACCGGAATGATCACCCTGCTTCCATTTCACTTCCAGCGTAGGTGAATCAGTGACCAATGCGCCGTAGCAATCAAAACCTTCTTCAGTTCCGTATACTACTGCATACTGCACTTTATGATCTTTTGCCATTTCATGCAAAATGGAATTGTTGCCATTCAAAAAAATTGTTTTGGAATGCGAAGCGATCCAGGCATACAATTCACCTTTTCCTTTTTTCACACCTTCAAAACCGCCAAAACCTTCAAGGTGAGCTTTGCCTACATTCGTGATCAATCCATAATGCGGCTCCGCGATTTTGCAATACGATTCAATCTCGCCCTGGTGATTGGCTCCCATCTCGATGACCGCGAATTCAATATCCGGACTGATAGACAACAACGTGAGAGGTACTCCGATATGATTGTTCAGATTGCCTTTTGTCGCGAGCGTGTTGTAGCGCTTAGACAAAACCGAGCGGATCAATTCCTTGGTGGTTGTTTTACCATTGGATCCCGTCACCGCGAGTACCGGTATTGTTAATTGATGACGATGGTAATTCGCCAGTTGTTGAAGCGCTATCAATCCATCACCCACGAGCAGACAACGATCATTTTTCTGAAACTCCGGCTCATCGACTACAGCATAAGCCGCACCCAACTCGAGGGCTTTTTCCGCAAAAGCGTTTCCATTAAAACTCGGACCTTTCAGGGAGAAAAATACAGATCCCGGAATGATGGCTCTGGTATCTGTAGAAATCCTGGGGTGTCGCTGGTAAATGGAATAGAGTTCCTCTGTCGATATCATAAAACAAATGTAAAATTCAGGATCAAGCAATCCGCATCTTTGAAAAAGAGATATCAAACGGGAGGATTAGAGTTCTATCAACAAAAACGCATCAAATCTGCTTCAATTGAAGAAATGAGAAAGGAATTGCTTTTCACTCATAATTCACTGAATAACAGTTGTTTAATTTTACTATTCACAGACGAATTTTGACAGGAATTTACCAACACCCGCCCTGTTTTTAAAAAAAAGAAGTACTTTTGCGCTCTGAAATCAAAAACCTTAAATCTACATACTTAATCATGGCGAATATTGGAAAAATTACCCAGATCATCGGGCCGGTTGTCGACGTTAGTTTTGATGCGGAAGACACAGCGCTTCCGAACATTTTGGATGCATTGGAAATCGACCGCCCGGGTGGTGGTGTCCTGGTACTTGAGTGCCAGCAGCACATTGGTGAAGATACCGTGCGCGCCATCGCGATGGACTCTACGGATGGTCTGACACGCGGAACCATCGTTCGCGCAGTGGGTGCTCCAATCCAGATGCCGGCAAGTGACGCCATCAAAGGACGTCTTTTCAATGTTGTAGGTGATGCCATCGATGGTATCGGAAAGGTTTCCAAAGAAAAAAGTGTTCCGATTCACCGTCAGGCTCCGAAATTCGAAAACCTGTCGACTGAATCTGAAATCCTTCTTACTGGTATCAAAGTAATCGACCTTATCGAACCTTATGCAAAAGGTGGTAAGATCGGTCTGTTCGGTGGTGCCGGTGTAGGAAAGACAGTATTGATCATGGAATTGATCAACAATATCGCGAAGTCTTATTCCGGTTTGTCTGTATTCGCCGGTGTCGGTGAACGTACCCGTGAAGGAAATGACCTGCTGCGTGAAATGATCGAATCAAACGTAATCCGTTACGGTGAGGAGTTCAAACACAGCATGGAAAAAGGCGGATGGGATCTCAGCAAAGTAGATATGACCGAGCTTGGAAAATCACAGGCGACTCTGGTGTTCGGACAAATGAACGAGCCACCGGGAGCACGTGCACGTGTGGCTTTGTCGGGTCTTACAGTAGCTGAATATTTCCGTGACGGTGATGAAAAATCCGGCGGTCGTGATATCCTCTTCTTTATCGACAATATCTTCCGTTTCACACAGGCAGGATCTGAAGTATCCGCGCTGCTTGGCCGTATGCCGTCAGCCGTAGGTTACCAGCCGACGCTTGCTACTGAAATGGGATTGATGCAGGAACGTATCACTTCTACAAAACGTGGTTCGATCACATCTGTACAGGCGGTTTACGTACCTGCGGATGACTTGACTGACCCGGCTCCTGCGACAACTTTCGCTCACCTTGACGCGACAACAGTATTGAACCGTAAAATTTCCGAGTTGGGTATCTACCCTGCGGTGGATCCACTGGATTCTACATCCCGTATCCTTTCTCCACTTGTTGTTGGTGAAGAACATTACAATACCGCTCAGCGTGTGAAAAATATCCTTCAGCGTTACAAAGAACTCCAGGATATCATTGCCATCCTTGGTATGGATGAATTGAGCGACGAAGATAAGCTGACTGTACACCGCGCTCGTCGTGTACAACGTTTCCTTTCACAGCCGTTCAACGTAGCTGAACAGTTCACCGGATTGAAAGGTGTAATCGTTCCGCTCGAAGAAACAATCAAAGGATTCAACATGATCATGAATGGTGAAGTGGATGAATATCCTGAAGCAGCATTCAACCTCGTTGGAACAATTGATGACGCGATCGCGAAGGGTAAGAAGTTGTTGGCAGAATCGAACTAAGTGGTGCTTGGTGGTTGGAGGTTGGTGCTTAGAGTTTCGAAGAATGCACAGTCTATCAATCTACAATCATCAATCAGCAATCTACAATCAGCAATCTCCAATCAGCAATCTCCAATCATCAATTAAAACGTCCATAACTTAGCTAGAAGAATAACATGCAACTCGAAATAATCACCCCGGATAAAAAAGTTTACAGTGGCGATGTCACTTCCGTTTCCGTTCCGGGAGCGAAAGGACGATTTGAAATGCTGAACAATCACGCAGCCGTGATCTCCACTCTTCTCAATGGAAAAGTAAAGATCAAAGACAAAGAAGGTGTAAAAAGCTTTGATGTAAAAGGCGGAGTGGTTGAAAATCTGAAAAACAAAATCGTCATCCTCGCGGAATCCGTTTAACCATATCTCTCCGCAATAAAAAAAAGGACAATGGCCACAGGCGATTGTCCTTTTTTCTTTTTCTGAGGCATTGATCAGCTCACGGCCTTTTCAATTTCTTTATCCGGAATCATCCAGAGTATCGCGATGCTGAAAAACAAAGCTCCGGAAATCACAGGATGTACATAGGCCATCGGGATGGCAACCGCATACGCTATTTGTGAGATGATTCCTTTTCGGGTGTGTTTTTGAAATGCAACATTAAGGGTGCCTTCCGCTTGAACACTATTTTCAATCACTTTTTGCAAAATGAAATACGCAAAGCCTGACAACAACAGATTGGCAGCATACAATGCAGTCGGATTCGCTTCAAAATGATTCTCCCCCATCCATCCTGTTGTGAACGGGATCAGTGACAACCAAAACAAAAGATGAAGATTGGCAAGAATAATCTTACCACTTACATGTTTCGCGGTATGCATCAGGTGATGATGATTACCCCAGTAAATACCGACGTATACAAAACTAAAAATGTAACTGATAAAAACCGGAGCCAGTTCAAACAATGCGGACCACTGCGCCCCATGCGGAACTTTTATTTCCAATACCATAATCGTAATGATGATGGCCAATACACCATCACTGAATGCTTCTAGTCTGCCTTTTCCCATATCTGATTTTCTTTAAGATAAAATTTAATAATTCCTGAAGCAACAGATCAGGCTTCAGGATAGTTTCGATTAATGCAAAACAAGAGAACAACCGTTTTATTTACCGGCAATATATAAATGAAATATTAAGTCCTAAAATACATAAAATATCCGCGATTCTGTTTCCTCAGGTTAAAGCTGAATCAAAGGGAGTATTAGGCAGCCCAAACCCCCACCCCTGAAGGGTTTCCGGAAGGTTTTAATTACTTTTTCCGCTTATAATGATTTTGATTTCTCAGGGATATATTTACATTTGCTATTACTACTTCTCTCTAAACGAAAACGAAAACAAAAACACATGAAAAACTTTATCCGTACTCTTGGACTCTTGTTCCTGGTGATTTTTGCGGGCTGTAACCGGCTTGATGATAACCAGGCAACTCCGACCACAGCAAATGAATCTGTTCTGGTTCAAAAACAAAATCCGGTTTCAGTGCCGACTGAAGCGATGTACAATCGCTCGGAGCTCGACAACCGGGTTGTTGCTTTGCAGGCTGAACGCCACGATTTTCACTGGGAATGGACCGACATGAGAACCATCTGGAGCGCAGCTAATCAGTGCTACCAGGTCGCTCTTGGTTACAAACCTGCCAACATCGACAACATCGATCCCATCATTCACCAGATTAACCTCCAGAGCAAAGAATGGAAATCCGTTCACGATGCTTTGCTGGATCTTGTATTGAAAGGACTTAACAAGAACGGACAAACTGTAACTCTGAACGATATCATCGTTGAAGACGACCAGGTATTACCAATCCTCGTTCTGCGTATCACTGATAAAGATGTACTCACACAATTGTACAATCTTAAAAACGTACGTTACCTCGAGCCATATGGCTATTGGCCTGCGCAATGGGAAAACCGTTCATCTTCCGGATGCAGTGGTTCTTCCTATGCTTTGAATGCTGCCGATTATACAACCATCACTCCCGGCTGCAAATTGCCATGGGATTTTAATAATGTCAACATTCCTGCAGCATGGAATACAGCTCAGGGAGCAGGGATTCGCATCGGCGTGATTGATGCAGGAATCAGTTCCAGCCAGACTTTGCTGGGTAGCCAGTTCAACGATGGCGAAAGCAATGTCGGTCGCAGCATCACTACCGATTACACATATGGCACTACTGCCTACACTTCCTGTTCACACGGAACTTCCATGGCAGGTCTTGCTGCCGGTCCGCGCAATGCACAAAATGCCACAACAGGTGTCGCTTACAAAGCAAACCTGCATTTCATCCGTGGTTGTGATGATGTGGTGCTCGATGCTTCAGCGGAATTATCCGGAGTAAAAAACGCGCTCATCCGCATGGGTGATCTCAACGATATCAAAATCATCAGCATGTCAATCGGTACGCCTTTCTCCAGTGGAACATTGAAAGATGGCGTTACATATGCTTACAACAAAGGCAAACTGATCTTCGCCGCGGCAGGAACTTCTTTTTCATGGACAAGCTGGTGGGGTGTAATTTATCCGGCAGCATTGAGTCAATGTCAGGCTGTAACAGGAGTAACGGAAAGCAGCTCTACCTGCAGTGATTGTCACGATGGAAGTCAGGTTGATTTCACTATCCCGATGCAGCGCAACGGCAATTCCAACAGAACATCTTTATCGCTTGCACCAAGCGGATTCAACCCAACCTATATCGGTGGTTCTTCCTGCGCGACAGCGATCACAGCGGGTATTGCAGGAATCATCTGGTCGGTAAAACCAACCCTGACCAGGACACAAATTATCACAGCTATGCAGCAAACCGCACAGTATTATCCAAGCCCGAATTCAAGCAGAGGTTTTGGAAATATCAATGCAGCAGCAGCTGTCGCGCTGGCCTCCACTTATTGATTCAAAACACCTCATTTTCTTTTAAAAGGGGATCCTCACCGGATCCCCTTTTTTATTTCAAATACTCGCCTTTAGCCTTCAAATACTCAAACATTCAAAGAAATCCCAATTGATTGTCATCTCTTCACCCTTCTCCATTTACTCTTCACTTCTGAAACTCTATGGTTTTCAAAGCGTAAAACCCCGGTGCCCCAAACCCTCAAGCCATTTTCCAATCTGAATTTTTATTGTTCAATGGATGAATCTATTGATTGTTTGGGATATGACTCCAGTCATTCATCCTTTCAGACAAACAGGTTAATTTAGATTTGTTTTCTCTTCATGAAAAAATTATTGGTCATCGGTTTTCTTGGTATCGTGATATACGGTTGTCACGACGCGCCGCCAGAAATTGACTACAACGAACTGGACAGAAAAGCGAACGAGACACTCATCGTCGAAGCGAATAAATTTTTCAAACCACTTCCCATTCGCGAGTACCAGTATGACCGCTCGGAAATTTCCAAACAAGTCAAGCTGGGCAAAATGTTGTATTACGATCCCCGGCTTTCAAAATACGGTTCTTACTCCTGCAATTCCTGTCACAATCTTTCTACATCCGGTGTCGACAACAAACCGACCACTGTAGCCAATTCCTCCAAAGAGATTGTAAGAAATGTACCTACGGTTTTGAACGCGATGATGAATCACATCTCATCATGGGACGGCACGTTTGAAGAAAATAAAAATGAAGATGAACTGGCGATTCCTCATCAGGATATTCTTTCCAAAAGAATCGCGGAGATTCCCGACTACCATCGTTTGTTTGAAGAAGCGTTCCCGAGCGAAGACAAACCGCTCACTTTAAAAAATCTTCAGTCCGCGATTATCGCATTTGAACGTACACTCATCACTCCTTCTCCTCTCGATAAATTCCTGCAGGGAAATATTTATGCATTGTCTTATGATGAAAGAGAAGGTTTGCGGCTTTTCATCCAGACAGGTTGTACCGATTGCCATTCCGGAACTATGCTTGGCGGATCCATGGTGCGTAAATTCGGTGAGGCGCACGATTATCATCCCTTGACAGGAAGTTCACACAAAGACGAAGGTTTGAAAAACAGAACCGGCGATCTGAAGGACAAAGATAAATTCAAAGTTGCAGGACTGAGAAACATCGGCCGCACGTATCCTTATTTTCATGATGGCAGTGTGGAGTATCTGAGTACTGCTGTAAAAATCATGGCTAAAACTCAACTCGACAAGGATCTTGATGATGAGCAAATCCGACTCATTGTTACTTTTCTAAATGCACTCTCCGGCGACGTCCCTGAAGATGCCCAAAAAGCTCCGCTCAGCCTGGCGAGTTATTGATTCTGATTTCCTATCAAAATTAGTGGAATTTTTTTAGATCCAATCGTCTCCGTGTACCTCTGTGGTCAAAAGATAAATTCATTAAATAAGTATAGACTTATTTAATTCGGAAAGTGTTTTTAAAAGCCAGATTATTTTAGACACAGAGGTGCACAGAATATTTCTGAATAAAACTATTGAATAAAAAAAGAGGCGCCGGGATCAAACCCTGGCGCCTCTTTTCAAAAAGCAATCTATATTCTTAGTAACGGTAATGTTCAGATTTGAACGGACCACTTTTCTGTACACCGATATAATTTGCCTGCTCATCTGTAAGCTCATCGATTTCCACGCCGATTTTCTTCAGGTGTAAACGTGCAACTTTTTCATCCAGATGTTTAGGAAGTGTGTACACTTTGTTTTCGTATTTGCTGTGGTTCTGCCACAATTCAAGCTGAGCCATTGTCTGGTTGGTGAATGAATTGGACATTACGAAAGAAGGGTGTCCCATCGCGCAACCCAGATTCACCAGACGTCCTTCTGCAAGAACGATGATGTCTTTGCCATCAATGGTATATTTATCCACCTGTGGTTTGATAGTGTCTTTTGACGCGCCGTAGTTTTTGTTCAACCAGGCCATATCGATTTCATTATCGAAGTGACCGATGTTACAAACCACCGCGTTGTGCTTCATCGCTTTGAAGTGACGATCTTTGATGATGTTATAGTTTCCGGTTGCAGTCACAATGATGTCTGCTTCCTTCACCGCGTCATCCATCTTTTTCACTTCATAACCTTCCATCGCCGCCTGCAATGCGCAGATCGGATCGATCTCAGTAACGATTACACGTACTTTAGAATCTT
The DNA here is from genome assembly GCA_016720935.1 of Bacteroidota bacterium. NCBI lineage: Bacteria > Pseudomonadati > Bacteroidota > Bacteroidota bacterium. The sequence continues at coordinate 206,710 of JADKJP010000004.1, forward strand.
TCAAAGACTCAGCGGAACCTTTACCAACATCACCAAAGCCTGCAACAACTGCAATCTTTCCGGCCATCATCAGGTCAGTAGCACGACGGATCGCGTCAACCAGTGATTCACGGCAACCGTATTTATTATCGAATTTGGATTTGGTAACCGAATCGTTGATATTGATCGCGGGAATCGGAAGTGTTCCGTTCTTCACGCGCTCGTGCAAACGGTGAACACCGGTTGTCGTTTCTTCAGAAAGTCCTTTGATGTTTTGAACGAGCTCAGGATATTTATCGAGAACCATGTTGGTCAGATCACCACCATCGTCAAGAATCATGTTCAATGGTTTGCGGTCTTCGCCAAAAAAGAGAGTCTGCTCAATACACCAGTCGAATTCCTCCGCGTTCATACCTTTCCAGGCATACACAGAAACTCCCGCAGCGGCAATCGCGGCAGCAGCATGGTCCTGAGTAGAGAAAATATTGCAGGAAGACCAGGTCACTTCAGCGCCCAGTTCCACGAGAGTTTCAATCAGGACAGCAGTCTGGATGGTCATATGCAGACAACCGGCAATACGCGCACCTTTCAAAGGTTTTTGTTTGCCATATTCTTCACGAAGAGACATCAGACCCGGCATTTCAGCCTCGGCCAGTTTAATCTCTTTACGGCCCCATTCGGCCAGGGAAATGTCTTTTACCTTGTATTTCACGAATTTGTCAACGCTAGTGGTGTTTGCCATGATTAGAATTAGGTTTTTTGGATAGTCTTGAATTTCAGGCTGCAAAGATAACCAAAGCCTCTCTTTATTCAAAGAAATCATTGGAAATCCTGGAAAGCCCCGATTTTAGGTATGAAACAAGAATTTGGGGGAAATGTTTTGATTTTGGGGGGACGAGGGGCGAGGGACGGTGGGACGGTGGGGCGATGTCATTATGTCAAAAGTGGGTCTGCCTGTTTACTCGAGAGGATATTACCAAATTTCCAAAAAGGTCTCTGCGAGATGACAAAGCTTTTACTTATCAATATCGTCCAGATCCCGCCGAACAAGCCTTGGTTCATTTAACCAAATTGGATTGGCGGGATCTGGACGATAAAATCTCATGCTATGCGCTTGTCATCTCGAAGAGAACTTTTAGGTCAGTTGAGACTAAATTGGTTTCTTATCTTAAAAACATTGGGGAAAAGGGGCGGGAGTTAGTGGAAGTGGAAGTGGAAGTGGAAGTGGAAGTTTAAAGTGGAAGTGGAAGTGGAAGTTTAAAGTGAAAGCAAAAATTGGGTTATTGATGGGATATAAAAATTTTGGAGGTCTGGGATTTTGAGTTCTTGAGGATTTGCAGGAAATAGATACCGGAACTGATTCCCCGGAGATCGAGGGTGTTTTTTTGGGTGGAGGTGGACCAGTGATGGATCAGACGGCCGGTGGGATCAATGAGTTGAATGGAAACCGGTTCAATTGGTGGACTGTTGAGTTCCACATTCAGAATTGATGAAACAGGATTGGGATAAACAACAGGTTTTTCTGAATCATCCTGAACCGTACCAATACCGACATTATTCAAACAAACATCCAGAATGAAAGCACTTGCCTGTGCAACAGAATCACAGGGCAGATGGGCGATGCTGTCATAACTGACATCCGGATTGCATTGATAAAAACCTCCGATCAATGCACGATCAGAAACTCCAAAACACATCATTCCCGGAGCAAAACCGGCCAGACTGTCTTCGTAATCAAAAAATCTTGTAAGGTTACAACTGGTGTCCAGTGTTGCCAGAAATAATTTCGCGTTACTGTTTGCTGAATAGAATGAATGATTTCCAATCGACATGGAATCGGAATATCTTCCCGACAAATAAATTCTATTTTCAAAAGTTTGAAGAATAGAAAAAGTTGGAGAAGGCGGTGTACCTATTTCCATTTCCAGAGAAAACAAAGAATCACCAAGCGGTGAATATTTTGTAATGAAATCGTAGTTCGCATCCAATGCATAAACATTCCCATGTTCATCGCCTGTTGCTTTGATCAAAGCAGTGGAAATTCCATTCTTCGCCCAGCGGATTGTACCACTCGAATCATAACAGGCGACAAAGGAAGAATTGTTCGCCGCGTTCAGCACGACACCATTTCCGAAATTCAATGTGACACTGTAATTTCCACTGATCGCGATACCATTTCCTCCTATTGCACTCAATCCATAAGGAAGCGAACCATTTGGTGTACTTGCCTGTTTTGCCCAGATCACATTTCCGGAAGGATCCATTTTCATGAGGAAGACGTCCATGGTCCCGGAGCAAATAAGAGTGTACGGTCCCAATCTGCAATATCCCCAAAAGCCACCCGTGACCAAAAGATTACCGGATTCATCAAGCTGCATCTCTCTTGTAATTTCTGATCCGTTACTTCCTCCACGAAATAACCATTGGCAGGCGCCGGTTGAAGCATTTAATTTCGCGACATAGACATCCCAGATCCCAAGAGTAGCGTAAGAAAAACCACCCAAAGAGATGCTGTCTATAAATGATCCGGAAACATAGACACTGCCATCCTGCGAATAAAGTACACGACAGGTAATGTCATTCTGATCATGTGCATACACATGGATCCATTGCAAATGCTGAGCCCCATTGAGGCAAGCGATGTAACTGTTGTATTTTTGTCCGACGATACTTTGTCCGCCCAGATTTAAACTATCCGTAAAAAATCCGGCGATAAATACATTTCCACTATCATCAGCAGCCAATCCGTTGATATAATGCTCACCGGGAAATCCCGCTCCCATGAACTGGTCACAGGAAATTTGAGCAAAAATATTTTTTGCAAAAAAGAATAAAATCAGAAATACAAAAATGCGTCTAAGCATACTCATTGAATTTAAACAAGCTTAAAATTTACGAAATAAACTCTGCAAATTACCCAACTGTTCCTGCACAGCGAATTTATACCAAATAAGTCCAATACTTTCCCCGCAACATCTTTTTTAGAAAACTGAATTGATTTGGCCTACATTTGAACCCGCAATTCTGCCTGAATTTATGCCGCTGACGTATCATCACAAGACCGACATTCTCCAACTGGGGATCTGGAAAAGTTCCGAACCCATGGAAGAGCTCGAGCAACTGGCAGGTCTGAGCGAATCAGAAATCATGCTGGTGCAAAGCTTTAAAAGCGAATTGAGAAAAAAAGAATTCCTGAGCGTACGCGCATTGCTGCACAACATGCATCCGGCTTCATCGCTGGTAATTCAATACGACGAGAATGGAAAACCCTATCTCGACAACATGCTTTCATTGTCCATATCTCACACGCAGGATTATGTCTCGGTTTTGTTCTCTCCCCTGCCCTATGTCGGCCTGGATCTGGAAACCATTCGTCCTCAGATTGAAAAGATCGCGCACAAATTTGTCAACGAAGAGGAGGCAAAATACATAGATGAAAAAAACAGGCGTCAGCACCTGCACATTCTCTGGGGCGCGAAAGAAGTTCTTTATAAAATTTACGGGAAAGGGAACGTTGATTTTCGCGGGCATTTGTCGGTAGCTCCATTCCAGTGCACCGATAAAGGAAGCACAGAAGCTACCATCAGGATGCCTGATTTTGAACGTACTTTCCTCGTTCATTTTGAAAAAACAGAAAACCGCATGCTGGCCTATGCCACCGGTGAATGATTCAAGGCTTCTTTGTATCTTCGTTTCGAACATTTAGCACATGAACCTGCTTTACAATCGTATCCTCGCCGGCCGTGCGGGTCGCAAAAAATCTCTCGCGGTACTTGTTGATCCTGACAAGACCTCTCTTGTTGCCTGCGAAAAACTCGCTCACAACGCACTCGATGCCGGAGTTGATTATTTATTTGTCGGAAGCAGTATTCTCACCCACGGCGATCTTGATGCCTGTATTTCTGTACTGAAGCAAAACTGCAATATTCCTGTGATTCTTTTTCCGGGAAATACCATGCAAATTTCCGACAAAGCCGACGCGATTCTTTTTCTTTCTCTCATCAGTGGCAGAAACGCGGAAATGCTGATTGGCAGACACGTGATCTCCGCTCCCATGCTAAAAAAAAGCGGACTGGAAATTCTTCCTACCGGATATATGCTCATTGATAGCGGCGCTCCAACATCTGTGAGTTACATGAGCAACACCTTTCCGATTCCACATGACAAGGACGATATTGCTGCATGTACTGCCATGGCCGGAGAAATGCTGGGACTAAAAATGATATATATGGATGCCGGTAGTGGCGCACGCTTTCCGGTAAGCAAATCCATGATCGCTTGTGTAAAAAACACGGTCAACACACCATTGATTGTAGGCGGAGGAATTCGTACTCCGGAAAAAGCACTTGATCAATGTAATGCCGGAGCGGATATTGTGGTGATAGGAAATGCAATAGAAAAAGATCCCGCGCTGATTGGCGAAATTGCCACTGCAATGCACGTGGAGATCTTCAAATAATCGTATTTTTTTTCCGAAAATTCTTTACACCAGCTGGCTTTTATTCTGCCTTACCGCATTCGCGTTCGAACCGAATTTCATTTTGAATCTCCTGCTGAAATAAGCCGGGTCTTTGAATCCTACACGGTGAGCGATTTCCTGGATATTATCGGGCTGGGTACGCAATAAAAACATTGCGCGTTCGAGACGCTGGTTCTCGATATAATCCTGAAGATTTTTATTGGTGAGTGATTTGAAAAACTGCCCAACATAATCTTCCGAAACATAGGCGATATTCGCGATGGTCTTGTTGGACAAATCTTTTTCCAGATTTTCCTGGATGTATTTCACAATATCCACAAGGCGGCGATCCGATAAAAATTCCAGACGGTCAGTATACTTTTTAAATTTCTCCTGTGATTCTATATACCGGCACATGTGGATCATAATTTCCTCCATGTAATTCCGGATGAGTTTATCGCGGCCGAGTTTGTTCTGTTCGTTTTCCAGCGCGATATGTTTCACAAGGAATCCGAATTCTTCATCCTTTGTAAGCGCGAAAGGAGGCATTCCTAATACTTCAAAGAAAGGAATGGCATCGTACAGCGTTACATCAAAGGCGAGAATGGTAAAAACTTCTTTCATGGAATTGAAGTCTTCCAGTCCGCTGATGGTTCTTAAAAACCTCGAACGATGATCATCATCCTTGAATCCGTCAGGACCCAAATCATGATGATTGCCGATTGCATGTTTCACATAAATCGGCTGACCGGCAGGAAAGAAATAAAAACTGTCCTGGGGCATCACCTCATTGTCGTGACCGACAAAAAGGTTTCCACGGTTCAGGTGGATGATTACATTGTGTTTGTCAAAACTTCCATTTAGTTTGACCGGATGAACCACTTCCCGAAAAGCGGTCCGGTGGAGGTCTACATTTAGGGAATCGATAAATTTGCTTAATAATGCCATAGTTAAAACCCCCGATTTAAAAAATTATTCGGCTTTGAATAATACCCCCCCCCTTGGTATAATACAAATGTATCGAACAATATTACTTAAATACAAATACTTCAGCAATTTCCTGACACAGCTATGACAAAAAGGGGCCAATAACTTAAAATTTCTTCATTATAAACCATCCCCCTCCTTGTGACCACCTTAAATAAATCCAATTTACCATAAAATGTCCTTTGGATTCGGATATTTGCTCCCGTGGACCAGTACCAAATCTTAATTTTCGGCCAGCAGATCAATATTCTGGAACTCTTGGCCATGCTCAGCGGGATCATTGCTGTTTGGCTAACCGTGAAACATTCTGTCTGGTGCTTTCCGATTGGAATCGTCAATGTCCTACTGTATGCCTGGCTCTTCTACTCACCCTCTGTACGTCTTTATGCCGATACATTACTGCAATGTATTTATGTAATTCTACTTATCTATGGATGGATCCGGTGGAACAGTAAAAAAGAGGAGAACCCTGATTTTGTGCCGGAGAACATGAGTCCAGATCAATGGAAAAAAAGCCTGCTTGTGTTTCTTGCAGGAAGCTGCCTCTTTGGTTACCTTTTTCAAAATTTCACGGACGCTTCTCTACCCTGGCTGGATTCAACGCTCACAACGGCAAGTCTTATCGCTCAATGGATGGTAGCGAAAAAGAAAATTGAAAACTGGATTATCTGGATTATCGCGAACAGTGTTTACATTCCGCTCTTCTTTTTCAAACATCTCCCACTCACCTCGCTCCTGTATTTTCTCTTTCTCATTATGGCGATTTCAGGTTATCTTCAATGGAAAAAGTTAATGCCTGCAAATCAGTCATGAACAAACGAATCAAAAGGATCGCGTTGATTGGTCCTGAATCTACAGGAAAGACAACGCTTGCAGAGCAACTCGCCAGGCATTATAAAACTGTTTGGATACCCGAATATTCGAGGAACTATGTAGAAAATCTAAACAGGAAATACACCAAAGAAGATATCCTGCTGACCATCCGGGAGCAATGCGCTGAGGAAGACAGGTTGCTGGAACAGGCCAATAAATTTCTCTTCGCGGATACAGAACCGATTCTGGCGCAAGTGTGGATGATGGATGTTTACCATGAAAAGTCCGCCGAAATCGAAAAGCTGATCCAGGAACGAGCCTATGATTTGTACCTGTTACTTTCTCCTGATTTACCCTATGTAAATGATCCTGTGCGGGAAAACCCTGCACGGCGAGATTTTTTCTTTGATTGGTATAAAAAGGAATTGGAAGAAAGACAGCTGCCCTACCGCGTGATAACAGGCACAGGAGAATCACGACTTGCTATCGCGATCAAAGAGATTGAATCACTCCGGGAAAATTAGCGGAACACGTAGCGAACAGTGACACCAAAATCAATCCACTCCGGTCCGGGATTGTAAAACTCATAATAGGGAACAACGTCGATACCGATTGTGAAGGGAGCAATTTTTTTCACCTGGTATTCTATCTGGATCGTCGCGTCAACACCGGCAGAAACAACACTTTTATCATAGTACAAAGGCTCACCGTTTCTGCGTTTGTAATAACCTTGTTTGTTGTAAGGAAAATAGGCCCCGTGTACTCCTGCGCCGTAGATAAAATCAAGAGGCAATTGCACAATCGGCATCTTGAACGGAATCTGTTTGATCAGGATGGCTTTTACAGTGTATCCCTTGGAGGCAATATTGGTATAGTAACCATCCAGGAGTAAGCCGGTCGCATTGTCGGCGTTAAAAAAGGATTTGATAGAAATCCCCGTATTGAATTTTCCCGCTCTAACACCTAATCCAAATACATACAGCTGTGCCTGAGCTGCGGAGAGGATCATCAGGAAACAAATGCACAAAAGAACTCTTTTCATAGTAAGCCGCTAAGGTTGCACAAGTTAAAAAATTACCCGTTCATGAAAAATTACTTATGAAGTATTTTGCAAAAAAAATTCAGTCAAGGAATTTTTGATACTTTTGTACCATCAAACTGGGGTGCTCCTGATCTACGGGGCTGAGATTATACCCATCGAACCTGTTCAGGGTAATGCCTGCGAAGGGAACGAGGTAAACAAATTATGGCGCGTTCACACCCCATGGTGCGTGCATTGTTCATCCTTAAATAATAAATCATGAAGAAGGTATTTTTTGCAGGCCGGCACTGCCGGAATTTGCTCCTGATCATTTTCGTTTGTCTTCAGGCAAATTCATTTGCACAACAAAACATCACCGGAGTTATCCTTGACGATGAAAACAATCAGCCTGTCGCAGGCGCTTCAATTCATATTGAAGGAACTTTCTTCACCATTCTGAGCAATGATGAAGGAAAATTTTCTTTTCTGGATTATAAAAAAGGAGAAGCCGATCTGACCATCACGCACATCTCCTATGAAACAAAAAAAATCCATGTTCTGAGTAAAGATTCACCACAAAGTATTCGCATGAGCGTGAAGAATTATTTATCGGAAGAAGTCACCATCACTGCAACACGCATGGATGGCAGAAATGGTTTCGCTTACAGCAATCAGAATAAAGAAGAACTGGAGAAGAAAAATCTAGGACAGGATTTACCCTTCCTGCTGAACATGACCCCTTCGCTTGTTGTCACTTCCGATGCCGGAAACGGTGTCGGTTATACCGGACTGCGCATCCGTGGAAGCGACGCGAGCAGGATCAATGTGACACTTAACGGAATTCCAGTGAACGACCCGGAATCTCACCAGGTGTATTGGGTGGATCTTCCTGACCTTGCTTCTTCAGCGGAAAACATCCAGGTGCAACGCGGTGTGGGAACCTCCACCAATGGCGCCGGAGCTTTCGGTGGCAGTGTAAATATTCAATCCAGCGCTTTCCAGTCGAAAGCATTCGGACAAGTGAACAGCGCTGTTGGCTCCTTTAATACATGGAAAAACACCGTCTCCTTTGGAAGCGGATTAATCGACAATAAATTTTCTATCGATGGAAGATTTTCGAAAATAAATTCGGGCGGTTATATCGACCGATCAAAAAGTGATTTGCATTCGATGTATTTATCGGGCGGATATTATGGAAAGAAAAGTTCGCTGCGCGGACTCATTTTATCCGGTAAAGAAAAAACCTACCAGGCCTGGTACGGCGTTCCTGAGGATTCTTTGAGTTCAAATCCGAGTTTCAATCCGGCAGGCTTGTATACTGATGCCGCTGGAAATATTTTGTATTACGAAAATCAAACCGACAATTATCAGCAGGACTATTACCAGTTGATTCATGCGATTGAACTCAGTCCCTCCCTGCTTTTAAATACAGCTGTTCATTACACAAAAGGAAAAGGATACTATGAAGAATACAGTGTTGGTGACGCTTTCTCCAAATACGGACTTCCTGATATTTACACTGCAACAGACACCATCAGCAGTTCTGATTTCATTCGCAGACGATGGCTCAACAACGATTTCTACGGACTCACTGCCAATCTTCATTATGAGAAAGAAAAATGGAATTTCATTCTCGGACTTTGCGCTAATGAATACGATGGAAAACATTTCGGTGAAGTGATTTGGGCAAAAGACGGATCTGTCCCTAATGGAAAACTGGAATACTACAGTGATGACGCTGTTAAAAAAGAAAGCAGCGGATTCTTAAAACTCGGCGGAACTTTTGCGCATGGAATTTATGTGTATGCAGATCTGCAGTCGCGTTTTGTTTCCTATCAATTTATCGGTTACGACAGAGACGGAAAAAATCTTCCTCAAAAAACAAACTCAGCTTTTTTTAATCCGAAAGCCGGAATGTCCTGGCAGATCAATGAAAAACAACAGTTCTGTTTGTCGGTGGCTGTTGCTCACAAAGAACCGGTTCGTGACGATTATGTGAATTCATCGCCCGATAGTCGTCCGAAAGCGGAAGCACTCACCGATCTTGAAGCTGGTTACCGTTTTAGTCTGAAGAAATTTTTTCTTTCCGCAAATTTCTATCACATGGCATACACTGACCAGCTGATTCTCACCGGAGAAATCAATGATGTCGGTGAATACACAAGACAAAATGTCGCCGACAGCTACCGACAAGGAATAGAATTTGAAGGAGGCTGGTCGGTGTCGGAGAAAGTGAAGTTGTCGGCTAATGCTACATTCAGCAAAAATAAAATCAAACATTTCGAAGAATACATCGACAACTACGACGATTATACGCAGCAAAGAAATGATTACGACAACACAGACATTTCATTTTCACCCTCACTCATCAGCGCGGGAATTATCAATTGGACACCGATAAAAAATCTCGAATTTGAATTCACCGGAAAATACATTGGCAAACAATTTCTGGACAACACCATGAATGAAAAAAGAAAGCTCGATGCTTATGTTGTCAATGACGCGAGAATTGCCTGGACCATCAAACCAAAAGGCATCAGCGAAATCGGTTTTACTCTCGCCGTCAACAACCTCTTTGATCAACGCTATTCATCGAACGGTTATACCTATAGTTATATCTACGGCGGAAGCGCTTCTACTTTTAATTACTATTTCCCGCAAGCAGGGGTGACGGTGATGTTTGGAATAAAAGCACGAATCTAGTTTCGGGATATGAGTTATGAGTTGAGAGTTAGAATTATGAATTATGAATTATGAGTGCCATAATTTCTAAGCACTAACCACTAACCTCTAAGCACTAAGCACCAACCACCAAGCACCAAGCACTAACCTCTAAGCACTAAGCACCAACCACTAAGCACTAATTCTTACAAGCGCAACTCGGCGACATATAAATCTTCGCTGTCTTCACGACAAGTGAATCGATGCGGGCTTGTTGTTCATCGGAAAAAAGAATTCCTCTTAGTTCGAGTACTTTCAGATTGCCGAGATTACCAATTTCATCGGGAACATCAGCGAGTTCATTGTCCCAGAGTTCGAGCACTTCCAGACTTTGCAGTTTACCAATGCTTGCCGGCAATGATTCAAGAACATTGCGGTTGAGTCCGAGGTATTCAAGTTTGATCAGGTTACCGATTTCTTCCGGAAGAGAATCCAGTTTGTTGTTAGCCAGATTCAATCGTTTCAATTGTGTAAGCTGTCCGATTTCAGGAGGCAAAGAATGCAACCTGTTTTTGCTCAGATCCAGTTCGCGGAGGTTTTTGAAAAGCAGAATTTCAGCCGGGAAACTATCGAGTTTTGTTTTGCTCAGGTTCAGGCGAAAAACCTGATCAGGATTTTCTTTAGCCTCTCTGATGCTACGATAAACATAGGCTGAATCTCTGAAAACCGCATGCGTCTCCTGAGCACTGGAAGTGAATACCGGTGCAAGAAGGTAAAATATGCTCAAAAGGCAGTTTTTCAGGAAATTCAATGCGATTCGTTTAGTCTCAGAAAAACGTCAGGAAAGCAATTTTGTTGCGTTCTGAAGGTCTTCCTTCATCTTTTCCTTCAATTGTTCCAGATTTTCGAAGTGCATATCACCCCGGATCCTCGTTTTTAGAAAAACAGTGATGGTTTTGCCATAAATATCTCTGTTAAAATCAAGGATATTCACTTCAGAAGTGTGTTTTTTGCCGTCGACCGTCGGCCTAGTTCCGAGATACAGCATTCCTTTATGAAGCTCTCCGTCAACTTCCACCATGACCGCGTAAATGCCATCCTCCGGAATCAATTTATACGATTCCCTGATTTTGATATTGGCAGTCGGAAAACCAAGACTGGTGCCGATTCTGTCACCTTTAATGACCTCCCCACGCAGGGTGAAATCATGTCCCAATAATTTATTTGCAGCCTCAACATCACCCAGCAAAAGGGCTTTGCGAATCTTCGTAGAACTGACAGCAACCTCATCAATAACCTGTTTCGAGATCTCTTCCAGTCTGAACCCATACATCGATGCCATTTCCTCGAGTTCTTTGTATGAGCCTTCCCGGTTTCTTCCGAAATGGTGATCATAACCAATCACCAGAGTTTTCATACCTATCTTACTGAGCAAAACATCCCGAACAAATTCCGTCGCGGAGATGCGGGAAAATTCCTTGCTGAAAGGTTGCACAATCAGATGATGGATTCCGTTTTTTTCGAGAAGAAGGGTTCTTTCCTCCATCGTGGTAATGAGCTTTAAATCACTGTCATCCGGCTGGAGAACCATCCTTGGATGAGGAAAAAATGTGAGCAAAACCGTTTCACCCTTCGTTTCCCTGGCTACATCATTCAGTCTTTGAATAATTTTATTGTGACCGGCATGAACTCCGTCGAAGGTGCCGATGGTCACCACCGCATTCTCCAGACCGGGAAACTCTTCAACTGAATTGTATACTTTCAAGGGTTAATGAATCAGGGAGCAAAAATAAGATTCCCCATGAAACTACGGGTATATCCGGAAAGGAGGTTTTTAGCGTCCGTTCAGACAGCAGCCTCATTTTGCAAATATTGGCCTTTCTCCGGTTCCTATGACTATTTCCATTTCAAGGATACTTTGAAATGATTATTTTCGCCCTCCATTTTTAATATATCAATACTATGTCAGGAAATAAAATTACCATGTCGGGCGGAAAGTTAACGGTTCCCGATCAACCTATTATTCCATTTATTGAAGGCGATGGCACCGGTCCGGATATCTGGCGTGCTTCTGTGCGTGTTTTGGATGCAGCGGTAGAAAAAGCGTATGCAGGCAAAAAGAAGATTGAATGGAAAGAAGTTCTTGCCGGTGAAAAATCGTTCAAGAAAACAGGAAACTGGTTGCCCGATGAAACGCTCGACGCATTCAAAGAATATCTCGTTGGTATTAAAGGTCCGCTGACAACTCCTGTTGGCGGAGGTATCCGTTCCCTCAATGTGGCATTACGTCAGATTCTTGATTTGTACGTTTGTCTGCGTCCCGTGCGTTGGTTTGAAGGTGTTCCTTCTCCGGTGAAAAATCCGGGTGCTGTTGACATGGTTATTTTCCGTGAGAACACAGAAGATATCTACGCGGGAATTGAATTTGTTGCCGGTTCACCGGAAGCACAAAAGGTTTTGGATTTTATCGCGAAAGAATTTCCGAAAGATTTCAATAAGATTCGTTTTGGTACAGAAGAAAAAGGCAAAGGCTTTTTACAGGCTGCCGGTTCTTCAGATAGCACAGCGGTTGCCGTTGGAATCGGTATTAAACCGGTTTCAAAAATTGGTTCCGAGCGTTTGATCAGCTCAGCGATCGATTACGCGATTCTTCACAAAAAGAAATCGGTGACCATCGTTCACAAAGGCAATATCATGAAATACACTGAAGGTGCATTCCGTGACTGGGGCTATGCTGTCGCTGAAAAGAAATATGGCGACAAGGTTTACACATGGTCGACCTGGGAGAAAACTAAAAAAGAAAAAGGTGAAGCTGCAGCTAATGAAGAACAAAAAGCGGCTTTGGCAGCAGGAAGAATTCTTGTGAAAGATTCCATTGCTGACATCACTCTGCAACAGGTACTCACTCGTCCGGAAGATTTTGATGTGATCGCAACACTCAATCTGAATGGAGATTACCTCAGTGACGCATTGGCTGCACAAGTTGGTGGAATCGGTATTGCTCCGGGAGCGAATATCAACTATGTGACCGGACATGCGATCTTCGAAGCTACTCACGGTACAGCGCCAAAATATGCGGATCAGGACAAAGTAAATCCGGGTTCAGTAATTCTTTCCGGAGCGATGATGCTGGAACACCTCGGATGGATCGAAGCCGCTAACCTTATCTACAAGAGCATGGAAAAAAGCATCGCGAAGAAACGTGTTACTTACGATTTCGAACGCCAGATGCAGGGAGCTACACTGCTGAAATGCTCTGAATTCGGAGATGAATTAATCAGCAATATGTAATTTATCCTTCCTTATTTTTTTAAGAGCCTCGCGAATGCGGGGCTTTTTTTTTAGAGACAGGGGGCGAGGGACGGGTGACGGGGGATGAACGATTAGGCAGGAGAGAGAAAATATAACAATGAAATGGCCCATTCAAAAATAAACAATACTCAAGAAGTTTTCTCGAAACCTAATAACCTAATAACTCAATAACTCAATAACTTAGTAACTTAATAACTCAATAACAAATCGTCCCCCGCCCCTTCTTCATGAACAACCCGGAACTCAGAACTCGAAACCCTACACCATTACCATATTAACTGAATTTCCTTATTTTCGCTCAGCCAAAGAAATGAAATGCCGCTGATCGGAGCTCTTATTAAACAGGGATTGAAACTGGGTACACGCGTCAAACTGCGTGATTATACTCCTATTCAACACCAGCGTAAGGAATTACGTAAACTCATGCGAAAAGCGGAGCATACCGCTTTTGGCAATCATTACGGTTTTAGCAAGATGCTTGACTCCCGGAATTTTGTCAGGGCATTCCAGAATGACGTTCCGGTTTTCAATTACAACTCTATTTTTCAGAACTGGTGGCATCGTTGTCTGGCCGAAGAAGAAAATGTCTGCTGGCCGGGACATGTGAATTATTTCGCCCTGAGTTCAGGCACTTCTGAATCCGCAAGCAAACACATTCCTGTCACCAACGACATGGTGAAATCCTTGCGCAAAGCAAGCATTCGTCAGATTATCACACTCAGCAAATACGATTTACCGGCTTCTTTTTTTGAAAAAGGAATTCTCTGGCTTGGCGGATCAACACAACTCAACAGACACGGTGGATATTACGAAGGTGATGTGAGCGGAATTTCCGCCCGACGTGTTCCGATCTGGTTTCAGCAATATTACAAACCCGGAAAAAAAATTTCCAAGGAGAAAGACTGGAATATCAAACTCGAAGAAATTACCAAGCAGGCCGACAAATGGGATATCGGAATTATTACCGGTGTTCCTTCATGGGTTCAGCTGCTGATGGAAAAAGTAATCGAACGTTACAAGTTAAAAAGCATCCACGATATTTGGCCCAATCTCCAGGTAGTCGCTCATGGTGGTGTTTCTTTCGAGCCATACCGCAGAAGCTTTGAGCGTTTCTTTTCCAAACCTGTACACTTCATCGAAATGTATCCTGCTTCGGAAGGCTTCATCGCGTTCCAGGCAGAACCGGATGTACGTTACATGAAACTCATCCTGAACAACGGACTGTTTTATGAATTCGTTCCTTTCAACGATGAGAACTTCGACGCGAATGGAGAACTAAAACAAAACCCTCAGGCATTACTGGTGAATGAAGTAAAAGAAGGTGTTGATTACGCCATTCTAATCAGCACCTGCGCCGGAGCATGGAGATATATGATTGGTGATGTTGTTCGATTTGTCAACAAAGAGAACTGCGAAATCGTCATTAGCGGAAGAACAAAACATTTCCTCAGTCTGGTTGGCGAACATCTCAGTGTCGATAACATGAACAAAGCTGTCGAATATGTCGCGGAACAACTCAATGTTGAAATCCCCGAATTCACTGTCGCCGGAATTCCTTACGAAGGATCTTTTGCCCATCACTGGTTTCTTGGTGTGAATGGAAATCTGGACAGAGCCCAGGCCAAACTTTTACTCGATAAAAAACTAAAAGAACTGAACGACGATTACGCCGTTGAACGTGTCTCTGCATTGAAAGAAGTCATTATCGAAACACTTCCTGCAATTAAGTTCTACAACTACATGAGCAACAACGGCAGGCTCGGCGGACAAAACAAATTCCCCCGCGTACTCAAAGCTTCGCAGTTGGAGGAGTGGAAGCAATATATTGCTGGCTAGTTCCGGGTTCCGGGTTCGAAGTTCAAAGTTTGAGCAGATCTCAATTCTCCCAACCACTAAGCACTAACCACTAACCACTAACCACAAACCCGGAACCCAAAAAATGCTCGAACCCATTTTCAGCGGATTTACTTTTGGACTGTTGCTGGCAATCATGCTGGGGCCGGTGTTTTTTGCTTTGCTGCAAACGAGTCTGCACGAAGGGTTCAAGGCGGGTGTACACATGGCAATTGGCGTATTCATCAGTGACGCGACAGTCATCGCCGTTTGTTATTTTTTCGCTGCTCAGCTTAACCTCATGGAACAAAACAAAACCCTGATGGGTTGGATCGGAGGGATCTTGCTGATTGGATTTGGTGTTGTCAATTTCATCAAGAAAATAAAAGTAAAAGAAGTGGATGATGACAAAAAAACCGTCCATGCCAAATTTATGTTGCAGGGATTTCTCCTCAACATCATGAACCCGGCGGTTTTACTTTTCTGGCTGAGTGTAATCAGTATGGTGAGTCTGAAATCCTATAACCGGAGCGAAGAGGCTGCATTCTTTGCTTCTGTTTTATTGACAGTCTTTGGGACTGATTTACTGAAATCATTTGTCGCTAACCGTATTAAAAATCTTTTAAAAGCCAATGTCATCCTTTGGGTGAACCGTGTCATCGGTTGCGCACTGATTGGATTTGGCGTTCACATGATCTGGAAGATTATCTGATTTGTTCGGGCTTTCAATTATTTTTCAAAATTCCAGTTTCAAATTTTATTCCTGCAAAATCACAGCATTTCTATAGGCAGAAATAATACCAATTCTGATCATTGGTCATAGTATTTTTTTGTGTTTGTATCTAACTTTAATAGACAAAACCGAAGAATCATGAAAACCGCTGAAAATTTCGAAACAGGATGTTGCCCACGATTTAACCTTGATGCCTGGCAGGAAAAAGAAGTGACTTTCACGGACAAATTATTTCTGAAAGATCATGTCACCAGTATTTTTCACATTCCGCTGAACTTTGGAAAGGTGATGGAGAAAAACATGGAAATAATTGAACACGCCGGAGCGAAAAGCAAAGAACAGCTTGTTTTGTCAGAAGAAAAATCTCCC
This sequence comes from Bacteroidota bacterium, assembly GCA_016720935.1. Classification (NCBI taxonomy): domain Bacteria; kingdom Pseudomonadati; phylum Bacteroidota; species Bacteroidota bacterium. The sequence goes on from JADKJP010000004.1 coordinate 222,877, forward strand.
TGGGGATCTGAAGTCCATATCGCGGTAGAAAAGGAAATCCCTCAGGCGGAAATGGAAAAGATTTCCGGCACTTTTTTATCAAAAGTTTTCGAAGGTTCCTACAACGAGATGGCGAAGTTCGTAGAACAGATGAAGGTGTATGTCCATTCTAAAGGAAAAGAAGCAAAGAAATTATTGTTCTACTATCCTTACTGTCCGAAGTGCGCGAAGGCTTACGGTAAAAACTACATAGTTATTTTGGCTCAATTGTAGGTCAACTAACTACTCTTCACCTCTTCCTTCCCATCCGCGTGTTTGGCAAACCTGCTTTTTTCACGCGGGTGAACCTGATCATATCTCGGCCATGGCCAGCCACCGAATTGAGTGCGGTGATAATCTTCAAAAGCCTGGTTGATTTCTTCCTTGGTGTTCATCACAAATGGTCCGTATTGAATGACGGTTTCACCAATCGGTTTTCCTTGGAGCAATAAGATACTAGTCGGCTGATCACCTGCCTGAACCAATACATCCATATTGGCTTCGAGTTCCACCGCATTGTATTTGGGAATGGAAGTACCTGCAAGATTGAGCGATTCACCTTCATAGAAATAAACGGTACGGTTAATTCCTGCAGAAGCTTTTGGCAAAGTCCAGACCGCGCCCGGATTCATTTTAATATTCCATATAGCAACTTCATTACTCTCTGTCGCGGCCCAGGAATCCGGCGGAGGCGCAGGAGCTTTGATACTTCCGATCTTACCGGCAATCACTTCAACTGTTGTTGATTTTCCGTTATTGTCTTTGTGAACATAACGTGGAATCATATCCTGCCATAACATTTTAAAATGCGGCTCAACCATTTTATTTTTCTTCGGAAGATTCAGCCAGATCTGAAAAAGCTCCATCGGATTTTCCTTCTTTTCACTCAGCAGTGGAAACATTTCCGAATGCTGAACACCTTTGCCTGCAGTCATCCATTGCACATCACCATTACCATATCTTCCTGCCGCACCCATGGAATCCGCGTGATCCACGATACCTTGTCTGACCACCGTAATCGTTTCAAATCCCCGGTGAGGATGACCGGGAAAACCGGGAACTTTTTTCCCGTGATACATTCTGAAACCATCCTTGATGATAAAATCATCGCCGAGATTTCTTCCCTGCATCGATGTAACCGGACCCATCTCCGCATTTCCTTTTGGAAATTTGTCTTCATGATGAACACAAAACAAAAACGGATCTGCGGTGTCCCACATAAATCCAAGGGGTTTGATATTTTTTATCGGGTTCATTTTCTTGTCCTCAGGATTGATAGATTCTTTGATTGAATTTGAAATTCCGTTGAAAGGAACAGCAATTGCTGACACCAGTCCGAGAGTTACACGGGAGATGAAGCTTCTTCGCTTTAAGGGTTCGCTCATTGGATTAGGATTGTTGGTTGGGGAGCTTGAAATTACAAAATTTTAATTATTAAAACTGCGAGGCAGGATCGTTCAATTCAACCAGCCTGATTTTAACATTTGATGATGAGTGGAAGAGTAAGTGTAAGTGCAAGTGCAAGTCTCAAGTTTGGGTGTTTAAAGAAATGAAAGATTTTCAATCCAAAGGGTACCAAAAACCAACAACCAAAAACTAATAACCAATAAAAAAAGTGGACGCTACAGGATTCGAACCTGTGACCCCTACCCTGTCAAGGTAATGCTCTAAACCAACTGAGCTAAGCGTCCATTTCTTCCTGAATTCGGAAGAGGCGGCAAAACTAAAAATAAATCCGGATTCACTCTAAAATTTAAGCCTATTTCATCTTTCCGGCGCTATTTATCTGCGATGCGAAATGATTTTTGGGTTTAATTCGTAGATTTGCCTTAGTTCAAACAGAACATCTTGAGCCTCACTACAGAAAACATTTTTCGCAGTCGTTCCTCACCGGAATCCGCTTCCATTTTCATCCTTGATGAAAGCCTGGAAACGCAAACCGCCGGGCGTTGCGATCTGTTTGTTTCCGTGGAACCGGGCGGAATTCAGCTTGCTTTGAAGGAGCTAAAAGAGAATTGCTTTCTCGCACTTGAATGTTTTCCTGCTGATCCTAAAAAAACTGAAACACAATGGACGGAAGTTTTTGAAAAAATTTCCGCTCAAAGTAAGTTGCTCAGGAAATATGAATTTGCCAGGGTCACAGTAAGTATTTCCACTCCGTATTACACATTGGTGCCGGATGGTTTATTCCGCAAAGGCGATGAGCAGGGTTACCTTCAGTTTAATTTCCCAGTAGAACAGGACATGACTGTTTACGCAACCCCAGTTCCGTTTTTTCAATTGTATTCTGTTTTTGCCATTCCAACTTCCCTGGTTACCGAACTGAATCATCTTTTTGAAGATCCTGAAATTGTTCACCACTCCAGGGCTCTCCTGGAAAGTATGAGCATGTTTGCACGTACGCACCAGGAGCGACAACTCTTTCTGAATTTTTACGGTAACGACATGGACGCGATTGTCACCGACGGAAAGAATCTCATTCTGATGAATTCATTTTCCTGCAAAGGCATTGAAGATACCTTGTATTTCGTTCTCTTCCTTTGCGAACAGCTCGATATGAATCCGGAAACAATCGATGTTAGACTTGCCGGAAATATCGAAAAAGAATCCGCCTTGTATAAACTCTTGTTCCGTTACATTCGTAACCTGAGCTTCAGCACGCGTCCTGGTCCTGCCGAATACAGTTACGGCTTCAAGGATTTGCCTTCCCAGTTCTTTCACCCGCTTTTTAGTCTGGCCCTTTGCGAATCATAGGAGGAAAATACGGAGGCCGCACTTTACTTGCTCCGGCTTCTTTGCCTGTGAGGCCGACAACAGATTACGCGAAGTCGGGCTTATTCAATATCCTCAACAACAAAATCGATTTTGAATCCCTGCGTGTGCTTGATCTGTTTAGCGGAGTCGGCGGAATCAGTCTTGAATTCGCGTCCAGAGGCGCGAAAAGTGTTACCGCTGTGGATATTCATTTCAATTGTGTCAAATACCTGAATGATACCGCAGCAAAACTTGGCATCAAAGAACTGAAATGCATTCGTTCCGATGTCTACAAGTTCCTGAAACAAAACACCTCCACCTACGATCTGATATTCGCTGATCCGCCATTTGATCAAGCCGAAACCGACCAGATCCCGGATCTGGTTTTTGAAAGAAATCTACTCGAACCCGGAGGAATTCTTATCGTTGAACATCAATCCAAACGAGAACTAAATTCAAAAATCCCGGCCACCGAAATACGGAAGTATGGGAATGTGGGGTTTTCGTTTTATGAAGCTTAATTTACTTGGTACCTGGCACCTTGTACCATGTAATTAGTACAAGGTACCAGGATTATTGTTAGGAAAACTTTAAAATTATTTTCGATATTTGATATCTCAATCTAAGCACCAAGCACCAAGCACCAAGCATCAACACCTAACACCTAACAACTAACAACTAACAACCACTCCGAATGTCATCAAAAAAAATCGCAGTATTCCCGGGATCATTTGATCCAATCACGAAAGGGCACGAAAGCATTGTGAGCCGTTGTCTGGATTTATTTGATGAAATCGTTATCGGTATTGGTTACAATTCAAACAAACATTATTATTTCTCACAGGACAGACGGGAACATTTTATTAAAAAGACTTTTGAAAATCAAAGCAAGGTCAGGGTTGAAAGATACAGCGGACTCACTGTTGAGTTTTGCAAACAGATTGGCGCGCAGTACATCCTGCGTGGACTGCGTACATCAGCAGACTTTGAATTCGAGCGTGCGATTGCACAGATGAACAGGGCCATGATTCCGGAAGTAGAAACTATTTTTATTGTATCCGATCCTGCATTGTCACATATCTCCTCCACGATCGTCCGTGACATCCTGCTCTACCAGGGAGATGTTTCCAAATTTGTTCCGGTTGCCGTTACAGTTTAATTTCCTTCGGAATTTCTTCAAATAGATTCGATATCCCTGCGTTAGATATTCAAACAATCAAAAGATACGGGAAGATTATTTCTAATTCATTCATACAAATGAATCGGTTACTCATCACATTGCTTGTTGTTCTCGGACTGAATTGCATTCGCACTACCGCCAATGCACAGGGAACCCTTGTGTTTTGTGAAAGTGTCACACCTGCCGGTCAGCCTGTGGGAATCATGGAATCACTGATAATGGATCCGGGCGGACAAACAGTGAAGATGTTTTATAAAGCCTCGAATGGAAAACTGGATACCAGAAAAATAAAAATCACTTTCGAAAAGCTGAAGAAGAGCGCTTTCCAAAAAATCAATGAGATTTCATTTTTCAGCGACCCGACAAAGGAGAGCATTGTGAATGATTTCAGGATTGTTGAAAGCGGAGATTACAGAATTCGTTATTACGATTACGATAACAAACTTCTCGCGGATGAAGTATTAAGTGTTTCTGATGCCATGCAGGAAGGAGATTCTCAACATGAAACTGATGCTGTGGCTCTTGCTCCCGACAGTTTGCACACTACTCAGATACTTTTTTCAGACGGCCCACTTGGTGATGGCGCCAATCTGAATACGGAATTTTCATTTCGAGGAACACATGGCAAATTGCATCTCTACATAGAACCGTTCGATGAAAACAACAAAAACAGAATTGTGGATATCTGGAAAAAAGAAGGCGAAGAATACAGCCGGTTCGTGAACTCGAGTCAATTTTCTTTTTCAGCTGATAAAAACCGTGGCTTTACCATCGTGACATTTCCTGAAGCTGCGGCCTATAAAGTTACGCTCTACACCACAGAAAATATCCTGATCACCACCAGCTACGTAGAGTTCAAATAATGCTTACTTCACAGGAGTAAAAAAAGTTTCCAGCAGATCCCGGATTGAAATATACGTTTTTGGATAAACAGTTTTTATTATTTCCTCTTCCGACATCCACACAGCTTCCTGAATATCTTCTTCCGCCTGTGGAACAAGTTCACGTTTGTCTTCGGAATCCATCAGGTACCAATGTGTTTTTTTGAGAATGCGCTTACCGCCCTCAGGATAGGTATGAAATGTTGCAGGCAATGCTTTGAGAATTCTCAACTGACCAATTCCACACTCCTCTTCCACTTCGCGCACAGCGGCCTGTTCAGGAGTTTCATCATAGTCGAGTTTTCCTTTTGGTAAATCCCATTTTCCTCTTCTGAAAATCACCAGGTATTTATCTTCCTCATTTTTCACCAATCCACCTGCTGCTTCTATCAATGTATACAAAGAGACAAAACGAAGCCAGCATTGAGCGGGAGAATCCGACAAATAAATAACTTGTTTCCACTTTTTATTTCTCTCCAATTCACCGACTGCCTTCTCGAGCGGCATCGCGGATTCACTCAACACCTGGATTCCCTCTGAAGAATCTTCTTTGAGAGGATTGTAAATCTCCCTGATGAGAAAGGGTTTATCATTTACAAAAACTTTGAATTCGCTTTTTTCTTTCATCCTTCTTTACCGCTAAACCTGATGCATGACAAAGGTAAGCGATTGAACGCAATGCATTGATCTGATGAAAATCATTTTTTTGATTTGTTGTTCACTTTGTCAAGTGGCGGAAATCGTGTACGTTTGTCCTATGCCAGTAAAAGACGAAACGGCAGGGAATATTGCCGAATACCTCCTCCAGATCAAAGCGATAAAATTACAACCCGACAAGCCTTTTACCTGGGCTTCAGGATGGAAATCACCGATTTACTGTGACAACAGAATAAGCTTATCCTATCCTAAAGTCAGGACATACATCCGCCAGGCACTTGTTAAAGCAATCGAAGAAAAGTTCGGTAAGCCGGACTGTATCGCAGGTGTTGCCACAGCAGCCATTGCTCAGGGAGCATTGGTAGCGGAAGCCATGGGATTGCCTTTCGTGTATGTCAGATCCTCCCCCAAGGATCATGGTCGGGAAAATCTGATCGAAGGCGAAATCAGCAAGGGCCAGTCAGTAGTTGTCATTGAAGACCTCATTTCTACAGGCAAATCATCTCTCAAAGCTGTCGAAGCACTCCGCGAAGCAGGTTGCAAAGTGAAAGGTATGATTTCTGTTTTCACCTACGGCTTCCCGCTTGCAGACGCGAATTTCGAAAAAGAAAACTGTCAGAATATTTCTCTCTGCGATTACGAAACCCTTCTCGAAAAAGCACTTGAAGCAAAATACATCTCCAAAAACGATCTCGACACTCTCCGTAAATGGCGAGAGGCTCCGGAAGCATGGGGGATTTAGTGAGTTATGAGTTTTGAATTATGAATTATGAGTTATGAGTTATTTTGCTTCTGGTTCACCGTTATTTAATTTTAATTGAATAAAATAGCTAACCTAAAAAACCTAGAGCACTCAGAAATTACCCTTCACTAAACACCAGAGTCCAGACTATTACTTTCGCAAATCACAGACACCACACACGCACTTCACAAACACTCCCTCAACAATGACTCGTATCGAAAGTGACAAAGTAGTTGTAAAAAAAACACAGGCTGAGATTTATAATTTCCTGAGCAACTTCAACAATTTCCAGAAACTGATGCCTGAACAGGTAACGAACTGGCAATCGACAGAAGAAGAATGCAGTTTCACCATCGCGGGAATGGCCAGTCTTGGAATGAAAATTATTGAAAAGACACCGAATAGTCAGATAAAAGTTACAAGAAACGGAAAAGCTCCTTTTGATTTTAATCTCGACTGCGCCATCAAAGATCTTTCTGACAATTGCGAAGTACAACTTGCATTCGATGCTGATCTGAATCCGATGCTGAAAATGATGGCAGTCAAACCACTCACGAACTTTTTAAATCTCCTCGTACACAAACTCAACGAATTGCCATAAACACGTTGTTCCAAAAATTCACAAAAAAGATTTGTTAAGGATTCCTCAACAAATCTTTTTTTTATGTCCTCATTCTGTTCGTTTTTCATCCGATAGCGTTAAACTTTGTTAGCGAATTCCGGGAATCAAAAACCACGATTTACTTTGCGCTTCCAAATAAAAATTCATTATGAAAAAATTTACCCCCACTCCATTTACATTCATTCTATCCTTCATTCTTTTACTCAGCAATCTTGTAGCATTTTCGACACCTCCGCAATGGACAAGTCTGATAACCGGCACTACAGAAAAACTTCGAGATGTCAATTTCCTTGATCCGGATTATGGTATTGTTGTTGGCGACAATGCAACAGTTCTCCTCACAAGTGATGGTGGACAAACCTGGTCCAACATCAACGCGCATGCATTTTCAGGAAATGTGTATTCCGGTTTGGTTTTGAATCAGGATACATTCGTGGTTTGCACCTTTGATCAAATCAATTTTACCGGTGGAACATATATCACTTATAATGCCGGCAATAGCTGGACACAGATCGGCACAGAACCCGGAACCGCGCATCCAACTCAATTGGGAAGCTCAGATCATCAGAATATCTATTCAGTTGGAAGTAATTTATTGAGGTCAACAAATTCGGGCCTAGCTTGGGATACTTTGCTTCAATATACAGGCGGAATCAATTCCCTTTACCAGATCCAGTTTCAGGATCAGCAAACCGGTGTCGCGGGCGGATTGAACTCAGGCTTCGCGACGTATTCGGCAAATTTCGCGCGTACGACCAATGGAACAAACTGGTACCTGGCTGATGTTTTTTCATTTCCGAACGCGGATGCATACACAACACTTGACTTCCCGGCGCTGGATACCGGTTATATGTTTGTGAATCATTACAACGGATTTGTTCCTTCGAATCAGAATGCACTCTGGAAGCTTTACAACTTCACACTAAGCGTCCCCTTCCCCGGCGATTCACTTGTGCAGTTCAGCAGTCAGATCGTGAACGCGAACACACCGGGATATGCATTCGCCGCTGATTTTCAAGATACTCAAAACGGGTATGCTTTATTTACCGGTGGAACAATTTACAAAACCAATGACGGTGGTCTCAACTGGAACCTTGATTTCACTTCTACTGCAGATACTTTATCCGATATTCAAATCTTTGAAGAAAGCACAGGATATGCGGTTGGCGATGACGGAACCGTTTTGAAATTATCGCAAAGCACGGCTGTTCCTTCTGTTCAAAAAGAAGTGTCCTACCACTTATTCCCCAACCCCGCTTCTGACAAAGTAGTATTGTCATGTCATTCAAAAGAAAACTCATTGACATATTCCATTGTATCCCTGGACGGCAAAATCTGTTTAAGCGGAATAATAAAAGATAAAAATACAGACATCAATATTTCTGACCTCACTCCAGGAGTTTATTCTTTTAAGCTTTTGAATCCCGATGGAACCTTGCTGAGCGATTCGAAACTGTTGAAGCAGTAAACAAAAACAGATTAACTATCGATCAGATAAATCGAATCTCCTTGGTGTCATACGAAACAACTTGGCCGTCTTCCGATTTCAGGGTAAGGCGGCCTGAAGGATCGATGCCGGTGATTTTCGCAGTGAAAACTGTATTCGCTTTTTCAAATGGAAACCATTCGTCAAAACGATACAGGACGTTCAGGTAATCTCTGTTGAGTAAATCGTATTCTCCTCTTTTCAGCTGAAGATACCTCGCTTCAAGAAAATTGCACAGGGCATTGATTTCTTCATCGAGATTCAACTCCTTTCCTATTATCTGGGACATGGAAATAGCGATATCCAAAAAATCCGGAAACACGTCCTGGTTTACATTTAAACCGATACCAAGGATGGACTGGTTGATACTACTGCTGTTGATTTGGTTCTCTACGAGGATCCCACAAATCTTCTTGTTTTTGAAATATATGTCATTAGGCCACTTGATTCGGACATCGCTCCCAACATGGGATTTGACGTAATCAAAAATGCCAAGGGAATAAGCTTTATTGAGCATGAAAATATCCTTTACATGCAAAAAAACGGGAAAAAAGGCGATGCTAACCAACATATTCTTGCCTTTTTCGCTAAACCAGCGGGTTTCACCCTGTCCGCGGCCGGCTGACTGACTTGATGCTTTCAGGAGGGTTCCCTCAGGCATAATACGCATTCGGAGCAAATCAGAAAGGTAGGAATTGGTAGACATAACCGTCCCCAAAGAAATGACCTGCCGCCCTGTGAATAAGGTTGTTAACTCTTTTTGCATAAAATAAAGAATGGTAAGTCCTGAACGGAATACCTTTAAGTGTCGACAATATTTTCAGTACTTTTGCGTCCTCAATCTTGATAAGACTTAATCAGAAGAATGATCAAAAAGACTAAATCTCCTTCGCGAAAGGTAACGAAAAAACCTTCGAAAAAGACAGATGAATCGGTACGAATGAAGGATTTGATTGTGGAAGGAATGCAGGAAAAAAAAGCAAAGGACATTGTCTGTATTGATCTCCGAAATTTAAAAAATGCCGTGGCAGATTTTTTTGTGGTCTGTCACGCGGATTCCAGGACTCACATTGACGCAATTGCCCGTTCCGTTGAAGAATTCGTCTACAAAAAACAAGGTGAAGATCCCCTTCACCGCGAAGGAATGGCGAATTCAGAGTGGATATTGCTCGATTATGTCAATGTGGTTGCCCACGTTTTCCGCCAGGAACAGCGGGAATTTTATGGAATCGAGCGCCTGTGGGCGGACGCCGAAATTCAGCGTATTGCAAGTAACTATTAATCCGTAACTTTGTTAAAGATGACGATATGTCGGATGCCATGAAGATGGTATCATGTTTGACTTTCGTATACGATTACATTTTCCATGAGCGAGAACAATAGAAATAACGAGTCATCGGGCGGACAGCCCAAAGGCGGGAAAGACGGAAAAAAATTTCCAAACTCTCCCCGCTTCAATTTTAATTTTTACTGGATCTACGGGATTATCATTGTAGTCTTGATCATTACCCAGTTTTTTCAATGGGGTACTGCCGAGCATAAAATACTTTTTGATGATTTCGAAAGGACCATGCTGGTCTCCAAAGATGTCGACCGTATCGTGGTCACCAATGATGTCGCGCACATCTATATTAAAAAAGACAAACTCAGCGATCCGAAATACAAAGATGTCAGGTTTAAAACCTGGGGCAATGTAGAAAACCCGGGTCCGCATTACTACCTGAATACCGGTCCGGCTGAACTTTTTTCCAAAAAAGTTGAGGAAGCTCAGAAAGATTTTAAGCCTGAAGAAAAAATCAGCATCGACTACGAGCAGGACAGCCACAGCTATTGGGACATTGTCCTGAACTGGTTACTCCCGATCGGATTCTTTATTGTTATCTGGGTCTTCATCATGCGCCGGATGGGCGGTGGTGGTGGCGGAAGCCAGATTTTCAATATCGGGAAATCAAAAGCTCAGCTCTTTGATAAAGATCTTCAGGTACGTGTTACCTTCAACGATGTAGCAGGTCTGGAAGAAGCGAAAGTGGAAGTCATGGAAATTGTCGACTTCCTCAAAACGCCAAAAAAATATACTACCCTCGGTGGAAAAATTCCACGCGGAGCATTGCTTGTGGGCCCTCCGGGAACAGGTAAAACTCTCCTTGCAAAAGCCGTTGCCGGCGAAGCACAGGTGCCTTTCTTCTCCTTGTCTGGTTCCGATTTCGTAGAAATGTTCGTTGGTGTGGGAGCTTCCCGTGTAAGGGATCTTTTCCGTCAGGCAAAAGAAAAAGCGCCTTGTATTATTTTCATTGATGAAATTGACGCGATCGGTCGTGCCCGTGGCAAATCGCCTTCCTTCTCCGCGAATGACGAGCGGGAAAGTACACTCAACCAGTTGCTCACGGAAATGGATGGTTTCGGAAGCAATTCCGGTGTCATCATCCTTGCTGCTACTAACCGTGCGGATATTCTCGACAGAGCTCTTTTACGTCCCGGACGTTTTGACCGCCAGATTTATGTCGAGCTTCCGGATGTGAACGGACGTAAAGCAATTTTCCTCGTTCACCTGAAGCCACTCAAAATTAACGACACGCTCGATATCGATTTCCTTGCCCGCCAGACACCGGGATTCTCCGGCGCGGATATTGCAAACGTCTGTAACGAAGCAGCGTTGATCGCCGCGCGTAAGAACAAAACGAGTATCGATAAACAGGACTTCCTCGATGCCATTGACAGAATCATCGGTGGTCTTGAAAAGAAAAACAAAATCATTTCTCCACAGGAAAAGAAAGTCATCGCTTTTCACGAAGCCGGTCATGCCGCAGTGAGCTGGTTGCTTGAACATGCTCACCCGCTGATTAAAGTTACCATCGTTCCACGCGGTAATTCTCTCGGCGCTGCATGGTATCTTCCTGAAGAAAGACAAATCACGACTACCGATCAGCTCATGGATGAAATCTGCGCGGCCCTCGGCGGACGTGTGGCCGAAGACATCATCTTCGGAAAAATCTCTACCGGTGCGCTGAGTGATCTGGAAAAAATCACCAAGCAGGCTTATGCCATGGTGACGATTTATGGATTGAATGAAAAAATCGGAAACATCAGTTTTTACGATAGCTCCGGTCAGCAAGAATATACTTTCAACAAACCTTACAGCGAACAAACAGCTGAGACGATTGATTCCGAAGTGAAGAAAATGATCGACATCGCTTATGCACGCACCAAGGACATTCTTTCCAGACACAAAGAACAATTGTCACAACTGGCAGGCCGTCTGCTTGAACGCGAAGTCATCTTCAAAGAAGACCTCGAACAAATCTTTGGCAAACGTCAGTGGGAAGATAAACCGGAAGTTCCGCTACTGCCTGTTCCAAATTCCAATGGAAGCAGCAATGGCTCAAACACTCCAAAAGACCAGGAAATTCCAAGCATGCCACCGGTAAATCCTCCGACAGCATTCGATGCGAATCCGCGATCTGAGTGAAAACGGGAATAAGAATTTCCGATATGAACGATTTGACCGGGTAGATAATTTTAGCAAAAAATTGACCCTTACGTATGCAGGACAGTACAACGCGGGAGAAAATACTAAAGAAAATCCGCCAGGCATTGATTCACAAAACGAATCAACGTTTTCCGAATATTGATTGGGACAAAAATATTTATGTCACTTCAGATGAAAGTCTGGAGGAACAATTCGCGAAATCATTTACTAAAATTGGCGGTCAGTTTGTCTTTTGTGAAAATGAACTTGAATTTTTAGAACACCTTGTCGGCCTTGCAGAAGAACGCGGGTGGAAATTAATCCATTGCCGTGAACAAAAAATCACGGATCTGATGGATCAGGTTGAATTTCCTTATCTGAAAAATAGTGTCGATTATCCCGAGGGAATGGTCTCCGTGACCAGTTGCGAAGCATTGGTTGCAAGACTTGGATCAGTAATCATTTCCTCCAAACTCGGGTCGGGCCGACAATTATTTGTTGTACCAACAACGCATGTTGTTCTCGCATACACTTCTCAACTTGTACCTGAATTAAAAGACGCTCTTCAGCTGATCCGAAGTAAATATGGCGATCAAACACCTTCCATGATCGCTTCCCTTACCGGCCCGAGTCGTACCGCTGATATTGAAAAAACATTGGTTACACCGGCCCATGGTCCGCGTGACATTATGGTTTTTCTGGTGGACGACAGCGCTACTGAATGATTTTGCTCTATGGAAAACGGATGGGAATGTATTTACAGCAGCGATAAAATGCACCTGGCTGAAATTGTGCAGGCTGTGTTGCGTGACGAAGGAATAGAATCTGTCGCGGTAGACAAACGCGACTCCAGCTACGTAACAATTGGCGAAGTCGAATTGTATGTCCCCGGAGAAAATGCTATTCTTGCGCGTTCAATAATCGAACAACATCAACTGTGAGCAACTTCCTTCAACGTCTTTTTACCGCACTCATCGGCGCAGCCGTGGTGATTTTCAGCATCCTTTACAGTGAGTGGACTTTTTTACTTTTGTTGGTACTGATGGTCACATTGGGATTAAGGGAGTTTTATTCACTGAGTAAAGGTGAGGGAATCCAACCACAGGCAATGTTTGGAATTTTACTGGGACTGGTCCCATTTCTTTCTCCACTGCTCAACAGCGCGCTGAAAATTGAACTGAATTTTCTTCCCTTGTTGCTTATCCTTCCTTATTTTATTTTTATCAGGGAACTGTATACGAAAGCTGAAAAGCCATTCACCAACATTGCTTACACACTTCTTGGCCCGATTTATATTTCTGCTTCTGTGTTTATGTTCTATCTGTTTTCATTCCAGGGACTTGAACAAGGCACTTATCATGGAACAAATATCGTCGGCTACTTTCTCCTCCTGTGGGCAAATGATACCGGCGCTTACCTGGCAGGAAGATGGCTTGGTAAAACAAAATTGTTCGAAAGGATCTCACCAAAAAAAACCTGGGAAGGAGTTTTCGGCGGAATCGTTTTGACTGCTATCGTTGCTTCGATTATCTCACACTATTTTACAAACATTGATGTTGTGAACTGGTATTTTATTGCCGGGATCATTATCCTTACGGGAACTCTTGGTGATCTCGTTGAATCTCTTTTCAAAAGAAGTGTTCATACCAAAGATTCTTCCTCCCTTCTTCCAGGTCATGGTGGTGTGCTGGATCGTTTCGATGGGCTTTTCATTTCGGCGCCATTCGTATTCTTCTATATGCTGATGATTTTTTCCTGAGCTGATCTTTCAGGAGGTGTTAAACAGACATCTATAAAATCTGTTTTTGCCCCAGAGAGACGTATCTGCATTTTTCCTGAATTTTTTTTCTCTTCGGACCAACCCCTAAAGCAATGGTATTAAGGGTATTGAGGATATTTGAAAATTGGACTTCATTTCAGGATAAATCAAAAGTCCCTGCTACTTCTTAAAAGCCTACCTTTGCCGCCCTCAAATAAAAACCATGATTACTGCGGAATCCAAAGAATTAACAAATGCCGGTCTGGCTTCAAAAGACACCAACAACCCCTACGACTCCATGATACAGCGCTTTGATGTCGCTGCAAAAATTATGGGTCTTGATGATGACACTTACAATGTTCTCAAAACCCCACATCGCCAATATCTGGTCAGTCTGCCGGTAAAAATGGACGATGGAAAAGTAAAAGTTTTCGAAGGTTATCGTATCGTGCACAACGCGAGTCGTGGTCCTTCAAAAGGTGGAATACGTTATTCCCTTGAAGTAAACCTCGATGAAGTAAAAGCTCTTGCTGCATGGATGACGTGGAAATGCGCCATCGCTGATATTCCATATGGCGGTGCGAAAGGCGGTATTACCGTTGACCCTTCCAAATTATCCGAAGGCGAACTCGAGCGACTCACACGTGCCTATACTGCTGCCATGAGTGATGTCTTTGGTGTTGACAAAGATATTCCTGCTCCGGATGTAGCTACCGGCCCTCGTGAAATGGCATGGATCGTTGATGAATATTCAAAAATCAAAGGCGCATTTACTCCCGGCGTGGTTACAGGAAAACCAATTCACCTTGGCGGTTCTGAAGGACGTGTTGAAGCAACCGGTCGTGGTGTAAATACAGCCGCTCTGGAAGCAATGAAAAAAATTAAGATGGACCCGAAAAAATCCACTGCCGCTGTACAGGGCTTTGGAAATGTAGGTTCCATCACCGCCAAATACATGGAAGAAGCGGGCATAAAAATTGTCGCAATCAGTGATCATACCGGAGCATTCTACAATGCAGAAGGAATCAACATCGCGGATGCCATTGCTTACCGTACTTTGAACAACGGAGTCCTCAAGGGCTTTCCCGGTGGAAAATTAATTCCGAACGAGGAATTACTCACACTTGATGTAAACATCCTCGCCCCTTGTGCGCTGGAAAATCAGATCCGTCGTGCAAATGCGAATGATATCAAAGCACAACTCATCGTCGAAGGTGCCAACGGCCCGATCACCGCGGGGGCAGATGAAATTCTTACTCAAAAAGGAATTGTCGTGATCCCGGATATCCTCGCAAATGGTGGCGGCGTAACCGTTTCTTATTTTGAATGGACACAAAACCGTTTCGGATATTATTATCCTGTAGAAGAAATTCACAAACGTGCCGACCGTTCCATGATCAGAGCCTTTGAAAATGTTTGGGCAATTTCACAAAAACACAAAGTATCCATGCGTATAGCGGCTTACATTTTTGCACTGGAAAAGGTGTCTGTCGCCTTAAAATCACGCGGAAACTATTGATTCCGGCTTAAAAAACGGAGAAGCTTCAGGGCTTCTCCGTTTTTGTTTTAGATAACTCTAAAAAGATGTTGAAATCCCCTTTTCAAAAAGCATCACGCTTCACCTACAAATCCTATATTCGCTCCTGAATTCTGATCAAAAGCATCTCACAATACTAAATCCATGACGATTCACAAAGAAGGCTATGCATCCCTTGCCATCACAATCCTCGTACTGGCAGGATTACACATTCTCGGGGACCAGTTCCTCAGTAATTTCCCCATGCTCCGCCTGGGAATCCTCATTGGCTCCATTATTCTTTTTCTCATCATCCTTCAATTTTTCAGACATCCTTCCCGCAACATCGTAAAGAACGAAAACTATGTCATCTGTCCTGCGGATGGTAAAGTGGTGGTGATTGAAGAAACTACTGAAGGAGAATACCTGAAAGACAAAAGGATCCAGGTTTCTATTTTTATGTCGCCGTTCAATGTGCATGTGAATCGTTATCCGGTGAGCGGACAAGTTACTTTTTGTAAATATCATCCCGGCTTGTATCTCGTCGCATGGCATCCAAAATCTTCCACGGAGAATGAAAGAACTACAGTTGTGATCGAGACCAGTTCCAAAACACAAATTCTTCTCAGACAAATTGCAGGAGCTCTTGCACGACGTATTGTCTGCTACCCGCAACAAGGCTGGATGGTAAAACAGGGAGAAGAAATGGGCTTCATCAAATTCGGCTCTCGAGTGGATGTCTTCCTTCCACTCAATGCAAAGATCAAAGTGAATATGGATCAAAAGGTAACAGGCGGAGAAACAATCCTGGCTGAACTTTCCTGATCCACTCCAAAAATTTTTCAAATAAAAAAAGGGAGCCATTCGGTTCCCTATTTTATTTATTCTTATTGAAGAAAATTTATTTATGCGCGCTGCCGGTTCTATAGTCAGGTATTTGACCATCCTTGATGGTAAAATTAAATGAAAGTGTATTGTTGTTATTGTATGTACCTGAACCGGTAACTGTATCGCCCGCAAATACATTCAAAGGAGCTCCGGGGATTGTTATCGAATTACCAGTGACAGTAGCAACAACCATCGTATACGCATCAAAATTATACATTAGGATTTGGTCCGGCGCACTGTTACTTGCGGAAATTGTCATGTTCCAGTTGAGTGAATTCCCTGAAGATCCTGTTGAAGATCCCTGCCAGTCACCCAGAAATTTTTCCCGATCAGTGGTTGTAGGACCATTTTCGGTGGAATTCTTCTCGCAGGAATACAATACCAACAAAGAACTCACTATCACCATTGCCGAAAGCAATTTTATTTTTCTCATGAGAAGCATTTAAGCTTAAACTAGTCAATTACCGGACCAAAATTATTTGAGCCTTGCTTTCAGGTCTAAATTGAACTTCCGTGCCGTATCCAGAGCAATGTCATAGCCGGCATCCGCATGACGAATGACACCCATTGCAGGGTCGTTATTGAGTACACGTTTGATCCTTCTCTTTGCATCATCTGTACCATCCGCGACGATGACCATGCCGGAATGGATGCTATAACCCATTCCAACGCCTCCTCCATGATGCAATGACACCCAGCTGGCACCACCGGCTGTGTTGATCAGCGCGTTCAATACAGGCCAGTCTGCAATCGCGTCACTGCCATCTTTCATGGCTTCGGTTTCCCTGTTGGGTGAAGCCACACTACCTGTATCGAGGTGATCACGACCAATCACAATCGGCGCCTTCACCTTGCCTGATTTCACGAGCTCGTTAAAAGCCAGTCCTGCCTTTTCACGATCGCCCATACCGAGCCAACAAATTCGTGCAGGCAAACCCTGGAAGGCGATTCTTTCCTGCGCCATTTTTATCCAGCGGTGGAGAGATTTGTTTTCAGGGAAGAGCTCGAGAATAACTTTATCCGTCTCGTAAATATCCTGTGGATCTCCGCTCAAAGCTGCCCAACGGAAAGGTCCCTTTCCTTCGCAAAACAATGGACGAATATAAGCAGGAACAAAACCGGGAAAATCAAAAGCGTTTTTCACGCCGTGTTCGAGTGCGCGTCCGCGGAGATTATTGCCGTAATCAAACGTAATCGCTCCCTTCGCCTGTAATTCGAGCATCAAACGCACATGTTCCGCCATGGAATCATAAGCCATTTCAAGATAACGTGCAGGATTGGATTCTCTCAGCACATTTGCTTCTTCATTGCTGAGACCTTCCGGCAAATAACCCACAAGCGGATCGTGCGCGGAAGTCTGATCTGTAAGTGCATCCGGAATTACACCGCGCTCTTTCAAACGACGCAGCAATTTTACCGCGGTGCAGATAACACCAATGGATTTATTTTCGCCACTCTTCTTAAACGAAAGTGCGAGATCAATCGCCTTATCTATATCATGTTCGATAAAATCAAGATAACGTGTCTCCACACGCTTTTGCGCGCGCCATTCTTCCACTTCCGCGGCAAGACAAACACCATCTGCCATGGTGATAGCAAGTGGCTGAGCTCCGCCCATTCCGCCAAGCCCTGCTGTTACACAGAGCTTGCCTTTGAGGCTTCCGTTAAAATGTTTATCCGCAAGCGCGTTGAATGTTTCGTAAGTACCCTGTACGATGCCCTGTGAGCCGATGTATATCCAGGAACCTGCTGTCATCTGACCATACATGATCAGACCTTTCTTTTCCAGCTCATCGAATACTTCCCAGGTCGCCCAATGCGGAACCAACTGAGAATTGCTGATGATGACACGCGGAGCATCTTTGTGTGTCGGTAAAATCCCAACCGGCTTTCCACTCTGCACCAGCAAAGTTTCATCTTCATTCAGATCACGCAGTGCTTTCACAATGAGGTGAAACGATTCTACATTTCTGGCAGCCTTCCCTCTGCCACCATAAACAATCAGATCCTCCGGGCGTTCCGCTACATCCGGATCCAGGTTGTTATGAAGCATGCGTAAGGCAGCTTCCTGAATCCAGCCTTTGCAGGAAATAGTTGTACCTGTTGGCGTCTTGGTTTTTGACAAATCCAGCTTCTCATGAAGTGTTGTTGATGGTATCATGTTCAATCTCTTTTGTATTTCTTTTTCAAAGATTCATTGTATTTCCAAGGACAATGACGGCATCCGCTCTGACAACAATATCCTCTTTTCAGATGATATTTCTCTGTAAAGATAATATAGCCTTCAGGTGATAAGTAAAAATCCTCTTTCTCAAATTTCTCGTGATGGGCCATATTCGGCAATAGGATCAGATGAAAATCAGTGAATCACTTCGGAGCCCCTGATTATCAATAGAATATTATCATTCAGGTGTCAAATTTACCGATTCGGAATGGAAGCACAAATTGTAGTTTTGCACCGTGTTGAACAGCGATCCGGTCTCCAAAATCGAAGAAATTCAGTTTTCTCCCCTTCATAACAGCGGTATCAGGCTTTTTGTTCTGCGGGATGATCTCATTCATCCATTTCTTAGCGGAAATAAATGGAGAAAATTAAAATACAATATCCCTGATATACTCAAAGAGCCTAATACTGTTATGGTCACCTTTGGTGGCGCCTGGTCCAACCACCTCATTGCCTCCGCAGCAGCGGGAAAAATTTATGGCTTTGAAACAATAGGCATTGTGCGTGGTGAGGAAGGTGTGATGAATGATGCCTTACGTTTTGCACAAAAATGCGGTATGAATTTGTATTACATTTCCCGTGAAGAGTATCGCAAACGCAAGGACCCTGAATTTTTATCCCACATTGAAAACAATTTGAGGATATTTTTTCCATCAATTCTTCAAAATAAAAATATTTTTCACCTCCCCGAAGGCGGATCAAATGCAGCGGCAGTAAAAGGCTGCGAAGAAATTCCTTCCGCGATTCCAATTCATACGGATTATATCTGTTGCGCATGCGGCACGGGAGCAACACTGGCAGGCATTGCAAGAGGATTGAAACATAATCAAAAAGCATTGGGAATACCGGTTCTGAAAGCGGAGTCCTTTATGCATAAGGATGTCATGCAATGGAATGTAAACCCTGAAAATTTTGAACTGCACTTTGGTTACAGTTTCGGAGGTTATGCAAAATTCAGTACCGAGCTAATCAATTTCTGTCATGACTTCAGCAGGGAAACACATGTCCCGATAGAACCCGTTTACACCGGTAAATTATTTTTCGCACTCACACAATTGATCAGGCAGGGATATTTTAAAAAGGGTTCGGTAATCACAGCTGTACACAGCGGCGGTCTTTACGATTTTACAAAAGAATGCTGACCATTCTTCATTAGAAATTTAAATCATTTAATGTGTAAATGAAAAATGTTACATTTTTGGAAGAATTTTTTCTAATAATCAGGAGTAATTTTTAATGAAGAAAATAAATGATACGGATTTTATATTCTGCTGTATCCATTTAAGCACATTTCAGGTATAAAATGAACAAAACCTTACCGTTTAGGTTCGGAATTCAATTTGTCGTCAACAAAACCGTTGTAATACCAATGAAACAAACATCCCTCTTATTGCTGAGCTTATTCTTTGCAGTCTCCTCCTTCGCCGGAGACAACCGGCGCATGTCGAGAAGCGAATACATCGCTCTGTATAAAGACGATGCGATTCGTGATATGCAAAAAACAGGTGTTCCTGCCTGCATCACTATGGCGCAGGCTCTCCTGGAATCGAATGATGGAAATTCTCCCCTCGCGCTTGAAGCCAATAATCATTTCGGTATCAAGTGCGCCGAATGGACAGGACCTTCCTATATCCAGGATGATGACAAAAGAGATGAATGCTTCCGTAAATACAGCAGCGTTCTTGAATCATACGATGACCACTCCAACTTTTTGAAAACAAGACCGCGTTATTCTTCTCTCTTTCAACTTGACATTACCGATTACAAAGGATGGGCAAAAGGATTGAAAAAAGCAGGTTACGCGACCGATCCAACGTATGCGGATCGTCTGATAAAAATTATTGAAGACAATCAACTGTATCTGCTCGACCAGGGACAATCTCCTCCGGAATATGCAAGCACCAACAACTTCATCTCTATTCCTGAAGAAAAACCTGTCGCGGAGCCCAAACGTATTTTTGTTCCAAGTGTAGACGCGGTGGATCCTTACACTTCCCGTCGTGTTAAACAGGTGAATGGAGTTGATTACATTGTTGCACGCCGTGGTGATACTTTCAAAAGCATCGCGAAAGAATTTGAACTGGGTTACTGGCAACTTCCTAAGTACAATGAACTCTCAGATGATGTTCCGCTGGTTGAAGGACAGATCGTTTTCCTGAAACCAAAGAAAAAAGAAGGTGAACGCACTAATTATACTGTTAAAGAAGGCGACACGGTGTACTATATCTCCCAGGTGATGGGCATCAAAATAAAATATCTTTACAAATACAACAACCTGAGCGAAGGTCAGCAACTCCAGCCCGGACAGAAATTAAATCTGAAAAAACAATCCTAAGGGTACCACTTAGGATAAAATAAAAAACTGCTCCTGTAAGAGCAGTTTTTTTGTTTTGCATCAAAGTGTGATGCTGACCATGTAAAATTTATTTTCCTTGTAAGCCGGCAGTACGATCGTCTCTTCATCTATTTGTCGTGCCGATCTGGCAACAATACTCACCTTTTCGATTTCATTGAACAGAACATCCGTTTTCTGGTTCCCTTGTCCATCGACAGTTGAATACAATACGGAAGACTCTTCGTCCGCATACTTGTTATAGATCGTGATTATTTTTCCTCCTGAAATCGCGGAAGCGTAAGATGAATAATACCCGGCATCATCCGTAGAATTCTGATCTTTACTAAACACAGTACTCCAAAGAATATTTCCATCCGGGTTGACGGAAAGAATCATGATGTTCCCGAAGTGGTAATAATAGTGACTGGTAACCGTTTGCGTATAATAATCCCAATAGGTCCTCGATGTTTCATAATAGGATTCAGCCACAACTGCGGCTCCTCCATCCTTTCTTAAAACCAGTCGGTCGATGGAATAATTGACGAGCTCCTTATTTTTATTTTCCTTTCTGTCACCTACAAACTTCTGAAGAAACGCGGCAGGGAACGGCGAATTCGTCACCTGCTGATCTTTCAGACTATCTTCTTCAAAAGAACAGGAAAATATACCTGCCGTAGAATAAGTGGTTTTATCCGAATAAAATCCGGCCACAACAATTTTGTGATTGAAGTTATCACTTGAAATTGCCACATCGGTCAGGAATTTATCCTGGATCTTTACTTCTTTATCAATCACACGATCTTCTTTCAGATTATATCCTACTAGTTGGTAATAACTTTCTCCCGGCGCTTTCACTTTTTTATCAGTGGTATATTTTATTCCCAGAACAAAATAATTTCCGGAGTCAGACAAGACCGCTGTCACCGGTACAAAATACCGGATCGCGAGAGGCACCTGTATTTCCTTACGGTACAAAATACGAAGTGTATTATCCGCGACCACAACCATGAAGGCCTGCACTTCCTGATCTTTCTGAAATTTACGATAGGACATGGCGAATTTTGTCTGATCATGTGACAGCATTATTCCCGGTTTATTTTCTTCATCAAATTCATCCGCTGAAAAATCATCAAGCAATACAGCCTGATCCTGCCATTTACCTGAAGCATTTATAAACTGAACATAGAAATTGAATTTCTTACTCGCTTTATCACGCGTGTAAAACAAAACGATCACTTTATCATCCATCACCTGAACGTCGGCGATTTTACCACCTTCTGCGGGAGCTGTCAGTTCTTGTTCCCAATGCAGATTCAATTCCATCCCGTAATATTGCAAAAGGTATTTCCTGCTCTTAAATCCGGACCTATCCTTTGTTGAGCTCAGCGAGAGATTGCTGCGCAAAACATAAAAACCATCTCCATCAGAACCAATAATTTTCAGGTAGCCGTATTTACTGTTATCAGCCATGGGTTGGGACCAGCGTACACTTTGGCACAAGGCAGATGGCAACATGGATATGCTGAAAAATACAACCAGAAAAAATATCAAACGATTTAAGTTATGCATAGACATATTATTCAAAAATTAATGATCTAAAACTCCCACAATTAAATTTCAATCTCACGTATTCATGCTTCAGGAATAATTTCTATTTTGCCTACAAAATAAGCGTATGAAATCTACATTCCGCATCCTTGTATTCATTTTATTTTGTTCTGTCGCGCAAAACAGCCATGCACAATCCGAAGAACTGAAAACTCTTTCACAATGGATGTCCGGGTCCTATTCGAGTGAAGCGCAACACCTCAAAGATACAGCGAATTATTTCGACATCCGACTCCAGATTATCCCCATCTGGACCAACCGAAAAGACGGATTCTGGTTTTATGTGGAACAGGCTGTTGCAAGCTATATTGACCAGCCTTATCGCCAACGCGTTTATCACTTGAAAGAAAACGATAAAGGCAAATTTGAAAGCGTGGTTTACACTCTCAGCAATCCGCTTCGTTTTACACATAAACCTGAAGATGTTGAAAAACTGAGCACCGACAGTCTTAGCGAAAAAGAAGGATGTTCCGTTTACCTGACCAGGAAAGACAAGGATTCATTCTCAGGTGGTACCGATGGTAAAAAATGCCCAAGTGATCGCAAAGGTGCAGCTTATGCTACTTCTGAAGTCAGCATCACAGCTAACGAATTAATTTCATGGGATCGCGGATACAATGATAAAGACGAACAGGTTTGGGGAGCTGAAAAGGGAGGATATCATTTTATCAAAATTTCTCAGATCAATTCAGTCGAAAAAAAATAAAATACTAAGACGAATACTAAGCGACAAGGGTTCATTTCAAAAAAAATGAACCCTTGCTTTTTTTATAATCCTAAATTAAATTTTTCAGAAAATCCTTCAGACAATCAATTAAAACTTTTCCAGAAAACAGGTTTGCAGGATTTAATTCTTGCCTGGATCCGTTTTTCTGCGACATCGGGATTACTCCTTACGAATTTGTGAATTTCATATTCAGTCTCCGCTTCCACCAACGTTATGAAGCCACTGCCATTTTCAAACAAAGCGGCCATCAACAAACGTCCGTCTTTGTATGCCTGTCGAATATAATTTTCATGGCGCTGCAAATCGGCATTTGTAAAACTTTTGTGTGCAGGAAAATTTTCCCCCATGGTCCAAAGGATAAAATACAATTGTTTCAATCCGCGTTCTACGGGCGCTTCCTCATTTCCGAAATACGTCATGTCGATGTTTGGTTTCATAAGTGGTGAAATAGTTTTTATGTGAGAATTTTATTTTCGTGTATATGAAATATGCCATAACGATTTCCAGTTGAGTCGGTCAGTAGAGCTCTGCCAGTCCCACTCAAAACTGTCTTTTTTTATCGAAAAGAATATCATACGTCTGTAATTCTTCTGTCCGTTTTTTGTCACAGTTTCATCTCCTTCAAAAATCACCGTATCGCCTTCTTTTCTCCCGGTGAACACGAGATAAGCTCCCGCATTATCCACCCAGGTTTGTCTCCATTTCGATGTTGTCGAATCAAACATGCTCCAGCTTTTACCAATAAAGGTTCCATCACTGTAGTGAAAATTTTCTTCAATCACTTTGTTGTCAAGAATCCGGGAAATATGATTTGTCGCCTGAACGGAATCACCCCAGACACAATTCCAGTCACCCAGCCAGAAATCCATGAGGTCTTTTTGCATGGCTGGTATTTCAGCTTTTGTCATGATGCAAAGAAGCAGGGAGAGGAGGGTGAGTGTGAGTGTGAGTGTGAGTGTGCGTGTGAGTGTGGGCATTGCTCTTTAGTTTCTTGCGATGATTAGCTTTAACACTTTCTGAACATCGCCGCACATATAACGGATAGTATATATCCCATTGCTATAGCCTTGCAGGTTGAGTATTTCGCCCTGGCTAAGTGATTCTGAAGAAAATTTCTTTTGCAAAATTTCTCTTCCCGAATAATCATACATTATCAACACGATTTCTTTCCCCGTATTGCTACTGGCTTTGATCATCACCTGATCCTTGTGCACAGGATTGGGATATACATCTACTGAAAAATTATTTTTCTGTGATGGCGATAAGATTCCTGTTGCAACACCCGGACAAGAAGGCAAAGTCATCGCCAATGGTCCGCCATAGACACCCATGTCATTTTGCAATGATCCAAGTGAAGGAAATTCCGCCACACCAATGGATTCAGATTCCGGATCGAAAAAAACAGAACCCGGAGTACCCGCATCAATACAGGGTGAACCAATCGACAAGAGCCAAGAAGAAGTATTCGCGAAAAGCGGATTCACATCGATATTGGATGTACCGGGATAACCTCCTTCAATATCGCAATGACTCGCTCTGACAACACCACCGAAATATGTATTGATGGGACCGCCGGCGGACTGTGTATTTCCCCAGACAATATTGTTTTGTAAATCAAATTTTATCGAGAACACAAAAATGCCTCCGCCTTTGCCTGCATAAGAACCTGTTCCTGTTACCTGATTGTTCACGATGGTGTTGTTGATCACATGCACGACAGTATTTGAATCAACTCCTGTTCCCCACAAACCACCACCTCCGTAGGATTGTCCGCCTGAATTGTAAGCGATCAGATTGTTCTCTACCCTTCCCTGGCAATAGTTTAAAACGATACCACCGCCATATTTTCCCTGGTTGTGACAAATGACATTATTCCGGATGGTCGGATTTCCATCACCGGAGCGAATTCCTCCACCACCGGTAGAATTTACGTTGGTAGTATTCATTACGATATTGTCATGAATCAGGTTGTACTGAATCACAGGCGAAGAAAACTCCGTGATGATCCCTCCACCTTCGCGAAATGTTCCGGCACCATGAATATCCAGCCAGACAGTTCCTGCTCCACCGGTCAGAGTGAATCCCTGAATTACTGTTGTGGAATCCTCACCTGAATTAAAAATGACACAGGAAGCAGTATCCGGATGAATGGGCTGACTTCCATTAATGATAGTAGAATGTATAAATGCAGTATCAAGAGATTCATAAAACCGGCTTGTAAGCACAATTTTTTTTCCTCTGAAATTTATATTTTCATAATACGTTCCCGGGGCGACCACAACCGTATCGCCATTCGCGGAAGCCAGAATGGCCGATTGGATCTGTGGATAATCAGCAGGGACCTGAATCAGTCCGGCCCGGAGAGAAAAACTCAACAGGCAAAAAACAAGCAGCGGGGGTAAGAATTGTTTTTTCATGATTCAGGAATTTGGAGCACAAAAATCTCCCCTGATCATGCAAAGAGAGTCCTGAATTATAAAAAACAGGTACTATCTTATAAGTATAGACCACATTTTTATAAAAAAAGGTCGGTTCCGGTGCGGACAACACGTAATGTTTGTCTCGACTGCGCCCGTTTAAATTCCAATGGCGACATTCCCGTTAACTTTTTGAAAGCACTGTTGAATGTTGCCTTGTTACTGTAACCGACATCAAAAGCGATACTGAGAATTTTCGTTTCCGCATAATTCGGATCAGAGAGCAGTCGTTCCGCTTCTCTGATCCTGTATTTATGAATGAATTCAGGATAACTCAGTCCTAGTTGTTCATTCACCAATTGCGAAAGCTGATGTGAAGAAATCCCCATCATTTCCGAGAGTTGCTGAATTTTTAACTCACTGTTAAGAAATGGCTTCTTTTCCTCCATCAATTGGATCAGTCGTTCTTTAAGCAGAATCAATTGTTCCGGTTTCAAAGTGGATCTGGAATATTTTGCTTCCGCTTCTTTTTTCTGTTGTTCGACACCATTGAAAATTTCAGGTTGCCGGAAACCAAGATATCCGGTCATGTAAATGAATACGGAGATCGCGAAAGAAATTGTGTAATCGTATTCGACACGAATCATGTCGGTCCACACGAGAACCCAATACAACAAGTAGCCCCACACAAAACCATTGTAAGCGAGGATCACTTTTTTTAGCCAGCTTTTTTTCACGGCTTCTGCCTGATCTGATGAATCAGAAGGAGCATATTTTTTCAGATCGCGAAGCAGGATGACTCCATAAGTAATAAGGCTGATATTTTGTGCGACCACGACTGTTCTGAAAAACCACAGCCAGTGACGCATATTCCCGAAAAGCGGCATGATCCAATCAGGACTACCGAAAGTATTTTTGATCAATACAGGAACGAGATAGATCAGCGAAAGCCAGACGGGGATAAAATGTCTTTTATAATTCCGAGGCAGCGTGCCATCTTCAAGCACTTTGACATAGAAATAAGTAAGCGGACCGAAGATGAGCGGGAATGAATCGGTCCATCCATCCATCCAGGTATACACTTTATAATAGCCCGTCCAATAGATCACATAGGAGACGAGTGTGATGGAATACAGACCGATGAGTAGAGAAAGAATATGATTGGCCAGCAGGTTACCCTTCTTGTGCCGGAAGAGCACCAGCGACAAAAAGAAGCCTTGTAGGGCGGCTACCAGGAAGAGGGAAGTCCAGGTATCGAAGGAAGCCTGGTTCTGCAGGTCCAGAAGTATGCTCATTAACATAGTGGTGAAAATACAGAAAGGAACAAGGGCAGTCATTAGTTCCCCTGTTAATCTTTGTTAATGATGCATTTATGAGATTTGAAGCCATATCCCGCCTATTCCTCTCCAAATTTTTTAAACCCCTTAAAACCAGCCATTTTTAAAATAAATCAAAGAAATTTTGTTAAAAATAAAAAGTGGCTATCTTTGCCGTCCGTTTTTGAGGGAGCTTAGCTCAAATCAAAAAAGGAACATAATGGGAGCTTAGCTCAGCTGGTTCAGAGCATCTGCCTTACAAGCAGAGGGTCACAGGTTCGAACCCTGTAGCTCCCACTTCAAACAAAGCCCACCATAAGGTGGGTTTTGTCGTTTTAAGTAAATTCATTTTGTTCACCATCATAAAAGCAACAACAGAGCATCCCGGTTTATAACCGGGAGGGTCACAGGTTCGAACCCTGTAGCTCCCACTTCAAACAAAGCCCACCACTTGGTGGGTTTTGTCGTTTTAAGTAAATTCATTTTGTTCACCATCATAAAAGCAACAACAGAGCATCCCGGTTTATAACCGGGAGGGTCACAGGTTCGAACCCTGTAGCTCCCACTTCAAAACAAAACATTTATCCTTGTAAAAATACACCGCTCATATTATCTTTTAGACCCTGATCAATTTAATTGTGTCCAGACGAAAAATAAGGGACAAAACCGAAAAGAGTAGCAGCCCATGAACCCCAATCAAATTCTGATTGATAAAATCTTCAAAGCACAGGATGAAAACGGTTTATGGAAAGTGTTACCGACTTCCGACAAACATTATCCCGACTATCTTCATTACAAACCGAATTTCAGTGCTTCCTTGTGGACTTTGATATTGCTGGCTGATCTGGAGACCGACAGAAATGAGCCACGTGTGAAACAGGCATTAGCTGAAATTAAAAACCATTTCTACGACAAAAAATTCGGGATCTATACTTTAAAAGAAGACCACTTCCCAATACCATGCTTAAACGGGAACATTCTTTATATCGATTTCTACTTCAACAAAACACCGGATCCGCGAAGCCTGAAAGCACTTTCATTCTTTTGCAAAAATCAAAGATTTGACGATGGAAAATACGAGGAACCCAAAAATGAATTTTGTTCCAATACCAGCTGTTACGGAAAACACTCCTGTTACTGGGGAATTGTAAAACTTTTCAAAGGCATTTCATTTATTCCTGCTAAATCCAGAACAAAAGAAATCCTGGAATTGAGAGACAAATGTGTAAGCTTTATTTTAAAACATCATGTTTGCTTTAGCTCACATTCTCCCGATAATTTTATGATCGACAAAATTGACCGGCTTACTTTTCCAAACATGTACATAAGTGATTTTCTGGAAATTCTCTGGCTATTGAAACGTGAAAAAATAAAATCCGAAGAACTTACCAAAGCCATTCGTCTCCTCAAATCAAAACAACAAAAGGACGGCACCTGGCATCTGAAAGAAAAGTGAACAACATGGTTGTTTCCATTGGTGAACTTGAGAAGTACAATCCTTTTGTCACAAAAAGAGCTAATGAAGTTTTGGAGTATTACCACTCATGAACAGTTAAATTTTTTCATAAACTCCAAATGAAAATTTGAAAAACAAGATTTAAGCACTTAAAGAAATTTTTTTGGAACAATTTTCTCCGTATTGACAAGCTTTGTGAGTGTAGGTTACCCGTATCTTCTAAAATTAATATCTTAGTCCTTCAATTCCTCTCCTTGAAGTATTTCGCAAAATTTGAAATCCTGATCATCGGGTTAATTTTCATCATCTGTGCCTCAAACATCAATTGGGGAAAAGATAGGTGGAAGGACATCATCGCGACAGATGGAAAAGGCTATTACGCCTATTTGCCCGCGATTTTCATTTACCATGATGCTTCTTTTAGTTTTCACAATGAAATTGAAGAGAAATATTACCCGCCCTACTCCCGCTATGACTACCGGATAAAATACGGTGAGCAAACAATCAATAAATACTTCGCGGGTACAGCCATCGCTGAATTGCCATTCTTCGCCATAGCGCATGTCTGTGCTCTGGTATTTCATCAACCCGCGGATGGATATTCTTTCCCTTACCAGGTCGCAATCAATATCGCGGCTATTTTTTATACGCTTGCGGGTTTCTGGTTTTTGAAAAAGTGGTTGCAGCAAAATAATATCAAATCCGCACTGATCAGCCTTACCTTACTTTGCATGGCTTTCGGGACGCATTTGTTTTATTATGCAGTAGACGACGCATCTTTGTCACACGCTTATTCATTCGGAATCACTTCCGCTCTTATTTTTCTTGCCGATCAGTTTTTCAGAAACAAAAGCGAAAAACGGTGGCTGCTTCTTGTCGCACTTCTCGCCTGGATCATTCTCATTCGTCCGGTGAATGGAATCATTGTACTTGCACTTCCATTTCTTGCAGGTAACAAGAAAGCTCTCCTCGAAGGGATTGCATTTGTACTTAGAAAGAAAACTATTTTCATACTGTCTCTGCTATTGCTATTTTGTATTCCCGGCATTCAGCTCCTCGCCTATTATTGGCAGACAGGCCACTTCTTTGTGTACACATACGGCTCCGAACATCTGGACTTACTGCAAGCGCATTTCATGGATTTTCTTTTCAGTTATAAAAAAGGATTGTTCATTTATACTCCGCTTCTATTCCTGAGTCTTTTCGGGTTTCTGCATTTTGCAAAAACAAATAAATGGCAGCTGATCACACTCTCAGGATTCCTGGTCATTCTGATCTATGTTCTCTCTTGCTGGTCGGTGTGGTGGTATGGAGGAAGTTTCAGTCAGCGCCCGGTCATTGAGTTTCTCCCGTTTTTTGCATTTCTCCTTTGCCATTTCTTTCAGCTAATCAAAAAGCGAATTCCTGCTATCATGATTGGAACAGCATTTTTATTTCTTATGGTTCTGAACCAGGTACAAATCTACCAGTACCGTTACAACGTGATTCATTGGGAAAATATGGACAAGGAACACTACTGGAGAGTTTTCCTCCGTATTGATCAGATCATGAAAAACGAAAACGCGAACAAAGATTTACTCCGTTAACATTGAAATCAGGATAATGCCTGTAGAATTTCTGCCACCACAAAAGTACTTCCTCCGATAAAAACAAAATCCGATTTCTCCGCCGCATTTTTCGCGGCAAGAAAAGCGTCGTAAACTGAATCGTAAGCTTCACCCTTGAGGCCAAAATTTTGAGCTTGATTTTTTAACTCCTCCTGTCCAAGCGCCCTCGGTAAATTCGCTTTGCAAAAATAATATTTGGCATTTACCGGTAGCAGTTTCAGGATGGACGTGACATCCTTATCATTGACCACTCCAAAAACAATGTGCAAACGATCATACGAAAGCAATGCCAGCTGATTCAGAATCTCACGAATACCGTCTTCATTGTGTCCAACATCACAGACGATTCGCGGAGATTCAGATATTGTTTGCCATCGTCCCATCAAACCGGTAAGTCCACGGACATTGCTTAATCCTGCACGAATATGTTCTTCTTCTATTCTAAATCCCGCTTCATTCAATTTCAAAACAGACTCAATGACCGTAAGAATATTTTTACGCTGGTAATGTCCGGCAAGGTCGATCTCGAGTGAGTCAAAAAGCAATTGCTTCCCGGCATAAATGCTAAACACCTGACGGTCGGGAGCCGTAGATTCCTTTTGTTCCGCGCGCAGGAGAACTTCTGCGAAAACAATAGGAGCACTCATTGAAGCAGCTTTGTCGGTGAACACAACTGCTGTTACTTCTCTTACCTCTCCAATCACAACAGGGATTTCTTTTTTGATAATGCCCGCTTTTTCAGCTGCGATTTTTTTCAATGTATCTCCAAGCAGGTTGGCATGATCCCAGCTGATATTGGTGATGACGGATAAAAGCGGCGTGATCACATTGGTAGAATCGAGCCGGCCACCAAGACCCGTTTCAATAACCGCGATTTCCACTTTTTCGTTTGCAAAATAATCGAAGGCTAGCCCAACAGTCCACTCAAAAAAAGAAGGCTGCACTTTTTCAAACTGCGTTTTATATTTCTCTACAAATCCAACAACAGCATCCTTCGAAATCATTTCACCGTTGATCCGAATGCGTTCCCGGAAATCGATGAGGTGGGGAGAAGTATATAATCCTGTCTTGTATCCTGCCGACTGCAGAATAGCCGCAAGCATGTGAGAAGTACTGCCTTTACCGTTGGTCCCCGCTATGTGTATGGAACGAAATTTATTTTCCGGATGATCCAGGAATTCGCAAATCGCATGGGTGTTGTCAAGGTTGGCCTTGTACGCCGCGGCACCGATACGATGAAACATCGGCAATTGGGCAAAAAGATAATCCAGGGTTTCCTCGTAATTCATGTCCGCGATTTGAAAAAATCGCGCAGTCCGATAACATACCGGTACGCGAAATTTATTGCACTACAAAAACAAAGGTAATTGTCCCTTTTTGAATATCCGCGTCATCCGGACCGGCATTAAATTTAGCTTTCATGGCAGCTTCCCGTGCAAGTTTATATAAATAGGAAGACGTTGTCGTAGATCCACGACCTCCCGGAACAGCAGCAGTTACTTCACCATTTTTATCTACAGTAATATCGACAACAACCTTTCCGGTTTCCTGGGAGCGGTCGTTGATTTGTGGTGTACGAATCATTCTGCGACCAGCCAGACTAAAGCTCACACCACCACCTTTTCCGGGACCCTGACCGGGACCTTCACCCGGACCAATTCCGGGTCCATTGCCACTACCGTTTTTACCTGTATACCGTGAGTTTGGATCTCCTTGCGGATCACCCTGGTCACCTGCACCTTTGCCGGTTCCCTGTGATGTACTGTTGTTGGATTTTCCTTTATACAGTGAACGAGTATCAACAGTTTTTACAGGCTCAACCACGGGTTTATTTTCCTTTGGTGTTGTAACCGTTGGCTTGACTTTTTGTACATCTACTTTCTTTGGATCTTTTACTTCTCTGGCCACACCGGATTCTTCCAGATCCTGTGTCGCAAAATTTTCTTCCGGTTGAACGGCAGGTTTTGCTTTTGTGAGTGAAGGGTCTTCGGTAATATTTTCCGACATCGGTTGAATCTCACCACCGGCTTCATCCACATATCCGATGTTCACGATCACTCCGCCGCCGCCGCCTGTTTCCGGGAAGGGAGGAATTTGTGTTTTCACCATCACAAAAAGCAGGATGAGAAACAGCACCGAGTGAATCGCTACTGAAATAATAATGGACCTTGAACGGATGGTTGCATCCATAGTAAGCTTATTGCTTGGAGGATTGAGTGGCCAGCACCATTTTAATTTTTAAACGATTCCCGATATCGAGAAGGTCAACGAGGTTTTGAACCTGAACCGATTTGTCAACCTTCAACAAAGCTGTCGGATCGGTTTGTCCTGCTATATTCACTTTAATGGCCGCTTCCAGTTCGTCCGCGCTGATGGGAGTATTGTTAATCGCATATTGCAAATCGGCAGTAACTGAAATGGTGAGCGGGTGCTTCACAGATTGCGTGCTGCTCTTGGCGTTAGGAAGCAAGAGCTTCAACACGTTCGGTGTCGCCATCGTAGACGTGATGAGGAAGAACAACAACAGAAAAAACATGATGTCATTCAGGGAAGCGCTGTACACTTCACCAACTACTCGTGTTCTTCTTCGGAGATTCATTTTTGTTATTATTTATTTTTGAATTTTGTAGGGGACGAGGGACGGTGAAAAGGGGACGAGGGACGGGGGGCGAGGGACGTTAAATTAGTGTGTCACACATTCAAATTTCCTTCCCGCACCAACCACTAAGCACCAACCACCAGGCACTAGTTCTTCACCGGCTCCTCAAGCAGGTCGATAAACTGAACCGCGTTAATTTCCATTTTATTGATTACCCTGTCGATCATGTGAACGAGATAGTGATAAGCTGCGTAAGCGATCATACCGACAAGCAGACCTGCCGCGCTGGAAATCATTTTCACATAGAGACCACCTGAAATTGTATTGATCTCAAGAGAATTCTGAAGAGCGATCTGATAGAAGATTTTGATTACACCGAAGATGGTACCAAGGAATCCGAACATCGGAGCGATACCGGCGATAGTTCCGAGGATGTTGAGGTTTTTCTCCATCATGTAGATCTGGAGTTTCCCGACATTCTCTATCGCGCCTTCAATTTCCTTTACAGGTTTTCCGAGACGCATCAGTCCTTTTTCGATCATACGTGCAACCGGACTGCTGGTGTTTTTGCAGAGCGCTTTTGCAGCGTCGATATTTCCACTGTGGACGTAATCGCGAATCTGGTTCATGAAATTCATATCAATTTTTGAGAAACGCTGAATAGTAAACAGCCTTTCAAAAAAGATGTAGAATGCCATCACTGAAAGAATCGCGATTGGAACGAGGATGGGCCCGCCTTTTACAGCCATATCCCAGAGAGAAATGGATTGCTCAACAGGAGGAGTAACAGCTGTCGTTGCAGCCTGAGCAAGCGAGTCCGAGGCTGCGCCAAGGTTTTGAGTGATCTGCAGGATGAGTCCGTAGGTCATAAAGTGGTTTGGATATTAATAACTCACAAAAGTAGGGACTGAGCTCCCATGCAGGCTGGAACATGCCCCTACTTTTAAACATTGTCGTGTTAGTCTAAACGAGCCTTTGAAATTATTATTGAAGAAGATTAAAGCTGATCGGGAGCACCATTTGTGTCCGAACAGGTCTGGTTTGACTGATTCCGGGTTTCCATACCGGGGAAGAGGCCAAAACCTTCTGTACTTCTTCATCCTGACCATAACCAATAGATTTCATCATTTCCACATCACTGATGGTTCCGTTTTCATTCACGATAAAGGTTACATAATACCTTCCATTCAGTCCTGCCGCTCTGGCTTGAGGAGTATAACGTATGTGATTTTTCAGGAATTCATAAAATTTGAATAAACCGCCCGGAAAATCAGGTTGTACGTCAACAGAAGCGATGTTCAGAGGTTTATCAATAATTTTCGGTGGAGGATTTGTAGCGATTCCGGTCGGACTACCGATCAGAGGTTGAGTGGGAGTTGCGGTTCCTGTTCCGGAACCTATGGCCGGTGAAATTGGTTCAATCTTCGGTGCCGGAACATTTACTACAGGTTTGAATGCATTTTCGTCGACCTGTGGCTTCGGTTGAATCGTCCTGTGATTAAGTTCAGGCGGGATCACTTTTGGAGCGGGGATATCTACATAAAAATTATCCGAAACAAACAGACGCTCATCGTTTGGCCTGGCCCGGGCGATTTCTTCCCGGAAAAAGATTTTACTGATCGCAAGTGGTATAAAAAAAAGAGCGGTAAGTCCCAGCAACATAAAAAGAAGAGATTTGGTAAGGCGCCGGTCATAGTTCATTCTCAATTCATAAGCACCATAGGCTTTATTCCTGTTTTCAAAAAGGACATCTTCCCAGGCTGTCTTTGCTTTTTTTTCTGTAAACATGGCTTGAGTATTTAAAGCATAGAGCATGGTGTGTACCTGATTCCATAAAATCTTGAAAATTTTCGGTTAATGAACTTATGTATGTCGTAAGTGGGTCATGATATTTCCTGAACTTCAGGCTGCTGTGATATTTGAAGGAATGCTCATGAACCCCTTTTTTTTGCTGCTGCAAATTTTTATACCTTTCCCATTCAATTCACAGACCAGCATATGTTTAAAGCGAATAAACTCTTCCTGATCATTTTCCTTTTCTTTTCAGTTCTCTCGCAAGATTCCTTTGCCCAATTGAAAGTGACATTTCCTTCAAAAGACAGTTTGCAAATCACCGCGGACTGGTACCCTATAAGCAGCGAGATGCCGATCATCCTGTTGTGTCATCAGAATAAATTCAGCCGCGGAGAATACAATGAAACGGCTTTGCGTTTAAACAAATTCGGGTTTAATTGTCTGGCCATCGACCAACGTGTAGGAGATGCCGTGAACGGAATAAAAAATGAAACTGCCGAAAGAGCAAAAGCTGCCGGCAAAACTCCTTTGAATACAGATGCGGAACAAGACATCGAAGCAGCCATTGATTTCCTTTATGATAAATACAATAAAAACATCATCGTCATCGGTAGCTCCTACTCCGCTTCCCTTGCATTAAAAATTGCGGCGACAAACAATAAAGTGCTGGGTGTTGCAGTTTTTAGTCCGGGAGAATATTTCGCCGATCCGAATTACATCTCGAAAAGTATAGGCAATCTGAATAAACCTTTATTCGCGACCTCTTCACTTCAGGAAGCAGATGCCGTCACCGACTTGCTCAAGGATGTCAATTCGAGAATTAAAGTGCAATACATCCCAAAAACTCCGGGGAATCATGGCTCCAAAGTACTCTGGTCTGTCGCACCCGACAATCAGGAATACTGGATCGCTCTCATGAGCTTCCTGAATAAGATGAAAACACTTTGATGAAGGTCAAGTACTCCTTTTCTTTTCCGAATTCATTTCACAGGCTATCAGTGTATTTTCTTTTTTTCATGCTTGCAACCACACCGTTGAAAGCACAAAAAGGAATCACAACAGTAGGAATCCAGTACAAACCTATTTTTCCTGTTTCATTTCTTGGCACAGGAAAACAAAGCACTTCCTCGAATCAGGTAAATTTTGATGTAGAATTAAAATCCGGTTTCTGCGGAGGAATGGTGGTACGTCATGGGTTTTCCGAACTGCTTGCATTTGAGACAGGAATTAATTATGTCAAAAGAAAGTACGACCTCATCATTACGGATGGTGATTTCAAAGGAACCTCTGAATTCAGAATTATAGGATATGAAATACCGGTGAATCTGTTGGTCTATATTCAGCTCGGTGAAAAATTATTCATGAATGCATCCATGGGACCGAGCGCGGATATGTTCGCGAGCAATGTGCAATCCTATGACGAATATTTTCA
The DNA here is from genome assembly GCA_016720935.1 of Bacteroidota bacterium. NCBI lineage: Bacteria > Pseudomonadati > Bacteroidota > Bacteroidota bacterium. Next base: position 258,361 of record JADKJP010000004.1, read on the forward strand.
GCATGTATCTTTCCGAAACCATATTTTTCAGGCTTCCGTTCTTGCGAATCTTGGCTGGGAATGGAGAACAGAAAAAAGTGGCTTCATCTATCTTGGCGCATCTTATCATCGTCCCTTTTCTTTTATTTATCTCACAAAAGTTGAATACAAATTTCGTGGGAAGGACGAATCTACCGATCAGAAATTGCTTGGCAATTACCTGACTCTGGATCTGCGTTATTTTTTCCCTGAGAACAAAGGCAAGAAGCCGGGCAGAAATGAATAAGGAGCGGATTGCTCCACTCCTTAGATGATCATTAGATCAAAAATTATCAGATTGGTTGATGAGATTACTCAACAATCATTCTTGCGATACTTTCATTTTCTCCGGTTTGCATTTTCACGAAATAAATTCCTGCACTGAGGCCGGATACATCCTGTGAAATACGATGGTTGCCTGAATCAAACTTTTGATTTTCAAAAATGCGGCTCACGAGTTGTCCGGTAGATGAATAAATTTTCATGGATACAGTCGTTGCTTTGGGCAAATGGAAAGAAATCAATGACGGATGATTAGCACCGGCAGGACTTGCTGTCAAACCAAGATTATTAACATTAACAGATCCGACCTGAGTAGTACCATTTGCAACAACTACCACAGTACCAAAATAAGGGATACGATTGTACGCAGTAACGGTAACATCAAGTGTATCTCCGATGGTCAATCCGGGAATGGTGAGATAGGCAGAACCACTCAGCGCATATCCTGTACTTACGATCTGATTATGGTGACTGAGACAAACCAATGCCTGATCAACATTGCATTGCACCACCCAAGTTGAGGTATTTTCATCAATTGTTGCATCGTGGGCTACCGGAATCGGTTCAGGAGTTGCAGTCCGCACTGTGATACTTGGATCTCCAAAGCATGTCCATGTATCTGTCATTTCCACTCCTGCAGCTCCATACTGATCATTCATGTGAAGACAGCCATTGACAGAAATTCCACCAAAAGTATGCTTGATATTTCCAGGATAAGTTTCAACAAGAATGTCCACCATTTCATCCTGTCCATCCATTGGAGGATCCCAACTCTGGTTGATTGTTGACATCAAGGTAGCGATCGCTCCAATCGGAGCACCAGAAATTGTAGTGGTTCTCATCAGTGCTTCCGCAAGACAACTTCCATTGTTAAAATCACCATTCACACAGGCAACTGACCAGATGAATGGAAGCATGTTTTCGTTTGTGAGATTCTGTACATCACCTGAACTAAAGCTGGTTGTTCCACAGCTGTTCTGACTTCCATGTCCTGTATACGTAAGTACACTGCGACCAGAATTGAAAGCATCTGCAAGATCCTGTGGACCCGGATCACCGGAAACATCCATTCCACCCTGACTGCCGTCGTAAATCTCATCAACATCGGTATAGGTGTAGCCCAGATATTTCAGACGAATATTTCTTTCATGTTCGAAATCAATTTCGTTGTCATCACCAGGTCCTTGGTCTGACCCTACACAAATTCCTTTGTGATACCATTGCCCCATTGGGTCGGGATGCATTTCATAACTGATGGAACGCTGAACTTGCGTTTCCAATTCAGCAGGAGTATTCGCGGAAAAACGACCGACAATTACTTCAGCATAGGAATCGTTACCAAGGATATCACCATAAGATGGATCTGAATCTCCGTTTCCTGTAGGATACGGAGGAATCTGCGGACCATCACCAACCAGCAGAACAAACGTCAATCCATCTGTATTGTATTTATCTGTTATAAATGTCTTGATCGCTGTGGGACTTACGCCAATGGTACTTACATCTACCATTTCTGTTTTTTGCCCCATTCTGTTTTTCCAGTCAACAAAAGGCTGCATAGTAGCCATCAGGGAAGGATCTGAAATTACCAGCATACTACCTGTTTCAGCAGTTTGCACGTACTGAGTCTGGTTGTAATTGATAAAACGATTGGAATAAATCGGATTAAAAATATCGTTAGGTTGTGGTTGACGGGAACGTGAGAATGCATTCAGAGAAACAGAAGAAGTTACCGGACTTGTTTTGACAGTAAGCTGATCATACACACGTAATACACGAGTGACAGGATTGTATTGAAAAGGATACACGACAATGGTTTGTCCACGGAAATCACGAAGAATATATGGATCTCTTAGTTCAGCGATTGTACCCGGATAAAAGCTATTGCTTGAATATGCCGGTCCGTATGTGTATGGAATTGCAGACGGATCCTGATTTCTTTTCAGGTTTCCTTTGGAAGGGAGCAAATGAATATTGTTGTATTCATGATAGGAAGAAGCAATCACCTGCACATCCATTGTTGCAGCATCCGGAATGATAACCGATACCGCCATTTTCAAAACATCAGGAGCTCCTGCAATCAATAAATGACTTGCATTTTCCGCATCAATCTGATGCGAAATACCCTGCGCAGTGGAAACTGTTTGCAGGTTAAACCCGGGAACATGAAAAGCGATTGTAGTCTCATCACCGGATTGTTGCACAAGACTTGCGCTGAGTTTCTGAGATGTAGAATGATCTGCCGAAATCCATTGTTTCGGATTTGATGAAAAAGCAATAGCTGAAATCATCAGACAGATTCCTGAAAGGAGTATTCTTTTTTTCATACGATTTATTTCTACCGGCCATGAAGCACGGAAAAGCCGGGATTAAGATACATAATTACTGTATATATTACACATTGTCAGAGAAGTGTCAGGCATTACAGTGAGGAATCGTAGAATTCTTTCAGGAATTAATCCAATTTTGGATTTTGCTTGTGACGTTCAGAATCCCGTTTTGATTTTTTTCAAGATTTTTCTGAAATGCGGCGGTCAGATCTACGCCGGTTTGATTGGCCAGACAGATCAACACAAACAATACATCAGCAAGTTCATCGCCCAGATCTTTTCCAAGATCCGATTCTTTTGAAGATTGCTCACCGTATTTCCTGGCAATAATTCGGGCTACCTCTCCTACTTCTTCGGTAAGCATAGCCATATTGGTGAGCTCATTAAAATAACGAACGCCATGAGTTTTGATCCACTGGTCTACTTGGGCTTGTGCTTCGGTGAGGTCCATGTTAGTTGTTAGTTTTTAGTGGTTGGTGCTTAGTGGTTGGTGCTTGGTGCTTAGAATGCATTGTAAACTTGCTGACTCAAGACTCCGAACTCCAGACTTTTTAACCCAAGCTCCTGTCATTCGATTCCAAATTTCCGTTACTCTTTATTCTTTGAGTCTATCCAAATCGTAACCGGGCCGTCGTTGATGAGAGCGACTTTCATATCGGCACCGAACTCTCCGGAGTAGACATTTCTTCCGCTTTCCTGTGCAAGTCGTGATAGAAATTTTTCATACAAAGGAATTGCCTGTTCAGGTCGGGCTGCGCGGATGAATGACGGGCGATTCCCTTTTTTTGTGGATGCATGTAGTGTGAACTGACTCACCACCAGAAAATCTCCCTGAACATCTGAAACAGAGAGATTCATTTGTCCGTTTTCGTCACCGAACACACGAAGCTTTGATATTTTACCACATAGCCACTCTATGTCTTCGTCCGTGTCAGCTTCTTCAATTCCAAGAAGAATAAGAAAACCATTTGCTATCGCAGCTTTTTCATTTCCTTCTATATTGACAGAAGCCTGTGATACGCGTTGAATAAGGACCCTCATGAGATTCTTGATAAATTCTGAGAAAGAAACATGAAATATATTTATCTGAAAATATCCTGGTTACTCAGAATACTGAGATAACTATCGTACCGGCTGTATGCGATTTCGCCCCGTTCCACTGCCGGTTTAACGGCACAATCCTTTTCAGTGGTGTGCAAACAGTTATTGAATTTACAACCTTTCCCAACAGCAAAAATATCAGGGAAGAAGTGTGACACTTCATACTTGTCAAAATCAATAGTACCGAATTCACGAATTCCGGGAGTATCGATTAGGAAACCTCCTTCAGGCAGCGCATGCATCTCTGCAAATGTGGTTGTATGCGTTCCTTTCATGTGCTGAGATGAAAGCGTAGAGGTTTTCAAACCGAGTCCGGGAATAAGCGCGTTAATCAAGGAGGACTTCCCTACTCCGCTATGTCCGGAAAACAGATTCACTTTCCCCTTGAGTTCGTCCTTCAAAGCATGCAAACCAAAACCCGACAATCCAGAAACTGCAAGTACTTTATAACCAATTCCCTCGTAGAGATTTTTCAGCTCATTCACAAAATCCCAGACATCATCATCGTAAATGTCTGCTTTGTTCCAGAGTATTCCGGCCGGAACACTATGAGCCTCCGCTGTTGCCAGAAACCTGTCAATAAAACCAAGTGACGTTTTCGGAAGAACAGGAGTCGCCACAACCCAGGCGCGATCTACGTTGGCAGCAATGATCTGAACCTGTTTGGATAGTTTGACAGACTTCCGGATGATGTAATTCTTACGATCGAAAACACGAATAATATGGCCGACTTCATGCGCTGAATCCCATTCCACCTCAACCTTGTCGCCAACTGTTACCGGGTTAGTTGCCTCAAAATCCTTTAAACGTAAATTTCCACGAATCCTGCAGGTCAGATTCTTACCATCCTCCAGTCTTACCGTGTATAAAGAACCCGTTGATTTTATCACTATCCCATGCATGGCACGAAAGTAAAAAAAGCAAGTGGAGAATTCACCTGAATTTCGTGAGAAATAACTTAGATTTGCGCTTCTCGGGTTCTGAGTTCTGAGTTCTGAGTTCCGAGTTCTGAGTTCCGAGTTCAAGGTTCGAAGTTCAATGTTTGAATTGTTCGAGGATCGAGGTTAATGAATGCTAGAAGTATCAGGTAAAAATTCTAAGCACTAAGCACTAACCACCAAGCACTAACCACCAAGCACCAAGCACCAAAAAAAATGAGTGTAAAAGTCAGTTCGATCACTAAAATGTATGGAAGTCAGAAGGCGCTGGATGAAGTGACATTTAGCGTTGATGGCGGTCAGGTTGTGGGGTTTCTTGGTCCAAATGGGGCGGGGAAATCAACGATGATGAAGATTATCACCTGCTTCATTCCTCAGACTTCCGGCAAAGTGGATGTTTGCGGATATGATGTGACGGAACAAAGCCTGGAAGTGAGAAAACTGGTAGGATATTTGCCTGAGCACAACCCGCTTTACCTTGAAATGTACGTCAAGGAATACCTCGAGTTCATCGCAGGATTGCATCACCTCGCCGGAACCAAGAAAGCGAGGATCTCTGAAATGATTGAAATCACCGGATTGCAAATAGAACAGAATAAAAAAATCGGAGCCTTGTCAAAAGGCTACCGGCAGCGCGTTGGCCTGGCTCAGGCCATGATTCACGATCCGAAAGTGCTTATTCTCGATGAACCAACCTCCGGTCTGGATCCAAACCAATTGTCTGAAATCCGTGCATTGATAAAATCCATCGGAAAAGAAAAAACCGTGATTCTTTCGACGCATATCATGCAGGAAGTTGAGGCGATTTGCGACAGAGTCATCATCATCAACAAAGGAAAAATAGTTGCAGATGAAAATACCGAGTTATTGCGAAAGTCCTCTACCGGTGATGATATTATCATGGTAGAGTTTGATAATCCCTGTTCTTCCAAACAACTTTTACAGATTGAAGGTGTTGTCAGAGCAGAAGCATTGAATGGAAACAACTGGAAACTTGTTTCCGATGGCAAAACAGATATCCGCAGTCATGTTTTTCAATTTGCTGTTCAGAATAATCTCACAGTATTGTCAATGCAAAAGCAGGAGCAGAAACTCGAAGATATTTTCCATCAGCTGACGCAGAAAAAAAATTCCTGATCCGAAAGAATGGCAGCGTCAAGACAAACCACAAAGTCTTTGTTGATTCAAAAACTGATTTTGATTTTCATCATCAGTTTTTATTACTCATTGTCTTTGCGTGCACAAAACATTTCCGCTTACACGGATTACAGAGGGTATTTGCAGGCCTTTGACAACGGGATGTTCAAGCAACTCGAATACCTGCCGCCAAAATCCTATAAGTTCGGTGCGAGTTCTATTGCCTACATCGACAATAGGAGTGATTTTAAAATTTATTACAAGGGGCAGACTTACCCACAGATTAACGCGGCTGATTTTTCATATTTCATGACCGACTATCTTGTTGCCTTTAAAGTTGGTTCTGTCTTGTATATTTTTGATGACGGCAATCGTAAAACACTGAGTTATTACAATTCAATTGTCGCCGTGAATGACAGCGTCATGGCGTATTTTGATGATTCGAATTACAATCTGAGCGTTTATTACCGGGGCAAAACAGCGGTGCTTGAATCCTCTTTACTCGATAAACCAAAGAGCATAAAAACAGGAGCCAATACAATCGCATGGGTCAACCAGAGTAATTTTTTCAGCATTTTTTACCGGGGACAGGTACACACGATAAGCAACATTCCTCCAATCGAATATCAGGCCGGAAGAGATCTGGTTGCTTATGTGGATGATTACGACAAACATTTTCATCTTTTTTACAAAGGTGATTCCGCGGTGGTGGAAGAATATGCTCCCGATTCCTTCAAAGTTGGTTATGGTATTATGGCTTATGTCGACAATCTTGGCAATTTCAGGGTGTTTTACAATGGAGCTACAAAGAGGCTCCTGTCGGACCGACCGGATTTCTTTGTTGTCAAAGGAAATATGGTGGTATATTCTTATAACCGGATGTTCAATGTGTTTTACAACGGACAAGTCACTACTATTGAGAATTTCGCCCCAAACGACTTCCAGGTGGGTACAGATGCTGTTGCCTGGATCAACGACAGTGGCAGGCTGAAAATATTCGACAAAGGCAAGACCTATACGGCTTCCTATGAACTGATCAATAAATACAACCTGACCGGAAATGTGCTCAAATACGAAACCGGAACAAATACGGTCACTGTGTTTTTTGATGGTAAAAACTACTGATTCCCCTGCTTTTGGGTATTTTTTCCTCTTGAATTCAATGTATTTTAGAGTCTCCTGCGACTCCTGAATCAAAGTAATTTCTTACTTTTGCAGCCGAGTGGAAAGATTTGATTAGCTGCCTGTATCAGTAGCAATATTGCAACCACGGTAAAAAATGCTAAAGCTGGACTAAAGCTTTTGCACCCGCGATCAAACCCTCCCGATTCCTTGTTTTACAAAAATAGTCTTTAAAAAACCTACAGAGAACCATGTCTTATTTGTTCACCTCAGAATCCGTTTCCGAAGGGCATCCCGACAAAGTAGCGGACCAGATTTCAGATGCATTGATTGATTATTTCCTGGCCTATGATCCCAAGTCAAAAGTGGCTTGTGAAACACTTGTTACTACCGGACAGGTTGTCCTTGCAGGGGAAGTAAAATCGGAGGCTTACCTCGATGTTCAGGATATCGCACGTGATGTAATCCGTAAAATCGGTTACACCAAAAGCGAATATATGTTCGAGGCCAACTCCTGCGGAATTTTCAGCGCGATTCACGAACAATCACCGGATATCAACCAGGGTGTAGATAAAAAGGATCCATGGAAACAAGGTGCCGGTGATCAGGGTATGATGTTCGGTTATGCCAGCAAAGAAACGGATACCTACATGCCTTTGCCACTGGAACTCGCACACCTTTTGTTGCGTGAACTTGCTGCTATCCGCAAAGAAGGCAAGACAATGACTTACCTCCGTCCGGATGCTAAGTCACAGGTGACGATCGAATACGGCGACGACAATCAACCTATCCGTATTGACACGATTGTGATTTCCACACAACATGACGATTTCGAAAAGGATGCCGCTATGTTGAAGAAAATTAAAGAAGATGTTATCAATATCCTCGTGCCACGTGTGATGAAAAAATTACCAAAACGTGTGCAGGCATTGTTCAATGATAAAATCAAATACCATGTGAATCCGACCGGTAAATTTGTGATCGGTGGACCACACGGTGATACAGGACTTACAGGACGTAAAATTATCGTGGATACATACGGTGGAAAAGGTGCTCACGGTGGTGGTGCATTCTCCGGCAAAGATCCGTCAAAAGTGGACCGTTCCGCGGCATATGCCACACGTCACATTGCCAAAAACATGGTTGCAGCAGGTTTGTGCGACGAAGTACTTGTACAGGTTGCTTATGCTATCGGTGTCGCTGAGCCTGTTGGATTGTATGTAAATACTTATGGTACTGCTAAAGTTCAAATGAACGACGGAGAAATTGCTCAAAAGATTCGCAAGATTTTTGACATGCGCCCTTACGCGATTGAACAGCGTTTTAATCTTCGTACCCCAATTTATCTTGAGACTGCAGCATATGGTCACATGGGCCGCGAAACCAAGGTGGTGGAAAAAATCTTCAACAAAGGGAAGAAGAATGAGAAACGTATCAAGGTTAAATTATTCCCTTGGGAAGAACTTAACTACGTAACTCGTTTGAAAGATCTTTTCGTTACAGAAAAAAAGAGCGCCAAGAAAACCAACGCGAAACAAGCGCAGCTTGAAATGGTATAATTACTGAATTCAGTGAATCTGAAAAGGCTTTCCGAAAGGGAAGCCTTTTTTATGACAATTTTTTTAAGAAAAAATTTGTGTTGAAACTATTATTACAAAAAAGCAGATATCAAATGATGGTAAATTGTGAAACGACTGAAAAGCCGTTTATATTCACACCATGAATTCCAGGATGCTCAAGATTTTGATTGGCCCGGCGGCAGCAATAGTGACTTACCTATTACTCTTCTATCAGGGATTGTCACAACCAATTGCGGGTACTGCTTGTGTTCTGGTCTGGATGGCTCTGTGGTGGATCATGGAACCTGTAGATCTCGGAGTTACTTCATTTATTCCTTTCATCCTCTTTCCGATCCTTGGCGTCATGGACACCGCGACGGTCGCGATGCAATACATGGAACAAACCATTTTTCTTTTCATGGGAGGATTTTTCATGGCTTATGCAATGGAAAAATGGAATCTGCACCACCGGCTGGCATACAAAGTACTTCGCCACACCGGACAACGTCCTTCGAAAGTTTTACTTGGAGTGATGCTTACTACTTTTCTTGTATCCATGTGGATTTCGAATACTGCAACAGTCATGATGTTGCTTGCGGCAGTTTTATCTATTGTAAGACACGAACATTTGTTTGACAGAAAATACCACACACAAATTGCATGTGCATTACTACTCGGACTTGGTTACACTGCTTCCATTGGCGGAATGGCAACACTCGTAGGTACTCCAACCAATATGATTTTCGCGGGATTTTATGACAAAACTTTTCCGAACGCTGATCCTGTAAGCTTTTCAAGATGGTTTCTTTTCGCATTTCCCTTTTCTTCTATACTCGCTGTGATCGCTTATTTCATCATTCGCAAAATATTTATTCCAAAAGCTGCGGATCTACCTTTCGACATGGAATTCATCCGCAAAGAACAGGAGAAATCCGGCAAAATGAGTAAGGAAGAAAAACGGGTGCTGATGGTATTTCTCGTGACCGTTGTACTATGGTTCACACGCGCGGACATTCGCATCGGTGATCATGAACTGAGAGGATGGGCCGGTTATCTTTCATTTGGAAAATGGATCAAAGACAGTACTGTCGCCATGGCAGCAGCTTTAGCATTGTTTATCATTCCTTCTTCTCAAACAAAAAACGAAGCATTACTGGAATGGAAGGATGTGACCAAATTGCCTTTACGCATTCTGTTATTATTCGGAAGCGGTTTCGCGCTTGCGGAAGGCTTTGAACAAAGCGGACTTGGAAATTTATTTGCAGGAAAACTGATCCTTCTCAAAGATTTTCCAACCTGGATGATTGTTCTGGGTGTCGCCACACTCGTCACGGTATTGAGTGAGTTCGCATCCAATGTCGCAAGTATACAGCTGATGCTTCCAATCCTGCTGCCTCTGTCATCGACAATGGGTGCTGATCCTTTGCAGCTCATGGTTCCGGCAACACTCGCGGCTTCATTTGGCTACATGCTTCCTGTTGCTACCGCGGCGAATACCATCGTGTACGGAACAGGATATATTCCTGTGAAGAGTATGATGAAAACCGGATTGCTGTTGAATCTTTCCGGCATCCTCCTGCTTACATTGCTGATGCAGTGGCTACACTTTTAAGCGGTGTGTTCTTCTACAATTTTTCTTAGCCATTTCAACATAAAGAGGATTGAAACGGCAGCAAGTAAGGCAACAAAAAAGTTCACCCAGAAAAAATTCTCTTTGTGTTCATAGCCATCCCACAAAGCAGCCAGCACACCTGACATTTTATTCCCGATTGATGTACTCAGAAACCATCCACCCATCATCAGTGAAGTTAAACGGGGCGGACTGAGTTTAGAAACCAGCGACAATCCCATTGGACTTAAACACAACTCACCGACAGTGATCACGGCATAAACTCCGACCAGCCACATGGCAGAACTCTTTTCCAAACCGTTCTGACTAACAAGTACAGCGCTTACCATCACGAGGGTTGAGAGAGCTGTAATGAGCAAGCCCCAGAATATTTTGGCCGGTGTTGATGGTTCTCTGTTTCGCCGTCGCATAAACGCGAAGAAACCAACGACAAGGGGTGTGAGAACAACAACAAAAAACGGATTCACTGACTGGAACAATTCCGTGGAGACAAGATGCAAAGTTCCTCCGGGTTCAGGCCATTTGTCTTTTGACAAATTCATAAAATAATGAGGAACACTTACTTCTTTGATAATATTACCCTGAGGATCTTTCTGAGTTCGAAACTGTACATCTACTTTCGGAAAGGTATCTTCTTCAAATTTTAATTCCTGCACCACCCCAATGGTTTTTGCAGCAGGTACAATAACAGCAGGTAATTCTCTGTCAGTATAACTCTCAGCCCAGGTTGTAAGAGCAGTACCGTTTTGCTTGAAGATGGCCCAGAACACAATGACAACACCAAAGATGGCCAGCAATGCGGATACCGGCCTGCGATCTTCCGCATTGAGACGTGAAAGTAAGGTGACATAGAAAATCGCCACCGGCAGCGCGCCAAAAATGAACGCGTCAGTCGAATCGGAGCCGAAAATATTTCCGGGAATGATCCATCCCAGGTAACCGGCGATGAAGGCCGGTAACAAAACCACGCCAAAGACTTTTCCCAAACCCATATCCTCAGGATTAGCAGGCTTCAATACATCCGCGTGTTTATAATGTTTATTTCCAATCCAGAAGATGGCGACACCAAGCAACATCCCGATTCCCGCAGCCATGAATGCATGACCCCAACCAAATGTGTTTCTCAGGTAGGCGGCAAAAAAATTACAGATGAATGCTCCGATATTTATTCCCATGTAGAAAATATTGTAACCGGCATCCTTCTTCTGCTTATACTTTGGTTCATTGTAAAGATTCCCAAGGAGTGTAGAAATATTCGGTTTGAAAAAACCATTGCCTACAATAATCAACAGAAGAGAAACGTAAAACATGGTAACTCCCGGAATAGCGAGCGACATGTATCCGATTCCCATCAGGATCCCTCCTATGGTAATAGATGTACGATACCCGAGAACTCTGTCGGCAAGCAAACCTCCGATAAAAGGAGTCAGAAACACTAGCGCGATAAAAGTTCCAAAAACATCCGACGCTTCTTTTCGTTCAAAGCCAAGTCCGCCTTTTGCAGTATCTGTCATGTAAAGGAACAGAATTCCGAGCATGAGATAATACCCGAAACGCTCCCACATCTCTGTAAAAAATAAAAAACGTAAACCGGCAGGGTGTTTAACTTTTTCAGTAGCCATAAAGTAAATTTTCAGATGACAAAATACACAAGAACCCTTAGCTGACCAATACTTTCTGGTTAAATTCAAAAAAAAATCCCTCCGGAGAAACCGGAAGGATTTTGAAAATTCAAGGGAGTTTATCCTTTATTCAATAAAAACTCCAAGGAAAGCGAACAATGATTAAAACATTTTTTTCAGATTGTCCATAATTCCTCCGCCTCCACCCAATGAGCTCATGATTCCCTGCAAATCAAATGAGCTGTCGTTGGGGTCATTTGTTTTGTGTACCAGCTTGTTCATCACAGTGGGGATCAGCGACTGAACAATACCACTCGCCTGTCCCGCGTCGATGCCGAATTTATTCATCAAAGATTGCGCGACATTGTTTCCGATTTGACCAACTGCCGGATGTGAACCAGCGTTCCCGTTTTGAAATATTTCCATAAGGTTTTGCGCACCGCCGCCACTCATCATCCCTTTCAGTTGATCCATAATTCCTTCACCGGCAACAGAGATCGCGGCATCGTTTTTCTCATTTGGAATAGCCGGATTATTGATGATCGCTTCACCGGCGTTTTCTTTGATTAGTTGTAGGAGATTGTCTAACATTTGTTGTTGGTTTCTAGTGGTTAGTGGTTAGTGCTTAGTGCTTAGTGGTTGGTGCTTAGTGGTTGGTGCTTAGTGGTTGGGAATGGACACTAATACAAATTGGTCTTATGTTGGGCGATGAATTATTTTTTGCCTTTTGAATTTTGCCTTTTGAATTCAAAATTTTTCATACCATTTACTATTCATTACTCGGCTGCATATCTCCGCAGCTCTTCTATCAATGTTGGCTCTACAGGACGTGGAGCATTGAAATTAACGATGTCCCCTTTCTTATTCATAATCATGTAACGAGGAATACTATTGATCTGGAAATAACTGCATGCTTTTGAACTCCAATTCCCAGGAGAAAGAACGTTGACACCCTGAATATCCATATCCTTAATTCCTTTGAGCCATCCGTCTTTGTTCGCGTCAATGGAGATGTATAGAAAAATAATTTGCTTTTTTTCTTTGTCGGTGAGTTGTTCATGCAGTTTTTTTGAAAACGGCATCATTCCGCGACACGGCCCGCACCAGCTTGCCCAGAAATCGATATAAACCACTTTCCCTTTGAAATCACTCAGCTTAACGGATTTGCCATTGACATCGGTTAGATCGAGGCCATCATCAGATGTTTTTGAACTTTCCTTTGTTTCCTTTACCGGCTCGGCTTGTTGTGCAAGTGAGGTTCCTGTTCGTCCGTCACAATGCGCTTTAACCGAAGGCGTATAAATATTGGCCGCGTCATTTTCTTTTAACTCCGCCATCATTTTTTTCATGATAAAGGGAGACATACGCTCACATTCATCCGTAGTAAATCGTGCAAGCCAATATGCATATACCTGTCCATTCAACTTCTCCTTCGCGACCGCCTGTTTACGATCAGCGGAAGTGGAAGGATCTTTGAATTTATTGAATCCATTTGCTTTGGAAGCAAAATAGGTCACGTAATATTTCAGGAACTCACGGTATGCATCACTGACCAAAGCTTTTTCATTACTCACATTAACTTTCTCAAGCCCTTCCAGCATTACTGCAGGCAAAGGAGAAACGGTCAGGATTTTTTGATCTTTATTTGCATTGAGTATCGAATACGCGAGTAACTGATGCCAGTAATGGTAATTTATCTGATCCTGGAGGAAGAGCATGAAATCAGGCGACAACTTATCTTTTTGAGGTGCGTTTTTAAGAAACTCGTTTTGCGTCTTTCTTTGTTTGAAGGCTTCCATTTCAAAAGCATCTATTGTAGAAGAAAGTGCACGCACCTGGATAAGACTGTCATTAAAATCAGCTTGAAAAAGCGTGAAAAATTTCTGCACCATTCCGTTTTCTTCAGCCACACTTCCATTGATTTGCATTTGCACCGGAATTGCATCCGTAAATTCAATGTTCAGTTCTTTACCCGGCTCAGCATATACGGGCATCCTCATTGTCCCGTAATTCAGTTCGACCATCCTGTTTCTTTCAAGATTAAGTGTGAAGCTAAACTGACCTGACGTAAGAGGAACAGTTGTAATTTCCGGTTTGTATAAAAGATACGATCGGTTGATTTGCACCTGTACAGATTTTTCCTTCGCCTCCGCAATTTTTCCGTTGAGGACAAAAGAGGATTGCGCCAAAGCAGAATTCAGACCAATGAATATAAAAAGCAATGTTAGTAGCCGCATACAATTAATTTTCCGTAAAAATAATAGAATTTAGCTTCACTTGAAGCCTCATCTTGAAAACTGCATCATCAATCAAAAATCCTCAATCAGCAATCATCAATCAAAAATCCTCAATCAAAAATCCTCAATCAACAATCTTCAATTCAATCAGTCTTCCTTGTTCTTGCTTCGGAAAAATAAATTGATCGGAACACCGGAAAAATCGAAGCGTTCGCGGAGTTTATTCTCGAGAAAACGCTTGTAAGGTTCATTCACATACTGCGGAAGGTTGCAGAAAAACGCGAATTGCGGTGTATGTGTAGGAAGTTGAGTGACGTATTTTACTTTAACATATTTTCCTTTAACCGTTGGCGGAGGTGTTTTCTCCATGATCGGAAGGATGAAATCATTCAGTTCAGAAGTCTTGATTTTCTTGATCCGGTTCTCATACACATGTACGGCCATTTCAAGGGCTTTGTGTATACGTTGTTTGTCCTGTACAGATGTAAACACAATCGGCACATCGGTGAAAGGTGCGATTTTGGACTGAATCATCTCAGTGTATTTTTTCACTGAATGCTGATCCTTTTCCATGAGGTCCCATTTATTAACAATGATGAGAACACCTTTTTTATTTCTTTCGATCAGACTGAAAATCGCGAGATCCTGCGCGTTGATACCACTCTGCGCGTCAAGCATGAACAAACACACATCGGCTTCTTCAATCGCGCGGATGGAACGAAGCACGGAATAATATTCCAGATCTTCCTTTACTTTATTTTTTCTGCGAACACCTGCGGTATCTACAAGGAGAAAATCATGGCCGTATTTTGAATAACGCTGGTGAATCGTATCACGCGTCGTCCCGGCGAGTGGAGTAACGATACTTCGCTCTTCACCGGTGAGCATATTCAGGAGGGAAGATTTACCGACGTTAGGCTGACCAACAATCGCGAAACGTGGAAGTCCTTCTGTTTCGTCGACAAATTCTTTCGGCAATTCTTTCACCAGATCATCGAGCAGTTCACCTGTTCCGCTGCCACTGATGGAAGAAACACAATAAGGATCACCGAGACCCATTTTATAAAACACCGCGGCATCCGGAATCCGTTGAGGATTGTCAACTTTATTGGCGACGATAAAAACTTTCTTTTTTGTTTTCCGAAGTACAGCGGCCATGGCATCATCCAGATCGGTGATACCAATTTCAACATCTACAACGAAGAGCAGCAAATCCGCTTCTTCGATGGCTACTTCAACCTGGCGACGGATCTCTTCTTCAAAAATATCATCAGAACCACGCACATATCCACCGGTATCGATGACGGAAAATTTCTTGCCGTTCCATTCGGCATGGCCGTAATGACGATCACGCGTCACACCGCTGTGCTCATCGACAATCGCTTTACGCGATTCAGTGAGACGGTTGAAGAGGGTGGATTTACCCACATTCGGACGACCTACAATGGCAACAATGGTAGACACGGGTGATTTGAAATTAAAAATGAACTATTCGGAATAAGACCGAAATTAAATCAAAATAGCCGAATTTCTTCGGCTATTTTTTTAGGTAGCGGGGACAGGACTCGAACCTGTGACCTTTGGGTTATGAGCCCAACGAGCTACCAACTGCTCCACCCCGCACTATATCTTATTAAACTAATTTATTGAAATACAATTAGTTTGACTTAATTTCCTTAATTTTGGTGTGCAAAGATATAATTCGTTCTTTTACCTGACTAATCTTTCTAAAAATAAATATGGGTCATCAAGCTGGCTTTGTTAGTATTATCGGGAAACCGAATGTTGGAAAATCGACCCTGATGAACAGGCTTGTAGGCCAAAGTCTGTCGATTGTAACGCCAAAAGCCCAAACAACCCGTCACCGGATCAAGGGAATTCTGAATGACGAGAATTATCAGGTTGTTTTTTCTGACACTCCGGGAATCCTGGAACCGCATTATCTGCTCCAGGAGAAAATGATGGATTTTGTAACTGAATCTCTTAAAGACGCGGATGCTGTATTGTATATCTCTGATCTGAGTGAAGCGTATGGTGATGAAGATCTGATGCGCAGATTGCTCCAGATTAAAGTTCCAGTTGTTGTTGTCATCAATAAAATGGATCAGAGTTCGCCTGATGAAATCAACAAGCTGGTACATGGATGGAAAAAGAAACTGAATCCACACGCTATCATTCCCATTTCCGCTTTGAAAGATTTTAATGTGGAACAGGTTCGTGACGCATTGCTTGCATTGATGCCCGAAGCGCCTCCTTATTTTCCAAAAGAAAACCTGAGTGATGCTTCGGAAAGATTTTTTGTTTCTGAAATCATCCGTGAAAAAATCTTCATGCATTACCAGCAGGAGATTCCTTATTCCGCTGAAGTTGGCATTGAAGAATTTAAGGAAGAAAACAAAATCATCCGTATCAACGCGGTGATTTTTGTAGAGAGAGATTCACAAAAAGGAATTCTCATTGGCAAAGGTGGTGAATCCATCAAACGTATTGGTACAGAAGCCAGAAAAGATATTGAACGCTTCCTTGGAAAGAAAGTATTCCTGGAGCTTTTTGTCAAAGTCGAAAAAGACTGGAGAAAAAGTGAAAATAAATTGCGACGTTTTGGATATTCCCTTTGATCTTTTGTTCTAATTACGGAAATTAACAGCGTGAAGTTATTCAAACGGATTTTCTTTTTTTCTCTCGGGATCATATTGCTGCTGACCGGAATTGTCTGGATTTATCTTTGGACAACCAAGCCTGTTTATTCCGGCAACATTCCTGTTAAGGGAATGTCGCAACCTGTCGAAACCTATTTTGACTCGTATGGAATTCCTCACATCTACGGACAAAACGAAGAAGATGTGTTTCGTGCCCTGGGATATATCCAGGCACAGGACCGCTTGTTCCAGATGGAAATGCTGCGTCGCGTAAGCGCTGGACGTTTGTGTGAAATTTTTGGAAGCAGTCTGCTCGATGTAGACCGCTTTTTCAGGATGCTGGGAATCGCCCATCATGCCGAAGCTTCCGCTCAGCATTTTTCAAAAGACACCATCAGCTCAAGTCATCGCGCCGCACTTGCTTACATCGAAGGCGTGAATGAATATCTTGAAAATGGAAAGACTCCTGTTGAATTTCAGTTACTCGGAATTCCGAAAGAAAAATTCACCGTAAAAGATTTATATCTCATCGTTGATTTCATGTCTTTCAATTTTCAGATGGGATTCCGCACAGATCCGTTGATGAGCAGAATCCGAAAGAACTTCGGTGAAGATTACCTGAAAGATCTTGCCCTTGGTTATGTTCCGGGTACGCTCACCGAGCCTGTACATTTCCCTCAGGATTCGATGTCAAAAATCAAAGACTCCACACTGATCAGCAGTATTGACAAAGTAGAAGAATTGCTTCCTTTTAAAATCTGGATGGGCAGCAATGCCTGGGTCGTTTCCGCCAACCGATCATCTTCCGGAAAAGTGCTTTTCGCGAATGATACACACATTGGTCATCAGCAACCTGCTGTGTGGTATGAAGCGCATCTTGAATGTCCGGGATTCAGTTTCTACGGAAATTTTCTTGCCGGATTTCCATTCGCTCCGATCGGCCACAGTTTGCGTCACGCCTGGGGACTAACCATTTTTGAAAATGATGATTTGGATTTCTTTGTAGAAAAACCCGACTCCACCAACCCCAATCGGATTTGGAGAAAAGATCGCTGGGAGGAGCTGAGTTCGCGCGAAGAAATCATACACGTAAAGGACAGTGCTGACATCCGTATCCTCTGCCGAAGTTCGGACCACGGACCAATCTGCAGTGATGTGATGAGCGATTTTAAAGACATCACAACTGCTCCTGTCGCAGCTTGCTGGTCATTTTTAAAAGAAGAAAACAACCTGCTTGAAGCTACATATGATCTAGCGCATGCGACCAGCATGGAAAATTTCCGTGCAGCTGTGTCACAAATCGCTGCTCCCGGTTTGAATGTATTGTATGGAGATACAGAAAATAATATCGCCTGGTGGACCGCCGCGAAAATTGTCAATCGCCCGAAAAACGTCAACCCAAGTTTACTTTTGGATGGCTCTACGGGCAATGATGACTGGCTGGGTTATTATCCATTCTCCGCAAATCCCCGCTCGGAAAATCCTCCAAACGGCTATGTTTATTCTACAAACAACCAGCCGGATTCTGTAAACCACGTTTTGTATCCCGGATATTATTTACCGGAAGACCGAGCTGTGAGAGTAACGCAGTTCCTCAATTCAAGAGGTGTTTTTGATGTACATGCCTTTCAGCAACTGAATACGGATGTGATCAATCCTGTTGCTGCACAAAACGGAAAAAACCTGCTGATCTCTCTACCGGATGAAATACGCGCTTCCTCCACAGCAGCTGCATCCGCTGCGGCTATTCTTGAAAAATGGAATGGTTCACATCAGTTGGAAGACTGTGCTCCTACAATCTACTACCGCTGGTTATACGAAGTGCTTCACAGAACTTTCGCCGATGAAATGGGTGAAAAAGATTTTGAAGCCTTTCTCAAAACACATGTTGAAAAATGTTCAGTCGCTCCATTTCTGAAATTAAATGAATCAGTGTGGTGGGACAATGTCAAAACCACCGACAAAAAAGAAAGTAAAAAAGAAATTGTAGGCGAAGCTTTTCTCGCTGCTGTTGGAGTATTAGTTGACAAGCTTGGTCCTGATCCGGAAAAGTGGGCATGGAAACGTGTGCACACACTGGAATTTGAACATCCTCTTGGAAAACAAAAACCGCTGGACCGTTTTTTTAATATCGGTCCTTTCCCTGAAATGGGTGGAATTGAAACTGTGAATAACCAAAGCTTCAATATGACCGCCGATTATCGTTGCAAAACAAATCTCGGTCCTGCTCTTCGCAGAATTCTCGACTTCTCGGATCCGGAACATGGCATCAGTATCAACCCGACAGGACAAAGTGGAAATTTCATGAGCGATCATTACGATGATCAGTCGGCATTGTATGTACGCGGACTGTTTCGTGCGGAGCTGATGAATCGCGATGAAATTATTCGACAGGGTGGAGATGCATTGATGATGGAGCCGGTGAAATAATCTCGTATTGTAAAGCGGCTGTTTCCAGTTTCATTTCGAAACTGATTGAACCCTGTAAGTAGTCAATCCATTGGATCTTGCAGTCACAATACAATTTCCCAAAAGCAGCTATTTTCCACTATTTCCCCGTTTCTGCCTAAACGAATTGCTTTGTAATTTCGCCTGCAGTACTACCTTTGCACGGCCAAAAAAACTGGTCTCATAGTACAACGGATAGTACGTGGGCCTCCGAAGCCTGAGATCTAGGTTCGATTCCTAGTGAGACCGCAATAAAAAAGCGATGTAGACTTTTTCTGCATCGCTTTTTTTATTTGAAAAAAATATCAGTTCAGAGTTTCTCTCTCCCGCAAACTGAACAACAAAGCTTTTTTTCCTTTGTGTTGAATAAAGCTTGCCCGGAGGTCAACGGGAATTTCTTTGCCGTCTTTCATCCAGATAAATGCACTGTATTTATCAATTTCTCCGGAATAGAATTTTCTGTGGACATCCATAATTTCCGCCCTTTTGTTTTCAGGAACAAGTTCGAGCATATTCTTACCAACCAGTTCCGGCAAATCTAAACCCTGGAGTTGAGCTGCTCGAATATTGGCTTCCAGAATCACACCATCCGCGTCTTCGATAAACATGGCTTCCGGACTGAGATCAAAAATCTGTCTGAACCTGGATTCAGATTCCCTTATTCTTTCATCGGCCTTGAGCAATTTGGTATAGTCAAATGCAAAAGCCCCAACAAACACCTTTCCGTTGGATTGTGGCAATGGAAATTTGTGAACGATCCAATCCCGCTGCACACCATCAGGAGTGGTCATGTTATAAATATATTCAACCGTCTTACCGTAATCAAGAGCGAGTTTATCGGTATCACTGATTTCTTCTTTTGCAGCGAGAAATAATTCTTTGTACGATTTGCCCAGGACTTCAGACGACAATTTTCCACTCATGGTCTCGAAGCCGGAATTGACAAATACGTATTTGCCTTGTCCGTCACGAATCCAGGCTGCACCGGGAGCATTATGCATGAATATCCGGAAACGCTCCTCGCTTTCTTCCAACTGTAACTCAAAAGATTTCCGTTCTGAAATATCCCGGAGCTGAACCATGATACCGTTAACTTGCGGAATATTGATCATGTTGTTAAAAATGCACTCCATCCAAACGTATTCCTTGTGCGCATTTAACACCCTGTAATCCGCTGTGACCCGATTGCCCGGATAAACCAGCAAGACGGACTGACGTAATTTAGCAGTATGGTGATCCGCCGGATGAATAAAGTCCAGAGCAGATTTACCTACCAGTTCCCTGGGATCATATCCAAATAATTTGCCTACAGTTACACTCGCGTAGAGGACAATTCCCTGTTCATCGACCACAAAAAAAGCATCCGTCCGATGCTCTATCAGCTTCTCGAAATACTCCTGTTTCTGCATATGCCTCGAAATGGTCATTGTTCTTGTACTAATGTTTATTTATTGTTAACGGGGGCTAAAAAAACGATTTTTTTTGGGATAATAGATGAATAATCAGTGATATCTCAGCATTATTTTCATAGTTGAAACAATCTACTTACTGGATTGTTTACAAAGGGTTCTAAGAACTATCTTTACAGGAATGGAATCCAATCTGATTATCAATATTTTAGCATTTATCATCACTTATCTTCTCATGGAAGGTGTTGCCTGGACTACACACAAGTATGTGATGCACGGCTTTCTGTGGTCCCTACACGAATCTCATCACCGTCCGCATAAAGGTATTTTTGAAAAAAATGACTTCTTTTTCCTCATGTATGCGTCTATCGCGATGGTACTGATGTATTTCGGATATGAAAATCTGGACTATCGTTTCTGGATGGGTATAGGTGTAACTGCCTATGGATTTACTTATTTCCTCCTGCACGATGTGTTCATCCACCGAAGAGCAAAATGGCTGGAAAAAATCAACTCACGTTATTTTCAGGCGATGCGTAAGGCACACAAGGTTCATCATAAAACTTTGGGCAAAGAAGGTGCGGAAGAATTCGGGCTTTTACTTTTCAAACGCCGTCACTGGCGTTCCTGATTTTTTCTCCGTAAAAAAATCCCCCTCAAAGATTTTATTTGAATAATTGAAAGGCTAAGATGTCAAAGAAAGTATTAATTATAGGAACGGGACTTGGAGCATTGTCAACCGCGCTCAGGTTATCCTCCAAAGGATATAAAGTTGAGATGGTAGAAAAATACCATCGCGCCGGTGGACGTTTAAACCTTCTTGAAAAGGATGGGTTTACATTCGACATGGGTCCTTCCTTTTTTAGCATGAGTTATGAATTTGACGAACTGTTCCGTTCATGCAATGTTCCCAATCCTCTTGAACTGGAAGCACTGGATCCGGTATACTCTGTAAGGTTCGCAAATCGTGAGAATCCATTCTACATTTACAAAGACCTCGCGAAACTGGCCAATGAATTCAAAGATCTCGAAGTAGATTTTGAAATCAAAATGCGTGCTTACCTCGACGCAGCAAAACGAATGTTCCACGATACGGAAGACATTGTGATCCGGAAAAATTTCAATTCTCGTCTGGATTACCTGATGAAGCTCACCCGGGTTCCTCTAAAACACAGTCCAAAGATGTTCCGTTCCATGTGGACGGAACTCAGCAATACTTTTCAATCAGAAGAAGTACGAGTGATTTTTTCACTGGTTGCATTTTTTCTGGGCTCCACACCTTTTCAAACTCCTGCAGTTTATAGTTTACTCAGCTATACAGAACTCGAACACGACGGCTACTGGAATGTAAAAGGTGGAATGTACCGCATTGTCGAAGAACTTTTACGTCTGATTAAAGAACGTGGCGTAACCATTCATTACAATACTGAAATCACATCTGTTCAAACAAGCAATGGAATGATCCGTTGTTTTGTGGATGCAAAAGGAAAAGAATGGGACGCTGATATTTATGTCGCTAACAGTGACGCGGCAAGTTTCCGGGGTAAAATTCTGAAACGTGAAAAATTCACCACCGAAAAACTGGATGCGATGGAATGGACGCTTGCACCATTCACAATATACTTAGGTATAAAAGGAAAAATTCCAAACCTCATTCATCACAACTATTTTCTTGGAAGTAATTTCAAGGATTACGCGGATACAATTTTCAAAACTTCCGTCACACCCGAAAAACCATATTACTACGTGAATGTAAGCAGCAAATCCAACCCGGAATCAGCTCCGGAAGGTTGTGAAAACCTCTTCATTCTCTGTCCCGTACCTGATCTGCGTCACAAACCCGAATGGAAGGATGCTGATCAATTTGCCAATGTAATTCTGGAGGACTTGTCGTCGCGAATCGGTTATGATCTGAAGGCGACAACACTTACTAAAACGATTCTCACTCCGACAGACTGGCAAAATCAGTTTAATCTTTACCAGGGCAGCGGGCTTGGACTCGCGCATGGATTGAACCAGGTAGGTGGCTGGAGACCTTCCAATAAAGATGAAAAATTCAGTAACTTGTTCTACGTTGGCGCTTCGACAACACCCGGAACAGGTCTGCCTATGGTTGTCATCGGATCCAAACTTGTCCTTGAACGCATCGAACATGAATATGGAACTCTATAATCAGATCAGCTACAAAGCGGGTAAGGTGATCACGAAGGATTACAGTACGTCCTTTTCTCTCGGCATTCGGATGCTGGACAGAAAGTTTCATGATCCTATTTACGCCATCTACGCTTTCGTGCGTGTCGCTGATGAAATCGTTGATTCCTTTTATCAGTGCGACCAGGCTGCAATACTGCGTAAATTCATTGAAGCTACAGATGACGCTTTGAAATGCAGACTGAGTACAAATCCCGTGCTGCATGCCTTCCAGGATGTTGTTCACCGCTACTCCATTGAAAGACCGTTGATCGATGCCTTTCTTCACAGCATGGAAATGGATTTATCCGAAAAGAAACACGAAGAAAATTCGTATTCGGAATATATATACGGAAGCGCTGAAGTCGTTGGACTGATGTGCCTGAGAGTGTTTTGCGAGAATGATGCTGATCTTTACGATCGCCTGCTCGGACCCGCACGAAAACTAGGCGCGGCATTTCAGAAAGTCAATTTTCTGAGAGACATGAAAAGCGATTACAGCGATCGTGGGCGTATTTATTTTCCCGGAATTGATTTTGAAAAATTCGACAATGAGAGTAAAAAGCTGATTGAAGCCGACATACAAAAAGATTTTGATGACAGCCTCGAAGGGATCCGTGCTTTGCCACAAGGTTCACGACTGGGAGTGACCATTGCCTATATCTACTATCGTGCTCTTTTCCGTAAAATCAAAATGGCTTCAGCTGCCACCGTGCAACAACAACGCATCCGAGTTCCTGATTCACAAAAACTATTTTTGTTGTTGAAAACCTGGTTCCGATACAAACTCAACCTGATCTGATTGAAACATCTGTTGCTATATCTCTGCGGTTTCCTGATTTCATTTCAGGTTTCAGGAGCTCATCTCTCGGTGGATGCGGTCAGAGCCGCCTTTGTTCAGTCAGCAAATGACGAAGATAAAACAGAGCAATTACTCAGCGACCTGAGTGGTAACCTGTCAGATCCTCTACTCATTGCTTACCGTGCCGGAACAGAAGCCCTCATGGGAAAGTTCTCTTCGATTCCCTGGACCAAGTATTCCTATTGCAAACAAGCCATGAAATCTTTTCAGGATGCAGTTTCAAAAGATCCTTCGAATATCGAAATACGTTATCTCAGAATTGCCGTTCAGGCAAACCTTCCCTCCTTTCTCAACATGAGTGAAAATATTGAGGAAGACAAAAAAGTCATCATTAAAAATATACAGACATCGTCAGACATTTCACTGAATAAAAAAATCGCGGCGCTTTTGCTTGACAAAGTTTCCTGTTCAGAAGCAGAAAAAAGTATTCTTCGAAAATACTAAACCGACGTGTTGCCAGAAGGACACGCATTATAGATTTACCGGACTGAAATCAATGTACACCTATCTCCTCATTAACATTTTTTCAATCAGCGTACCCCTTCTTTTCTCTTTTGAAAAAAGACTGGCCTTTTACAAAAAATGGAAAGCCCTGTTTCCGGCTATTCTGATCACCGGCGTGTTTTTTGTCATTTGGGACCATTACCTGACAGTTTGGAATGTCTGGAGTTTTAATCCCAAATACCTCACAGGCATCAATATCTGGGGACTTCCGATTGAGGAGTGGATGTTTTTCTTCACCATTCCCTATTCCTGTGTTTTTATCTATGAAAGCCTGAATATTCTTCTGAAAAAGGATCCATTTCAACGCTTTTCAAAAAACATTTCCATCACTCTGATTGTTATCCTTTCCGTTACAGCATTGTGCAATACAGACAAAAGCTACACCGGTATCAAATTATCTCTTACCGCGCTGATGCTGCTGTTTGTAGTCATCCGGAATTTTCCATTTATGGGGAAATTCTATCGTGCATACCTGGTGAGTCTCATTCCATTCTTCATCGTGAATGGAATCCTGACCAGTCTGCCGGTTGTGATTTACAACGATAGTGAAAATCTCGGTATCCGGATCTTCACCATTCCGATTGAAGACACGATGTACAGCCTGTTGCTGCTCCTGATGAATATTGTTTTGTTTGAATACTTCAAAAATGAAAAATCTCCGCGTCACCATTGATACAAATTCAGGCTTTTGCTTTGGAGTGGTGTATGCAATCAAATTAGCTGAGGAAATTCTGAATGAGCACGGGCAGTTATTTTGCCTTGGTGATATCGTTCACAATGACGCTGAGATAGACCGTCTGAAGAAAAAAGGTTTACAAATCATCAGTCATGATGAGCTGAAAAACCTCCGCGATGTACAGGTACTCATTCGTGCGCATGGAGAACCGCCTTCCACCTACCAACTGGCTTTAGAGAACAACCTTACTTTGATTGACGCTTCCTGTCCGGTTGTACTCAAACTTCAAAACCGTGTAAAGCAAACTGCGGACGAAGACAAAAATATTTTTATCTATGGTAAAAGAGGACATGCGGAAGTAGAAGGGCTGATCGGACAAGTAGGAAAAGATGTGACTGTATTTTCAGATATCAATGAATTGAACTGGGAAAAAGTCCCTTCACGCATTTCACTGTACAGTCAGACTACAAAAAGCACTGAAAAATTTTACTCTATTTATGATCAGTTCATCGAGAAAGGCATCGATGTAGAGTTGAATGACACTACCTGCAGACAGGTCTCCAACCGCGATTTACAGCTCCGGGAATTTGCATTGGCCTATGATGTCATCATTTTCGTTTCAGGCCTTAAATCGTCCAATGGAAACGTTTTGTACAATGTCTGCAAAACCTTTAATCCCCGCACACATTTTATCAGTACGGTCGGTGAAATTAAAAATGAATGGTTTGAAAACAACAACTCCGTAGGCATTTGCGGCGCCACTTCTACTCCTATGTGGTTGATGGAGGAGGTTCGGGAAATCGTTAGCGGGTTCTGAGTTCCGGGTTCCGGGTTAGTTCAAGGTTAGCTTGAGATTGAGTTTAGTTCAAGGTTCTGATTCAACATCACTAACCTCTAACACTAAACAACTAACAACTAACAACTAAGCACTAAGCACCAACCACCAACCACCAAAAAAAAAGCCCGACTGAAAAAATCAGCCGGGCCTTTTTAGTGTTGAATGGGTTTTTAGAATTCCCACATATCGTGTTCGAAATTCGTGATATCATCTTTGATTCTTTCTGATTCCAGGAGAGCGCTGAGGCCCTGACGGTAGTCGGAAATCAAGCGGTCGTATACGTTGGCCTCTTTGTAGATATAAGAGCCGAATAAACGCTTCTGGAAGATATCATCAAATGATCTGCGTTCCGCATCGTTCTGACGGTTAAAGACCTCCGCATTGGCCAGGAGCTTACGTGCTTCAGGATAATAGACCCAGAACAAAGGCTTCTTGATATTTCCTTCACGAACGTTACCAAACTCATCACGGTCGTAAATCAGAGGAGCGATTCCGATAATGCGAACATCCATCACTGAACGTTGCTTGTCGAAGAACCAGTCTTCCTTTACACGGTAACCGATCACATTGTCACGTGAAAATTCACGAACGATAACAGTATCGAATTCATCGTATGGAGGATCTGGACGCTGCATTTTGGTGGTATCAGTACGAGCACCGCCGCGTGATTCGATCTCTTTCAGTGTAATAGGAAGCGTAAACTGATCATCCTGATAACCGTAAGCGGTCAGAGAACCTTCAGTAATGGCGTCCATTACAACGTCAATGAGATTTTTACGATCCTTGGTAGCATCGTGTAATGGGTATTTGAGGGGAAGATTAATCTTCTCGTTCAAATCGATCACACGCCAGATCCGTTTGGACCACATCACATCGGCCTCACGTAAGTAGGGATACGGAATCACCTGACGGGTCACCGTATGTTCCTTTACATAAACACCGTCAAGTACATTCTGAGACATAGCTGTTCCTGCAAGCAGGGCAGCGAAGAATGTCAAGAGGATTCTGATTTTCATTGTAGAACCTTTTAGGTTGAATTTATTGAATGACAAAGCTCATTGGCGACAAATTACGTGACGATTGATCGGCACCTGTAGCCATTCTTGCTTTGATGTATTCAAAGAACACTTTGTCTCCGGCTCTTGATTTCGCCAGGGCATCACGCATTTGTTGGGTCAGCTGGTTTCCTGTAGATTCAAAATCCTGAGGATCTTTACCCTTTCCGGATATTGCCATTCTGAATCCGGTAATCTTGAAGAACAATTCGAAGTCGAAGTTTTCAAGTTGTGGGATCAGGGTTCCAGCCATCAACAAGTTTTTGTTGATCGGGCCACCTTTGCTATTGGAAATAGTTGCAACAGGATCCGGAACACGTTTCACACGATATTCGAAGGCTCCCATTGGCATTACTTTTCCTCCAATCTCCGCGGACACTTTGATCGTTGCTTTTCCTACTGTGGCAACATTTGCCATATAGTGACCGCCACCGAGTGTCGCGTTTGGTTTCAATGTACCGCCGCCACCTTCGATGCTGACTTTAACCTTGTCATTGGAAACGCCAGGAACGGAGATCGACATCGGGTTATCCACACCGATATACAATACGTTCATTTTATCTGCAGACACTACAGAGTTTGGTTTTTTGAGCAACGTAGGACTGACTGAAAGGATAGTATTCATAGCTTCCATCCGGTTTTTTCACGCGGATAACACCGCCCCATTTTTTCTCCCCTTCTGAACCCGGGCGATCGTTGTATTTCGCGTAACCACCTTCAACAGGAAGAGGTTTATCGCTGCCACCACGCATTTGTTTTGCAACAGAATCATAAGTAGCACCGATGAATACTTCAGGAGCCATGGTAGAAGAAGTAGCAGACAAGAAATACATCCGCCTGATAGTCGGAACCAATGGTAACAACAGTACTGTTTGCGATAACTTTCGCATTCAGTTTATTGAGTTTAATGACGTTCTTATCAACGGAAGAAAGCAATACATCAATCACTTGGGATTCGGCATTGCGCACGTCAGCCTGGATCTTGGTTAACAAGGCCACGGTTGCAACAATCGGGTTGTGATAAAAGCTGGCCATTTCCCATGTCCTTTTTCCGTCTTCCGGTTTTTTCGGGTCCGATGTATTTAACAGGATATCCAATTGCTTTTTAAATTCCTCTTCTGTTCCTTTTGGAACGTTTGCTAGAATCGTTTTCTTGAATGACTCAAGATCTTTTTTCAACTCAGATGCCTTCGCGCCCTGGCCGTCCTGGTTATCACCGACCATCACGTGTGTAGGCACATCGTAATCGTCTTTTCTTTCCATTTCTGGCAATGCCGGAGTTGGTTCTCCTTTGTCAAGATGATCCGCTTCACGAATGAGCAGTTCTTTCAAATCATCAATTTTCTTTACAAGGTCATTCGCGCCTTTTTTAACGTTGTTCGCTCTGTCGTTAACGTCTTTGTATTTCGCGGCATCTACTGACATCGCCTGAGCGAAAGCAGCATACGTATT
Source organism: Bacteroidota bacterium (assembly GCA_016720935.1). NCBI lineage: Bacteria > Pseudomonadati > Bacteroidota > Bacteroidota bacterium. The sequence continues at coordinate 286,410 of JADKJP010000004.1, forward strand.
CTGATTCTTTTTGTCGATATTCTCTTTTGATAACTGGACACTCTCGTTGATCGTAACGAAGGCGTTAATTACCTCCTTCGTGACATTCAACGCCAGGAGGGCTGTCAACACGAGATACATCATGTTGATCATCTTCTGCCTGGGTGTCAATTTTCCACCTGCCATAGTTGATTAGTGTTTTGCTGGTTAAGTGTATTGGATTAATTGCTGATCTCCGCCATTTCGCTTAGCGAATGGTCATAGCGGACAACATGTTACCATAGACCGTATTGAGTTGTGAAAGGTTCTTGGCCAATGTCGCAACTTCTTCACGATACTTACGCGTATCATCAAGAGATGAATTGAGGTTCGACATAAGCTCGTTGATACCATCGTAAAAACGGCTGGTTTGTTTGAGGTGTTCATTGCTGTCCTGCAATTGCAGTTCATACACCGCATTCAAAGCCGCCAGGTTTTTACCTGCATTCACGACCTGGTCTTTGTATACACGCACCTCTTCGGTGGAAGAAGATAATGCTTCAACAGCAGAGGCAGCTTTTGTATAAGAATTATTCAGCTGATCAACTGACTGGGATGCTTTCGATACATTTTTTACGTAATCGTCCGTTGCAACAGATGCGCTGCTCAGGTTAGCCATAGAGGCTGTATTCTCGCTCAATGAACGGAGACCGGTACCGAGGCTTTCGATAAGTTCCGGACCAATTTTGGCATCCGACATCAGCTTGTCCAATTGTTGTGCAATCGGATCTGTTTTCTTTTTCTTTTCCTTTTTACCGTGAGCATCATCATCCATTCCTGCGAGTTCAGGGTAAACAAGGGACCAATCTACATCTTCATGTGGTGGTTCAAACGCGGAGAAGAAGAAGATCACCGCTTCTGTACCGAGACCGAGCACCAGGAAGAATCCCGATAATGGCCAGTGTTGAATTTTAAAAAGTGCACCGATGATTACAATGGATGCTCCCCATCCGTATAATCTGGCCATGAATTTCTTGAACTTCTTTCCTTGTGTTAATTCGCTAAGTCCCATAGTTTTCGAATTGATTTATTGGTTAGACGTTGATTTGTTTGTCGAGTTTTGGTAATAGTCAATGATAATATAATTCGGCGAAAAACCCGAACGGGAGGATCGGGAATTCCGGTAAATTCTAGTAATCAGCCTTATCACGACCGAGGAAACTCATGACACAACGGAAGCCAACATAACACTTGGCTGTGTCCTGATATTCAAAGGTACGGGAGCCTGTTTGCAGATAATACATGACGTCTTTCCAGGAACCGCCACGGATTACTTTACGCTTTAATGAAGGAGGATCAGAATCCTTTGCTTCATATTCGTAATCAGTACTCACGTCATGAGTAAAACTATACGCAGATTCATCAAATGCATTGCTGGTCCACTCGGAAACGTTACCGGCCATGCAGTACAGACCGTAATCGTTCGGCCAGTAAGAAGTAGCTTTTACTGTGTAAACACCGCCATCATCCATGTAATTACCGCGCATCGGTTTAAAGTTTCCAAGGAAACAACCACGGCTGTTACGGATGTAAGGACCTCCCCAAGGATACGGAGACAAGTCCAGACCACCACGAGCGGCATATTCCCATTCAGATTCTGTCGGCAGACGGAAATCCTGAACAAAAGAACCGCCATTATCGGCAAGATAGCTGTTGAGTAATTGTGTTCTCCAGATACAGAAAGCACGGGCCTGTTTCCAGGATACACCTACTACAGGATAATCATCATAGGATGGATGCCAGAAATACATTTGTGTTAATGGCTCATGATATGAATAAGTATAGTCGTGGATCCAGGATAAAGTATCCGGGTAAACATTGATTACATCTTTCTTGATAAACACTGAACGGTCGCGCATCCCTTGCTCACGATTTTCTTTCGCGGCAGCTGAACGAAGGTCGATCCAGTAGTATTCAAAATTGAGTTTACGAGTATCAATTTCTTTACGGCGATAGAAACGTTCTGTCTCAGGAAGGAAAAGCTCAGCAAGCGTTTCTTCATTCTGATCATCATCCCACTTGATTTTCTCGCGCCAGTTAATTCTTTCTCCATATTCACCCTCTTCAATGAGGTGCTCTCCACCAATCAGACGGTGAGCCAATGAATCACGCACCCAATACACGAATTGGCGGTATTCGTTATTGGTGATTTCGGTATTGTCCATGTAGAACGCAGGAATGGTCACGGATTTCGCTTGTGCAGTAATTGCATAAGGTACGTCCTGATCACTCGGGCCCATGTTATAGGAACCAGCCGGGATATAGACCATCCCGTAAGGGTCGGCCTGATACCATCTTTCCCTGTTCGGAACGCCGGTGAGTTCACCCTTGTTCCCGCTGCCGCAGCCCGCCAGGCTCAACAGAACAATGGAATACAGAAAACCAAATTTCTTGATCCCTAAGGTCTTGAGATTCATTTTTTTATGAGAAGTTGAACTGTTTCCAAATAAGAATTTGCACTCAATCAATTGAAGCCAGTTTTGGTGTGACATCCTTTAACGGCCTGATACACCTTTGGTTTCATCAAATCTAAGCAATCATTTCCCTCAATAACTGTCAATTGTCACAAGAATCTTACATTCCGGTGGAACTGACGCTTTACTACTTTATTAGGTTTGAAACAATACCCCAGCATCACCTCGTGCGTTCCGCTGCTGTATGTTTTGATATCTGATGTTGTCAGATCGTAAGAATACCCCAATTTCAGGTTCGGTACAATTTCCAGTCCTGCCAATAGTACGATAGCATCCTGTAAACGATATGAACCCCCGACCCAGAAACGATTATTGATCCAAAGATTCGCGTTAAAATCAGCCTGCGTAGAAACCGCATCCGATTTCAGCATTATCATTGGTTTTAGTGTTAACGAAGAAGTTAAGTCAACATTGTATCCTGCCATTAGATAATAATGGCGGGCAAGAGAGGTGGTGATGTTACTATACTTAATATCACCTTGTGTTAGGTGCTGGGCCGACAGACCCACATACAAACGATCGGTATTATAATAAGCTCCAAATCCAAGATCGAAAGTACCTCCGCTCACGGAATTCAGAGGGATACTCTGATCACCGATGTCGTTGTAAATGAATTTAGAACCATCGATAGACTTCTGATGATAACCCAGATTTACTCCGATACCAATTCTTCCTGCACCCAGGTCTGCGCGATACGCGTAAGCGCCTCTCAGGCTAAGATTTTTTTCAGCACCCAGATTATCGGCAGCATAAATGGATAAGCCAACTGCTCCATGGATCACATCCAAAGGCATATCAGCTGTAAACAACATGGTTTTCGGCTCGCCGCCAAATCCTGTCCACTGATTGCGGTACAATAAGGTTCCACAGATCGCGTCATTAGCGCCTGCGACACCTGGATTCACCGACAATTTGGTGAACATATTTTGGCTGAATTGGGGGTCCTGTTGTGCAAGAGCAGCCAGGCTGCTCCCCAGGATGGCAATAAAAAACGCAACCGTAAGTGTTTTACGCATCTTCGGACTTTGTACTGGAATGCGGTTTTTGCATTCCAAATCGTGTTGAGCGGGTAAAGTAATGAAAAAATAAAACTATAAACAAAATTTTTTTGAGTAGCCCGATGTTAATATTCGCCCGGATTTTTCCATGACTTTTTCGCCTGATTCTTACACGTTAAGAATCAGCAAAAGTTACCCCTTCAGAAAAAAAGACTTAGCTGAGTTTTTGAAATGCCTGCCACCAGCGTTCCGGCATCTCGTCATTGCACGCGGTTTCGTAATCCCTGTATGAGCAGGGCACAAGATGGTGCTTGTGATACCGGACTTTATTACCCGGATACGGTACTTCCATCCACCAGCGTTCGCTTTTGTTACTCTTGTAAAAAACAATTTCCTGGTCCGACTTCTTGATATTCACCCGGTACTTGATAAATTCTGTCTTGCTCTTCAGCGGAACATCTTTTTTGCGATTGTAAAAACCATCCATCAGATACCAGATCATCTGAGCTGCCAGATGAGAAGTTTGATCATGGTTGTCGAAAAGCGGATTGATCTCGTAGAGGCCGAATGATGTAAGCTTATCACTCAAACCGGCATAACGAACTATCTGGCAGGCTTCCTCACCATAAAAACCATTGGGTGTCGCGTTGCCATTTCCGGGTGCATCACTCTGACGAATTGCAGTAATATCAAAAGAAAGAATATCCGCGTTCCGTACGATGGGTTCAACTTCTTCCATATCCCTTCGAACCTGCCCGAGGCGATACGCATCAAAGTAGAGCTTCTCCATCAGATCGATCTGTTCATGACCTACAAAATAAGTCTGGTAACCGATATTGCTGAAGTTGAACAGAAAATTCGGCTCGTGCAAAACGATTTTTCCAAGATATGAATCTGAATTATTCGGTTCTTCTGAGGTTCCCAGATCGAAACGCGCATCCACCGAAACTATATTGACGGTCTCTTCCAATTTCTGATATGCTACATACTGCGCGAATGTGAGATCCTGACTGCCGCCAAGTATCACAGGAAGAACACCTTCTTTAAACAACTCAACCAAAATTGCCGAAACAGCAGCATAGGTATCCGTGAGACTTTCACCCGGAATAATATTACCAAGGTCAACTACTTTGTAAGGATAACGGGCTGTGCGTAGTGTGTAAAGTTTCTCACGAACAACATCCGGTGCTCTTCCACAACCATCATTGTGTACAGCTCCACGGTCTTCCTCAACACCAATAATCGCAATGTCGCAACCCGTAAAATCAGGGAACTTCTCCGGATCAATAAATTTCTGAACCACCGAGCCCAGACAATTTTTTTGCTCCGTCGCCGCTCCGAACCTGTCGGGATTTAAGGGTTTGAAATAGAGAGAAAGATCCAAGATGAGTGTGAGTGTGGGGTGTGAGGGTGAGTGTGGGTGTGAGTGTGAGTGTGGGTGTGAGTGTGGGTGTGGGTGTGAGTGTGAGTGTGAGTCGGGAGTAAATGGGCTTTTATCCGAGATTATCGGTTATCGAAACGAGAAGATAATCTTTTGCAGTTTTCGTATCCTTTTTCTAAGCACCACCCACTAAGCACTAAGCACCAACCACTAACAACTAAGAACTAACCACCAACATCCAATCACGCCTTCTTCTTCCGCCATGCCGCCTTTTTCTTCGGGGTCACAGGAGTGGAAGCGGCGATTTCGTGAATTTCAGTGAGGCTGAGGGATTTGGGATCACGGTCTTTGGGGATCTTTATATTACGATCTCCATAAGCGATGTACGGGCCCCATCGACCGTTGAGTACCTGAACGGTTTTATCCTCTTCGAAGGATTGAATTATTTTTTCCGCGTTTGATTTTCTTTTTTCTTCGATCAACTCAACACAGCGATCATAAGTGATCGTGTATGGATCTTCTTCTTTCTTGATAGAAACATAGAAATCACCAAGACGCACATATGGACCAAACCTTCCGATCGAAACCTGTACTTCAGTATCTTCATACAAACCAAGTTTGCGCGGCATTTTGAAAAGATCCAGCGCTTCCTCGAGCGTGATGGTATCGAGACGCTGATCGTTTCTCATTTTTGCATAGCGTGGCTTCTCAGTTTCTTCTGTAGTTCCAATCTGCGCCATCGGACCAAAACGACCTACTCTTACCAATAATGTAAGTCCGCTTACAGGATCCTTACCAAGAATTCTTTCTCCGGTTACGCGTTCTGATTCCTTTTCGGTAGTTGTGACAGTAATATGGAACGGCCCGTAAAACTCCTTGATCATTTTTTGCCATTTCAATTCACCATTGGCGATATCGTCGAATTCTTTTTCGACATAGGCAGTAAAATTATAATCAAGAATCTCTTTAAAATTCAGAACAAGGAAATCATTCACCAACATACCTATATCTGTAGGGAATAATTTATTTTTTTCTGCTCCGGTAATTTCCGTTTTTGTCTCGGTAGTGATTTTACTCTTTTTCAAAGTAAGCACCTGGTAAGGACGTTCTCTTCCCTGGCGTTCTTCTTTCACTACATACCCACGTTTTTGAACGGTAGAAATTGTCGGCGCATAGGTAGAAGGACGACCGATACCGAGTTCTTCCAGTTTTTTTACGAGGGATGCTTCTGTATAGCGTGGTGGCGGATATGTGAATCGTTCTGTAGCTGTAACCTCATTGAGTTTGAGTTTGTCGCCAACTTTCATCGGAGGCAAAATGCCTTCCTGATCTTCCGGAGCTTCATCATCCGTACTTTCCATGTACACTTTCAGGAACCCGTCGAATTTGATTACTTCACCGGAAGCGACAAAATCTTCTTTGGTTTGTGTGGAAGTAATGGTCACAACCGTTTTTTCCAATTGCGCATCCGCCATCTGTGACGCGATGGTACGTTTCCAGATGAGGCTGTACAGTTTTTGTTCGCGTGAATCCGCTTCCACCTCTTCTACGGCAAGATCAGTCGGACGAATGGCTTCGTGAGCTTCCTGAGCCGAGGCGATTTTATTTTTGTACTGATGTATCTCTACGTATTTCTTTCCGTAATTTTTTGTGATCACACTTTCCGCCATGGTGAGTGCATCCTGTGACAGCGCCACAGAATCGGTACGCATGTAAGTGATCTTACCACTTTCATACAATCGTTGAGCAAGAACCATAGTTTGCGCGACGCTGAAACCAAGTTTTCTGCTGGCCTCCTGCTGGAGAGTAGAAGTCGTGAATGGCGCTGATGGTGAACGTTTGCCGGGTTTTATTTCCAGATTTTTTACACTGAAATTCGCGCCGATACATTGTTCCAGAAATTTCTGAGCCTCTGCCTGAGTTTTAAAACGTTTTGGCAATTCGGCTTTAAACGATTTTCCATCCGCTTCAAAAATTGCTACGACTCTGAAAGAAGAAGCGACTTTGTGCGCGTCAATTTCGCGTTCGCGTTCAACGATGAGTCGTACTGTTACGGATTGTACCCGACCGGCCGAAAGCTGAGGGCGGACTTTTTTCCAGAGAACCGGTGATAACTCAAAACCTACAAGCCGGTCAAGAATTCTTCTGGCTTGTTGCGCGTCAACAAGATGTTTATCAATCTTCCTGGGATGTTTGATGGCTTCCGTGATCGCTTTTTTTGTGATCTCATGAAACACAATACGATGTGTATTTTTATCATCCAGTTTGAGGGCTTCAAACAAATGCCACGAAATGGCTTCTCCTTCTCGGTCCTCATCCGTCGCGAGCCAGACAACATCTGCCTTCTTCACCAACTTCTTCAGATCATTGATCACATCCTCCTTGTCCTTGCTGATTTCGTATACAGGTTCAAAGTTTTTCTCAACTTTAATTCCCATTCCACTCTTCACCAGATCGCGGACATGACCATAACTGGATTTCACGGTATAGTCTTTTCCGAGATATCCTTCAATGGTTTTTGCCTTTGCCGGTGACTCAACGATTACAAGATTTTTTGCCATCCTTTATATTTCAGTGGGCGCAAATAAAAGAATTTTCTTTTTAATAGAACAAATCCTTTGTCTTCTGCCGATTTTCAAATGTCTTCAAATCCTTTATTGACGCGGAAATCAAGTGATTGAAAATATTTTTGTAACAAAAACAGAATCTATCCAATTTCTCTGAATCATTGATTTTGATTTTTTTCGCGAAAATTTTCTCAAACACCGAAGAAAGATGTTTTGAATTTTTTACACAATTTTTGTTCGCAGGTTTTTAAAAGTTCCCTCTTTTTTAAAACAAAATAATTGATTGGCTAAAAAATCCAACGCTCAATTTAATGGAATCTGAATGTTTCAGAATATTGAATAAAAAAATCAGGAACGAAAGAAGAAGTCTGATGGATTATTATTATTCAATTCCAATTAATCAAAACCTTTTGAGATCCCGGCAAAATCACAGAACAATCCAAACGCGATGGAAGAATTTTATTCCGTTTCTTCACCCCAAACATCCGATAAATACAACCATTTGTTGTTGCATTTAATCCGGATTCTATATGCCTTGAATTTGCCATTGTCAACCATCTTCCTTGCAGCCTCAACAAAAGTGGAGATGATATCTATTTCTGAACGCTGGTTCATTAGCGCATTTTGAATCGCGGTTGATGTAATCTCAAAACAATCAGAAAACCCCGAATTATCGGAACTTACAGAGAGGCAAAGACTTTCAAGTTTGATGGACATATAAAATCTGTAGAAATTGAATTTTAATAGATTGGCAAGATAAGGAGTCCTGTTTCAATCTAACCCCTGGGGGTAGAAAAATAATTTCACGCTCATACTTCGTTCGAATTCCATCTTATGATATAATTAATACGTTGCATATCAACAATCTGATTCAATCCTTAACAAATCGTGATGTGTACAACTTATGCCCGGAAATGATTCTGAGCATATACACTCCCTTCTCAATTCCGCTTAATTTCAGCTCAACATCAAAGGAATTCAACATTTCCCTCATCACTTCTTTTCCCGTCAAATCATATACTATTAATATAGGTGTAACATTCTGTTCCGAAGGAAAGCGAATATGAAGCAGTGATCCGGCAGGATTTGGAGATAAAACCAACCCTTCCTCTTGTGGAAACCGGGAATTAAGACTAAGAATCAATGGCATTCCCGGCACACAAGAAGCAACATCTGTAAAATCATTATTTGGAAATGGAATCACTTGCTGAATACTCGCCTGATTTCCAGAAAAACTGAATTGAACTATTGATGAAGGATATTGGGAATTTCCACTTCCGAAAACAACATAGAATTCATCATTAAGAAGAAAGCATCCATATGCGTGAGTTGTATTCACACTTATTGCAAAAGACCGTATTAAGTTTCCTGAAGGGTCAATTACCACAATGGAATCAGATTGAAGGGCTTGTGTTCCAACCATACACCAGATATTGCCCAACGCATCTACCGCAATATCTGCAATGGTGAAATTATGTCCATACGGTAAGATGAAAATTGTATCCTGATGAATTCCATCAAAACGGATGATCGCATCGCTTAATGAACCATGTATCAACGCCTGAAAATAAAGATATGAATGGTAGCCTCCTGCATTGGGAACTGTGGCTCCACCGGGAAAAGGAAGTGTATCCCAATCTTGTCCATTGTAATAATACAGGTCACTTCCATGATAGGAATTTGATCCATAAAATGTTCTTGAAAGCGTTCCCCCATTGAGATTATCCGTATAGGCAATCGAGACCATTGGAGATGTTTGAAAAATCGTGTCCGTCAATGAAACAGAGTTGCCGGATAATTGCCATTGTAAAATGGCACCCTGAGCATCAACTGTCCAGAAATTCAATTCTTTGCAAACAATTTCGGTCAACAGTGAAGACTGTTTTTGAAGATTGCTTTCGATTAGCGGTTGCGTATTTGAACTTGAGAGACTCCCATCAACCGAACTTAGCGTTTGAGCATCTGTCTTACCGATTCCAAGCAGGAAAAGATTGGCAATGACAATAAAAATCAACCAGAAGAGCGTTGATTTCCTGATTTCCTGATAATTTGATTCTTCGTGTGTCATGATTGGACCAAAGTATGTTAATTACACAAATCCCGAAAAAAGAAGTTCTCAAACCTGAAATAATTGCCGTTGAACGGGAATTTTGGATTTCCAATCGGGAATGCTCTCTTTTAATGTGGACGAGTTCCTTTGAAAATCCAATAAAGCGGAATAGCAATTTACATTCAAGATTTTACTTCATCAGAGAATTAAAGATTTTCATGTTATTGAATTACAGCTATTTACTTTTGTTAAAGTAGATTCCAAATCACTCTGCCATCTTGTCAGACACCATTTTAAGATGTATCTTTGCATTCCCCAAAAAATCTTGAATGGAAAGTGAATTGAACAAAGTAATTGATGAATCGCGGCAGGGAGAAGTTCTTGTAAAAGAAACGCCATTGAACACGGGTAAAAAAATGTACCTGGAGAGTTATGGCTGCGCGATGAATTTTTCGGACAGCGAGATCATTGCGTCCATCATGACTGATTTGGGGTTTCAGACAACATCCTCCACGGATGACGCGGATGTAATCTTTTTAAATACCTGCGCGATCAGGGACAATGCTGAACAACGAATTTGGGCGAGACTCAAAGATTTTCGTCAGAAGAAAAGGAAAAATCCGGGACTGATTGTTGGCGTTCTGGGTTGCATGGCGGAACGACTGAAGACAGAATTACTCGAGAAAGAAAAACTTGTAGACATCGTGGTTGGTCCTGATTCATACCGTGATCTTCCAAACCTTGTGAAAGCTGCAGGCTCAGGACAAAAAGCCGTGAATACGCTTTTGTCGAGAGAAGAAACTTACGCGGAGATCAGTCCGGTTCGTCTGGGTTCAAATGGAATCACCGCGTTCATTTCAATCACACGAGGATGCGACAACATGTGCGCATTTTGCGTGGTACCGTTTACACGAGGCCGTGAACGCAGCCGTGATCCTGAATCAATAATCAAAGAAGCTAAAGAATTATTTGATCAGGGTTATCGTGAAGTTACTTTGTTGGGACAAAATGTTGACTCCTACCTCTGGTGGGGTGGTGGTCCGAAAAAAGATTTACCGGAAGATAAAGCACATGCCGCGCTCTCACACAATCTCCCTGAAGATGAACAGGCACAGTTTACCACCTTCGCGGATTTACTGGATCGGGTAGCAGCTGTAGATAAAAAACTACGGATTCGTTTTTCAACATCCAATCCGAGAGACATGACAGATGCGGTGTTGTATGTTATGGCAAAACATGAAAACATCGCGAAATACATCCACCTTCCGATACAAAGTGGCAGTACGGCAATCCTGGAAAAAATGAATCGTGGGTATACACGTCAGCAATACATGGACCGAATTGAATCCATTCGAAGGATACTTCCGGGCTGCAGTTTGTCTACGGATATCATTACCGGTTATTGCACGGAGACAGAAGAAGATCACCGTGAAACTTTGAGCATAATGGAATGGGCAGGATATGATTATGCTTACATGTTTAAATATTCTGAACGTCCGGGTACGCTTGCCGCGAGAAAATATCCTGACGATATTCCTGAAGAAGTGAAAAGCAGGAGATTGACAGAGATAATCGACATGCAGAAAAAATTATCTCTTGAAAGTAATAAGAGAGATATCGGTATAACAGTAGAAGTATTGATTGAATCCATTTCAAAGCGTTCGGAAGATCATTTATCCGGAAGAAGCAGTGAAGGAAAAGTTGTTGTATTCCCAAAAAAGAATTTTAAACCGGGTGACTACGTTCATGTGAAAATAACGGATTGCACAGGTGGAACACTCATTGGTGAAGTTCTTTAATAAAGAGGGAAAGAACAGATTAATCTACCAACACAATGACCATTAACGAAATAAAAGCCCGCTTCGGCATCATCGGGAATTCTCCCCAGCTCGAACATGCCATTAATGTAGCGCGGCAGGTTGCATCTACGGATGTATCCATTTTGATTTTCGGGGAAAGCGGAGTTGGAAAGGAAGTTTTTCCTCAGATCATTCATCAACTCAGCGCGCGTAAACACGGTACTTATATCGCGGTAAACTGCGGTGCAATTCCTGAAGGAACGATTGATTCCGAATTGTTCGGACATGAAAAAGGTTCATTCACCGGCGCTCATGAAGCACGGAAAGGATATTTTGAAGTCGCCAATGGAGGAACAATTTTTCTGGATGAAGTAGGCGAACTTCCCTTAAATACCCAGGTACGTTTGCTTCGCGTACTTGAATCAGGTGAATTTATAAAAGTTGGCTCATCGAAATCCCAGAAGACAAATGTTCGTGTTGTCGGAGCAACGAATGTAGATCTCATCCAGGCCATAGAACACGGAAAATTCAGGGAAGATCTTTATTACCGTTTGAATACTGTTCCGATCCGTGTCCCTCCATTGCGTGACCGGAAAGAAGATATATTATTGTTGTTCCGGAAATTCGCGCATGACTTTGCTGAACGTTACCGTGTGCCGGCTTTGAGTCTGCAACCGGATGCACAGAAACTTTTGATTGATTACCGATGGCCGGGAAATATTCGTCAGCTTAAGAATCTGTCGGAACAAATGTCCATTCTCGAAAAAAATCGTGAGATCACCGCTGAAACACTCATGACCTACCTGCCTCCTGCTCCGCTGAGCAATTTGCCGGTATTGTTGCGTGATGATTCGAAAAGCAGCCAGGAATTTTCGGAAAGGGAATTGTTGTACAAAGTTTTGTTCGACATGAAAAAAGACATGAACGACATGAAATCACTGATCAGTGAAATCATGAAAGGCGCAGGCAATGATCCATCCTGGCACGAAAGAAACGCGACGCTGATCAATTCCATTCATGCCGAGGCTCAGCCGGCAATTTTCCCTACATCCAATCCCGGTGTAACTATACAACCCAGCAGTATTCAGCCAAATGTTACTGTTAGTCCGATTCAACAACACACGGAAGTAGAAGAATCCTTATCATTGGAAGAAAAAGAAAGAGAGTTCATTCAGAAGGCACTTCAAAAACACAAAGGCAGAAGAAAAATGGCAGCCAAAGAGCTGGGTATCTCTGAACGGACTTTGTACAGGAAGATGAATGAGTATAATTTGCATTAAGGAGGGACGGGAGACGAGGGACGGGGGACTGGGGACTGAACTAAGAAAAACATTAAAACACAGTATCTGGTACATTGTACCTAATACCTTATACTTAATACCTTATACCAATTACCATAACAACAAATTGAAAAAAGCACTATCACTTTTTTTTCTTCTCATCTCATTTGCGGCGTGTAAGGTAAACTACTCCTTGAGTGGTGCATCGATATCACCGGAGGTGAAGACAATTACGGTGAGATTTTTTCAAAAGACAGCAGCTTTGGGGCCGGCTTCCCTGAGTCAGACTTTTACGGAAGCATTAAAAGACAAATTCATTTCACAAACGAATCTGAATCTGGTCGACAGGGAAGGAGATCTGACATTTGAAGGAAGCATCAGCAATTATACCATTCAGCCTCTTGCCATCCAGGCGAATGAAACGGCGGCCAAGAACAGATTGAGTATTACCGTGAATGTAAAATTCACTAACTTGAAAGACGAAAAACAGAATTTCGAAACCGGCTTTACACGGTATGCTGATTTTGAAAGTTCACAGAATATATCATCCGTAGAAGATCAGCTGATCAAGGAAATCAACGATCAACTGGTAGACGATATTTTTAACAAAGCAGTGATTAACTGGTAATGGATCAAAGGCATTTCAAAGAATTGATGGAAAGCAGTCGGATTACCGGCAAGGAAAACCTTTCTTCCCTGCAGGAAATGACGCGTGAGTATCCGTACTTCCAGACTGCACATTTTTTACTTGCAAAAGCATACCATGACCAGGAACATGTTCGTTACGACAGGCAATTAAAATTGGCTGCAGCATATGCCGGTGACCGGAAAATGCTTTTTGAATTGATTCACCGTACTACAGCTCCTGCTCAAAAATTATTTACTCCGGCTGAAGACATTTCATCCCCTTTCATTCTGGATGAAAAACCAAAGACAGAAACAAGTCCGGTTAATTCTATTTCACTTGAATCAGCAACTGCTGATATTCATCCTTTCATTGAAAGTCCGGTCAGTATTCCGGAAAATGAAAATGAAATAAAAGCGAAAAATTCTGCCGAAGAATTTAACAGAGAAATTTTAAATCTTGTTCAATCCGCATCCAGAGAAGAAGAAACATTTTCATCCGGATTCAGTGAGGAACAAGAAGTAGAATCTCTGCCGGCTGATTTAAATCCGGCTCCCTTTGAAGATCCCAGAGAAGTACTGAAGAGGAGACTAACAGAAATACTGGGAGAGACGACAGAAACATCAGTCCCTGAAAATAAAGTTGCTGTTCCTGAAGTAAGCAAAGAGGAGACTCCGGTAATTTCTGTACCGGAAAATTCATCGTCAGAATTAAAAACTACAGAAGTAATTGTAAACGAGAAACACATTACGCCTGAATCTGAGATTCCACTTCTCCCTGAAGAAACGAAATTGAATGAGCCGGAGATGGAAGCTGCTGAAATTATTCTTCAGGAAAGTCATAAGCCTCTTGACATCATTGAGAAAACTGAGCTCGAACATGCCCTGGAAGAAACGCTGCTTCATTCGTTGGAGAATCTTCCGGTGATTGAGAAAGAGGTTGTCTCAATTTTTCCCGGGGAGAAAAAAAGTTCAGAACACATTGAACCTGAAAATATCACTCCCCGTTCTTTTGCTGATTGGTTAAAATCGCGCCACAGCACTAATTTTGGTTTTGTGGAGGAAGTGCACGCGGAAGACAACAACGCCTTCCCGGCAAATATTGATGTCAAAAATCACCATCAGGCTATTGAGTTTCAACCTGAAACATCTTCAGTTGAAAAGGAAAATGCTCCTATTCCGGTAGATTCAAGCTCAAAATCAGCTCTGATTGACCGTTTTATTGCCACCGAGCCGAGGATAGTTCCTTCGAAAGCGGAGTTTTATTCGCCGGTAAGTCAGGCAAAAAAGAGTGTTGCCGAACACGAAGATCTTGTTTCTGAGACACTTGCAAGGATTTATTTACAGCAAGGCAATTACCACAAGGCCAGATGGAGTTATGAAAAATTAAGCTTGCTTCATCCCGAAAAAAGCAGTTACTTTGCCGCCCTTGTCAAGGAAATTGACGAGCAATTCAATAAACTGAATAAAGAAGATCTGTAATGTATACTGTAATTACCGTATTGATCATTTTAGCTTGTGTACTCCTTGTATTGGTAGTACTCGTTCAAAATCCAAAAGGCGGCGGTATTGCCTCCGGAATCATTGGTTCCAACCAGTTGATGGGCGTTAAGAAAACAAGCGATTTCGTTGAAAAACTGACTTGGGGCTTAGCTGTTTCCCTGGTAATCCTCTGCCTTGCAGCAAGTTTTTCACTTCCGAATAAAGACCAGCGTACCGTTGGATCTTCCATGCAGGAACAAATTGACGCGGGCGCGGCTCCTTCCAAAACTCCGGTAGCGACTCCTCCGGCGCAGAACCAGCCTGGTCAGGCTCAGCCACAACCGGCACAGCCAGAACAAAAATAATCCGAATGATGAAAAAGCCCCTCTTCCAGAGGGGTTTTTTATAATATCCCTGTGATCGAATCAGGAAATCCTCTTCACCGCAGAAAGGATGATCTGGAAAGAATTCTTCAGGTGTCAGCGTGTCACACATTGCTGACAAGATATTTCATCCCTTCAACCGAAACTGGAAATCTTGTCAGAAAACGGGCAAATCCGCGCTGCTGGCATCATTTCTGACCTTTGCAAGAGGATTAAATTTCACATTGTATTTTATTATTAAAACTTAAAAACACATAATCAAATGGGTAAAGTTGCATTGAAACCGTTGGCAGACCGCGTGCTTGTTGAAGCAGCAGCTGCAGAAGAAAAAACAGCAGGTGGAATTATCATTCCGGATACCGCAAAGGAAAAACCACAACGCGGTAAAGTTATCGCTGTAGGTACAGGAAAAAAAGATGAGCCCCTGACTGTTAAAGTTGGCGATTCTGTTCTTTATGGTAAATATGCCGGTACAGAAATTACCATCGAAGGACGTGAATATCTTATCATGCGTGAATCTGATATTTTCGCAGTGATCTAAACTGAAAACATTTTCGCGGGAGAAATTTAATTTGAATTCTTTCCTGCTTTTCTATTAAACCTAAAACTAAATCCAAATCAACAATGGCAAAAGATATCACATTTGACATCGAAGCGCGTGACCGTCTGAAAAAAGGCGTGGATGCATTAGCAAACGCAGTAAAAGTTACCCTCGGACCGAAAGGCCGTAATGTTATCATTGATAAAAAATTCGGCTCACCAATTATCACAAAAGATGGTGTAACTGTAGCGAAAGAAATCGAACTGAAAGACGCCATCGAAAACATGGGCGCTCAAATGGTGAAGGAAGTCGCTTCCAAAACCGCTGACGTTGCCGGTGACGGTACAACAACAGCTACCGTGCTTGCACAGGCAATTGTTACTGCAGGACTGAAAAACGTAGCTGCCGGAGCGAACCCAATGGATCTGAAACGCGGAATCGACAAAGCTGTCGAGAAAGTTGTTGAAATGCTCCAGAAGATGAGCAAGAAAGTTGGCGATGACAACAAGAAAATCGAACAGGTTGCTTCTATCTCCGCTAACAACGACCACGAAATCGGCAAACTGATTGCTGACGCGATGGCGAAAGTAAAGAAAGAAGGAGTTATCACTGTTGAAGAAGCAAAAGGAACAGAAACTACTGTTGAAATTGTAGAAGGTATGCAATTCGACCGTGGTTACATCTCTCCTTACTTCGTAACCAACGCTGACAAAATGGAAGCTGTTCTTGAGCGTCCACACATCCTGATTTATGATAAAAAGATCAGCAACATGAAAGAACTGTTGCCGATTCTTGAGAAACAAGTACAGACAGGAAATCCATTGCTCATCATCTCCGAAGAAATCGACGGAGAAGCACTGGCTACACTTGTTGTGAATAAAATCCGTGGTTCATTGAAAGTCGCTGCTGTAAAAGCTCCGGGCTTTGGTGATCGCCGCAAAGCAATGCTTGAAGATATCGCGATTCTCACCGGTGGAACACTCATCAGTGAAGAGCGTGGTTTCAAACTTGAGAATGCTGACCTCAGCTACCTCGGTAAAGCGGAGAAAATCACTATCGACAAAGACAACACAACTATCGTTGGCGGTGCAGGTAAAAAAGCCGATATCACAGCGCGTGTAAATCAAATCAAAGCTCAGATCGAATCTACTACATCTGATTACGATCGCGAGAAACTTCAGGAACGTCTGGCGAAACTGGCCGGTGGTGTTGCGGTTCTGTACGTTGGTGCAGCTACTGAAACTGAAATGAAGGAAAAGAAAGATCGCGTTGACGATGCATTGCACGCTACCCGTGCTGCTGTTGAAGAAGGTATCGTACCGGGTGGTGGTGTCGCGTACATCCGTACCATCAACACGCTCGAGAAGATGACCGGCGATAACGATGACGAAACAACCGGTATCATGATCGTGAAACGCGCTCTCGAAGAACCTCTTCGTCAGATTGTGGCGAATGCAGGTATCGAAGGTTCTATCGTGGTTCAGAAAGTTCGTGAAGGCAAAGAAGACTTCGGTTACAATGCCCGCAGCGATAAATACGAGAACCTGTATGCAGCAGGAGTTATCGATCCTACTAAAGTTACACGTGTAGCTCTTGAGCACGCGGCTTCTATCGCCGGCATGTTGCTGACTACTGAATGTGTACTTGCTGATATCAAAGAAGACAAACCAGCTCCTGCAATGCCAGGCGGTATGGGCGGCGGAATGGATTACTAAGAATCCCATCCCCATGATAAAAACAAAGAGGCTGTTCGAAAGACAGCCTCTTTTGCTTTTTACAGCTCCCGATAAAATACTACCTTTCCTCACCAGGAATTTACAAGGTGAAAATTTCCCGCTTACTCTCTTCTTTATTTTTGTTCTTGTCTGTCGCAGTGAACGGACAACAAACTCTCACCGGCGAATATCACGGCAAGATCAAAAGTGATTCGGTTTTTATTTTTGTGGATGAAATTTCAGGTTCTTCCATCAATGGAAGAATTCAGAATGCAGATGGATTATTTCCCTTTGAAGGAAGCGTGAATGGCAATGAAATCCAAAGCGCGAGGATCCATCGTGAAAAACAATATCAGAATTTCCGTGGTCGATTCCTTAGCGACCGGTTGTCACTGACTTTTGATCTCTTTGATGAAGTAAAGCTGGAACACAAACAGGCGACCACAGAGTTTCTGAAAATAAGCCGGGCAAGTATCGCCGTCATCACTGACACATTTAAGATGGGTTCCGGCGGTGAAGGGCCCCCTGTTCCCAATGGAAAATCCGTGATAACATTTGAACACGACTCAAGACTTGTAGGACTCTGGGAATCCATTACAAAGCACAGCAATCCAAAGCCACCGGTAGCAACTTCTGAAACACGTACCTTGCATGTTTTCTTTGCTGATGGAGGCTGTGGCAGTAGCAGCGGAAAACCGTATCGCCCGGGGTCAATTGACACAAGTGATTTCAAAGTAAGCATTCCAACCAGGGACAGCGCTTTATCGTGGTACACTACAAACAATACACTTATATTTTTCGAAAAACCAAACCCTTTAAAACCGATTTACAAAGTAAAATACCAGTTTACAGGTGAAACACTTTATTTCATCAATCAGAATGGATCCTCTGTTAAGCTGAGAAGGAGAGAAAACAAATAGTGGGTTTTAGATTCGCCAGGAACAATTTTCATGAATAATCAATGTAGTTTCTAAAAATCATACAGGCTTTTCTGAGGAATCAAGGATATCTTTATACAACCGAATCTCTCCGCCATGATTTTCTCAAAAATAAATTTAGAAAACGAACTCATTCGTATTCGTACACAAAAGCAACATTTAATTGACGATGTTCACGAGATTCTTCAGGCAGCCCAAAAGGATGACGAGAAAATTCTTGGGCGTTTAAAATCTACCTCCGCGGAAAGAGATCTTGGCATCCGGATCAATGACAAAGACAGGAACAGGATTTTTTCAGTTGAAGACATTAAAACAATCTGCATCCGTTATCGTCTGCGTTTTCTGGACTCGCATTATTTCCGTTCCGAATATCCTTATGAAGCCATTGCACAGATCAGGCAGTTTGAAACGGAGTATGGATTAAAAATCGGACAATTTAAAATCATCGCGCCTGAACATACTTTCAACCTGGAAAACATCAACAAAGACCCTTTGCTTTTCGCACGTCTTGATGACAATACTTTTTATCTCATTCACAAATGGGGGCAGGACCTTGCCTGGTACAAACGTTTTCTTCTCTGGCCATTGCAAAATCTGCAAACCTATCTCATTTCACTTTTCCTGATCGCAGCAACATTTTCATTTCTCCTCCCCGCTTCCGTGATGAATATCTGGAACATTGAAAGCGAACTCTACCTTCGCATCTGGCTCACGCTCCACACCTTCATTGGTATTTTTGGCTTGAGCTTGTGGGCAGGACTATCGTTTGACAAGACGTTTAGTTCGATGAATTGGGATAGTAAGTACTACAATTATTAGTTCGAGGCTCGAGGTTCAAAATTTCATCAATTATTTCAGGTAGGGTATTGAAACTAATTTATTCTTTTCGATCATACGCCCATCCTTTTAAAAAAATCTTACTCTCCTGATTTTTCTCATTCATGAACTCACAGGTTTTATTATGTCAATCCTGAAAGATGACCGTCTTCCATAAGGATTTATTTTATGGGCTCGCAAAATTTAATCTGTGTCCCCTACATCTTCATGCAGTCAGCCAATTAGTGAGAAAAGATAATTTTGGTATATCAATAAAGCATCCATTCGCTTCAATATTCCAAATACTATTAGATTATGAAAATTCCCAGGCTTCTAATCTTTATGTGCTTCATTTCTCTTGTCAAACCAGCCTATCCTTCTATGACATTTTGGGCAGACCGTTGGAATATTTTAGAAGCGGCTCCCGCAGCATTCCATGCGGTACCGGATTTTGGATTACCAGGAGCAGTGTATATCTGGAGAATAAATAACACCATAGTTCAAAACGGTCCGGATGCGGATTATTATATCGCCTATGTTTGTTTTGAAGACCTGAAAAATCTATCCTGTGAATACACCGATGGAATAAACAGTACAACAGCTGGAATTGAACAAGGAATGACAGACGGAAATTATATTATTGAATTTCCGTATCCAGCTGTTAACATGGTTCAAACAAACCCCTGCATGGGAACATTAGTTGATTTTGTTGCCGTGACGAACGCGGACCCTGGAAGCATTGTAGATTATGACTGGTCCGTGAAAGATCAAAATGGAGTTATACTAGACATATTTCCGGGAGAAGCTGAGACTTTTTCATACGTAATTGGAAACAATGGTTGGATTGTCACATGTACGATCAATGCCATCTCATTATGCGGTCCTATTGTAGCCTATTCAAGAGAATATTCTCCTGCTATGGAGGATGGCATACCTGATGTGTTCCCACTAATTACCTGTTCAGCAGACCATTCACCAATTTGTCCGGGAGGAGTGAATACATTAACAATAACTGTTGATGATCCGACAGGTATTTTATTGAACACAACCTATACCTTCGCCCGAAATGGAGTTGAAATTCTTCAAACCGGGCCTTCGAATATCTATACAACCTCGTCCTTAACCGCCTTTGACACGGTTCAATTTGGTACATATTCAAACTTTACAGAGCTTTGCCCACCATATGGTCTTGGTATTTCCGGGGGGTGGCAAAGAAAAATCCGGGTAGATCCTTGTAATAACGAAGTTTCTCTTGTTGTCTCCGCTTTTTTTGACGGCTACTTCATGATGTCCGATCCAAATAAACCATGGGTATCCCCTTTACACGGTGGAATAATGGAAACCCGTCTTTCTAATGCTGAACCTGCACACTATTACAATGCTGTTGATCACATCACTATTGAATTACATAACTCCACTACACCATTTTCACTGGCGGCTACAAGTATTGGAATTATTAATATTTGGGGAGAGGTGACGGTGGTCTTCCCCGCAGCCATTGCAGGACAATCCTATTTCATTGTAGTCAGGCATCCTGGTTCCCTAGAAACATGGAGTACAAATCCTGTACTATTCAATGCTCCTCAGATCAGATACGATTTTACCAACAGTGCATCAACTGCCTTTGGAAACAATTTAAAAGAAGTGGCACCTTCCATATTTGCAATTTACAACGGCGATATCAATGGCGATGGAGCCATTGACATCAACGACGTGAATGCTGTCGCCAACCAGGCTTCCCTTCATGCTTCAGGATATGTTCCCGAAGATCTCAACGGAGATTTGCTTGTTGAATCCGCGGATTACAGCCTTGCTGAAAATAACCTGGCCCTTGGGGTTAGTGTGATGAGACCATAATTTCCAGATTAGAGATCAAACACTAACTGGAGTAGATATCAGCAGTTTTTATTTTAAAAAATACAAGCTTCTATCAATCACCTTCCACACTTCACTTGACCAAAATTTCATCCACAAAAATATGTGAATCATAACCTGCTCCGGGATGCCAGGAAGGTAAGGGTCCGTAGGTGGTAGCGACAATTTTTAGATAGCGGGAGGAAACAGGATTTATTTTTCCTGTATAATCTTTTACCTGTGCTTTCATGTCGGTATCCGGAATGGTATTGGAAATTTTCAGAACAGAAGAAAAATGTTTCCCGTCATTCGAAGTAAAATATTCTACTTTCTTTGGGAACATTATCCACGGACTAACATCCTGTAAAAAGCCGGCGCCGACTTCTGAAATTTTCTGAACGGATCCCAGGTCAACAACAGCGACAAAATCCTCTCCCTGGTATCCCTGCCAGCATCCTTTTCTCCAATCGGTAGTTCCTCTTACCCCGTCAATAATTCCATTATCACCACCGGCAGTATACTGAGCACTGTAATGCGAAAGTATTTTCACTTTCCAGTTTGGGTGTTTGTTCCGGATAAAACTTGCGGTGGCAACAGCACTACTCACATCTTTTCGAATCGCTACGGCTTTAATGGTGGTATCGTTGTCGATGAAAATTGGATTCGAGTAAACTGTAGAAGCTGTAGTCGGTTCAGAACCATCCGTAGTAAAGAATATTCTCGCCCCATATCCCGCTTTAATTTCAATCCGGGTGCTGTCAGTAAATGTAACACCGGGATCACTGAACACCGGAGTTGTTACAAGATTGAGCACCTCCGGTTCACCCGGCATTGTTGATGGAGGGAAATCAGTCCCGAATGTTTTTTCTGGAACAGGTGACATAGTATATTTCAATGTGCCACCTTCGCGGAGAATCGCATTCTTAATCCAATTCAATGTGTAAGGCTTATCGTTAAGTGTGATCGACGAAACATAAAAGTTCTCCTTCGAAACAGACGGAGCAAGGGTAGTGAATGACTTTCCGTTCTCAAGGTGAATCACAGTTTTCTGAAACAATGGTGTACCTAAACACAAATAACCGGAGCCGGGAGTTACAGAATAAATGCCCAATGCACTGAGTACATACCACGCGCTCATTTGTCCGCAATCTTCATTACCGCTCAATCCATCCGGACTACTGTGATATTGTCCGTCGAGAATTTGGCGTATGCGCTGCTGTGATTTCCATGGTTTGCCAACATAATTGTAGAGATAAGCCATGTGATGACTTGGTTCATTACCGTGAGCATACTGACCAATCATTCCGCTGATATCCGCCTGTTCTCTTCCGGTGGTGGAACTATTGGTTGAAAACAAACTATCCAGCTTCGCTTCGAATTTTATTGGACCACCCATCGCGATGATCAATCCCGGAATATCCTGAGGAACAAAAAAAGAATACTGCCAGGAGTTCGCTTCTGTATAATGATTGTTCACCTGGTAAGGGTCGAAGGGAGAAAGCCAGGCAGCATTTTTCTTTGGCCGCATGAAATGAGTTTCCGGATCAAAGGAATTTTTCCAATACTGCGCACGTTGATAGAATTTTTTTGATTCCTCAAAATTGTATTGCAGTGAAGCATATTTCGCGATGCACCAGTCATCGAAGGAATATTCCAATGTTCTTGAAACAGATTCCGGCTGATCATTCACATCGAGTCCGGCGTGTTCCATATAGGCGCCAAGGCCAAAACGATTTTTGGATTGCGCGCTTTTTAACATCGCCTGTAAAGCCTTGCCTTCATCGAAACCGCGAATACCATTGATGTAAGCATCCAGAATTACAGGAACAGCGTGATAACCAATCATGCATTCCGTTTCGTAGGCCGACAATTCCCACACCGGCAACAATCCACCTTGCTCGTATTGATTCAAAAATGTTTTGACATAGTCCAGTGTACGTTTACGATCAATGATGGCCATTAAAGGATGCAATGCGCGAAATGTATCCCAGAGCGAAAAGACGGTGTATTGCTGAAAGCCGTCAGCAGTGTGAACTTGCTTATCCATTCCACGATAACGACCGTCAACATCCGTATACAAATTCGGAACCACCATGCAATGATAAAGAGCTGTATAAAATGTGACTTGTTGATCCTGTGTTCCACCACTCACTTCAATTTTTGAAAGCTCTTTATTCCAGGCAGTCCGCGCGTCCGCTTTTACTTTTTCAAAATTCCAATCAGGAATTTCTTCTTCAAGGTTATGTCGCGCGTTTTCTTCTGAAACGGCGGAAATACCAACTTTTACGTATACTACTTCGCTTTCATTTGTATTGAAATGAAATGCTATCCGGATGATTTTAGAATTGTATGTCTTTTGAAGGTTTTTTCCTTCTAAGAGCACCGAATCAATGACACCACTCACTCTGCTATATGGCTTTGAAAATTCCAATGCAAAATAAACCAACTGATCCTTAGACCAGGCACTCGAACGTCGGTAACCTTGAATGTGCATGGAATCAACAAATGTTATTTCGGAGGAAAGAACTTCATCGCGATGAGTAAGATCGAGGAGAATTTTTGACTGATCGGATTTTGGAAAGGTATATTTATGAAAACCTGCTCGTAAGCTGCTGGTCAGCTCTACGTTCACTCCGCTTTCAGAAAGTTTCACAGAATAAAATCCCGTTGATGCTTTTTCGTTTGCATGAGAAAATGTTGATTTGACTTTCTTATCACTTTCAAATTTCCCAACAAAAGGCATAAGTAAAATATCTCCGTAATCCGAACAACCTGTACCACTCAGGTGTGTGTGGGAAAAACCGTAAATTATTGAATCGCTGTAATGATAGCCTCCGCAGCCATCCCAACTACCATCGATGCGTGTATCCGGGCTCAATTGAACCATCGCGAAGGGCAAAGTAGCTCCCGGGTAGGTATGTCCATGACCGCCGGTTCCGATGAAAGGATTGACGAGAGCAGCATAATCAGCTTGCGCCATAGAAGAAAATCCGGTTAAAATTAAAATGGCGAACAGCAGATTTTTTTTCATGAAAATTTATTTGGCTCTTAAGATTTCGAAGTTATCCATTCCCTTTTTATCATTCAGGAATTCCGCCTCCAGCTTCATTTCTTTTCCCGTGATTCCCGCAGGTATTTGTATTCGTGATTCTGCATTGGGTAGTATGTCAAAATAATTTAATTCAAACTGATCATTTCCGTTTGCACGAAGGCTGAGGTTTTTGATAAGAACCTTGGATCGAATAGAAAGGAAAGTACCGCTTGAATCTAAACTAAATTCCGGTTTCGCTTTGGGAAGGATCAGGTCTTTCGGTTTTCTAAAATAAAACACCCTCTGATCCAGCGTAACGCCATTACTGACCACTGATGCAAGCAAATATCCTTTCGCAGGATCGATCTTTTGCTTTGTAAAACCGGTATCAATTGAAAACGAAAGTGTACTACTCCCCGCTTTTAAAGACAACTTCTGCTGATGCAACCAGCGTTCTTTTCCATCAAATGAAAATAATTTAAGAACGAGGATGCAGGAAAGGTCATTAATAGAATCTGAAACGATATAGGTATTCAGGTTTGATCCTTCAATCACCGGAGAAACAATGACATTTTTAAATCTGTCTTTCACAACATAAGCAGATGCTTTCCAATTTCCATAATAATCAAGGGCACTCCAGGAAATTCCGGGCCAGGGATCATTCCATTGCCAGAATAATGTTCCCATACATTTCGGCTTTGCTCTGCGATGCGCTTCAATCGCAGTTTGCAGACCATCCGCCTGTAACAACTGGGAGTAATACCGATATTGATTTGCATTCATTGGCTCGGGATAATCCCGTTTCATGTATTCAGAAATTGTCTCAAAACCGGTCGGATGTTTCTGATGTGATTTCAGCACAGGATCAGACGTTTTCCAATTGGCTTCTGTGCCAAATGATTCAATGGTTGAAGTTGATGGTAATCCCTGGAAACCATATTCAGACATAAATCGTCCAACTTTATTTTCGTAATTACTAAAGGGTTCCATTCCCCACCACACACCCCAGTAATGTGAATCTCCTTGCTGTAAACTTTCTTTATGCCCCCAGCCTATTGAAGGAGAGGATGGCCAATAAAATCTTGCAGGGTCTTCCTGCTTTAACACTGAAGGAATCACATCCGCAAACAATTTATTGTAATCGTTCCAGATCTTTAAAGAATCAACTGATGAATATTTGTATTGCTTTTGCCAACCCCAGTTTTTCCAGCCTTCATCCGCTTCATTATTACCGCACCACAATGCAATACTTGCATGATGCCGAAGCCGGCGAACATTATCTGTTATCTCCTCACGAACAGAAGAAATAAATGCTGAATCGCCGGGTAACATAGAACAGGCAAACATAAAATCCTGCCAGACCAGGATTCCTTTTTCATCACAACGTTTGTAAAATGCATCGTCAGGATAGATGCCTCCGCCCCAAACGCGCAGCATATTCATATTGCATGTTGCCGCATCATCCACCAGACTGTCAATTGTGCCTTGACGAATATTTCCCGGAAACATATCCATAGGAACTACGTTTGCTCCTTTTGCAAACACTGGAACTCCATTCAATTTAAAATAGAAGCTCTTTCCAATGCTGTCTTTCTCCTGTACAAGTTCAAGAGTACGTAAACCATATGAAAATTCTTTCCTGTCAAAATTCCCTTTGAAATCAGCGCCCTCAAAATAAAACGTATAAAGAAAAGGTTCGCCATATCCATTGCACCACCATTTTTTTGGTCCAAAAATCTGATAATCGTATGAAATGGTATTCATTCCCTTTTTCAAATCTTCGTTCCTGCCAAGACGCTGTCCATTTCCTTTGTTGATCATTTTTAAATTAAAAAAACCGGTATCATTCGCGAGCACATCGACTTCCATCCGCAAAGTGGCGCGTTTGTCTGTCAGTTCTTTCAGCTGAATTCGAACATCCTGAAAAGTGAAGTGATTCCAAAAATGCAGTTCAATTGGTTTCCAGATACCACATCCCAACAGTCGTGGCGCGAAATCCCATCCAAATTGATAAGCAGCTTTTCTGGTAAACACACGATCTTCTCCGGGAAGAGTATATGAAATTTCTGCAGCCGCTTCAGATGCTTTTTTCAAAGCGGAATAAAAAACGACACGCAGTGAATTCGCCCCCGGTTTAATCAGTTTCTGACAATTGACTTTCCAAGTGCGGAACATATTATCCGCCTGAAGGATATTTATATCATTCAAAAAAACATCAGCGTATGTATCCAGACCTGAAAGTTCCAATTCCACCTCCTGGCTTTTAGCCAATTCGTCGGATAAGATAAAGGAACTCTGGTATTCCCACTCTGCACTATCGACCCATTGAAGGTGGTCAGCATTGTCTTTCAAATATGGATCCGCTATCAGCTTGTTGGACAACAAATCAGTATACACACTGCCGGGCACTGTAGCCGGATGCCAGTTGGCATCACCAACTTTCCGGAATTTCCAATCGGAATTTAACTTTACGATTTCCGCACCATTGGTTATTTGCAGGAGAGAAACCGACAAGCAAAATAAAACGAGAAATCTTTTCATCATTGTCACGTACCTTTTTCTGAATTGAATACTATTTTTTTTAATCTGCGAATATCCTCCGGATCAGGAATTGGATTGGATACATTCGAATCTCTATTTCCATGACCTGTAAGATTATTCAACGAAAATCCCTTATGAGAAGACCCAAAATTAAGACAAGAAGAATGTATTTCCGATGATCCCGTAAAACGAATAATCTCTGAAACATTTTCCTCTCTGACTCCACCTCCCGGCATAACAACTAATTTATTCTTGCTGAATAAGATAAGCTCGCGAATTCTTTCTTTTCCCAACAAGGCATTTGAAGCCTGGCCGGAAGTTAACAATCGGTCACATCCACAGGAAATAACATCTTCTAAAATCTCAGGGTAATTTGCTGCAACATCAAAAGCACGATGAAAAGTGACTGACATTGGTTTGGCAAGAGAAACCAATTCGCGTGTTTTGTCAGTATCAATTTTCCCATCCGGTAATAAACACCCCAGAACAACACCTTCAACTCCGATGTCTTTGCAGAAAAGAACAGAATCCTTCATGAGCAACAACTCTTCTGCGGAATAAACAAAATCACCCGATCTTGGTCGAATCAATACATGCAGAGGCAGTGGTGAATTTTTTTTTGCTAATCGGATAAAATCAAATGATGGGGTTACACCACCTGTCTCCAGTTTCTCGCATAGTTCAATCCTGTCGGCACCGCCTTGTATTGCCGCATGCACGGATTCGATGTTTGTGCAAACTATTTCCAGGAGCATTTTACAAATTGAAAATCAGTAGTGGCTTTTAGCATCAATCAGTATATTCGAAACTGAATTGGAATACACAGCATAATTAAATCCTGTTTGGAGACAGTAAGAGCCGTATTCGCCGTGCTTATTCAATGCCAAAAATCCAACCTGAATTTCTTTTGATTTTTTTGGTTGATTTTTAACAATACGTTCAACAGCGATGCGGCAGGCTTCTTCAGGATTTTTTCCCTGACGCATCAACTCAACCACTAAGTGTGAACCACAAATGCGGATGACTTCTTCACCTACTCCGGTTGAAGTGGCTGCTCCAACTTCATTATCTACAAATAATCCGGCACCAATAATCGGGGAATCTCCTACCCTTCCATGGAGCTTATAAGCCATACCACTGGTGGTACAGGCACCGGATAAATTTCCCTGCTGATCCATAGCGATCATTCCAATAGTATCGTGATTTTCCCAATTAACAACAGGTTTATACTGCGATGTTTTTAACCACTCCTTCCAGGCAGCTTCTGATTCGGGGGTAAGCAGGTTTTCTTTTTTGAATCCCTGGTCAAGCGCGAATTTCAAAGCGCCTTCTCCAACCAGCATCACATGAGGAGTTTTTTCCATCACCATTCTTGCAACAGAAATCGGATGCATGATATGTTCCAGAAAAGCGACAGAACCACAACCCGCATTTTCATCCATGATGCATGCATCCAGAGTAACACGACCATCGCGATCAGGAAGTCCTCCATAGCCAACAGATGTAACTTTCGGATCAGCTTCCGGTATTCTCACACCCGCTTCCACCGCATCCAGTGCCCGTCCACCCTTTGAAAGAATTTCCCATGCAGATGCGTTTGCAGGAATACCATGCGACCAGGTGGAAAGCACAATAGCTCCTGAAGAGGTCACAGGTTTTTTCTCTGCAAATAATTTGGGGAGGTTTAGAAAAACCAGGGAACCAAGACCGGAGATTTTTATAAAATCTCTTCTGCTTTTCGTAGCCATGTATCTAGTGTTATTCAATCATGATTTCATCACAAAATAGCCAGGCAGGATTTCCTTCTCCGGCTTTACCGTTTGGAATTGTTCCGCTATTTTCCGCGATGACTTTTACAAATTTCGCTGTTGTTCTCCCGAGATTTAGTGTGATGAGTCTTTGTCCGGGTTTAATTTCAGAGGAAGAAATTTTCTTCAAGGACTTAAAAATTACACCATCATCACTTACCAATACTTCTACTGATGTCGGTAAATAGATCCAGCTTGCCTCATCCTGAAGAACATCGACACTTACTTTTGTAAAAGTAACTGGACGACTAAGGTCAATAGTAGCATCCAGGTTTTTTCCACTCCAGCCCAGCCAGTCTGAACCATTCCAGGGTAAATTTCCGGTAACACCATTCAACAATGAGAATCCGCCCCCACGACAATATTCTTCATGAGGTACATCTTTTAAAATGATCTCTTTTCCTGTTGCAAAATTGAGTTTGAACACCTGAGAAAAGTCACGGCCACGCTTGAACTGTCCATCGAAAACCGCAGCTTTGATATTTGCAGATTGTCCCAATGGAATTCTTCCATTGTAAACAGGTGATTGCAATTTAGGTTCAGAGCCGTCATCCGTATAATGAATCACTCCTCCTTCGTACTCGGTATTCAGTTCGAGTGCGACTCCTTCTGATCCGCTGTTTGGATACACAAAATAATTAACATCAAACACCGCTTTGGAATAATTCACCTTCAGAAAATCGAGCATTTTAAAATGACCTACGAGCCGGTGGGTAAAACTCTTGTAATTCTTTTGTTCTGAGGGTGACCATAAAACTTCCGAGAGCGCTGCCATCCGTGGCATGACCATGTATTCTACCTGTGAGAAATCAGGTATATATTCTGTCCAGAGATTTCCCTGCGCACCTAATATATGTTTGCGTTCTTCTGCATTGAGTACATCCGGACAAGGTTCAAACTGATATACACGATCCAAAGGAAGATAACCTCCGATCGCGAGCGGTTCTTTTGCATCTCTGGACTGATAATAATCAAAGTAGCAGGAGCCTGTCGGAGTCATCACTACATCGTGATTTTGTTTCGCGGCCTCTATTCCTCCACTGTATCCTCTCCATGACATTACAGTAGCTTCAGGTGGAAGGCCACCTTCCAGAATCTCATCCCAGCCTATCATTTTCTTCCCTTTTGATTGAAGATATTTTTCGATTCGGCGGACAAAATAACTTTGCAATTCATGCTCATTCTTTAAGCCCTCCTTTGCCATCAACTGTTGGCAATGCGAGCATTGTTTCCAGCGATCTTTCGGACATTCATCTCCACCAACATGAATATATTTTCCGGGAAACAAATCAGAGACTTCACTTAACACATTTTCCAGAAAAGTAAACGTCTCTTCTTTGGGACAATATACATCCTGAAAAACGCCCCAGGTTTTTCCTACTTCAAATGGCCCTCCCGTGCAGGAAAGTTCGGGATAAGCTGCAAGCGCCGCAAGAGCATGTCCTGGCATTTCAATTTCAGGAACTATGTTCACATGTCGTTGCTTCGCATAGGCTACGATCTCACGAATTTCATTTTGTGTATAATAACCACCGTAGCGAATGGTGTCATAACGTTCAGGAATTTCTCCGTAATGACCGATTAGTGTTCCTTTGCGATACGCGCTGATTTCCTGAAGCTTTGGATATTTTTTTATCTCAATGCGCCAGCCCTGATCATCGGTAAGGTGCCAGTGAAAAGTATTCATCTTGTACATTGCAAGATGATCAATATATTTTTTTACAAACTCCTTTGAAAAAAAATGTCTGCATACATCAAGATGCATTCCTCTCCAGGCAAAGCGTGGATAATCTTCAATTTTAGCTGTAGGAATTTTAATTGTCGGTGTTTTACCGGCAGGTAATAATTGTATCAAGGTCTGGATACCGTAAAATACACCTGCTCCGGAACCGCCGTGTAAAGAAATTTTCTCAACACCAATATCCATGTGGTAAGCATCCGGAGTAAGTTTAGCATCCGTTGAATCCCGAAAAAAATTCAGTGCCTTTTTACGCTCTTTTATCGAAGTAGAAATTTCCAAACGGAAACCGTAATGATCAAAGAGATATGCATTAAAGAGAGCTGCATCCTTTCTGGAATTCTCATCGTTAACAACAATCTGCGTTTCCGGCAAGAGCTGAAAACTGCCGAAGCCAGGTAAAAAAGATACCGGTTTTGGAATCAGCGGGAATTTATCAAGATTATCTTGCGCCTGCGAAGACAGGTTCATGACGACTAGTATCAAGATTGTTAATTTCCAATTAAAGCGAATGATCATGTGTGATTTCAAACTAATTTTTTATCCAACTCCTTCCATGCAAGAGAAGCCGCGCCGAGGATGGCAGCATCATTTTCAGGCAAAGAAGATGGAAGAATTTTTATTTTGTTCTTATAGATATTCAGAAGATTCTTTTCGAAACTCAAAATTGTCGGATTAAAGAGAAGTTCTCCCGATTGCGCTAGCCCACCAAACAGAAATATTGCTTCCGGGCTTGTGTATGCGACACTATTTGCCAGCGCAAAACCAAGTAATTCTCCGGTATAATTGAATGCATAAAAGGCAGCTTCTTCTCCTGCCAAAGCCTTATCATAAATTGTTTTTGCATTGATCTTATGAAAATCAATGTTGTTGTACATAGCCGGATCATCATTTTTCAAAATCTCCAGATAGGTTTTAACAATTCCTGTTGCACTGCAATATTGTTCAAGGCAGCCTCTTCGCCCGCATCCGCACAACCGACCATGCTGGATGATGAGGGTATGACCTATTTCCCCTGCGAAACCATCATGGCCGTAAACCAATT
The DNA here is from genome assembly GCA_016720935.1 of Bacteroidota bacterium. NCBI lineage: Bacteria > Pseudomonadati > Bacteroidota > Bacteroidota bacterium. The sequence goes on from JADKJP010000004.1 coordinate 317,493, forward strand.
CTCCATTCACAACAATACCACTCCCGAGTCCGGTACCCAGTGTGATGAATAAAAAATCCTTCATTCCTTTAGCTCCACCGAAGTACATTTCACCAAGGCTGGCGGCATTGGCATCGTTGGTAAGCACAGAAGGAACCTGAAGTTGATCGTGGAAATATTTGGCAAGAGGAATCACACCATACCATTTCAGATTGGGCGCGAATTCAATGGTGCCTTTGAAATAATTTCCATTCGGGGCTCCAATTCCAACTCCAACAATTTTTGCATCAAAATCAAAAGAGGCCAACTGTTTTTCTGCCTGTTTGCAGACAGCTTTTACAAGATCTTCGGCTTGTGGAAAATCGCTTGTAGCTATTACATTTTTCGGATAAATGTGTCCTTGCCGGTCCACAAATCCAAACGATGTGTTCGTACCTCCAATATCTATACCCAGCGCTAGTGTTTGCATAGAAATATCCGGAATCCGGCGATGCTTGATTCTGTTTTCTGAAAGCCAAAGTAAATGAAACTATTGAACGGAAATACTATTCCTTCCGAAGAAATCAGTTTCCAATCAGGTTTTTATTATCAAAAAAGCAATTTAATACAGAACTCTCAAATTCACCTGAATCATAATTTTTTAGAGAATTCCAATAAGGTTTGGAGTTTTGCTCGAAATAATCACATCATTCTCATTTTCAGTGATATATGCTTGATCTTCTCCGTTTGATTCGGCAACATTTGAATGATAATTAGTATTCATCCTAAAAACCATTATCTATGAATTTCATTCATAAAATTGAAACATGGGGTGATTTCCATCAGTCAAAATGGTTCGCATTACTCAGATTGAGTCTGGGATTGATCATTTTTTTCAAAGGGATTGTATTCATTCGCGACACTGGGGCGATTATTGGAATGATTGCAAACAGCGCTGGTTCTATTTACGCTGTTATGCTCGCTCAATATGTGGCGCTGGTTCCTTTCATGGGCGGCTTTTTAATTTCCATCGGATTGATCACCAGAGTTGCGGTTTTGTTCCAACTACCGGTGTTGATGAGTTTATGCGGACGCATGAACACACGTGAGGGATTTTGGATTTTGGATTGTAGATTTTAGATTGATGATTGTAGATTTATAAAATGGTTTGTGAGTCGACAATATTCTTCATTTGTTAAGGCTAAATAATCTAAAATCAGCAATCTAAAATCTACAATCCAAAATCTTAAATAAAAAAAAACGGGAACCTCGAAAAGGTTCCCGTGGCAGACGGTAGTTATTTTTCGTTACTGGATCTTTCTCACGTTAACTGCATTCTGGCCTTTTTTGCCATCAATAACTTCAAACTCTACTGAATCGTTCTCACGAACTTTTTCGATGAGACCGCTGTGGTGAACAAACACCTCAGCTGCGTTGTCATCAGCTACTATGAATCCGTATCCTTTGGACTCATTGAAGAATTTTACTTTACCGGTTTTCATTGGGTAATGGTTTACTTCACAAGGGTCAGCTGCAACCCGCGAGCAACTGCCGTTGCGAGTAATTAATTGTCAAATGCGGGTTTAGGAATTTCAAAGGTAATAATCTATTCCAAACACGCAAATCCTGAAAGGCCTAATTTCCGGAAAGGAGTTCTTTAACCAATTGGGAAACGATTTTATTATCGGCTTTTCCGGCAAAAAATTTAGATGCGGCACCCATTACTTTTCCCATTTCCTGTGGGGAACTGGCCCCAACTTCGGAAATAATTCTTTTTAATTCGGACCGGATTTCGCTTTCGTCCATTTGTTTTGGGAGGAATCGCTCGATCACAGCAATCTCTTCGAGTTCCGGTTTTGCCAGATCAGGACGATTTTGCTGCTGATAAATTTCAACAGATTCTTTTCTTTGCTTCACAAGTTTTTGAATCATTTTGATTTCATCCTCCGCGCTCATACTTGTTGCACCCGATGTTTTTGCCATCAGGATTCCTTGTTTGATCGCGCGCAATCCACGAACAGAAGCTTCGTCTTTTGCAAGCATAGCGGTTTTCAATTCGCTATTGATTCTTTCTTCGAGAGTCATGTTGTAGAATATTTAATTCCGGGTTAACCCGGTGTTTGCATTCAATGACGAAGATACAAATAAAAAAACCCTCCCCGTGAAGGGAGGGCAGGGATCAAAACTTAACATGAAAACTAATCGCGTAGACAGCTCACGGAAATTGCCGGGAATTAATCTACATTATCGTGTAAGAAAGAATTGTTCTGACGCAATTCTGTCTTTTTCTCATCTTCGTTGGTGAGCGTATATCTTGAAACACTGGATTCACTGGAATGAGGAACTGAATCCAGTTTGATATTCCTGCGTTTGTAAGCCGGCTCCTTTTCCATATCGGTAATATTTGTGTTTCCGATACGGTAGCTGAGTGATTTCAATTTGAGAATACGCTCACGGGATTTGCGAAGCTGTTCTTCCGTAGGATCCTCTTCCAGAGTATGATCATGAAGGTTGTAAACTACAGGATCTTTCTTCTCTGACGGTTCATCGCGTTTCTCAGCGATAGGTGTACCGATAGCTGATTCCTTACCGGCCGGACCTACATTGAATTCGAAACTGATTTCATTGCTTTCGGAGTAAGTCTCTTTATTTTCAGTAGTGTGAACCGATTCGTTTGACTTCATCAAAGTCGGCTCCATCGATGATGGCTCCTGGATCTGTTCTTTCTGAATAGAAGGAGCAGGATTAGCCGGAGTTTCTTTTCCGAGCACATGTACTACTTTCGCGGATTGTTTCACCACTTCAAGATCGTGACCCAGTTCTTCACGGGTTTTAAAACCGGTAGCGATGATTGTCACGTTGATTTTATCTCCAAGCGATTCTTCATGACAATTTCCCCAGATGATATCCGCTGTTAAACCGGCTTGCTCCTGGATGTAATCCGTGATTTCACCAATCTCATCCATAGTCACTTCACGTGTACCGGAAGCGATGTTCATGAGAATATATCGAGCACCTTTAATGTTATTGTCATTCAGCAGAGGCGAAGCCAATGCCTGTTCAACAGCTTTGATAGCTCTGTTCTCGCCTTCCGCCATGGATGAACCCATGATCGCAACTCCACTGTTCTGCACCGCGGTTTTTACATCTTCGAAATCCACGTTGATGTAACCTGTCACCGTGATAATTTCAGCGATACCTTTTGCCGCGGTTGTAAGAATATCATCGGCATGAGAAAAAGCTTCTGACAATTTCAGATTGCCGAACATTTCACGAAGTTTCTCATTCCGGATAATCAGGATTGTATCCACACTGCGCTTCAGTGCTTCGATACCTTCATCCGCCTGGATCTTACGTTTCTTTCCTTCGAAATCGAATGGAATTGTAACGATACCAACGGTGAGGATTCCCATTTCGCGGGCTGTCTGCGCGATAATCGGCGCTGCTCCGGTTCCTGTACCACCACCCATTCCGGCGGTGATGAAAACCATCCGGGTATTATCAAGAAGAATCCGGCGGATGTCTTCTATATTTTCAATCGCTGCATTTCTTCCGACTTCGGCGATAGATCCCGCTCCGCGTCCTTCGGTAAGGCTTGAACCCAACTGAACTTTCGAAGGTACAGGTGACATTTCAAGAGCTTGCGCGTCGGTATTGCAAATAATAAACTCCACACCCTTGATGCCCTGACGGTACATGTGGTTCACCGCATTGCTACCTCCTCCACCAACTCCAATCACCTTGATGATAGAGGTATGTTCTCTCTGAAGATCGAATTCCATGTGTAAATAGTTTTTGTTAAGTTTTATTTATTCCCTTTGTTGTTGATCACTTCAATTCATTATCGGGTTCCTCTTCGAAAATCTTTTTGATGGCATCAAAAAATCCACCACCTGTACGGCTTGGCGATACGAGTTTGCCAGGCTTTCCTTTCTTTTCGGAATCCTCCTTGTCGCGCATTTTTTTCTGAGCGAGTTTCTTTTTCTCCATTTCCTGAAATCCTTTGATGACCAAACCTACGCTGGTCGCATACATCGGACTCTTCAGTTCATCCGCGCCTTTTGCCAGATGCTCATTTGGGTAACCGATTCGGGTATCCATACCGGTAATAAACTCGACCAGCTGAACAATATGGCGCAATTGCGCGCCACCACCCGTGATCACAATTCCCGCAACAAGTTTTTTCTCAAAACCTGAATTTTTTATTTCGTAATAAACGTGCTCTACGATTTCTTCCATCCGGGCCTGGATGATGTTAGCCAAGTTGCGGATCGAAATCTCTTTTGGCTCCCTGCCGCGCAAACCGGGAATAGAAACGATTTCATTTTCCTGGTTCTCACTGGCCAACGCGGAACCGAAACGAAGCTTGAGCAGCTCAGCCTGACTGCGGATAATAGTACAACCCTCCTTAATATCTTCAGTAATAACATTTCCACCGAAAGGAATCACTGCAGTGTGCCGAATGACTCCATCCTGGAAAATAGCGATATCGGTAGTACCACCACCGATGTCCACCAACACAACTCCTGCTTCTTTTTCCTCATCGGTCAATACCGCTTCGGAAGAAGCAAGGGGCTCCAGAAACAATCCTTCTGTATGAAGTCCTGCCCTGTTTACACATTTGTAAATATTTTTCGCTGCAGTAACCTGTCCGGAGATGATATGACAATTGGCTTCCAGGCGGATACCAGACATTCCTATCGGATTTTTAATCCCCTGTTCGCTGTCGACGATATATTCCTGAGGAATCACATGAATGATTTCTTCTCCCGGAGGCATTGCCAGTTTGTACATGTCTTCAACGATCGCATCGATATCGGTCTGGCTGATTTCGTCCTCGAGAGAGTTACGCATTTTCTGTCCGCGGTGCTGCAAACTTTTTATGTGCTGACCGGCAATGCCGACATACACATTTCCAATTTCAACATTGGATCGCCCGGAAGCTTCCTGTACGGACATTTTGATGGACTCGATTGTATTCACGATGTTTGTTACGACACCACGGGTTACTCCCAGTGATTCGCACTTCCCATAGCCGAGAATATCAATTTTCCCAAACTCATTTTTTTTGCCGACAATCGTACAAATTTTTGTTGTACCGATGTCGAGACCTACAATGATATCGATCGTTTCCATCTTATTTTTTCGTGCAGACCACCTGGTCTTTGTATTTTAAATTAATGACTTTGTATTTGTTCCATCCTGTTTTATTTAAACCTTCAGTATAGAACAAAAACAATTTTTCAAACTTTTCTTCAATGTGTTGATCATCTCCTAAAACAATGGAATGATCTCCCACACGCGGTATCAATTCCAGATCCCCGTTGGCATTGACATAGATCTGTTCGATCTGTGCATTCCAGAAATCGTGGTGGTGAATATAATCTGCAACTCTGAATACTTTTTCAATCCGCGAAAGGTGAACACTCGTATCAACAGGATCTTCATCAATCACCCTTACACTTCTTTCAACTTCTTTATCGAAAATATATCCATTTGCAACAGGTACACGTGCTGTATATTTCTCCGACCTGGGCATGAAAACTCCTTTGTCGTCAATGTAAAAGCTTTCATTATTAAAGTTCATAATTCTTACTACAGGAAGACGTTGTTTTACTTCAATATTCAGCTTTCCATCAACGGTTGAAAATACTTCGGCTCTCGAAATGAATGGGTTGTTATTAATGATTTTTTCCAACAAAGCAATGTTGATAGAACTAACCGGCTGACCTTTCAATTCTCCAAACTTGTCGTGGAGGATATTTTGAATATCTGATGTTTCAACAAATGCGAATCCGGTTGAATCCTCTACCACAATGCGAACGTCAGTACAAAGAAGGTTCGCCTGCTTGCTTTCCGTAAACCCAACGGTCACGGCAAAAGCAATCAAGACAAGCACCCAGGTGCTCACTTTCCCTGCTTTTTTCCAGTTTATATTCATTTTCATCATGATAACTAATCAATTATGAACCAAAAGATATTCCCTGATCGGACTAACCAACTGATCAATGTCACCTGCTCCGAGGGTAAGCAAAACGTCAAACTCATGTTTATTAAGAATGCCGGGGAAGTCAGACAAATGTGCCAATGACTTATTTTGAAGTGTAACTTTATCAAGAATCAACCGGGAATCTACTCCGGGAATAGGTTTTTCCCGTGCAGGATAAATGTCAAGCAAGACCAAATCATCCAGCATCGAAAGGGAATTTGCAAAACCGTCGGCAAAATCCCGGGTTCGCGTGAACAGATGAGGTTGAAAGACACCCAGAATTTTCTTTCCGGGGTAAAGCTCCTTGGCGGATGCTATGCAGGCTCTCAATTCCTCAGGGTGATGAGCATAATCATCGATATAAATCACATTTCCATTCTTCACCTGGTAATCAAAACGTCTTTTGACTCCGGTATAAGCCGCCAGCCCTTGCCGGATTTTATCTTCTGCTATTCCGAGTTGCCTTGCAACAGCGATCGCCGCGACAGCATTTTCTACATTGTGCAGTCCGGGCATTTCTGAAGTCAGGTCCTTAATCGTCCCCAACTTATCATTCCAGTTAAAATGATAACGGTGATTCTCTATCCGGATTTCAGTAGCAGAATAATCGCTGTTTTTATCGACTGAATAATTGAAATAAGTGTGATCTCCCTGAACAGGACCAATAGGCAAATCTTTTTTATAGATCAACTTTCCTCCCGGCTTGAGTTGACGGGCAAATAAACGATAGGATTCTTCCATATATGTTTTGTCACCATAAATGTCCAGATGATCAGCATCCATGGATGTGATAACGGAAATATCCGGAAACAAAGTAAGGAAGGAACGATCGTATTCATCCGCTTCAACTACGACTGTGCTTTTTGCAGCACCTGAGCCAATGAGGAGGTTAGTATTGTAATTTTTTGTAATTCCTCCGAGAAACGCGGAACAATCTACTCCGGCATAACGAAGCAAATGAGCAATCATGGAAGATGTAGTGGTCTTCCCGTGTGTTCCCGCAACAGCGATGGTGAAACTGTTCTTTGTAATCAAACCCAACACTTCCGACCGTTTCATGACTACATAACCATTCGCCTTCAGAAAATTTAATTCCTGGTGATCCTTTGGCACTGCAGGTGTATACACTACCAGGGTTGTATTTTGCGCTTCATTATTTTTAACAATTGCAGAAGGAAGCAGAGAAACCTCATCCTTGAAATGCACCTCTATTCCTTCACGAATCAATTCATCTGTTAAAGGTGTTGGTGTTTTATCATACCCTGCTACTTGTTTTCCAATGGCTTTGAAATAACGTGCCAGCGCAGACATACCAATGCCTCCGATGCCGATAAAATAGACGTTATTTAGCTTATTGAAATCCACAAAATTTATCTTTTACTTTTATTTCCTGCCAACTCATATACAATCTCTGCGATTCTTTTTGCTGAATCCGGCAATGCCATTTTTTTTATCTCAGCAGACAATTGAATTTGCATTTTTTCATCATGAACCAAATCCAGTACCGCCTTTATCATTTCTGTTTTTGCATTCGCATCCTTCACCAGAACCGCTGCATTTCTGTTGACCAATGCCATCGCGTTCTTTGTCTGATGATCCTCCGCTACATTGGGAGAAGGCACCAATATGGAAGGTTTTCCGGTGAGGGTCAACTCCGAAACCGAACTTGCTCCTGCCCTGGAAATCACTACATCCGCTGCCGCATAAGCCAGATCCATTCGTTGAATAAACTCTGTTATACAAATCCCTTTCTTTATTGCTTCAGACTTCAGACCGGAAACTTTCGGAAAGAAAAACTTTCCTGTTTGCCAGATCATTTGAATATTCTCATCTGCAATTTTTTCCCAACCCTCCAACAGGCACTCGTTAATCGTTCTGGCACCCAGACTTCCGCCAATCACCAACACAGTCTTTTTTCCGTCTGATAAACCGAAGGCACGAAGTCCTTCCTCTTTTTTCCCTTCCAGATTAAGTATATCCTGTCGGACAGGATTACCGGTAAGCACAATCTTTTCTGCAGGAAAATACTTTTCCATGCCTTCATAGGCCACACAGATTCGCTGCGCTCGTTTTGAGAGAATCTTATTGGTGATTCCTGCAAATGAATTTTGCTCCTGGATCAGCGTTGGAACATGCATTGATCCCGCAGCATATAACAAGGGACCGCTGGCATAACCGCCAACACCTATCGCGACATCAGGTTTGAAAGAACGCACTATGGCTCTCGCTTTGAGAACACTTTGAATTATTTTGAATGGAAGTTTCAGATTTGACAAACTGAATTTCCGTTGTATGCCACTGATGTTTAATCCTTCAATCCTGTAACCTGCGGCAGGCACCTTCTCCATTTCCATCCGGCCATTGGCACCCACAAACAGGATTTCATTTTTTTCATTCATCGCCTTCAGCGCATTCGCGATGGCAATGGCCGGGAAAATATGTCCGCCCGTACCACCTCCGCTGATGACAACTCTTATCTCAGGCTGCTGCAAGCTCCTGTCCTCCTTCTTTTTTCTCTTTTTCTACCTGCCGGCTTACACTCAACACTATGCCAATGGAAATACTCGTAAACCATATGGATGTACCTCCCATACTCAGCAGGGGCAGGGGCTGACCGGTTACCGGAAACAAATTCACAGCGACGGCCATATTGATCATCGCCTGGAATACCAGGCTGAACGCGCATCCGATGGCAAGCAATGTTCCGAATGCCATCGGACTGTGATGAATAAACCGAATGACACGGAAGAATAACCAGATGTACAGGAAGATGATTAGCACACCTCCTATTAAACCATATTCTTCAATGATGATTGCATAGATGAAATCAGAATAGGGATGCGGAAGATAATTTCTTGCTTTGCTGTTCCCGGGGAATCTTCCAAACAATCCACCACCCGCGATAGCAATTTTAGCCTGATCGGTTTGGTAATTATCCTGATTGTCATCACTCGTAAATCTTTCAACCCTGGCTTTCCAGGTTTCTATTCGCCCTGTTTTACCAATAGCCAGGGAAACAACTATGAATAAAGTAAACAATACAATAGCAACACCGAAAAGACCCAGGATAAACTTCATGTTAATCCTGCCGATAAACATCAGAAAAGAACAGGAAATAAATAAAACAGCAGCTGTCGAAAAATTCGCCGGAAGAATCAATGCACAAATTCCTATTATTGGAAGGACAATGGGCAGAAACGCGCCTTTAAAACTTTTGATCTCATCTTGTTTTTTTGAAAGCATCCTCGCTACAAACATGATCAGTGCAAGCTTCGCGAAATCTGAAGTTTGAAATGTAATATTCATCCCGGGCAATGTTATCCAACGACTGGCTTCATTCAGATTTGTACCGCTGAACAAAGTCAAAATCAGCAATGGCAGGGAGAGAAGGAGCGCTATTGTTGAAAATTTCGAATAATAAGTATACCGAATAGCATGAGCTGCATACATCAATCCAAGTCCCAACACAAGAATAGACAGGTGCTTGATGAGATAATATTCAGTATTCCCGCTTTTGAATTTATATGCAAGCGTCCCCGTACTGCTGTACACTGCAAGTAATGAGAATATGGAAAGAATAAAGACGATTAACCAAATGGTTCTGTCGCCTTTAAAATATTTATCCAGCCAGGTAGCCTGCATTGTATTCGGGGATTTTTTGTGAAAGAAATCTGATGATGTTTAACTCAGCATTACTCAGAGCGCTTTCACCGCTTTTTTAAACTGGCGTCCACGATCTTCATAATTTTCGAACAAATCAAAACTCGCACAGGCCGGCGACAACAATACTACATCACCCTTCTTGCCAATTTTATAACTTGCCTGAACGGCTTCTTCAGCAGTGGAAGTCTCTACAATTTGTTCAACTACATCCTTAAACGCTTTGATGATTTTCTTATTGTCGGTACCCAGACAAACAATCGCCTTTACTTTTTCTTTCACGAGATCGTGAAGCATTGTATAATCGTTTCCTTTGTCAACGCCACCCAGGATCAAAACCACAGGGCGATTAAAACTCTCCAGAGCATACCATGTAGAATTTACGTTTGTAGCTTTTGAATCGTTGATAAATTCAATGCCGTGAACTGTCGAAACGTGTTCCAGACGATGTTCAACATTTCTGAAATCAGAAAGACTTTCGCGGACTACTTCTTTCCGGATTTCCAGAACGCGGGACGCAATGCCTGCCGCCATGGAATTATACAAATTGTGTTTACCCTGTAGTGCAAGTTCATGGATCAGCATAGAGAAGTGGGGTTGGTTGGTTAGTATGTTTATGATTATATTTTCATTTTCAAGCCACGCGCCTTCTTCAAGTTTCTTTTTGATAGAAAAAGGAAAGCGGTGAGCTCTGATATCGACCTCGCCGATATGAGCATTGGTGATCTCGTCATCCACGCAGTAAATAAATGCGTCAGTAGAGGTCATATTTTGTGTGATGCGGAATTTTGACATCACGTAATTTTTCAATTCATAGTCGTACCGATCGAGATGATCAGGAGTGATGTTTGTAAGAATCGCGATGTCACATTTAAAATCGTACATGCCATCCAGCTGGAAACTGCTCAGTTCGATGACATAATAATCATGATCCTTTTCAGCTACCTGCAGAGCAAGACTCTTCCCCACATTACCGGCCAGTCCTACATTCAAACCTGCTTTCTGAAGAATGTGATACGTCAGCAATGTGGTGGTCGTTTTACCATTGGTACCGGTAATACCAATCATCTTTGCTTTGGAATATCTCCCTGCGAATTCAATTTCGCTGATCACCGGAATTCCGGCTTTGCGAATTTTCTTTACGATCTCCGCTTTTTCAGGAATCCCAGGACTTTTTACAACTTCTGTAGCATTCAGAATAGAGTCTTCCGTATGCATTCCTTCTTCGAAACGAATCTGATGCTGTTCGAGTAGATTTTTGTACTGATCCTTGATTTTTCCTCCATCCGAAACAAATACATCATAGCCCTTTTTCAAACCAAGCACAGCAGCCCCCACTCCGCTTTCTGCGGCGCCGAGGATGACGAGTCTTTTCTGATTTGAAGTTTGCATTTGATCTGTTTATTTAATCCGACGAATTCAGCTTTTATCTCAATTTCAGCGTTACTACAGTGAAAATGGCCAGCATGATTCCGATGATCCAGAATCTTGAAACTATTTTCGCTTCGTGATATCCTAATTTCTGATAATGATGGTGCAAAGGAGACATCTTGAAGATCCTTCTTCCTTCACCATATTTTTTCTTTGTGTATTTGAAATAACTGACCTGGATCATGACAGAAAGATTTTCAACTACGAAAATTCCGCACAACACCGGAATCAGTAATTCTTTGCGAATGGCTATCGCGAATGTGGCGATGATTCCACCCAAGGCCAGACTGCCGGTATCGCCCATGAATACCTGGGCAGGATAAGCGTTGTACCATAGAAAACCCACGCAGGCTCCAACGAAAGCAGCGATGAACACCACCAACTCGCCTGCATTTGGGATATACATAATGTTCAGATAATTCGCGAACACTGTATTACCGGAGACATATGCCAAAATGCCGAGTGTAGCTCCGATAATTGCCGATGTCCCTGTTGCCAACCCATCGATTCCGTCGGTGATATTGGCTCCGTTCGAAACTGCTGTTATAATCAGAATGACAACCGGAATAAAAATGAGCCATGACCAGCGACGATAATCCGGTCCCATCCATTTCAGGAAGGACGCATAATCAAACTCGTGACTCTTTACAAAAGGAATTGTGGTCTTGGTGCTCTTCACGGACTGAGGAGAAACAAGAATATTTTCATTCTGACGAATATTCTCAATAACATTTGTCGCTTCGGTGTGCAGACGAATTTCACTCTTACTCGATTTCTCTTTTACAACAACATATGGATTGAAATATAGAGTGCAACCGATAATAAGTCCCAACCCAACCTGTCCCATAATTTTAAAACGACCGGCAAGTCCAGCTTTATCTTTTTTGAAAACCTTGATGTAGTCATCAATAAAACCTATCAGACCAAGCCATACAGTTGTAACGATCATGATGATGACATACACATTGAGCAATCGGGCAAATAATAATGTCGGAATGAGAATCGCGCCGAGCATGATCAAACCGCCCATGGTTGGCGTTCCCTGCTTTTCTTTTTGTCCATCAAGACCTAAGTCACGCACAGTCTCTCCAACCTGCATGCGATGCAGGTATTTGATAATGCTCTTACCAAAAATCAACGCGATGATGAGCGACGTAATGATCGCCAATGCTGCTCTGAACGAGATATACTGGAACACTCCTGCTCCCGGCAGGTCGAATTCTTTGTGTAAATATGCAAACAGGTAGTAGAGCATGTCAGTTCATGAGATTGAAAAAATCCTGTAATACTTTTTTATCGTCAAATGGAGTACGCACGCCTTTTACTTCCTGGTATTTTTCATGTCCCTTTCCTGCAACCAGGATAATATCTCCGGGTTGAGCAAGAGATACCGCCGTCTTGATTGCTTCTTTCCTGTCAACAATGGAAAGTGTTTTTCTCACCTCACCCATCGGAACACCTTTTTCCATTTGCTGGATAATTTCTGTCGGGTCCTCTGAACGGGGATTGTCGCTTGTCAGAATAACACGATCACTCAATTCACACGCGATCTTGGCCATGACCGGACGTTTCGCCGCGTCACGATCACCTCCGCAACCGACAATAGTTATTACTCGTCCCTGACCGGATCTCACATCATGAATCGTGGACAAAACATTTTGTAAAGCGTCAGGCGTATGTGCGTAATCGACTACACCAACAACGTTGGCTCTGGACGTAAGAAAATCAAATCGACCTTCCACGGGAACCAGTCTGCTCAGCGCAGTGAGCGCTTCCATTTTTGATTCATTGAGAATGACTGCCGCTGCATAAGTCGCTGTAAGATTGTACGCATTAAAACTTCCGATCAATCTGCACAACACTTCGTGTCCGTCAAGATTCAGGAGCAATCCGGAAAAATGATTTTCAATGAGTTTGCATTTGTAATCACTCATTGAACGGAGACTATATGTATATTTTCTTGCCTTAGTATTCTGAAGCATCACCACACCATTCTTATCGTCAAGATTCACGAGCGCGAATGCCGACTCAGGTAATGCGTCAAAAAATCCTTTTTTAGCTTTGATGTATTCTTCAAAAGTCTTGTGATAATCGAGGTGATCATGAGTGATATTTGTAAAAATGCCACCAACAAAACGAAGTCCCGCAATACGTTTCTGAACAACTGCATGCGAACTCACTTCCATAAACGCGTGAGAACATCCATCATCAACCATTGCTGACAGCAGCGCATTCAGTTGCAATGGATCAGGTGTAGTATGTGTGGACGGAATCACCTGGTCGTTGATCTGATTTCTTACGGTAGAAATCAATCCGCAGGGATGACCAAGAGATCTGAATAACTGAAAAAGCAAAGTCGCTGTAGTCGTTTTTCCATTGGTTCCGGTAACTCCTACCAATTCCAGTTTTTCAGAAGGATTGCCATAAAAGTTGCTTGCTATCTGTGCAAGAGCGAGAGAAGAATCACTCACTTTTACATAGGTCACGCCACTGATCAATTCATCCGGAAATTTTTCACAAACGATAGCAATTGCACCTTTCTCAATGACAGCCGGGATGAATCCATGTCCATCCGCTTGCGTACCACGCACAGCAACAAAGAGACTTCCTTCTCTGACCTTACGGGAATCAAAACACACATCCGAAATGATCGTGTCCGTAAATCCGGCCACATCAAGGATGCCTGTCTTGTATAAGATATCTTTCAGTACACTCATTGCTCAGCTTAATTCAATCAGGATTTGTTGCCCTTTTTTAACTCTTGATCCCGCCTGGATTGATTGTCTGGTTACCCAGCCTTTACCATTGATACGGACATTGAGTCCGGCATTTTCAAGGATGTATAATGCATCTCTCAAACCCATACCAACAACATTTGGCACTAGTCCTGAAATAGTTTTTCTTTCGTTCGTTTTTAGTTGGGCAGACCTTGCATCAACACTCACCCAGTATGCATCCGGATCTGATGATTCGTTTGTGAGATTCAGTTTGGCAAGTACTTTATTCAAATCCTTCTGCTGACCTGCTTTCGCTACAGGGATTGTTTTTACAATGGAATCTGTTTGAATTGGAGATTCGTTCATGTCAAGGTGGTTCGAATAAACCTTATCCGCGATCTCCTTGAAAATTGGTGCGGCTACTGCTCCTCCGTAATACACATCATTGGATGGAGCATACACCACTACTATGCAGGAATATTTTGGCTTGTCAGCTGGAAAATACCCGACGAATGAAGCCTGATAAGTCATGTGCTCCTTATCGTATCCGTACTTGTTATTAAAGATTTGAGCCGTACCGGTTTTCCCTGCGATCTTATAGGGTGATTTGTTCAAAACCGAAGCTGTTCCGCGTTGAACAACACCTTCCAGCAATTGTCTTGCTTTCGCAAGTACATCGGGAGAAGCGATGGAATCCCTGATAATTTCAGAGGAAAATTCACGAATCACTTTTCCGTGATTGAGAATTTTACTTACAAACATCGGTTTTACAACCCGACCGTTATTCGCCACAGCATTATAAAATGTAAGTGTTTGCAGTGGTGTTAATTTGGATTCATAACCGATAGAAATCCATGGAAGCGATAAACCTGACCAGCTTTTATCCGTAACATTTTTTATAAAAGGCTGACCTTCTCCTTCAATCTGTAATCCGAGTTTCTGAGAAAGTCCAAAAGATTTTAAACGGGAAACAAATGCCTCAGGACTCTTGAGGTAATGCTGATAAATCACTCTTGAGATTCCGACGTTTGAAGAAGTTTCAAATGCCTGTTGAATTGACAACTTGCTCGATTTCGGCGCATGCGCATCCGGCATTTTCTTTCCATAATAGGTCGCTGTTCCGTCGCCTACATTCACAGTATCTGTCAATTCAATCAATCCGTCCTGCAAAGCAGCCATCAATGAAGCGAGCTTGAAAGTGGAACCGGGCTCTGATGCTTCAGCTATTGCGTAATTAAAATTCTCCACGTATTCGCCCTCTTTGGTACGGGAAAGATTCGCGATCGCTTTGATAGCACCTGTAGATACTTCCATCAACACCGCGCAACCATGATCCGCGTTGTGTTCCCGGAGATGTTGTTCCAAAGAATGCTCCGCTACATCCTGAATATTGATATCGAGTGTAGTCACCAGGTCATTTCCATCACGCGGTTCGACTTCATCCTTATCACGCACCGGCATCTTGACATTGCCGCCAATTCTTTGCATCAGCCTTTGTCCGCCGGCACCTTTAAGATCGCTGTTGAAAGAAGCTTCGACACCAACAGGTTTAATATCCCGAACAGTTCCGATCGTTCTGGAAGCCAGCTGTCCGAAAGAGAGCTGACGCATATTTTTCTCATCGATAATAAGGCCGCCCTTGTTGCGTCCCATCCGGAGAATTGGAAACTTTTTAAGTTGCTGGAGTTCTGTATAACTCACATTTCTTTGAATGAGGTAATACCTGTTCTTTTCAGACCGGGCTTCTTTAATTTCATGATGATAATCCTGCCAGGTTTTATCTTTAAAGAGTGTTGACAAAGCCTGAGCAAGTGAATCGATTCCGGCATTAAAAACTTCATCGGTCAGTGAATTCGCGCGGGTATCAAAACGGATATCATAGATGGGAACTGAAGTCGCGAGCAGACTGCCATCATCTGAAAAAATATTTCCGCGGGAAGCTTCAATGGGTTCAAAAGAAAGTGTCATGCTGTCTTGCTTGGCTCTCCATTCATCCCCCTGTACAAACTGAATGCGTACGATCTGAACAATAATCGCCAGGCCCATCGCACAGATGAGAAGAAACGCGAGGTAAATCCTCCAGAGAATGTCTTTTTTCACGTCCATCTTCTTGCCTTCAACTACTTTTTCTTTCTAATCGGATCCGTCACGATAATCATCTTTGGCGGCTCCGTTGTTTCCTTTATGTTTACGGATTCAAGAGCTCCGGCAACCTGCGACTGGCGACTGTTGTTCATCAGCATGGATTTTGTGGAAATGTATTCCGCTCTTTTTTCCTTCAGTTCCGATTTCGTTTTATCGATTTCGCGGATCACACGCTCAGCATAATAGCTGTTGGCGATGTATCCGATGATCAGCATTGTGACAAAGAGTATAAAAGGCATTGCATGTACGATCTGGTTTCGGTCCAGAACGCCAAAAACATTCACCATTTTAATCAGGCGTCTTGCGGGACGAGAAGAGCGTTTTCTCGGCTTTGGCTCCGGAACAGCTTCCTCCTGAACTTCTTCTTTCAATTTATTCTCTGCCATAAATTATATTCTTTCCGCTATTCTGAGTTTCGCGCTTCTTGCTCTTGGGTTTCGTGCTATTTCTTCCGGGCTTGCTTCCAAAGGTTTTTTGGTGATGGCCCGAAATGGCACTTCCACTGCGTTTCCAAAAAGGTCTTTTTCTGTTTCTCCCTCAAATTTTCCCCTTGCAATAAAATTTTTCACCAGCCGGTCTTCCAGAGAATGATAAGCGATCACCACCAGCCTCCCTCCCGGCTTTATTATTTCAGCGGATCGCATCAACAATTCCTTCAGCGCACCCAACTCATCATTCACTTCTATTCTCAGTGCCTGGAATACTTTGGCATAGTATTGCGACTCATATTGTCTGTCCACACACGGAGAAATTCTTGTTTTAAAATCTTCTATCTCGTCAAACTTCTTTTCCTTTCTCAATTCCAGAATCATGCGAACAAGACTCCTGGCATTTCTTACCTCTCCATATTCAGAGAGCACTTTCAGCAATTGCGCCTCCGGATATTCGTTCAGCACACGAGCCGCGGTGAGATCCGATTGTCTGTTCATACGCATATCCAGGGGTGCATTAAAACGAATTGAAAACCCCTTCGAAGCTTCATCGATCTGGTAAGAAGAAATGCCCAGATCAGCGAGCAATCCATTCACCGGAAGCACATCGTAATACCGGAGAAATTGTCTGACATAACGGTAGTTGTGACGAACAAGTACAAAGCGAGGATCCCTGATTTGATTTCGCTGCGCGTCCTCATCCTGATCAAAACCGATAAGCCGGCCTTTGGGTCCGAGATGCTTCAGGATTTCCCGGCTGTGACCTCCTCCACCGAAGGTGACGTCCACGTAGATTCCATCCGCGACGATATTCAGCGCATCAACGCTTTCGGTCAGTAATACCGGATCATGATACGTCGTCGTCATCCCGTTGCTTCTTACCCATCACATCTTCCGCAAGCTGTGCGAAATCAGATGATTCATCCTTCATCATCCGTTCGTATTCCGCCTGAGCCCAGATTTCAATGCGATTCCCATATGCAAAGAGCACAATGTCTTTTTCAATACCTGCAAAATCAGCGAGTGTCTTGGGGATCAACAAACGATTGGTTCCATCCAGATCAATTTCTGTAGCGCCTCGGTTGAATTTGCGGATGAACTCCCTGTTCTTCCGCACATAGAGATTCAGCTCGTTCACTTCCTCGCTGATTTTCTCCCAGACCTTCTTTGTGTAAATGATCAGGTGCTTTTCAATACCGCGATGCACCACAAAATGCTTTTGCTCCTTCACCGGAATCTGCTTCTTCAAAGCAACCGGAAGGAGGAATCGCCCTTTTGCATCAATCGTGCATGGAAACTCTCCGATATAACCCGCCATCACTGATTTTTAGATGCGCTAATGTAGAAAAAATATTCCCACTTACTACCACTTTTTACCACTTTGTTGAAAACTTTCAAAAACGAGCCATGGACGCGGTTTTCCAAGGGCATGCTTCGCCCCGGGTTCGGTTTATTGGGTCCGAAATGGATATAAAAACCGGAATTTTTGTTCCCCGTGGTAATTTGTGTAAGCCCTAAAAATGTGGCTCTCCGGACTGGTTTCATTACAAATCCGGTCGTTCCGACATTCAATTTTTTTCCAACACCACGTTCATCGTAAACAATCAAATTGTCCGTGTCATTTTTCTTTTTTTCTATACATTTGGAAAAACAATTCAGTATGCGTTACGAAATCAAACGCGAGAACGATTTCCAGTACATCGAAGAAGGACAAGGAAAACCTTTGATCCTGTTGCACGGCTTGTTTGGAGCACTCAGCAACTGGATGGATGTCGTGGAGAAATTTTCGAAAGAATACAGAGTCATTATTCCTCTGATGCCCATTTACACCTTACCGGTGCTCAACACCAACGTAAAAGCACTGGCGGATTTCGTACACGACTTCATCACCTTCAAACAATACAAAAACCCCATCCTGATCGGTAACTCACTCGGCGGACATGTAACTCTCGTTTATGTCAAAAAACACCCGGAAGTCGTGAGCGCGATGGTTCTCACCGGAAGTTCCGGCCTATATGAGAATGCGATGGGTGGCTCATTTCCCAAGCGGGAAGACTATAACTTCATTCGCACCAAAGTTGAATACACTTTCTACGATCCTAAAACCGCGACAAAAGAACTGGTTGACGAGGTTTTCGGAATTGTCAATGATAAAGGCAAACTGATCCGTATCCTGAGCTTAGCAAAATCAGCGATTCGTCACAACATGAGCGAAGATCTCAAGGATATGAAAATGCCGGTTTGCCTCATCTGGGGCAAACAAGACACGATCACTCCTCCTAAAGTCGCGGAAGAATTTCACCGCTTACTGCCGAAAAGTGATTTGTTCTGGATCGACAAGTGCGGCCATGCTCCGATGATGGAACAACCACACGAATTCAACGACATACTCGATGCCTGGCTGAAAAAATTTCAAGCTTCGCAGTCGGCCTGATATTTTCTGATTAATTCTGATTTCCTAAAATTTCCTGATGACCATTCGTGAAGCGCGTTTTATTGCAAGCCAGACAACTTATACCAAGTGCCCTGAGCCTGTTTTTCCTGAATACGCCTTTATCGGTCGTTCAAATGTGGGCAAGTCTTCACTGATCAATATGCTCACCGGAAAAAAAGGATTAGCAAAGACTTCCGGAACACCCGGCAAGACTCAGCTGATCAATCATTTCATGATCAACGAAGCCTGGTACCTGGTTGATTTGCCCGGTTATGGATTCGCAAGGGTCGCCAAAACGGCAAAGGCAACCTGGGATAAAATGATCCGTGACTATCTTCAGAAAAGAACCAACCTGATGACGGTGTTCATTTTGATTGATATCCGGCTTGATCCGCAAAAAATAGATCTTCAGTTCATTCAATGGGTTGGCGAAAACAACATTCCTCTCGCATTGGTTTTCACCAAAGCTGATAAGCTTTCTAAACAACAGGTTATTTATTCTGTTGAATCTTATAAAAAAGAATTGAGAAAAACCTGGGAAGAACTCCCTCTGCTTTTTATTACTTCAGCAGAAAAGAAAACAGGCCGTGATGAAATACTGGATTATCTTGAACTGACCAACAAAGATTTTGTCAATCCTTCGGCATCACCTTTTAAATTCAAGACCTGATTATTTACCTGCCGACTCAGCGATTTTTTTTCCAAATGCCTCAGCAAACTGCCTGATTTCTCCGGCCAGTTGAGGATCATTGGTCGCGCGCAAATAAGTATCTGCCATCGTCACAAAATTTTCGTAGAAAAAACGTTTCATGTCGTCTACGAGCATGTCCTTTGTCCAGAGATCTATTCTTAACGTCGTATTCTCCTTTGGATCCCAGATCGACATCATCGTAGCATTACAGGGTTTTCGACCTTCTATTCCGCTATCCGTCGCTTCCCATTCCAAACGGGAAGGAATTTTTTCTTCATCAAGAGTTACCAGAAATTTTATTTCAGATGTTTTCATTTTCGATTTTTTTTAACTCTAAAAACGCATCCAATATTTAACGTGCCGGTTTGTATTTCGACTCCTGAAATACTTTTTGCAAGTCCTTATTCTCCATCAATTGTTGCAGTGAAATATCAGGATGATGATCCATATACGATTGAACAATTTTCCAGCCTATAAACTGCCCGATATTCCCGGGAGATTCCTTTGGAAAACCATTGGTGGTTGGCGCATCGTTAACATACTTCATGAGCAGGTTTGGATCGGTACTGAACAACAATTGCTGGTCCACAAAAAACGACCATACTTTCGACTCGTTCTCTCTGCACCAATTGAGCTGTGCTCCTGTATAACCAATCTTTAAACTGTCAGGAGTTTCAGGAAAAAGTAAATCAAGCGCATAGATAATTTTCCCTTGTGAAATCATCATCTCAACCATCTTGGCCTGGGATTCATCCACCATGTAATCACTTTGCAGCCACCCGCGCAAAGCATCAATCGCGGCGTATTCGCGGGTCATCCGCAAGCGTAAATACAAGGGCAAGGGAGGCTCTATCGTGGAATAATAACGATAAGATGTTCCCAGATACATGTCCAGTCCGATTCCCAAATGATTCGAATCGGCAACAACCGGAAATGAAAAGGCGGACAACAGAGTAATCACCTCCGGCACCTGTTTGCCCGGAAAATAATACCTGTAATATTTAAACGCTTCAGAAAGTTCTTTCTTCAAAGATTCGCCATCACCAAATTCCTTCTGGATATCGCGATAAACAGCTCTGAAATTCGTATCCGTGATAAACTGCCTGAATTTATCACGGGTCAGGATGGAATCAGGAGAACCCAGACTGGTGATCCTGTAAGCGAAGAGATCAAAAAAGTTCCCATACTTGCTTTTTAACTGCGCAAGTGATGACCCCATATTATTGGTGTCAAGTGAAAATAAATCCTGATCGAAATGCCGGAAAGAAAAGGAACCGTCTATGGAACTCACGTCCACTTTTTCCCTGTCGTGACTACAAGAAGTAATCAACAAACCGATGTATAAAAAGGCGCTGAATATAAGCGCCAGCCGTAGCCTTATTTTCATTAACATTGCAGTATAATCCGGGCAAAAATACCGATTTGAAACGGCTCTGGTTCAAAATTATAAAAAATACTACTATGAAAAAGATTATTTTCCTCAGCATCCTAATGATCAGCACACTTGCAGTGGTGGCACAAGATGAAAGCAATGTTCATTTCGGATTAAAAGCTGCTCCGTCTTTTGCATGGCTCAGAACCGATTCCAAAAATTTCAGCACGAATGGCTCAAAATTTGGCTTCAGTTACGGCCTTATGACCGAATTCAATTTCACCAAACGTTATGCCTTCGCGACGGGTATTGATGTAGCTTATCGTGGTGGCAAATTAAAATCAATCATCTCCCTGCAAAATGCATCCGGCGTTGATACTGCCATTTTTACGACGGAACAAGCAATGACTCTTCAATACATCGAAATTCCGCTGACGTTGAAATTGAAAACAAATGAAATTGGCTACCTGACCTACTACCTGCAAGTCGGGGTTTCTCCCGGAATAAATATTCGTGCAAAAGCAGATTATAAATCAAGCAATCAGATAAATGGTGTTACAACAACCTCATCAGAAGATGCTGCGGATATCAAAAAAGATATCAATAGTTTGAATTTATCCATGATCATCGGTGGTGGAGTTGAATACACGCTCAGTGGCTCAACCTCTCTTTTATTGGGTGTTCAATTCAACAATGGCTTCATGGACATCGCTGATGGCGATGATTTGAAAGCAAATAGTAACTATCTGGCCCTCACCGTAGGAATTTTATTCTAAGAAAGGTTTATCTACCTTTGTCCCGTCAGGTGAAAAACCCTGACGGGATTTTTTTTATGCGTATCGCACTCGCACAGCAAAATTATGTCATCGGCGATTTTACGGAGAACGTCCGTAAAATGAAGTCGGCAATCCGTTTGGCAAAAGAAAAAGGCGCTACCCTCATCGTATTTCCGGAACTTTCCATTTGCGCTTATCCTCCACGTGACTTTCTGGAGTTCGGAGACTTTATTCAAAAATCGCGGGAAGCTGTCTTAGACCTTGCGACTGAATGTACAGGCATCACTGCCATCGCGGGGTTACCGACAATTAATGAAAAGCCGGAAGGAAAAAATCTTTTCAATTCCGCCGTTGTTTTGAATAACGGGAAAATTTCCGATACAGTACACAAAGCGCTTTTACCGAATTATGACATCTTTGATGAATACAGATATTTCGAACCGAACAGACAGTTTCATTGCATTGAAGTAGATGGAATAAAAATCGCGCTTACGATTTGCGAAGATCTTTGGAACATCGATGATGATCCCATGTATGTGCATTGCCCTATGGATACCTTAATCAATGAGCGGCCAAAACTCATGGTCAATATCGCTGCATCTCCTTTTGATTACACACATGCCAATAAAAGAAAAGCGATTCTTTCCAGAAATGTCAAACAATACCAGATTCCTTTGCTCTATGTAAATCACGCAGGAGCCCAAACAGAATTAATTTTTGACGGAGGCTCACTCGGAATTACCGTGGATGGAAAATTCATTGGCGAATTAAATTCTTTCCATGAAGATCTTGGCTTTTTTGATTACGATGAAAAGACAGGTTCCCTCGATGCCTTACCGCAAGCGGTTTCTGGCACAGTTCCGGCAACCGATAAAATCGCTTCCATCTACAATGCTTTGGTGCTTGGCATTCACGACTATTTTAAAAAACAAGGGTTCACAAAAGCCATTCTCGGACTTTCCGGAGGAATTGATTCAGCTGTTGTAACTGCGCTGGCAGCAAAAGCCCTCGGGCCTGAAAATGTTAAGGTACTTCTCATGCCTTCTGAATTTTCTTCTGAAGGTTCTGTGAACGACTCACTTGAACTGATAAAAAACCTGGGGGTCAGTTATGAAATAATTCCGATCGCTCCTGTTTACAAACAATATCTCGAATCGCTACAACCGGTATTTAATAACCTGCCATTTAATGTAACCGAAGAAAATATCCAGGCCAGGATCCGTGGAGCATTGTTGATGGCTATGTCAAACAAGTTCGGTTATATACTCCTGAATACATCCAACAAAAGTGAAATCGCCGTCGGTTATGGTACTTTATATGGCGATATGTGCGGAGGAATTTCAGTTATCGGAGATGTTTACAAAACCGAGGTCTTCGAACTGGCCCGTTTTATCAACAGGGAAAAACAGATCATCCCCGAAATAATCATTACAAAACCTCCTTCAGCGGAATTACGTCCCAATCAAAAAGACTCCGATTCATTACCCGATTATTCAGAATTGGACAAAGTTCTTTATCAATACATAGAACAACAAAAAGGCCCCTCCGAACTGATAGACATGGGATTTAACGAAAGCCTTGTCAAACGGATTCTTAAATTGGTTAATACCAATGAATACAAACGTTATCAGACTCCCCCTATTCTTCGTGTCTCTCCGAAAGCTTTCGGGATGGGCCGAAGATTACCGATTGTTGGAAAATACCTGTCCTAAAAAATGTAAATAAATGAAAAAAAGACAGTTTTTATAGTAAATTTGTTCAACCACTGATTACATTTACATTTCAGAAATTCTCAGAAAAAAAATTCTAACTGAACAATTCACTCAAATTCAATCATTCACCTAACAAATTTTAATTATCAACCCACTAATACATTCACACATGAAAAATCTAATCAGTTTAAAAAAATCCTTAAAGCTTGCGCTTGCTTCTGTTGCACTTCTCGGAATGCAGGCAGTTCCAACTAATGTATTTGCTGCCGACCCTGCTTTTGATCAGGGTTCTAATACAATTGCATTGGGTGTTGGATTTGGTGTAAATTATTATTCTAATGCCACGGTTTCCCCTGCATTCGCTTTTATTTATGATCATGGCTTCTTTCCTGAAGTAGGGCCGGGAACAATTGGAATTGGTGGAATCATCGGATATAAATCAGCATCCTACGATTGGGGTTTCGGTGGCTACAAACAAAAATGGACAAATACCATCGTTGGAGTACGTGGTACATATCACCTCACCATTCTTGCTGATAAGAATAATAAATTTGATCCTTATGCCGGAATAATGATTGGACTTCGATTCAATTCCTATTCAAACAAAGGATACGATGATTGGTATTACAATAACTTTGGCTACAATTATAACTACAACTACAACAAAACTGACCTGGTGAGCGGCGCGTTCATCGGAGCAAAATACAATTTCGCTAGTGCAGTGGGTGCTTTCGCTGAACTCGGTTACGATATTTCATATGCGAAAATCGGAATCAACTTCAATTTCTGATCACGAAAATCCACAAACAAAAAAGACTCGTCAATGACGGGTCTTTTTTTTTCTCAACTCCAAATAAAAAAAAGCGTCCCGACGGAACGCTTTTGAAATTATCATTTTAAAGATTAATTGATCGTCCAGGTTTCTCTGCCCTGTAAAAGAGCATCCAGATCACCGGCACCTTTTTTACTCTTCGCATCAGTCAATTGCTGCTGCATTTTATCTTCGTAACGACCACGGTCCTCTGTGTAGAATACACCAAATGGACGTGGCAGGTGATTCGGATTTCTTGGATTGTCAAAGAAACGGGAAAGAATGCCCGCTTTCACACGGTCAGTCTCATCATGAATCCAGCAATCATTCGCTGAGATTCCGTCACCAAGAGTAACAACAACCGGAGTGAAACCATCGAGTTTAATTCCCTTGTCATTGTTTTCTCCAAACACCAGCGGTTTGCCACTTTCCATGAAAAGCGTTTCGTTTTTCTTGGAAGTCTTTTCAGTGAATACCTCAAATGCTCCGTCGTTGAAGACATTACAATTCTGATAAATCTCCACGAAAGAGGCACCACGATGATCGTTGGCTCTTTTGAGAACAGCTTGCAAATGTTTCGGATCACGATCCATGGAACGAGCCACAAATGTCGCGTCAGCACCCATGCACAAAGCAATCGGATTGAACGGATGATCCACAGAACCCATCGGAGTTGATTTCGTTACTTTACCTTCTTCCGAAGTTGGTGAATATTGACCCTTGGTCAAACCGTAAATTTCATTGTTGAACAACAGGATATTCACATCAAAATTCCGGCGAAGCATATGAATCGTGTGATTTCCTCCAATGGAAAGACCATCACCATCACCGGTAACAATCCAGATACTGAGTTCCGGACGAGACGCTTTCAAACCACTTGCAATCGCGGTGGCACGACCGTGAATCGAATGCATACCGTATGTTTCCATGTAATACGGGAAACGGGAAGAGCAACCGATACCGGAAATGAAAACGATATTCTCACGCGGTATTCCGAGATCCGGAATAACTGTTTGAGCTTGTTTCAATATTGAATAATCTCCACAACCCGGGCACCAGCGAACTTCCTGGTCGGTCGACAGATCCTTCGATGTAAATTTCTCAACTGGAGTGCTTGGAATTTCCATGCTATATTTTGTATTTTATTTGTTAACCGAAATTGTAATTGCGTTCAAGCCGTCATTAAATATTATTTCAACGTCTCTTCAATTTTCACGAAAATTTCCTCCGCGCTAAATGGAAGCCCCTGAACTTTATTCAAACCTTTCGCCGGGATCAGGAATTTATCACGGATAACTTTAATAAGCTGACCGCAATTCAATTCAGGGATGAGTACATGTTCGAAGTTATACAACATCTCGCCGAGGTTTTTCGGGAATGGCTTGATGTAACGCAAATGCGCATGGGAAACATCGTAACCCTGTGCACGCGCTTTCAATACCGCGCTCTTGATCGCACCAAATGTTGATCCCCAACCGAGGACAAGCATTTTGCCTTTGGAAGCACCAACTTCAGGCTGGATATCCGGAATGTAGTCTGCAATTTTTTCCACTTTGGCTTCACGCATATGCACCATGAATTCGTGATTCATTGGGTCGTAACTGATGTTTCCTGTTTCGTGTTGTTTTTCAAGACCACCAATGCGGTGCTCGAGATCTTTTGTTCCGGGAATAGCCCATGGACGAGCAAGCAAATCATTGCGCTTGTATGGCAAAAACTTTTCTCCGTCGCCGGCAGGTTTCGCGAACTGAACTTTTATTTCAGCGAGATCACTCGCTTTCGGGAACTGCCATGGTTCAGCACCATTGGCAATATATCCGTCTGTTAAAAGGATAACCGGTGTCATCGATGTAAGAGCGATACGACAGGCTTCATAGGCCATCGTGAAACAATCGGAAGGAGTCGCAGCGGCAATCACCGGAATCGGAGACTCACCATTCCGGCCGTATACAGCCTGAAGCAAATCACTTTGCTCCGTCTTTGTTGGCAATCCTGTAGAAGGACCTCCACGCTGAACATTCACAATCACCAATGGAAGTTCCAGCATCAAAGCCAGACCCATCGCTTCTGTTTTCAACGCGATACCAGGACCGGATGAAGTAGTCACGCCCAATGATCCGCCAAAGCTTGCGCCGATGGTTGAACAAATAGCCGCGATTTCATCTTCAGCCTGGAAAGTTTTTACACCAAAATTTTTATGACGGGATAACTCATGCAAGATATCGGATGCAGGAGTGATAGGATAGGTTCCACAGAACAATTGCAAACCTGATTTCTGTGAAGCAGAAATCAGACCAAGCGCAGTAGCCTGGTTACCCATGATGTTTCTGTAAACACCGGGCTGCATTTTTGCCGGACCAATTTTATATCGGGTAGTAAATTCTTCTCTTGTATCACCGAAATTATAACCTGCACGCAACACATCAATGTTCGCTTTCAGGATATCCGGCTTCTTACCAAATTTTTCATTAAGAAATTTCTCGGTATGCTCCATCGGACGATTGTACATCCAGTACAGGAAACCAAGCACGAACATGTTTTTCGCGCGATCAATTTCCTTTGTGCCCATTCCGCTTTCCGCCAGAGCGGCACGCGTCATTTTGGTCACGTCCATTTTGATCACCCGGTAATTTTCGAGCGACCCGTCTTCCAGCGCGTTCTTCCCTTCAGGAATTCCGGCGAGACGTAAATTTTTAGGATCAAAACCATCTGTATTTGCAATGATAATCCCGCCTTTGCGGAGATTACGGAGATTGGCTTTCAATGCAGCCGCGTTCATCACTACAAGCACATCACAAGAATCACCCGGTGTGAAAATTTCAACACTTCCGAAGTGAAGCTGATAGCCTGATACTCCTGCAAGAGTTCCTTGCGGGGCCCGGATCTCGGCAGGGAAATCCGGAAATGTGCTGAGGTCGTTGCCAAACAAGGCAGCTGTGTTGGTAAATTGTGTCCCGGTTAACTGCATACCATCACCGGAGTCACCGGCAAACTTGATGATAACATTATCAAGGATTTCATTCTGACGTTCCATAGGAATTGTATAGGTAGTATTGGATAATGAGAAAGGTCCGCAAAGATAAGAATTTTCAGGCTTGCGACCTCTGGAATGTGTAGTGGGAGCGCAATTTAAGCGCTGCAGTTCATTGTACTATGATAATAATCAGCTGTTAATTAAAGCCACTTTTGCCCCAAAATATCATGTGTGTGATAGCTGATAATAATGCCGGCACCTGCACGGGCGAAAGCATACATATTTTCCATCACAATACGTTGTTCATCGATAAAGCCCATTTTTGCGGCTGTTTTGACCATGGTATATTCCGCTGAAACATTGTAGCAGGCAACCGGCAAAGTAGTGTTCCTGCGGACAGCCCGGATAATATCCAGATAGGCCAAAGCAGGCTTTACCATCACAATATCAGCGCCTTCTGTCTCATCAATTTTGGCTTCACGAACTGCTTCACGGGCATTTCTATAGTCCATCTGATAGGATTTCCGGTCACCTTTTCCGGGTGCCGAATCCGCAGCTTCCCTGAAAGGCCCGTAATAAGCGGATGCAAATTTGGTTGCATACGACATCAAAGCGGTATTTTCAAAATGATGCTGGTCCAGCATCTGGCGTATCGCGAGAACCCTTCCATCCATCATATCACTCGGAGCCACCATATCGGCACCGGCTTCGGCGTGTTTTAAAGCCATCTTGGCGAGTATATCCAGAGTCGGG
This sequence comes from Bacteroidota bacterium, assembly GCA_016720935.1. Taxonomy (NCBI): domain Bacteria; kingdom Pseudomonadati; phylum Bacteroidota; species Bacteroidota bacterium. Next base: position 345,347 of record JADKJP010000004.1, read on the forward strand.
TCGTTCTGTACATAATCATGCTCCAGAATGCCACAATGGCCATGGGTGGTATAAGCGCACAGACAAACATCGGTAATCACATACAAATCATCCGCGAAGTTCTTCTTCAGCAGACGCACCGCATCAGCGACAATACTGTGATCGTCATAAGCTGAATGTGCATCCTCCGCCTTGTCTTCCCCAACCCCGAACAACAACACTTTATTGACTCCCATCTTAAGTCCTTTTTCCACATCCTGCATCAAAGTATCCGCCGAAAAACGGCTGATGCCCGGCATGGCTTCTATCGGTTGATTTACTTTCTTTCCCTTAGTAACAAAATAAGGATAAATAAACATGTCCTTGGAGAGTCTTGTCTCCGCTACCATTTCGCGAACGATAGCGTCGCGTCGCATTCTTCTGGGTCTGTGTAACATCTCAGTTTTATTTTTTTATCCGGATCAGTGTTCTATTTTCAATATCACCCGACTCCGTCTATTGTTTGTTGATTTCAATTATTCCTTTTCTCGCATTCAAATATCCTTACCACTCATTCCAAACACCGACCGTACAATTCCTGAATCATCAAATGCATCAGGTTTGGTCAATTTCATGACTCCAAACTGACGCAAAGCGTTCGCTGTGGCGTCACCCATGGCAATTACTTTATGATTGGATTCAACACGAAAACGTTCGAACCACGCTTCTACATTGGAAGGAGAAGTAAATACAATCATGTCAGCCTCCGGCATCTGTCCATCGTTTTTCTTGATGGTTTCATACACGATAAGATCAATTACCTGTTCAGCTTTCACGAATTGTTGCTGGATAGAACGCATGCTTCCTTTTGCCTGTGGAAACAACACCTTGCCGGAACCAACTTTTGCCGCGAATTGTTTCCCTGTCATTTTTGTATCTGTAGATGAACCGATGAAGTCGGCACGCTGACCATACTTTCTCAATTCCTCTGAAGTGGCCTTGCCAACGCAAGCGAATTTTTGTCCATTCAAATTCGGTTTCTGACGGAAGAAAAATTTCACAGCTTGCTTACTGCTGAAAAAGATCCAGTCACAATCAGGAACATTCTGAAACGGTACGGCTACTGTTTCAATCAAAGCTCTTCCTTCCAGCTTGAATCCCAAACCTGGCAAAACATTTTGCAAATAATTATCAGGACGTAGGTCACGAGTAATAAACACCCGACAAGGTTTTACCTGTCCGATTTTTTCGACGATACGTTCCGCCATTCCTTCGGGAGAAGCTGACTCCATATATACAGAAACAGGAAGTGTATCCCAGGCTGCCGCTTTGCTGGCTCTCACTTTATACAATTCCTGATCCTCATCGTACTCAGCGTAAACACCAACAGGCATCTGACATCCACCCTGAAACAGGTTCAGCACTTTACGCTCGATGCCGATGGTATTGGCAACAGCCACATGATTCATCGACTGAAGGGCTTTGTATAAATCAGTATCGGAGGCACGGATTTGTATTGCAAGAACACCTTGTGCAGGCGCCGGAATAAATTCCTTTGGATCCAGTTTCTCTACATGAAAATCACTCAGATCAATTTCCAAACGCTCCACTCCTGCAGCCGCGATGAGAATAGCATCATAACTTTTCTCACGCAATTTGTTGATCCGTGTGGGTACATTCCCTCGAAGTTCTTTCAGTTGAATATCCGGACGAAAAGCCAGCAACTGCGATTTACGTCTTGCAGAGGATGTACCAACTTCCGCTCCATTTTTCAGGGAGAATTTTTTTGAAGGATCTACTGCTTCCTTACGGATCAGCAACAGCTCGGATGGATCTTCACGGTCGGATACTGCCGCGATCATCAGCTCTGCAGGAGATTCAGTAGGTAAATCTTTGTGCGAATGAACGGCAATATCTGTTTCACCGCTCAACAAGGCCGCTTCGATTTCTTTTGTAAAAAATCCTTTGCCTTCGAGTTTGTCGAATGACAAATGTTGGATCAGATCGCCTTGAGTTTTGATGATTTTTATTTCACTGGGGAGACCTATACCTTCCAATAAACTTTTAACAAAATGTGCCTGCCACAATGCAAGATCGCTCCCGCGGGTTCCAATGATTAAAGGACTACGCATAAAATTAAGACTGAATAAGATGAGAATCGGAAAATACGCACAAAATCCAAAAGCCCTGTAAAAAGAATTCGGAAAAACGGGTTTATATCAATTGGATGTTTCAAGGATAATCTCCTTCGCCAGGACCATGGGGACACTGATGCACTTTTTCTCCATGTAATCCAGCACTTTACTTAATAACTCTCTTGACTTTTCATCCATCCCTTCGATCTCCTTGGCGAAAATATCATTCAATGCCCGATCCTTTATTTCACGGATCTTTTCAGGCACCTCTTTCATTTTCAGTTCCAGGGAACGAGTACGGTGAAGATGACGGAATTCATGGATGTTCTCATCAATGATTTCCTCGGCCGACATGAACTCAGACTGGCGTTCTTCCATATTCTTATCAGCGACAGCACGTAGCTGGCTGATGTCTATTAGTGATATGGAAAAATTATCGGCAACATCCGGATGTACATCAGCAGGCACAGCCAGATCAATCAGAATTTTTTGGTTAGTATCTCCTTGCAAAAGGGATTCATAAATAGAAGGGGTAATCACAGGTGTCGCAGAACCTGTGCAGGTGATCAGCACATCAAACCCACGATTGTAGGTGCTCAGTTCGGTGAGCGTGTGTGCCGTTGCAGCGATCTCAACAGTGCCGGTTTGACGTGCTAATACTTCGGCATTTTTTAATGTTCTGTTAAAGATCGCGAAATCTTTGAAGCCTTGTTTAACAAGGTATTTAAGAAGATTCGTATTGGTTTCACCGGCTCCGACGATGAGGAATCGAGCGTCTTTGGGAAGATTATGTTCACGTAACTTACGCTCTGCAAGAGATACAACAGAAACCGGGTTATTGGCAATTTTTGTTTCAGTATATACTTTCTTTGCGGTTGTGATTGTGCTTTTGACAACAAGTCGCAACAAATCACCGGTAAGTCCTTCCGCGTTGCAGGTATCGTATGATTTCCGAACCTGTGTAATGATTTCACGTTCTCCAACAACCAGTGAATCAAGTGATGAAGCTACACGATAAATATGACGTAACGCTTCTTCGCCTTCATATACCTGTGCATGTTCTACAGCAAACTCAATCTCTTCATTGGTCCAGTCAACTCTGAAATTTCTAAAAAATCTTCTGAGATATTTTTGATCACAATCAAGGTGACTGGTAAAAATAAATTCTATGCGGTTACAAGTAGCCACATATAAAATCTCGCTGATATCTGTAGAAAACTTAAGAAAAGCCAGTCGCTCTTTACGATTCTCCTCATGCAAAAAGAACCTGTTGAGTTCCTTTATAGGAGTGTGGCGATGGGTAAAAGCTATAGTTTTTAACAGATGCAATGGGATCTCGTGTTTTTCCGGCTGCAAAGGTCTTAACCATGAATTTTTTTCTGTCATGGTAATGTCACGAGAAATCCGGTTTAAGATCATGGCTGTAAAGAAAGAGGACACCGTGTAATGGCAACATGATACATGTCATGAATTGCTTTGGAAGATGTCAGTTAACAGTGTAAAGATCACCTATGATTCTGTAAGAATACTGAGGGAGATAAAAACTGTTGTCTTTATTAACAAAAAAAAATGCATTGTCATAAAAGTGTCAGCCACACTTTAGTTCAATTGGAAATTTCTTTTTTAAAATAACAATGTTTAAGAAAAAAAAAAGAAACCATCCGGACAAAACATACGGACAGGCATTAATCCTCTGCAAGATCTTCTAAAACTTTTTCCTCGAGCCATCGGAAATCAGCAATCTGCCGTACTTGCCGGATATCCTCCAGAAGGACTTGCAACTTTTTCTTATTCCCGGAATCCCGCAACAGTCTTACTATATAGCGAACAAAATTTCGGTAAATCTTTCGCTGATAGTCCGACATCAATCTGTTCCGGCTAAGAAACGAACGGAAAGCGGAAGCCTGGTAATAGAAAGGCTCATCATCGTCTAATTCAAAATATGTCTTCAATAAGATTGCTCTCACATCCAGCTGGTAATACAAATCCGTGAATTCCACTTCCTGAAAAAGTTTTAAGGTTTCCTTATATTCCTTCCTGAAAAAATGCCAGTTGGCCAGATTGTAAACCATGGCGTTATACTGCTGGCCTGCTTCGATGTACTTATTATAATCATCAATGAATTTTCGGACCCACTCAAATTCTTTCATCCTTAAACCGATGGTCACAATGTTTTTGTATTCCCATGGCGACATTTTCTCACTCCTCAAAGCTTTTTTATTCTGCAAACTGAGTTTATAGATTTCGAACAACTGCTGTACAAATTCCGATTTCCCCAGGTTGATTTGTTTGATGCAAAAATTCTTCAGATACTGAACAATTTCCTTTTGTTCTTTCAATGAAAACAAATCTCCTTTTTCCACAATGAACTTTTTCAATTTTTCAAAATGAATATATTTTTCAGGTTCTGTAAGGGATAAATAAATAGTCTGATACAGCTCAATGGATGGTACAGATGCGAATTCAACATCCGAGGCTAATGCATTCACCTGATCCAGAAGTCTTGAACGCAATTGCCCGGCAATCACGTTCTGAGCATTGATTTGCCCGGAAGCGATTTGTAATTTACGTGCAACATAAAATCTGTCGAGATAAGAACTGATTGCTTCAAAATCAAAGCTTGATTTCCGGCTTTTTTGCACTGCCTGAAATTCCATTTCATTTAATGCGGAATCATGCATGGCAAGCAGCACTCCAGAATCCTGATTCCCTTCATCAAGTAACTGTCTGACTTCAGCAGTCACATATTGAAAAGCTTTCAAACAGTTCCTGTCCATCAATGCCTTTTGTTTTGCCAATACGAAACTTCGTGGAAACTCCTGCATCCATTTCTGCGTGATAAAATTTTCAAGGTGCTTTGTCAGTGAAGAAGAAAGGTATCTGAAATGTTTGTCATCAAATTTTCCGCTTCCAAATACTACTGCATACAACATCTTTTTATCCTCAGGGAATGGCTTCTTTTCAATCCAAAAATTGTGAATCACATCGTAAAAAAGGAGAAGTTCCTGATCCTCATTGAAAAATGGTGATGACAGATATTTCCGGGCACGATTGTAATCATGCCCGTCAAATGTACCCAGAAGTTCGTATAACTTACTTTTAGTCAAAATTTTTTGCTTGGCAATTTGTAAATATAGTGAGTTTTTTATTTACTTTTTGTTCTTTTATTTCACTTTTTTAAGCTTTTTTACATATTTTATATAAATACATTGTCCGGCTAACTTACTTTTTTGTAATTGTTTTTGAAGCATTCTGAATGGTATGTTTGTATTGTGGAATTCCAACCTCTACAAAAATTCTCAACAGGAAAAAACACATAATCCTTCTACCATGAAAAGGACTCTCAATTTCTTCATAGGAGTAATGACCACACTCCTGATGTCATTCCAGGCAAATGCTTCCCACATCATGGGAGGAGATGTCAGTTATAGCTGGCTCGGAGGAAATGACTATCAATTTGAACTTACTCTATACAGAGATTGCTCAGGCATTCCCGCCCCGGCAAACTTTTTCCTGTATATGTCTTCCCAATCCTGCGGCTTAAGTGATACCCTTACCTTGACACAAGTAAATGGAACTGGTCAGGAAATCACTCCTATTTGCCCGGGAGTTCAAAGTACCTGCAATGGGGGTACTGCAATGGGAGTTCAGAAATATGTATATCAGGCAACAACAACCCTGGCAGGGAATTGCAGCGACTGGGTATTCTATAGTACAGATTGCTGCCGGAATGCTTCCATTACAAATATCCTGACTCCGGGATCTTACGGAATCTATATTTCCGCGACACTCGACAATTTGAATTTCCCTTTTAACAACTCTCCTTCTTTTGGAAATGATCCGATCGTCTTCCTGACAACCGGAAGCACTCATACTATCAACAATGGTGCTTTTGATCTGGATGGAGATTCCCTGGCTATCTCTCTTACTTCTGCATTGGATATGACCGGCTACTCTGTAAACTATGCATCCGGTTTTAGTCCAACCAATCCTATCATGTCTTCTCCCGCAATGGTGACGAACCCATTTAATGGGGATATTACCGTAACACCAACACAAATGGGAGTGGATGTTGTGGTTTACAAAGTGGACGAATACAGAAACGGACAATTGATCAGTTCGGTATCCAGAGATATTCAGGTTATTATTAATAACTCAACAAATCAGCTTCCTTCAATTAGCGGAATCAATGGCAGCGGATCATTCGTCACCAGTGTTTGTGCCGGAAATACTCTTCAGTTCACCGTCCAAAGCAATGACGCGGATGCAGGCGACAGCACATTTATCAATGTTCAGTCACCTGGAAATTTAAACCCAACTATCTTGTCTTTCGGCGGGCAACAAGACTCTGTTAGTATCACCCTTCCTACTGACACGAGCATGATCAGTGCTCAACCGTATATCTTTTATATTACTGTAATTGACAATGCCTGTCCATATAAAGGACAACAACAATACGCCATCGAAGTTTACATCAATGCCTGCAGTCAGGATGTTTGGCCGGGCGATGCAAACTCAGATCTCACATGCGACCTGTACGACCTTCTTCCAATAGGCGTAGCCTACGGCGCAAGCGGCCCTGTTCGTTCAGGCGCATCCACTACATGGGTGGCTCAGCCATCCACAGACTGGGGACAAACTTTAGCAAGCAGCGTGGACTACAAACACGTGGATTGCAATGGTGATGGAATAATTGACGCTAATGACACAACGGCAATCGGTTTAAATTACGGCCAGACGCACCCCCTGCGTCTGGCACCGATGCCGTCTATCGATGCAGTCAACAACATTTATCTCATCGCCAGCAGAGATTCTGCAGGACCAAGTGACACCTTCGCGGTGCAGACTGTTCTCGGAAGCAGCATGAATCCGGTAAGCGCAATCTATGGAATCGCATTCCGTGTGGAATTCAGTCCGACAGTTGTTGACTCTACCGCATCTTCATTACAGTTCATCAACTCTTCTCTTGGCACGCCCGGAACTGACCTGCTCACATTTGTAAGACCAAACTGGGCGGCAGGGTTCATCGACGCGGTAGCGGTTCGTACCGACCACTCCAATGTCTCATCAGATTCCACGATCTCCCTTTTTGATGTAGTGATCATCGACAACGTTTCCGCGCGAATGACCTGCAATTTCCGACTTAGCAAAGTTCGTGGTATCATGAATGACGGTACCATCCAGAATTTTGTACCAATTGACGACTCCGTAAATATCGCGAGCAGCACTACCGGAATCGCAGGAGTGGACGCAGCTTCCAACTTCTTTGCTTTCCCAAATCCGGCGCGTGACATTGTTACTCTTTATTCGAAAGCTGAAATAAATGCTGTTTCAATTCTTGATCTCACAGGCAAACAAATGATGAAGATCAGAAATTACACTTCCGGTACTTCTATTGATGTAAGTTCTTTACCGCAGGGTTGCTACATTCTCCGTACAGAAAACAACTCAGGGCTTCATCAAAAACTTTTGAATATCACGAGATAGTTTATTGTTGATTGATTCGAGGTCCTCCCGGCATAAAAAACCGGGAGGTTTTTTTTGTCCGTTTGTTAAGGTAAATGACTTTGGAAATGAATATCGCTGAGCAATTTTCAATAAATATCATGAGCATTATAAAATCCATTTTTCCTGAACCTATTCTTATGACATTGAATTGACACTGCGAACGTTTCATTAGGATAATTTTAGTTTATGATTATAAATTTTATCCAATGAATACTAATCGGAGTATTTTCGTAGTGTTTGTTTTGCTTTGCACGCAAATTTTCGTTGCATCGCCATGTTATTCTGCAGAAGGAAAAATAAAAATCACTGTTCTCGAAGAGGGCACCAACGAGCCCGTCCCATTTGCTTCAATCAGTCGAATTGAAGGAAATAAAATAACTCCGATTTCAGTTACAGATATAAATGGAGAATGTTATCTTGAAGGGTTAGTTAAAAATTCGAAACTGAAAATTTCATGTGTAGGCTATACTTCCACTGAAGTTAAAGTCAATAAAAACAAAGGTCAGCTTGATATTCATCTTAATATCGGAATTCTCCTGCACGAAATATCGATCCGTTGTTTCGAAACAACAATGCATGCATATGCAATCCGATGTGGTTATACTAACTGTACTCTTCACCCGGTGGCTACCCGCGGGGATAGCGCTAAGGTTGACTCTATAATTAAGAAACAGATTGAACCGGAGAATGAGAATTTGACAGTGTACCCAAACCCTGCCGTCAGCAACGTTTATCTCCGTTCGAATGTCTTGAAATATTCACTTGAAATATTTGACACATCCGGTAAATTAATTTTAAGTATTGTAGAATTCAGCGATAACAACACACTCAATCTTGAAGACCTGAAACCCGGCACCTATATTGCCAGGATAACCTCCGGAAAAAATATGAAAACTGCGCGCTTCGTAAAGAATTAAATTTGAAAAGGCTAAAATAAAAGGAAATACAAGATCCTTAATTACCCTGATTTTTCCTTAACTCCTGAAGCATAACAATAATTTTGTCAAGCTTTTCAAGTTCTATTGTATTTAATTGCTTTTGCAAAGCTTCTATTTCCAGTTTTGCATCCAGATTTGTCTGGTAATCCGCCTGAGCCTGTACACGATCTCTTTCATTCTGCCGGTTCTGGGACATCATGATGATAGGCGCTGCATACGCTGCCTGTGTGGAGAAAAGCAAATTCAGGAGAATGAAAGGATACACATCCCAGTGATACACAAAACCGATCATGTTTAGGGTCATCCAGAGAATGACCAGGATGGTTTGAATAATAATAAACTTCCATGACCCCATTCCATTCGCAACCTTATCCGCCAGCCTTTGTCCAAACCCCAAAGCTTCCACATGTTCCTGATGCCAATTTTTATTTTTTGCCATATAAATTATTTTTCAAACACCACTAACAACTAAGCACTAACCACCAAGCACTAACCACTAACAACTAACAACTAACAACTAATTCAACGCGCTTTTCGAAAACCCCATCACCTTCAAACAAGCCAACTCAGGGGATCGTTGTGCAAAAAGAATCTTTCCCACTTCTTCAAAACAATCATCTGTAAAAGAAAAAAGTTTCTCCAGCTCTTCATTTCGCTCACTTTTGCTAAGGTTCATGACATAACTTCCGTCGACTCCAAAAGAAATAATCAGTTTTCCTGTTTGCTCAAGGAGCAATAACCTGAATTCACTCTGGTACATTGCATGCTGATCGGTAAATTCACGAATGAGTCTGAACTTTTGTTTCGGAACAATTATCGGAAGCTGAACACTTGCGATAAAGTTGCCATAGGGATGATGAAGTGAAAAATGACCTTCCGCTCTGCATTTCTGCAAATCAATATCCGCGAAATAGATTTTACGGTCTTCGGAATCCCGAAAGAAAAAAGAACACCCACGCTCAGTCAGCCACTCTGCCACCCAATTATTTTGCGACAACTTTTCTGTGGCTTTCAAAACAGCCTCCTCCGTCAATTCCTTTTCCTTTTTGCTTCGGGCTCTGGATTTAAAATAACTCACAATAAGAATCACAGTGATGTAAATAATAATACCTGGTATCATTGTTTCAGCTTTTGGGTGAAATTTGAATTTATTAAAACATTGAAATATAAAGGTAAGCAAATTGGTTATGGAAAATCCTTCACGCTCATGTGAATTCCAAACTCAGATTCAGATTACGCAGCTTGGCAGAGCTTAAACTCCATTTGGTTCACCATCTTTCTTTCTTTTTTGAAAATCCAAGCTGTTTCCTCAATACCTTTATTCCCTCATGCCTGAGTTCACATCCTTTTTATAAGACAACCAGAACAAGAATGAACCCGGCAATCAACCTTATTTTTATTACATAAAATGGAATACAGAAAACTTGGAAATTCAGGATTACAGGTGAGCGCATTATCACTTGGGAGCTGGCTGACATTTGGAAAATTGATTTCCGACGAAATCGCGGAAGAACTCATGATTACAGCTTACGATGCAGGGATCAACTTCTTTGACAATGCAGAAATCTACGCCCGTGGCAAATCGGAAATTGTCATGGGGAAAATTCTCAAAAAACAAAACTGGGATCGCAGTTCCTACCTTGTCTCAAGTAAGGTTTTTTTCGGTCTGGGTGAAGCGAAACCAAACCAGCGCGGATTGTCCAGGAAACACATCGTAGAAGGTTGTCATGGCGCTTTAAAACGGCTTCAAGTGGATTACCTCGACTTGTTCTTTTGTCATCGCCCGGATAAAAACACTCCGATCGAAGAAACGGTCTGGGCTATGCACAATTTAATTTTACAGGGAAAAATTCTTTACTGGGGGACATCTGAATGGAATGCTTCTGAAATCATGGAAGCTCATCTTGTTGCCAGACAAAATCACCTGATTGCTCCTCTCATGGAACAACCACAATACAACATGTTTACCCGTGAAAAAATGGAAAAAGAATATCTCCATTTATTCAAACATCATGGCCTTGGAACCACCATCTGGTCTCCCCTGGCTTCCGGAGTACTGTCAGGAAAATATCTTGATGGATTTCCGGAAGGAACACGATTGGGCGCTGAAGGACTAGAATGGCTGAAAGACCGTTGGGTGCGAGAAGATCTGTTATCCAAAACAAAAAAACTAAAAACAATTGCAGATAACCTGAAAACAACCCTCCCGAAATTGTCACTCGCCTGGTGTCTGAAAAACCCGAATGTAAGCACCGTGATTCTTGGGGCATCAAAAGTGTATCAACTGCAGGAGAACCTTGGAGCAATTGATTTACTCCCTCAATTGGATGCTGCTGTGATGCTGTCGATAGATGATATACTGAGCAATAAACCCGTTCAGCCGGAGTTCTGAATATTCTCCCATAAAAAAGAAATGGGGCCCGTAAAACGAGCCCCATTTCTTTTTTAGATAAATCTTTTGTTTATGCTTCCCCTGGTAAATTTGATTTTGGAGTCGCTGAATACGGAACAGTCTGAGGAATGAAATCATCATCAGCTCCCGGCTTGCCGTAATCATATGGCCAGCGGTAAACTGTAGGAATTTCACCGGGCCAGTTGCCATGGAGGTGTTCTACAGGAGCGGTCCATTCAAGAGTGTTTGAACCCCATGGATTCTGAACAGCTTTCTTACCTCTGCTCATGCTGTAGAAGAAATTCACTACAAAAATCAATTGAGCCAATCCGCCAAGGATTGCAAATACACTTACCAGCGCATTGATATCGAGAGCTGCATTAAATCCTTCATAAGCTGTGTAAGCATAATAACGACGTGGAGCGCCTGACAAACCAATAAAGTGCATTGGGAAGAAGGTTCCATACACACTCACAATGGTGAGCCAGAAGTGAATGTAACCTGCTCTCTTGTTCATCATCCGACCAAACATTCTCGGGAACCAGTGATAGACACCGGCAAACATTCCAAAGATCGCTGAACTTCCCATTACAATGTGGAAGTGAGCTACAACGAAATAGGTATCGTGTATATTAATATCCAAAGCGGAATCACCGAGGATGATCCCTGTCAATCCGCCGGAGATAAAGAACGAAACCAGTCCAATGGCAAACAACATCGCTGGCGAAAGCACGATGTTCGCGCGCCAGAGTGTAGCCAGGTAATTAAACACTTTCACCGCGGAAGGAATCGCGACCAGCAAGGTTGTAAACACGAATACTGAACCAAGGAATGGATTCATACCTGTTACAAACATGTGGTGACCCCAAACGATAAAGGAAAGGAACGCAATCACAAGCATAGAACCGATCATGGCTTTGTAACCGAAGATAGGTTTACGGCTTTGCGTAGAGATTACTTCCGATGCCAATCCAAGTGCAGGAAGAAGTACGATGTATACTTCCGGGTGACCAAGGAACCAGAACAAGTGCTGGAAGAGAATCGGGCTACCACCGGAATGTGCCAGCGGAGCGCCGTTGATGAAGATATCGCTGAGGTAAAAACTTGTTCCAAAACTGCGGTCAAACAACAACAACAAAGCAGCTGCAAAAAGAACCGGGAAGGAAAGGATACCAAGGATGGCAGTAATAAGGAAGGCCCAGATCGTCAATGGAAGACGGGTCATGCTCATTCCTTTTGTACGCAGATTCAGGATGGTAACCACATAGTTGATACCACCCAAAAGCGCTGATGCAATGAACATCACCATACTCACAAGCCACAAAGTCATACCAAGACCCGATCCCGGAATCGCCTGAGGCAATGCGGATAATGGAGGATAGATTGTCCAACCGGCGGATGCAGGTCCTGCCTGAACAAATAAAGAAGCTGTCATGATCGCGCAAGAAGCGAAGAAGAACCAATAGGAAAGCATATTCAGGAATCCCGATGCCATATCCCTCGCTCCAACCTGGAGAGGAATCAGCAGGTTACTGAAAGTACCCGACAATCCACCTGTCAGTACAAAGAACACCATGATGGTTCCGTGAATTGTTACCAGGGCGAGATAAAAATTCGGATCCAGTTTGCCGTCTTTGCCCCAATGTCCGAGTACAGTTTCAAGGATGGCAAATTTTTGGTTCGGCCATCCCAATTGCAGACGGAAAATGAGCGACATAATCATCGCAAGCAATGCCATCACAATGGCAGTTACCAGAAACTGCTTTGAGATCATTTTGTGATCCTTACTGAACACGTACTTCGTCCAGAATGAATCGTGGTGTTCGTGATCATGATGATCATGCCCCGCATGGGAATCCACAGCGTGATCGTGGGAATGGGTAGACATTATAGCCTTGTTTATTGACGTTAATTTTTTCTCTACTTACCTGCTCCTGTAAATTTCAGCAATTCAACAGCAACCAGGTTAAAATTCTTATTTGGATGCAACTATTTTTCCCTTTTGAACAGCAACTTCAGCTGTTTTCACTGTATCGGTGACAGCAGCTGCAGGTACCGCGGCAGGAGCCGGCTCAGGTCGTACGAAAACATAAGGTTGTTGCTTGTACCACTTTTTAAAATCATCAGCCGGTTCAATAACGACTTTCATTTTCATCATGTAATGCGCGACTCCGCAGATTTTATTACACAACAATACATAATCAAAATTAGGATTGCCGGTAATCAGACGCATACTGTCGGTAGTAATCGTAGGCTCAACAAAAAATTCTGTTGTCATACCCGGAACACAGTTCATCTGCGCTCTCAGATGCGGGAAATATGCACTGTGAATGACATCACGTGAATGAAACTTAAAGATCACTTTTGAACCAATAGGCAAATGCAGTTCACGGGCAATCTTGTCATCTTTCCCATTTTCATCTGTTGAATCAACACCCAGTTGATTGTCGTCGGTGATCAGTTTGTAATTTGATTTTCCAAGAACATTGTCTCCACCGGAATAACGTGCAGTCCAGTCGAATTGTTTACCATACACTTCAATCACCATGGCTTCTTTCGGAGCCGGAGCTGTGATGTTCACCCAGAGTTTCAAACCATAAACGATCAATCCCATCAGTACTACCGCAGGAATGATGGTCCAGATGAACTCGAGTTTATGATCAACCGGATAAAAGAATGCTTTTTGTCCTTTTTTATGCTGGTATTTCCATGCAAAATAGAACAGCAAAATCTGTGTGATAAAAAAGACCACAATGATCAATGCAAAGTTGATGTACAGATAGTCGTCAGTCAGGGCTCCATGCTTAGAAGCGGCCACCGGCAACAAATACTTCTTTGCATCAATGGTAAACCAGACCATGCCAATCATTCCCAGTGCGAGGAACCACAACATCAGACGGCCATTGACCCGGTTGTCTTTGTCTGTAATTTGTTCATCCTCGCCACGCAGGTCGCGCACCAGTTCCAGTACCCGCATGAGCCGCCAGATGGTTACCGCAGCCAGCGCAATTACGATCAGTGTCAGTAGCTTTATCATGGAAATATATTATCCTTTAAATATCTTTTCTAAACTCCTTGTTTGATTAAATGTGATGGTGCAGACTCTCCTGCAACATCGGGTGATTTTTTGGTACCAGTGTCGCTTTGGACAATTCTGAAAGTGTGCTCCAGATAAACAAACCAAGATAACCAATCATTGTTCCGAATTCGACAAATCCCAAGTGCCAGTCCTTGCCCATGATCCCGGGAGTCACCATCATGAATACATCCAGCCAGTGACCGAGTATGATGATGCATCCACCTACCCAAAGGATAGCAGCCTGACGTTTCGCGTCGCGAGTCATCAGAATCAGGAATGGTGCGCAGAAATTAATCAGCAGATTAGCCACCCAAAGCGTGCGGAATTGCTCCCAACGCAATTGATAGTAAACTACTTCTTCAGGAAGATTGGCGTACCAGATCAGCATGAATTGTGAGAACCAGAGGTAAGTCCAGAATACAGAGAAGGCAAACATGAATTTACCAACGTCATGCAAATGGTTTTCTGTAATGTGATTCATGTATCCACGACCACGAAGGTAAAGGATGAACATAGCCATCATGGCCAGTCCGCTTACAAACAATCCAGCAAATGTGTACCAGCCAAACAATGTTGAAAACCAATGCGCGTCAATCGACATCAGAAAATCCCATGCGGAGGTTGAAGATGTTACCGCGAACAATACGATGAATACAGCAGACAAGGTGACGGAACGTTTGTAATGATCCAGTCCGCCTTCCTGATCTTCCATCAAGGAATGTTTACGAAGCATCATGGTAAATCCAATCCAGATAGCGGCGTATGCAACGAGTCGGATCACAAAGAATGGAATATTCAAAAAGCCTTGTTTCCCGGCGAGGATGTGATCGTATTCAGGACTCGCCTTATCATACAATTCAGCATGAGTCCAGTGGTAGAGGTCATGATGTCCGAGGAGGAAAATCACAATCATTCCGACCATTCCATATTTCAGAAATCCACCCATTGCTTCAGGTACACGTTTGATACCTACTGCCCAACCTGCCTGTGCCACATATTGAAAGGCTACAAAGAAAGTTCCGGCCAATGCCATGGCTGTAAAATAAAAATTGTTCTGCAACAAAGCTGCCCATGTCCGGGTTTTGTCGGTCATGAATCCCATGACAATCGCCACCACTCCGACGGCGATCATAATGATTGGGATCAGTTTGTTATTCTTGGTAAGCTCGTATTTTCTATCCATCGTAACGAACGTTGAAGCGTAGAATTATAAATTACATTTTTGCCGGCGCGGCGTTTTTTACAGAATCTGCTGGTGCTGCGGCAGTACCGCCAGGCATTTGCAATGTCTGAACATACATGATGATTTTCCAACGCTGTGAAGCGGTCAGCTGCGAAGCGTGTGAACCCATCATGTTTTTACCGTATTCGGTTGTATGAAACATTTTTCCTTCCGGAAGATTTTTCAGCAGATCAGAATTGTAAGCAGGTGGTTTCGGTCCATTCTTCAGTACAACCGGACCATCTCCCAATCCTTTTTCACCATGACAGATGATGCAATAATTCTGGTAGAGACGCAAACCTTCAGCCATGTTTGCTTCAGTCTTTTGCAATGGATTTTTCAATTCCAGGCCAGCCTGTTCGTATCCTTCAGGAGTATTCGGATACGTGTATGGCATGCGGTCCATGTCGGAATAAATAGCATCGCCACGAGCGATTGTGCCATTTACAGGCTGACGAGCCGTCATGCTATCCGCGAAATTCGGATTCGAGGAATACGTTTCGTAAGATGGTGAACGGTACATGTCAGGCATGTATTCGTACCCCGGCTTTTTCGGATCTTCGTTACTGCACGAAGAAGCCATCGCGATGAACGCAACCGGCAAGATATATTTGAGGATTTTATTCATGGATCTGCTCACGAAAATTGCATAGAATTTAACAGTACATCGGAAGCGCCGGAACCTTTGAGGAATCCTGCCACTTCATTCACTTTTGATTCATCCTTCACATCTACGTGCAACACGAATTTATCATCAGTCAGACGTGGATGTGGAATCGGAGCTGTTACGCCCGGAAGAATTTTACTGCGTAATAAGAATGTCAACGCCATTCCATGTGCCGCGCAAAAAACGGTCATTTCAAATGTCACAGGAATGAAGGCCGGAAGATTGAGGTAGAACATGAAATTCGGTTTACCCCCGATATTGATAGGCCAGTCATAAATCATCATGTACCAGGTCATCAGCAACGCCAATGAAGTACCGGTGATACCATATAGGAAAGCAGTTGTAGAAATGCGTGTACGAGGAACACCAATCAGTCCGTCAATTCCGTGAATCGGAAACGGACTCTGTACATCCTTGCACACAACACCTTGCTGTTTCAGCGTAGGAATCGCGTTCAACAGGATTTCTTCGTCATCGAATATACCGTAGATTCTTTTTGCCATGATTTAAAGAACTCCTTTCTTTTTAAACTGTGAACCTGTCTTTTTCAGAATCGATTTGAGCTCTGCCAAGGCGATTACCGGGAAGACACGGGAAAAGATGAGGAATAGAGTGAAGAACAAGCCAATTGTACCAACGAAAATACCTACTTCGATATATGTCGGTGAATACATCACCCAACTGGAAGGAAGGTAATCTCTGTGCAGGGATGTAACGATGATCACAAAACGTTCAAACCACATTCCGATATTCACAAAGATGGAAATCACGAAAGTGGCCATCACACTGGTACGGATTTTTTTGAACCAGAAGAGCTGAGGAGTGATAACGTTACAGGTCATCATGCTCCAGTATGCCCACCAATACGGACCGAAAGCTCGGTTCTGGAATGCATAGGATTCATATTGTACGCCGGAATACCAAGCCATGAAGAACTCAGTGATATACGCCACCCCTACAATAGAACCGGTAAGAATGATGATTTTATTCATCAGCTCGATGTGTTGGTTGGTGATGTATTGCTCAAGACCGAGGACTTTACGCGCGATGATCATTAGTGTCAATACCATCGCGAATCCAGAGAAGATCGCACCGGCAACGAAATAAGGAGGGAAGATTGTGGTGTGCCATCCCGGAACGATGGACGTGGCGAAGTCAAAGGATACGATGGTGTGTACAGAAAGTACCAGTGGCGCAGACAATCCGGCAAGTACCAGAGACACTTCTTCAAAACGGTGCCAGTCACGCGCTGTACCTTTCCATCCAAAAGAAAGCAATCCGTAGATGAAACGTTTGGTTGGCGTAACACAACGATCACGTACTGTAGCGAGATCCGGAAGCAATCCGAGATACCAGAATACCAGAGACACAGAAAAATATGTCGAGATCGCGAATACGTCCCAGAGCAATGGCGAGTTAAAATTCACCCAAAGTGAACCGAATTGGTTCGGAAGCGGAAGCATCCAGTAGTCGAGCCATGGACGGCCGGTGTGAAACAATGGAAACAATCCCGCGCAGACAACGGCGAAAATGGTCATCGCTTCCGCGGATCGGTTGATGGACATTCTCCAGCGCTGACGGAACAACAACAGGATCGCTGAAATCAGCGTTCCCGCGTGACCGATACCGATCCACCAAACGAAGTTGGTGATATCCCAGGCCCAGCCTACAGTTTTATTCGCCCCCCAGCTACCGATTCCGGTACCGATGGTGTACGAAAGACAGGTGATACCCCAGATCATCGTCGTGAAGGCGATGACAAAGGCTACCCACCAGTACTTATTTGCCTTCCCTTCAATCGGACGGCAAATATCCTCCGTCATTTGATGGTAGGTTTTGTTCCCGAGAATTAACGGATTCCGGACGACCGCTTCATGATTTCCGCTCATGTTGTTCAAACAGGTTTTCTGAAAATATTTTTTTCAGTTGATTACGCTTCTTTTCCTTCTTCTACATTCCGGACTTTCGTCTGGTAATATACATTCGGCTGAACATTCAGCTCACCCAACAGGTGATAACTGCGTTCTTCAGGTTTCCACATTTTGTTGAGTTCACTTTCCGGATTGTTGTAATCCCCGAAAGTAATGGCGTGTGTAGGACAAGACTGCGCGCAGGCTGTCTTCACTTCACCGTCAACAAGTTTGCGGCCCTCTTTCTTTGCAGTCAGTTTTCCTTCCTGCAAACGCTGTACGCACATTGAGCATTTTTCCATGACTCCGCGTGAACGTACTACTACATCCGGATTGAGTACCATTTTCCCGAGATCATCGTTCATATGGAAATCAAACTGAGGATTATCAGAATATCTGAACCAGTTGAATCGACGCACTTTGTACGGACAGTTGTTCGCGCAATAACGTGTTCCGACGCAACGGTTGTATGTCATTTGATTGAGTCCCTCTGTACTGTGACTTGTCGCGATAACCGGACAAACAGTTTCACAAGGAGCGTGAGCGCAATGCTGGCACATCACAGGCTGGAATACCACTCGCGGCATATCGCTTGGGTCTTCCATCTTTTTGATGTCGCCGCTTTCGCCTTCTTTCGGATCCGCGTCACTGCTGTAGTAACGGTCGATACGAATCCAGTGCATTTCACGACTACGGTTCACTTCATCTTTACCAACAACAGAAACGTTGTTTTCAGCGGTACAGGCAACGACACAGGCACCGCAACCAATACAGGAATTCAAATCGATTGACATTCCCCAATGGTGATTTCCTGAATCAAAATCAGCCCAGAGATTCATGTCTCCGGCTTTTTTCTTTACCTCTTCACCTTTACCAACTTTCACAGTCAGCATTTCCTCATCGTTTCCTGCTGCAGGATTTTTCAGCCATTCACCGAGAGTCGTTTCTTTCACAATCGCACGTCCCATCATGGTGTGATGCGTTTGTGTAGCGGCAAGCATATAATCTTCGTCGGCAGTTTTTTGAATATCCAGCCCGGAAGCCGACATATTCAGATTACCACCATTGAAATTTGTAAAAGGATAAGCATTCACACCACGGTTGTCGGCAACCTTACCGGCAACAGTACGTCCATATCCGATAGCAAGTGAAGCTGTACCAAATGCCTGTCCGGGCTGAATAACCACAGGAGCTTTCACAGTGATACTGCCCACTTTCACACTTACTACATTTCCCTGCTTCCAGCCTTTTTCACGGGCATCTTTCGGGGATACTGAGATATAGTTGTCCCACGTAACTTTACTGATCGGATCAGGTAACTCCTGCAACCAGGGGTTGTTGGCCTGTTGACCATTTCCTAATCCTACTTTTTCATATACAACGAGTTCCATTCCGCTTGCATTCATTTTGCCAATCGCGTCAGCGGCAGCATTAAGATTTGCAGCGGTTTTATAATTCTTAGCGGCAGCGGCAGGAAGTTCGAATACTCCATCCTGAAGAACTTTATTCCAGTTGCCGGATGCTTTAGAGAAAATATTTGAAGTCCAGTAGGACGCCATGTAATCATGAAACACAGCAGGAGATCCTGCCCATGTCAAAAGACTCTCTTGTGCCTGACGTGTGCTGAACAAAGGAGAAATTGTTGGCTGTCCAAGCGAGTATGCTCCGGTGCGTGGCTCCGCATCGCTCCAGGATTCCAGCGCATGGTGGTCCGGACAAACAAACTGACAAAGTGAAGATGTTTCATCCGGGCGATCAGAGAATGAAACGGAGAGTTCCATTTTTTTCAATGATTCACCGAAAGCAGCGCCATTCGGAAGTGTATACACCGGGTTGGAATTGTAAACAAATACAGCGGAGACTTCTCCTTTATTCACTTCTTCGAGGAATGACAGTACATCCGCGTCTGAACCCTGACGAAGCGCATTCGCGTTGTCCAGGTCGATGGTCGTACCATAGTTTTCCAGCAAGGAATTGATTCCATTCACAACATTTTGAATGGCTGTATTGTTGACACCGCATACAACAAGGGACTTCCCTTTGTTTGCCAGCAGTTCTTTTGCAATTGAAGAAATTTTCTTTCCTACCTCCGCATCGATTGAGGGAGCTGAGATGGCTGCTGCACCAGTACCGCCAGCAATAGCATTGTACAAATTGGCGGCAACAGCACCTTGTTGTGAAGGTTTCACCGGAATACGCTGATCCGCGTTACTTCCGGTAACAGAAAGCGCTGTCTCAAACTGGTAATGACGAGACATGTTTTTCTTTCCCTCATTCAGTTTGCGCGTTTCCGCATACTGACGTGCATGTTCAACAGGAGAGTTCCAGTTGACAAGGAAATCGGCATCCAATGAAACGATGACATTCGCTTTATCAAAATTATAAGTAGGGATTAAAGAAAGACCAAAGCTTTCCTGATTCGCCTGACGCATTGCCGACATAGAGACGGCATCGTACATCACATGTTTAGTTGTTGGATATTTTGCTGTAAAATCAGCGATAACTTTCTTTGTTGAAGGACTGATGATGGTAGAGGAAAGAATACGGATCTTTCCACCTTTCGCAGCAATGGCTGTCAGTTTATCCAGAATAGATTTATCAACCTCAGGCCAGGTAGAAGCATTTCCTCCAACAGTAGGAGTTTTCAGACGTGCACTGTCGTAAAGAGATAAAATAGCGGCTTGTACACGCGCGTTGACGCCACCTTTGGTAACTGAACTGAGAGTATTTCCTTCCAGTTTGATTGGACGGCCTTCACGAGTTTTAACGATGACACTGCAATAGTCGTAGCCATCAAAATAAGTTGACGCATACCAGTTTGCAATACCCGGAGTAATTTGCTCGGGGCGAATCAGGTAAGGAATCGTCTTACGAACCGGGGCTTCACAGGCTGCCAGAGATGCGGCAGCGACACTAAATCCGAGGAACTTCAGAAAATCCCGGCGGGGCGTGGTGTTCACATCCTGAGCTTTCTTGTCGATTGCCTTATCAAGAGGCAATTGCTCATAGAACTCGTTGTTTTTCAACCGGACGAACTCCGCATCGTTGCGAAGTTCTTCAACACCTTTCCAGTATTTTTTGCTCATTGGTGGTTAGCTAAAATTATATTGATGTGTTGGTGGAGAGTTTCTGAAGTAATCAGTTATTCCTCCAAAACATTAAAATCTGTTTTTTAATAATGACAACGTGCACATTCTAAACCACCGATGGTCGCAACCGTCAGCAATGAATCCGCACCATATTTTGAAAGTAATTGTTTGTGGAAGTCGTTGTAATACGCATTTCCGGCCATATTCACTTTTGTGGTACGGTGACAGTTGATACACCATCCCATTGTGAGAGGTGAATACTGACCGGCTACCGTCATGCTGTCCTGAACCGGGCCGTGACAAGTCTGACAAGCCACTTTACCTACAACTACGTGTTGAGCGTGATTGAAATAGGCGAGATCCGGGAGATTGTGAACACGAACCCATTGGATCGGCTGTTGGTTTGGACCATACGTTCCTTTATCAGGATCATAATCCAATGCCTTATAAATTTTCGCGATTTCAGCAGTTCCGGTAACAGGCCCTTTGCGAACGTATTTGTGACAATTCATACATACGTTCGCTGATGGTACACCCGCAACTTTTCCGCGTTCCGCTCCGCTGTGACAATAGATACATGGAATCTGCATTTGTCCGGCATGGAGAATATGGGAATAAGCAATCGGTTGTTCAGGAGTATAGCCTTGTGAAATACCGATGGACATCAATGAATACCATCCCTTTACACTTCCGTAAAGCGTGAGGAAAATCAAAATTACGGCTACAAGTTTTTTATTATTGCGAATCCAGAAACGAGTGCTTTCCCAACGTGTCATTGGCGCCGGTTCAGGTGTACCCGCGTTTTGGCGAACTGTACGAGCAAGTGTGTGTTGAACACGACCCAATACAATGCTCAAAAGATAAAGTACTGCTGCCGCAATCAGGAGGTACAACCAAATTGGCTGTGGTTCTTCCTGCGCGACAGGAGCTCCCGGTGTTGTTCCAGGAGCAGCTGCATCGGGCTTTTGTTCTTCAGCCTTGATGTATGCAAGCATTGCCTTGATTTCTTCGTCTTTCAGACCGAAAGAAGGCATGGCTACCTTGTTATTCTCATTGAAAATCTTGACAGCGTACTCATCGCCGCTCTTCACAACCGCTTGTGAATTCCTGATCCATTTGATCAGCCATTCTTCGGAACGACGTTGACTTACCCCTTTCAGGGCAGGACCGACCATCTTTTCCTTCACGGCATGACAGGAAGTACAATTGGCTTTGAAAAGCGCTTCACCATCTTGTGCGTTTACAGCGGTGAATGAAAAGAGCGCAAGTGAAAATACAGTGACAAGGAACGTAATGTGCCTGGTAATGTAGCGGTTGCTCATGTTGTTTTTATTAGCGCGTTCGGTTAGAACGTGTAAGGCAAAAAACCAAAAGAGATGGCCAGCAGCGTGGTCATCAAATTGTCAGTTTTTTGAACGGGTGCAAATTTATTAGAAACAACATTTCTGGAAAGAATTTGTGAAAAAAAATTTAAAATCGAGTGTTTGTTGGACTTCTTATGAAGGAGAAAATCTACCTTTTAACCTCATATTGTCAAATTAATTTAACAAGGATTTTTATCATAATTAGCATTGGTCAAACAGTAAACCTCTTGTATGCCATATCCATACGATTACTTATTAGAATGATTCTAAATAATTAATTCTCATAAATGATAATTCTCAATTCGGGAAGATCCTAAACAAATATTTATGTCATGAAAATAATTTCCCTGAATATCAACACTATATATCGAACGGCAAATGTCAAATTGTCTTGAAAAAAACCAAAATTTCCAGCCTCAGGCTTTTATCATCCTGTAAAGCAGAGGTTTACTGGGACTGGCATCATTTTCAAAGGAGGCTATTTGTAAATTGAGAAGATAAGAACCATCCTTGATTTCGTCTGGCACATAGATCAATTCAGTGATTGTAGCATCCTTTCTTGTGTTTTCAGGGTAATTCCAGAATTCGTGATGTGCCGACAATTTGCCTCCATCCTCTTCTTTGTCGACAGAAGGCAGATCCAGCAGGAGATGCTCAATTCCGCAATCACGAATAAAAGCCGCTGCCTCATGATGTAAATAAGCGGGATTTGTACCGGAATAATGTCTGTTGATTTTAAGACCCGGATTCGGGCGGGTGCGGATGATCAAAGCTTCCGGTCGCTTTTCGCCTAGTGCATTTTCAATTTGATCTCGTTTAATAATATGATCGTTAAAAACAGACTGAGGAGTAACTGAAATTAATTCTGATATAAAAAAGAAGCGACGCAGACTTTGATTGATTGTATATGGCTCTGTAGAAATATGACCTACACACTCGGTATGGGTACCGTTTCCATGCGGATTAAAAAGGATATTGTTGACATTACATGAACCACCTTGTTTGACGTCACCGACAAAACCACCGGCTCTGAACGGTTCTATTTGTACAGGAGGAATATAAAACGCGTTTACATTGATTTCTCCGGCTCGCAGAGGTATAGAAATGTCATGTGGTTTGGATAAATCCACACGGAACAAATTTCCATCTATAACACAGGTAATGATCATGATCCTTGTCTGAAAAATTCAGGCAGGAAGGTACAAAAAAAGAAGATGTTTATTTCTTGATCAGCTTCGTTACATATTGTTCTCCATCAAATGTGAGGTGAACAAAATACACGCCTTGAGAAAGATCGGACGGCAGCGACAGACCAATTGTCCGGCTTCCCCGACTGAGCATTTCTTCGTTACTGTAGACAGTCTGTCCAATTGAATTTTCGACCTGGATCAAAAGTTTTCCCGGTTCATTTGCCTGAAGATATAAATACGGATCGGCATTAAATGGATTGGGAGATACCGCGATTAATTCAAAATTTTTCCCAGAATTAAACAGTACCACCACAGCTTCTGATTCACGGGATTGCCCGTCGTAATCAACCTGTTTCAATTTGTAATAATTCTTTCCCTGAACAGGTTGTTCATCGACAATAGAATATTCGAATTGCTGAGAAGTAGTTCCGTGACCCTCCACAAACGCAATCTTCTGGTAACCAAAAATACCTGCGTTTTCCCGCGCTGCATACACTTCAAAATAATCATTATTGATTTCCGACGAAGTTGCCCATGAACACAAGACAGAAGATTTTCCACTCTTCTCCGCTGAGAAATAAAGCAGTTCTACGGGTAGTGGAGATGGTCCATTGCCTGCGCCTGCAAAACCACTGAATGAGGACAATCCGTCACGACGGGCTCCTTGCAAAGTGGCGGCAGAAACAGAATACATCGCCAAACCGGTATTCACACTGATATCCGCTCCATCGTGAGTACCTGCAGATGTAATCCATGCACCCTGGCCGGTACTATCCGGTACGGCTACACTGGGGCGTTTTACAAGACGCAATTCGGATCCGGTTAGTCCATCCATTGCCTGGAGATTGAAACGATCTCCGGCACATTCTATACTGTAATCCACCGGTCCTAATGCTCCCGGGAAAATAGCAGGATCACCGGAGGTGTTGGCACCGTTATTCTCCTGGAAGTCCCAGTAAAAATCACCAACCATATCAATTTCATGATTCAGACAAGTTGTTGCTGTTGCTCCGCCCTGATCATCAATCTCGAAAGGATTACCACAACCATGACCTGTATTTCCAATGAACACTCCATCCACCACAAAATTATTATTATTGTTCAGGTAGGTACCAACAAGGTAGTTGTTATTGGTAGCAGAAGCGAACTGCACAAGGGATGGACAATAGTAATAATCACCCAGCACTCCGGTTCCACCGGTTTGACGGAAGCCCAAAGGATAGAGGTATTCGTTTTTTGTTCCGACTGTGATAATCTTACGGTTCAGACGACCTTCAAAAAATCCATTGCGTGTATTCTGTGCTCCGATAGTCTGGCGGGTGACGGCACCCGGGTCATCGTTCAATATATTGATCGTCTTAAAATTTACACCGGTATTTTCATCCGCGTCATATGTTGCTCCGTTGCGCGATAAAAGTACACCGTTTGTAAAATCAAGTGCATACAGAATATTCAGATTTCCTTTCAGTATTGCTTCATGACGATTGGACGCAACTCCTGTAGGTTGGATCTTATTAATACGCAGCCGACAAATTTGTCCGGGGAAATTACCACTGGCATTTCGTATATCGAGGATTTGTTGCTGAGTGGCGCTGGCTACATCAATCAAACCTTCAGTAATGAGTCCTCCTGCACTTGCACCGGTACAATCACACGTTCCATTAATGCTGATATCCCCGGTAACGGTGATGGAATATGTTGCAAGATCAATAGAACCGCTCTTTGCAGGAGTAGCATTTTGCTGTACTGTAAAATCATTTACTGTTACATTTCCACAACCAACACCTGCCTGAAGCAATGGATAATTGGGACGGTTGTCTTTGATGATAACATCCGCGGTAGATGGCGGAACAACCTCTCTGTCCCAGTTGCAGGCTTCACACCATTTATTATCCACTGAACCCATCCATGTGTAAGCTGTGCCGGCAATACTTCCCGGATCAAATTCATCAGCACCAATATCAATACAGGAAGGTCGTGTAAAGACATCATAGTCATCTGTGACCGTCGGGGAAAGAGAAATACCGGCATTCCTGACATTGTAATCTGCAGTATGCAAATCCGTTACCGAAGTGAAAGCAACTGTAGCCGTTTTAGACGCGGTAACAGGATCTCCTCCTCCGCAATTCGCATTCCAGACTGTGAGATTCGCGCAATCAACTCCCGCATAATTCGCCAATGGAGCAGCTGTGGTGTACAAGAGGTTATTGGTTCCCTGGGCAGCAGAATAGGCAGGAGATGAACTTCCAACCATACGAATGGCATAATGCTTTCCACTACCACCCGACCGTTCATTGTAGAGGATGGTATTTTTTATCGATAAAAAAGTAGAAGAGGTGTTGTAATTGTAAGCATACGTATTTGTTGTGCCGCTTGGTGAACCCAGGATACGAATTGAATTGAAATAACAGTAACCAATACCTGTTTGATGTTCGATACCGTTAATGATAATGTCGTTGGACAAACCATTACCCAAACTAATAAAATTATTATAGGCATTTACCTGGTTTGTATTCTTCATGGTGATGCCTGTAATCGAAGAAGTATTGGTTGAACTGGCAACCGATAATGTATGAATCCAGCATTTCTGAATGGTACTGATGTTGGATGCTCCGCCTTTACAGAATATACCACGCACCTGAATAGAGCCACTCGCAGCGGTGTTTGACAATCCGGAAATTACATTCTGAGAAATCAATGTTGCTGCAGTACCTGCAATAGGGATATCAAGGACACCGATAATGGAAGCCTGTTCGTCCACACCTGTATTGGCACCACTCACCGTCAGATTTTGAATAGTATTATTGCTGATAGTCACAGCAAACAATGCAACAGTATTGTGTATGCCGACCATATTCGCAAATCTGTGAACAGAATTGATACTGTTTGCAGAAGAGTTCCCGATGGTATTACCGGTAATGCTGATTGATCCACCGGATGAACTGTTGTAAATTCCGACAAACCCGACACGATCTCCATTACCGCTACCCGGTGAAGGGAACAAAATTGAAATGCCTCCGATTGAATTGCCGGTTATGTTTTCCGCTCCGGTATTACCGGAAACAATGATTCCACAAGCCGGAACAAAAGATGTGAAGACCGAATTATTTGTTGATTTGATCAGGATACTGTTGGTTCCGGCAACTGCACCAATAACATTATTCGATACTGTTGTCGGGCCATTTTCAACATAAATACCATAAAAAATACCTGTTCCCGCGGTACCGGAAGAACGACTTGAAGTGATGTCAAAACCTCCGATTACATTGTTGGATACGGTAGAACTTGCACCGGTGACAGTGTTAATAATGATCACCTGTACGGAACCAGCAAAATTTGAAACTGTATTTGTGATGGTTGTATACCCTGTGCCGGCCGCATTTGCAAATCCACAATAATTACCGGTTACAGTATAACCATTACCCGCTTTTATAACAATCGCGCTATATGTATTGGCAGGATATGGATTTCCGCTAATATTCAAAGCCAGCGAGTTGGTTTGGTAAATCCTGTTGTTTGTAATGGTCCATGTCGAACTACCTATAAACGCATAAATACCGGCACTCATTTGTCCGGATGAATAATAGTCGTGGATCGTATTAGTTGTAATGGTAATATTACTGTTATCCTTTCCCACGATGGAGTTATGACTCTTGATATATATGCCTGGAAGGTTTGCTCCTGACGGTGCCAGGTTATTGTTTGAAATAGTATTGTTATCATTTCCGGCACCCGTACCTGAATTAGAAAACCAAATAACAGCTCCATCTGCAGCTGCATTATAAACACCCAGAGAAGAACCTAAAATCGTACAATTGGTAACAAGGTTATTGGTTGCATCCAAAACAAACTTAATGGTCGCGGCTTGATTGGAGGCACTCGTATTTGAAAGGGTCAGGGAATTCCCACCTGCATTCAATCCATTGATGGTCACATTATCCGCGCCATTCAGTTGAATAAGAGGACCGGCAATGGCTCCTGTAATCGTTCTCACACCGCTGGGTTGAATGGTGAGTGAAGCCCATACTCCTGTACTTTGATTGAGGGATGCTGTAACCAGTTCCGTTGTATTACCGGTGATTGTGATAGTGATATTGAGCGCATTTTGTGCCCTTGCATTGATGGCTGTGAAAGCTGCATTCAATGTTGCAAAGGTTCCATTGGGTGTCAATGGATTTGCTCCCGCCACCGTAACATTTTGCCCGGACGACCTTAAAGAAAAAAACAGGCCACAGAAAAAGATTATTAATCTTATGTGAGACCGTTTGAAAATCGCTCTATCCATTCAGAATATTTGTAAAAACGCCAATCTCGCGAGTTTTGAATCTTCAAAAATAGGCAATCAGCTTGAAACAATCTATTAAATAAAGGTAAATTCATTGTAAATCTTGGTGAATTCAGCTTTTAATATGTTGATAACCCGAAAGAATGGGTGAATCAACTTAAAAGTTTGGCAAATAGAAAGGCAGCTGCCGCTGCAAGCACCCCGATCATGGTGGTCCGTAAAGCCCCCTTTACCGGATTCTGGCCAGTCACCTTACTTTTAAAATAGCCAAAAATCATCAGACAAATCACTGTTATAATCGCGGAAAAAAGCAATCCGGAAACCGGCTTATCTGTAAAAAAATATGCTGAGAGCGGTACGATACCGCCGACTATATATGCCAAACCAATATTTCGTGCACTTTGACGCGCTCTTCTGATATCCGGTTTTTCAAGACCAAGCTCAAAACGCATCATAAACTCAACCCATTTGTCGTGATCCTTTTCCATCTCATTCATGATGGTCTCTTGTGATTCAGCAGACAAACCATAATTGCCAAAGATCTCTTTCACTTCTCTCCGCTCCGTTTCATAATGTGTTTTTATTTCGCGGTATTCCCTTGCGAGTTCTGAATCATAATGTTCAATCTCCGTTTTTCCGGCAAGGTATCCTCCCAGGCCCATGGCAATGGAACCTGCAACAATTTCCGCAAAGCCTGCCGTGATAATGATCGCGTTATTCGACACCGCGCTGCTAAGACCTGCTGCCAATGCAAAAGGAACGGTCAGGCCATCTGCCATTCCGATAACAATATCCTTTACGGTATCAGTTTGTTCGAAATGTTCTTCTTTGTGTGAATGATGATGACCCTGAGCAACTGACATATTGTTTTTTGTTTTTGAAGAGTTCAAAAGTAGGAAAAATGTTTCTGGCAATCCTTTTAAAAAATTCCATATTCTTTTTTGAATGCCGTACTTTTGATTCTCTCATTCCAGAACTTTACACGAATGGCAATTTATCTTGATTACAATTCGACGACTCCGGTTGACCCCCTGGTTTTGGAAACAATGCTACCCTATTTTACAACACGATTCGGTAACGCATCCAGTAAAACCCATTCTTTTGGCTGGATCGCAGAACAGGCTGTGACTGATGCGAGACAACAGATAGCAAAGTTCATCGGCGCCGAAGATTCTGAGATCATTTTTACTTCCGGAGCAACTGAAGCGATCAACCTTGCTATGAAAGGGGCCTTTGAAGCATATTCCGGCAAAGGCAAACACATCATCACTTCAGCGACTGAACACAAGGCCGTCCTGGATACTTGTGCTCATCTTGAAAAATCGGGAGCGCGTGTTACCATTCTTCCGGTGCAACCTGATGGATTAATCGATCCTTCCGAATTAACAAGCGCGCTTACGGATCAAACCATTCTTGTTTCCATCATGTACGCTAACAACGAAACCGGTGTGATTCAGAATATCAGGGAACTTTCCGCGATCACTCATGCAAAAGGCAGTATTTTTATGAGTGATGCGACACAAGCTTGTGGAAAAATCAGAGTGAATATAGAAGAAGACGGAATTGATCTTTTAGCAATGTCTTCGCATAAGATCTATGGCCCCAAAGGTTGCGGAGCTTTGTTTGTCCGCAGAAAAAATCCGAGAGTAAAACTGATCGCGCAAATCGATGGCGGAGGTCATGAAAAAGGACTTCGGAGCGGAACCCTCAATGTCCCGGGTATCGTGGGTTTTGGAAAAGCCTGCGAACTGGCACATGAAAGAATGTGGGAAGACAATCTTCACATTTCCAAATTACGTTCTATGCTTGAGCAAGGCTTGATTGATCTTGGAAACATTTCTGTAAACGGAAGCACACGCAATCGCTTGCCCAATACAAGCAATCTTGCATTCACAGGAATAAAAGCCTCCACGCTCATGAAGCATTTGCCGGATATTGCTGTTGCCAGCGGAAGCGCGTGTACCTCCGCATTAGCTGAACCGTCACATGTACTAAGGGCAATGCAAATTTCAGAAGATGTCGCCTATTCATCTGTTCGTTTTTCGATTGGTCGACATAATACTACGGATGAAATAAATATTTGTATCGAAAAAATCCGCGAATTCATTTCAAAAGAAATTTAGCGAATTCATCTCAAACCGTTAATTTCTTTTTTTCGTTGAATCATTTTTTCAAACTCAAAAAACATCATTTATTTATTGAATTCCACTTTTAATATCCCAACTAATTATTTGGCATTTTGATTCATGATTGTTATCATGATAAATGTCATAATTAAACAGGTCCTTTGTAAAGCATACCGTGATTTTTGAAAAATCACACGAAAAAAATCCGAATGAATACTTCAGAATTACACACATTCCACATTCCTGTGATGGGACTGGGATTTACTATTGATACTCCTTTAAAAGTCGCACGCTTTGGAATTTCATCCGTTGTTTCAATCATCGAAGATGAATTGGTGGAGCAAATGAGAATGTATCACACCAAAAAATCCGGATTAAATTACATTCCAATCAGCGATGAAACTGAAGACTCCAGGGCAAAAAGAATCACCGCTTACCTGAATCTGATTCAGGAACTTGTTTCAAAGCAAACGGAGGAATTGAGCAACCTGCCATTTGAAGTATCGAATGAACTTTCAAAATATTTTGAATTACTTCCCGAAAATTCACCGGTGAAGGAATTGTATCTTGAGATGCTGGAGACATCCGACAGCACTGAAAAAATCAGGAAACAAACGTTGCTCAGAAAAAAAATAAAATCCGGCGCTATTGATGTAAACATTATGTCAAAGGTGGACCGTACAAACTACAATCAAAACGGTGAGGCATTACCTGCAGAATTTTCAGATGCTTTATCTGCCTTCAGAGGCTTTGCAAAAAGTAGTTTGAACTCCTCGGTCGTATTATCCGCCGGATACAATCCTCGCTTGTATACATACATCGAAACCTTTCCTGATTTTTTCCCGGACGAATCCGGCACATTGAAAAAGAAAATTATTCTGAAAGTAAGCGACTATCGTTCCGCGCTGATCCAGGGAAGATTACTGGCAAAAAAAGGGATCTGGGTTTCTGAATTCCGAATTGAATCCGGATTGAATTGCGGCGGTCATGCTTTCGCTACCGAAGGACTCTTGCTGGGTCCGATTCTCGAAGAATTCAAACTAAAGAAAAAGGAAATCGAAGAAGAGTTATTGATGACATGCACCATTGCATTGAATTCAAAAAGTCTTCCGGTATTTAAGGAAGCACCGGAAATGAAGGTTACAGTTCAGGGAGGTATAGGAACTGCAAATGAAAATAAATTTCTTCTGGATTATTATGGAGTAAACGCCACCGGATGGGGAAGTCCATTTTTATTGGTTCCCGAAGCCACCAATGTTGACCCTGATACATTATCAAAATTAACGAAAGCACGAAAAGAAGATTATTTTCTGAGTAACGCTTCCCCACTTGGTATCCCGTTCAACAACTTCAGAGGAAGCACTTCCGAAACACAACGTAAAATCAGGATTGAAAAAGGCCGTCCCGGAAGTCCGTGTTATAAAAAATTTCTCTCATCAAATACTGAATTCAGCAAGACCCCGATATGCACTGCTTCACGTGAATATCAAAGTCAGAAAATAAAAGAACTGGAAACAAAATCGTTTTCGAAAGAAGCATTTGAAATGGAGTACAACAAAATCACAGACAAAGATTGTTTGTGCGAAGGACTGGGTACAAGTGCTTTGATTACAAACGATCTGCCTCTCAGTCATCAGCTGAAAGCTGTAGCGATTTGTCCGGGACCCAATCTGGCTTATTTTTCCGATTCATTTTCTCTGAAACAAATGGTGGATCATATTTACGGAAGAATCAACATTCTTAACACACTCCGCCGTCCGAACATGTTTGTAAATGAACTCGTCCTTTATGTAGATTATCTGAAAAAAGAAATCCGGGAGAATCTGGAAACCGCGAATAGCAACAAAACCCGTTACATCAATAATTTCAAAAACAACTTGCTCAGTGGAATCGATTATTATAAACAGTTGATTCCTCGTTTGAAGCTTGAAAAGGAAGAATATATCTCACAAATCAAAAAAGATCTCGAGAATCTGGAAGCGACCGTTTCGTCCATCTTCATTCCACGTGTTGTTTGAAGATTTTCCGGAAGAATTGCTGTGCAAAAAGCACGCATTGTAGCACTATTATCCATTAATTTTCACTGAGAATATTTCGGTTTTGTTCTTCAATGAAAAAAAACAATCCTGCTTTAGAGGCTGAAATCGCTCTTTTCATCACGAGTTTTGTGAATTCCAATACTATTCATCTTCAAGAAAGAGAATAAACGTATCTTACAACGCGGTTCGGTTTTAAGCTGTTTGTGCTTTTGATCCCTGCATCAAAAAAATTTAAATTCAACTATGAGCAAATCACAAGAAACATTCAGTAAAAAAGAAAAAGAAAAAAAGCGTCAGAAAAAGCGCTTGGAAAAAGAGCAAAAGAAAGAAGATAGAAAAGCTAATTCACAGGGTGCCAGGAGTTTCGAAGAAATGCTGGCCTATGTTGACGAAAACGGAAGACTCTCTTCCACCCCACCCGATCCATCCAAAAAAAGAGTCATCAATGCCGAAGATATCGAAATCGGAGTAGCACGACGTGCGGCCGAAGATCCGATTCATCTAGGAGTTGTAACCTTCTTTAATACTGAAAAGGGTTATGGTTTTATTAAAGATAAAGAAAGCGGCGAAAGTGTTTTTGTGCACATCAATGGTTTGATGGACTCAATTAAAGAAAACGACAAAGTAACTTTTGAAACTGAAATGGGACCAAAAGGTACCAATGCGGTTCGGGTGAGACTGGCACCAAAAGCAGAAGCTCCGAAACCGGAAGCTGCCAAGGCTCCATCAACACAAGCGCCGAACGCCGCTCCTCAGCCACCAAAGTCAGAATAATTTCTAATTCCGTTGTTGTTTTTACCGGCAATAACCATTGTTTGCACATATCAATTGTTGGTTTTAAAAATACAGGAATCATGGCAAAAAAAATGGTCGCAGAAGGCCGTGTGGTATTAAGGGACAAAGCATTCTTTTATGAATTCTGGTCGGATAACCTGCAGGTAACCATCAAGATTTACCGTCATGGTAACAAAGGTGAATCCATAGAATTTATCCGTCACGACACACTCAATTTGAAAAATGAAATGGAAGTGGCGTTGGTGAACGCGAAAGTTCTTAAATAAACCAGAACAAGTCAAAACAAAAAAATCGTCCGATACCCGGACGATTTTTTTGTTTTAAACCAGATGTTAGATCTGTCAAAAATATTTAATCGGTAATTACAATTTGCGCAGTGTAAGATCTTGAATTCTCCGGATCAATTTTTACAAAATAAACTCCTTCCGGCAGCCCCTCTTTTCTTATCAGGATTTTTCTCGCATTGACATATTCAGTGGATTTGATTTCCTTCCCCATAGTATCATAAATATGAACGGTCAATTTTGAATTCCGTAAATCCTGCGGCAATTCAATGCTTGTCGATTCATTGAATGGATTCGGGTAACAATTCAAAGTCTTAGTGTTATTTTGATTTTCTCCGACTGAAACCGGACTCAAATCAATCACAACATTGTCGAAAGCGTATGTCGACCATGCGGCACCAATTGTTTTATATTTAAATGCGATGTAACCGCTGTCGGAAACGAATGGGATGTTTACAATGGTATCCAGCCATTGGAATTGAGGTTGCATATAGGAGAGATTGGCGATGACGGTAAAACTACTAAGCGCCGGATCCTGAATATTTGTGCCAAACAGTACTTCAAAATTATCAGGAAAGGGAGTGCTGAAACCGCTGGTAAGAACCTTCACTGCCAATGTTCCTTCAGATGTAAAATTCAAAGGTGGTGAAACATACCAGTCTACAACCGTGTCGGTTTGCGCTCCCCCTACATTGTAATCATGTGAAATACACATTGAGAAGAATCCTCCACCTGAATTAGACCAGGCATAGTTGCTTAAAAAACCTGTGCGGTATTGTTGCCAGCCTGCCATTTCTGAGGGCGTGTCAAAGCCGCTTGAATAAGGCAGCGAAATTCCCTGCGAAAACAGGATGCCAATGCTGAAGCACTGAATAAAAAGAATTAAGGGTAGCGTTTTTTTCATTTCAAATAATTTTTACAGCGTTGAAACTACAATCGAGGAAGTGAAAGAGATGCAAATTACTGTTTGATTACTGAAAAATTATAACGCTAAGACAATTTAACTATCCGTTGAAAATAGAACAATGCCTTAATCAATCCAGATAAAATACAGGGTTCATATTACATTTCGAATCCTAAAAATGTTCTTGTACAATAAAGAATTCGGCAGAAAGAGGTGGTCTCCGAAAAACTGATGAATTGCAAAATTCTCCCTTAAGCCTTAGATGTATTGATCCCAATGTTATCAATGAGACGCACTTTTCCCAAACGAACGGCAGTACAAACCCTGATCGAAGAGGCATCATTCCAGTCCTTCACCGGTTCAAGTGTATCTGAATCCGCTGCTGATACATATTCAACTTTCATGATTCCATTTTTCTCGATCATTGAAATGGCGTGCATGATGAGAACATCAAGCGGTCTGGATTGCCAGTTGTCACGTATATAAAACAGCGCTTTCGAAATTGCGGTCGCTTCTTTTCGTTCTTCTGGCGAAAGCAGGGTATTTCTTGAACTCATGGCGAGACCGTCATTTTCCCTTACTGTCGGACAGCCGATAATACTTACGGGCAAATTCAGCTGTCGGGTCATTGTACGAATGACAGCCAATTGCTGAAAATCTTTTTCCCCGAAATAGGCTACATCAGGCTGTACGACACGAAACAAATTTGCCACGACCTGCATAACTCCTTTAAAATGGCCGGGGCGATGGCTGGCTTCCATGACCTGATCCAAGGTACCCAGATCAATGCTTGGAACCTCAGGCAGCTGTCCTTCCGGATACATTTCGTTAACAGAAGGGGCAAATACAAGATCGGCTCCAATGGGTTCGAGTAATTTCAGATCAGTCTCGAGGGTTCTGGGATAATTTTTCAGGTCCTCAGGATTGTTAAACTGAGTAGGATTTACAAAAATACTCACCACTACTCTGTCGTTTTCCCTACGAGCTTTTTCTACTAAGGCAAGGTGACCGGCATGCAAAGCCCCCATGGTAGGGACGAAGCCAATACTTAAACCGGAGGCTTTCCAGGCAGAAATCTCTTTTTGGAGGGTAATTTTATTATCAATAACCTGCATCATGACCATAATGGTTCGCTATTTCGGCTTTATACAATCATTATCGGACCTTTGACCAATACCTTTTCCCTTGTTTATCAGCAAATTATGTCCTTAACCTGTTAAAATTTCAATAAAAAACGCAAATTTCCGCTATCGGTTCTTGCATCTATTGAGTGATACTCTTATTATACGTATCTTTGCATGCCAATATTAATAAATCCGATCTGTAAATGAAGAAAGCGAAAGTTTTATTTATTTCCCAAGAGATCACTCCTTTTCTAGAAGTGACAGAAGTATCGAACATCGCCCGGTTTTTACCACAGGGCGTTCAGGAAAAAGGGAAAGAAATCCGGACTTTCATGCCTCGTTTCGGTTTGATCAATGAGCGCAGAAATCAATTGCACGAAGTGATCCGGCTGTCCGGTATGAACCTGATTATTGATGATTCAGATCACCCTTTGATTATTAAAGTAGCTTCCATCCAAAGTGCGCGGATGCAGGTTTACTTTATCGATAACGAGGAATATTTTCAGCGCAAAATGGTTTTCCGTGACGCGAAGAAGAAATTCTACAAGGACAACGAAGACCGTATGGTCTTTTTCTGTCGCGGCGTTCTGGAAACGGTTAAGAAACTCGGCTGGGCTCCGGATGTAATCCATTGCCATGGCTGGATGACTTCCCTGATTCCATTCTTTGTGAAAACAGGTTACAAGGATGAGCCAATGTTTAAGAATTCCCGTGTAGTATATTCAAGCTACCTCCAGGATATGGAAGAAACATTCAGTCCGAATTTCACCAAGAAGCTGAAAATGGACGGTGTGACTGCTGATGACATGAAGCATTACAAAGAACCAACGATGGCAAACATTCATCTTGCCGCGATGAAACTGAGTGACGCTGTAATCAAAGGATGCGACACAAAACACGCTACCGTGGATTCCTGGCTTAAAAAATCCACCAAGCCTGTATTAGAATATAAACCCTTTGATGATGAAGGCGGATTTGTGAACGCCTGCTCAGATTTCTACGACGAACTCCTCGAACAGGAACCCGTTCTCCAAGACTAAATATGAAGATAGCTTTTCCGGAAGGATCATCCTCCCGAATTTTCCGCAAGAATATCAATACCACTATCAACAATTCAGAAAATATTTCCTCCACCAAAACGTGGAGGAAATATTTTTTTCTGCTCACCTTGCTGGGAGGAATTGTGTTGCAACCCGGTTGTAAAGATCCGGATGAAATCGGGCTCGGAGTTATCCCGGCATCGGATACATTAGGTGTTTCCGCCTCGGATACATCTACGGTATGGACACGAACAGTTTTGGAAGACACCCTTCGATCCGATGAATTATCCCTGCAATTGCTGGGAAGCATGAACGATGATGTCTTCGGAAAACATACAGCTTCCATTTATACACATGCTGTTCTTGCCGGAGTTCCCAATTTTGGCGGGATCCGACAAGCAGATTCACTTGTTTTGAGTTTGTCCTATGCAGGTTATTACGGAGACACAACAACTTTGCAAAATGTGGAAGTCTTCGAAATGACTGAAGACATGGATATTGACAGCTCCTATTATTCCAATAAAAATTTCAGCTTTGATCCGGTTGCTCTCGGCACCCTTGCTATTCGTCCAAAACCCAACACGGAAGTTGTTGTAGCCGGTGATTCGGTTTCCCCGCAAATGCGCATTCCTTTGAGCCTGGCTTTGGCTGACAGTATTATGGCACTGGAAGGTCAATCACAATTGTCAACAAGCGACAATTTCAATGCTTATTTCAAAGGGCTTTACATTCGCACAGACCAGGCGGCTAGTCCGGGTTCGGGTTCCATCTCTTACTTTAATTTCTCCAATTCTAAGATGACCCTTTACTACCACAATGCCGATACGGTGGTAAAGAGCTATTCATTTTCACTTGCAGGAGCCCGTGTAAATTCATTTTCACATGATTATACAGGAACTGTTGTCGCTACTCAGATCGCGGATTCAAACGCGGTTGACTCCCTTGCCTTTTTGCAATCCATGGCGGGGGTAAAAACAAAAATTACATTGCCATTTTTGAAACATTTTGCGGATTCTGGCAGTATTGTAGTAAATAAAGCCCAGTTGGTCCTCACCTCCCAGGCAGGCACACCTATTAAATTTGGTGTGCCATCGAAATTGCTGTTAGTCGCGATTGATTCCGTCGGGGGATCTTATTTCCCGATCGATTATTATGAAACAGGAGGGTATTTTGGTGGAAACATCAATTCTGATGGAAGAACCTATACTTTTAACCTGGCCCGCCAAATACAGCGTATTCTCGACGGAAGACTGAGGAACGATGGTTTTTATCTGGTTGTTTCCGGTTCGTCGGTTCAGGCGAATCGATTGGTGATCGGCAGTGGAAAAAATGCCAGTTATCGGGCAACACTGAAATTATACTATACGCATCTTCCTTAACCTCAGACAGGAGTTTTATTTCTGATCTTTGCAGAGGAATTATTTTAACACAATTCTTATTCTAAAACTATGTGTGGAATCGTAGCTTATATCGGTAAGCGGGATGTTTACCCGATCCTGATCAAAGGCCTTCAGCGTCTTGAATATCGTGGTTATGACAGTGCAGGTATCGCGATCCTGAACGGTGATTTGAAAGTTTTCAAAAAAGCCGGAAAGGTTAGTGACCTTCATGCATTCGCGAAAGACAAAGACACTTCAGGTCACATCGGAATGGGACATACCCGTTGGGCCACTCACGGTGAACCGAATGATAAAAATGCTCACCCGCATTATTCCCAAAGCGGCAACTTCGCGATCATCCACAATGGAATCATTGAGAACTATTCTTCCATCAAAGCGGAGCTTACCAAGCGCGGACATATTTTCAAAAGCGATACTGATACAGAAGTATTGGTACATCTGATTGAAGATATCTTTGAGCATGGAAATGTATCGCTGGATGAAGCTGTTCGTCTGGCTCTTGGTGAAGTTATCGGAGCTTATGCTATCGTGGTATTGTCAAAGGATCATCCGAATGAACTGATCTGCGCACGTAAAGGAAGTCCGATCGTGCTTGGAGTAGGTAAAGAAAAAGGAGAATTTTTTGTCGCTTCAGACGCGACTCCGATTATTGAATACACCAACAACGTCATCTATCTCAACGATGGTGAAGTGGCCTATATCAACAACGGTACACTCACGGTGAAGACGATTGAGAATCAGGTAAAGACTCCATACATCCACGAACTTGAAATGAAACTCGAGCAGCTTGAGAAAGGCGGCTATGAGCATTTCATGCTGAAAGAAATTTACGAGCAACCGCGTTCCATCTGGGACAGTATGCGTGGACGTATCGACGCAACAAAAGGATTCCTGCGTTTGGGAGGAGTTGCTGAATATGAAAATAAATTCGTGAACGCGAAACGCATCCTGATCATCGGTTGCGGAACATCCTGGCATGCAGGACTGGTCGCTGAATACCTGATTGAAGACCTTGCACGGATTCCTGTTGAAGTAGAATACGCGTCCGAATTCCGTTACAGAAATCCGATCATTACAGAAAACGATATTGTTATTCCGATTTCACAGTCGGGCGAAACCGCGGATACATTGGCCGCGATTGAACTGGCCAAATCAAAAGGCGCGACAATTTTCGGAGTGTGTAATGTTGTTGGAGCATCTATTCCACGCGCAACACATGCCGGAGCATATACACATGCCGGTCCGGAGATTGGTGTTGCATCAACAAAGGCATTCACCGCGCAGGTGACTGTTCTCACATTGATCGCTCTTCAGATCGCACACGCACGAGGCACAATTACAGATTCACGTTATCATCAACTGATGAATGAGCTGGAAGCGATTCCCGCGAAAGTAGAACGCGTCCTCAAAACCAACGATCAGATCATGAAGCTTGCGGAAAAATTCAAAGACGCCCGCAACTTCCTCTATCTCGGTCGTGGTTATGGTTTCCCTGTCGCTCTCGAAGGCGCTCTGAAGCTGAAAGAAATTTCTTACATCCACGCGGAAGGTTATCCTGCCGCCGAAATGAAACACGGTCCGATCGCTCTGATTGACGACGAGATGCCGGTGGTTGTAATTGCCAATAAAAACGAAACCTACGAAAAGGTTGTCAGCAATATCCAGGAAGTAAAAGCGCGTAAAGGAATCATCATCGCCATCGTTACAGAAGGTGATCAGGTGGTGAACAAGATGGCCGATTACGTGATCGAGATCCCTGAAACAGACGACGTACTTATGCCGCTGATCTCTGTTGTACCACTTCAACTTTTATCCTACCACATCGCGGTATTACGCGGTTGTAATGTCGATCAGCCGAGGAATCTGGCGAAGTCGGTGACGGTCGAGTGATTGAATTGATGATTGATGATTTGTTGATTGATGATTGATGATTGATGATTGATGATTTTAATAATATAAAATCCGGGATGGTTTTCATTCCGGATTTTTTTTGGTTCAATTGTTTTGATTTTTTCTTATTCTATGATTAACCATTTTTTTCGGATGGGTAAAATTTTGTGATTTTGTTCTTCGATTCCTACGAGATAGATACCTTTTCCGTGAACATTGTAGAGCTCGACATCTTTTAGTTTTTCAAGCGGTTGATTTGAAATTGTCCGACCGGCAAGGTCTGTGATGACCAGATTTAATTGCAATCCTGAAATACTTCCTGACAAATGGAAATGTGTGCTTCGGGATGAGGGATTTGGAAACAATTCAAAGGAAAGATTATTCTCGG
The DNA here is from genome assembly GCA_016720935.1 of Bacteroidota bacterium. Taxonomy (NCBI): domain Bacteria; kingdom Pseudomonadati; phylum Bacteroidota; species Bacteroidota bacterium. The sequence continues at coordinate 385,074 of JADKJP010000004.1, forward strand.
GAAAAGAATTAATTCCGGTGGGATCTTCAGCAACATTCACCGTATCACAAACTTCACATCCATTGGTATCCCTTGCACACAAAACATAAATTCCTGCAGGTAAATCCGTCACCATTGTGTCTGAAATAGTTCCAAGGTTAGGAACAATAGACCATGAATAAGGAGCAATGCCGCCGGACAATTGAACCTGAATCGAACCATTGTTGCAGCCAATACAGGTTGTGGATTGAACGACAGTCTGAATGGATACAGGAGCCGGAGCGGTAATGGCTTCTGTTTGTGTGAAGGTACATCCGTTTGCATCCGTGATCGTGGCAGAGTAAACGCCAACTGGAATATTTCTCAATTCCACCTGGAATGAATCGGGCATCGTCCATGGTAATGACACAGTAAAAGGAGCTGTTCCACCGACGACACAATATTTCAAAAAACCGCTGCTGTCATCTGAACAATTTAACCAGGTGACGTTTGAATCACATGGAATAAACGCCATTGGCGGAGCGCCCGGTATGCTAACCAATGCTGTGACTGAACAGCCATTAGCATCCGTAACAACAACTCTGCGGGACCCTGTAGAAAGATTTACTGCGGTAGCTGTAGTTTGTAAAAGCGGATCATTCCATTGGTATTGATATGGAGAATTTCCGCCACTTCCTGCAACTGTAGCCGATCCATCATTGTTAGCCGAACAAAGCGTTACAGGTGAAACAGAAGTAATGGTTACCGAAACGGAATTATTACTGACGGGAACAATAAATTTTTCTTCAAAGCGACAAGCATTTGCATCATAAATATAAACCGTATAGGTCCCGGGAAAAAGGTCGGACTGATTTTGATTCGAAGGATCATGAACAGAATCTTTTGGAATATTTTTCCATTCAAATCTAAAAGGCGGACTCCCTCCGCTGAGATTTAATTGAATGGAGCCATTGGCCTCACCATCACATGATACAGGTGTAATGATTGGATTTACTACCGGTCCGCCTGTTGGTACTGTTCCAATTGTGTAGGATGCGAAATAAGAACAAGCAACATCGTAAACAGTACTGATCAGGGTGTATGTACCCGGATATAAATTCTGAATCGAAGAAACCTTTTCACCAGTACTCCAGACATAGGAAACGGGATTGTAATTTGCAGGATTAAACACAGCATGCAAAGCTCCATTCGCGCTGCACGATGTAGCAGGGATTGAATCTGCCTGAATGCTGAGTGAATACGATTGAACAGGCGAATCCGTAACAAGAACATCATCGGTTTTTATACAACCAGTATACGGATCAGTAACAGTGACACTGTAATTCAATCGGCCAAAAGGAACCGTAATCCTGTCTGTTGTTTCTCCCGTATTCCATTGATAAGTTACACCACCTTCTCCATAGCGTGATGGTGCAGCAGTTGTATCCGTTGCATTCGCGATAATTGTGACAGTGTTATTTCCATTGCAATGCGCATTCAGATGCATCATTGGGTTGGGTTTGGCCTGAATGTAAATTGTATCGGATAAGCCGCCACATCCACCTGCATTTGTAACAAAACAGGAATAATGACCTGTTTGAGTTGCCTTGTAGGTGAGTGTTACAGCACCGGGAATAATTCTTCCATCACGATACCATTGATAGCCGCTCCCGGGTGTGGCTCTTAACCATGAATAAGATCCTTCACAAAAAATGCTGTCACCCCAGAGCGAAAGTTTCGGAGATCCTGCAACCAGCACTTGCTGATCGCATTGGTATCCGCCACATTCAGCATTGCCTTCATATTCCAAACGAAGATGTGCTGTATATCTTCCTATGGGTAAAATACACACAGGAAAAATCGATGTGTCGGCGAATTCAATAGATTTTCTTCCAGCAGCAGTGCCAATTGGCGGAAGATAGCTGGTTGAAATTCCGGTAATGCGCTGTCTATTGTAAGGGTACACTGACACAGAATCGGAGTCACGTGAGATCCAGAAAGAATAGGCGATCCCTGTTTCCGGAGGACCGATATAATTGAAAATAACCTGTGCAGTGCCGGCTGTGTTGCAACGAGGACTTGTTGAATAAAAGGTCAATGGATTTTTAAGTGCATCAAACATGTAGGATTTAGAAAACCACATGGCGCCACCGGGCTGAATTACATTTTCATGAGGAGAGTTAATTTGTGTGTATGGATGATTTCTCCAGGAACCGTAAAAAAGCATTTCTGCTGTGAATATATTGTTCGTGTACGCAAGCGGGAACCACGATCCGAGATAATCCGCAAAACCTCCCTGATCTATTGACTCAGCATAAAGTAATGGATGAAAATCGGTGCTGTCAGCCGTAAGTGAATCAGCGAACTGAAAGGTATACGAATGCACATAATAATTCGGATTACCGGTAAGGAAGGATATTTGTTCCCGGTCAATAATTTTTGGATGTGGATTACCGCAATTCGCGCATGGAGAACAATTTGAACAACCATCACACAAGTGTGCCACATCCGTAATCGAATAAGGAGTAGTACAATTAACAAGATTGGCGAGATAATCTTCCGTGAAGACAGGATATAGAGGATACAAATTATTATGTAACTGTTTGATAGAATACATATAATTTATCAGATCAGCATAATCCTGATAATCGGATGCACAGGTGTACCAAAATTCCAATTCAACATTCAACACATCGATATTCGCACCACATTCAGCGCATCGGTTCAGATCAGAAAGACGTAAGTAAAATTTGATAAATTCCGCAAGACGCTGTTCTCGTGACCCGTCAGGGTAAGTATTTTCTGCCATGCGCAAAGCGGGATTAAAGACCGGAGAATTCAATTGCTCCTGACGAAAACGGTATGGTTCTGTAGGAGGATAGCGTTCTGTAAAAGTCATGAGAGAATCAAAAAAAGATTCATTCCCGGCAATAGCACCAATCTGATCGATGCAATATTCATTTTTTGCTTTCTGAATAAATCGGCAAAAATGTTTTTCGAGGTCTTCATACTGCCGGGTATTTTCATTCCAGGCGGTACGATTCCGGCCCAGAATTTTTCCCATATCATAGGGAGCAATGTAGGTGATGTGATTTTGGGCACAATATTCCAGGATGGCATCTTCCCGCTCAAAGATACCGTCGCGGTTTGTATCCACAGACAAAACCGAAAATGCCTGATCAATTTCACCAGACGGTAATATCTTCAGAAAATGATCTAAATACATCCCGCGATGTGGATTTGATTCAGGTGCTACCTGTGCCAGGAGCATTGAATGAACCATGAATACATTCAAAACAAAAAAGCATAGAAAAGTGTAGTATATATTTTTTTTCATGAAATAAATTTAAGGATTAAAGCGAGCGAAAAAAGGACACCTCCCTTGTCCATAGGATAAATTACGTGAACGCTAAAAATTCAGTTGCGAAATTCGAACCCGAAAAAAGCAGGCATTGAGGATGATTTTGAGGGAAATATGAGAATCCCGGATCTTGTTAAAATCTTCTGTGTTTCAGGGGAATTATTTTTCATTGATTTCGTTACATTCGTCAACTACTTATTCTCTAAACAAATGAAACTATTGAAACAATCCCTTCTGCTGGTAACAGCCCTTCTTTGCGGGGTATCCGTTTATGCCCTCAATCCTTCCAAAGAATACAAGACTAAACCGGAAAAATACGGGATGACTTACAAGGAAGAAAAAGTGCCTACAAAAGACGGCGCCACTCTGAATGCCTGGTTTTTTGATTCCCCGAAAAAGACTTCCAACTGGATGATCATCAGTGGTAGTGGTGACGGGAACATGGCCGACAACATCGAAATCGCCGGACAATTCCTTTCCGCAGGATGGAACGTTGCGATGTATGATTACCGTGGTTATGGAGCAAGCAGTGAATTCGCCATCGATCCGGATACTTATATCTATCCTCAGTTTCTGAATGATCTCAATGCGATGCTGGATTACCTCCGCAAATCACGCGCGATCACAAAATTTGATCTCTACGGACAGAATATTGGCGCTGGCATTTCTCTGGGTGTTGGCGCGAATCGCACGGAGACCCGTAAGATCATCGCTGATGGCCCATGGACAGGACTCGAAATCATGAAGAAAAAAATGAAAGAGAAAAAAGGAAAAGATGTGATCATTCCTTTTGGTTTCGATAAAAACTACGAGCCAATGTATGCCTGCGACCGTACACGCGTGACTCTGAAAGGTGTGATGCTGATTGTATCTCCTCAGGATGAAATGCTCAATCCGAATGACATGAAATCATTGAAATGTGTTTCACAAACCTATGTTGTGAATGCCAGTCCGGGCAACGCGGAAAATTTCAATACAGATAAGAACGCCTATTTTGAGCGAGTGAATAAATTCCTCAATCAATAAGCAGTGATTGAGCATTCAGGTTTGGCTTGATTGCTTAATCTTAGATCTGATTAAAAAGACAATTATGATTTTAGCTGCCGGAAATTCCGGCAGCTTTTTTTTGTGATGTATGGAAATAAAAACGGGCTGTTGATTTTCGCAACAGCCCGTTTTCTATAAATTATTTTTAAGATAATTATGCGAGTGATTCTTCGTCTTCCTGAATGGCTTTTACCTCACGGATTTCCGGAACACTGCGGAGGATAGCCTGTTCGATTCCCGCTTTGAGCGTCATCGCGCTCATGCTGCAGGAACTGCACGCTCCATGAAAACGCAAACGCACAACCATGTCATCCGTGATATCGATCAGGGAAACATTGCCTTTATCGGCTTCCAGGTAGGGACGCAAAGTATCCAGGGCGTCTTCTACTCTCTTTACTAATTCAGGGGTGGTCATTTTTTTGGTTCCGAATTGATATTAAGTTATTGGGTTATTAAGTTATTAGGTTATTGAGTTATTAAGTTATTTCGCCACATTTTAAAGCTGTGATAATCTACAATCAACAATCTAAAATCAGCAATCTATTCGGTTATTAAGTTATTTCGCCACATTTTAAAGCTGTGATAATCTACAATCAACAATCTAAAATCAGCAATCGATTCGGTTATTAAGTTATTTCTCTACATTTTAAAGCTGTGATAATCTACAATCAACAATCTAAAATCAGCAATCTATTCGGTTATTAAGTTATTTCGCCACATTTTAAAGCTGTGATAATCTACAATCCTCAATCTAAAATCAGCAATCAACATTCCCTTCAATACGCCGACGCCACAACTTTCTCCGTCGGTGATTTTTCGGCGTTGCGGATGGCAACTTGTCGGATGACATTATCGGCAACGTCTTCGAAAGCTTTTGAAACCGGGGAGTCTTCGTCGAGCGCGATTGGAATACCTGTATCGCCACCTTCACGTACACTCTGCACCAATGGAATCTCACCAAGGAAAGGAACATTCAGTTGTGTAGCCATATTCCTTGCGCCTTCTTTTCCGAAAATATAATATTTATTCTGCGGCAATTCAGCAGGTGTAAAATAAGACATGTTTTCAATCAGTCCAAGTACAGGAACATTGATCTGTGGCATCTGGAACATGCTGATGCCCTTGCGCGCGTCGGCGAGAGCAACGTGCTGAGGAGTGCTCACAATTACAGCTCCGGTCACAGGGACAGCGGACACAAGCGTCAGATGAATATCGCCGGTTCCCGGAGGAAGATCGATGAGCATATAATCAAGGGCTCCCCATTCCGCGTCGCTGAACAACTGGTTCAGAGCTTTTGAAGCCATTGGTCCGCGCCATGGAATCGCCTGATTGGGATCTACGAGCATGCCGATGGAAAGTACTTTCACTCCGTATTTTTCAAAAGGCAGCATAAAAGTTTTGCCATCACGTTCGTTGACGAACAATCTTTCGTTTTCCAAACCAAACATGATGTGTTGGGACGGACCGTAAATATCCGCGTCAATCAGACCAACCTTCGCGCCTTTTTTCGCCAGCGCGACAGCAAGATTTGCAGCGACAGTAGATTTACCCACACCGCCTTTTCCGGAAGCAATCGCGATAATATTTCTTACTTCAGGAAGGAGCGCCTGGTTACTTGCCCGTGTACTGCTTGTACGTGCGGTCATGTTCACCGTAACATTTGCCTTCTCATCCACAAAATGAATGATGGCATTGATACACGCGTTACGAATCAGATCTTTGAGCGGACAAGCGGGAGTTGTAAGTACCACTGTGAAACTTACATTCATTTCATCCACAACAATATCCTCCACCATGTTGAGGGTGATCAGATCCTTTTTCAGATCCGGTTCAATCACATTGCGGAGAGCGTCAATTACCAGTTCTTTTGTAATAGCCATATCAAAATGTTAAGACAGCAAAGGTACAAAGAAGCAGGCTGAAAGCCTATTCCGGAGGCAGGATCTATAGCTTCAATTCCGAGGCCGGATCCCAGAAAATGGCCGAAAAATTAACAACTTTATCGTCTTTGATTTTAACACCTTCCTTTTCGAGCAATTCCTGCATCCGTGTGGGTGTACCAAAATGATGTTTTCCGGTGAGTAAACCATTCCTGTTAACCACCCTTTGCGCAGGAACTTTAGGGCGAACCGTATGCGCGTTGTTCATCGCCCAGCCCACCATCCGCGAAGATCTCGCCGATCCCAGGTACTTAGCAATCGCTCCATAGGACGTCACCCTTCCTTTCGGAATGAGGCGGACAACCGCGTAGACCTGATCGAAAAAGGATTCGAGTGTGGGTTTGCTTGAGGGCATATTGGCTTCGTGCAATGCTGCAAATGTATTTTAAATCCGGAAAATAATTTGGAACGAAAGTGCATTTCATTTTACTCCCGCCCTGCCCGTGCTTTGCTCGTTCCTCGCGGCGCCCGGGGTTAGGTTGCAGGGTGATTTGCGGTTCAATTGGTTGTTGGTTGTTGGTTGTTGGTTGTTGGTTGTTGGTTGTTGGTTGTTGGTTGTTGGTTGTTGGTTGTTGGTTGTTGGTTGTTGGTTGTTGGTTGTTGGTTGTTGGTTGTTGGTTGTTGGTTGTTGGTTGTTTATGAAAATTTAAAAAATCAACAATCTAAAAACCAAAAAAATATTGCGCCCTATAAATATCTGCTGAAGCGCGTGCCTTATAAATCAATTAAGTGATTGGAATAATGCATAGCTCTGAAACTATTTTTTTTCAATTGACCTAAAAGATCTCTGCGAGATGACGATCGCATGGTAAACATTATGTCGTCCAGATCACGCCGAATATATTTGGTAATATGAAACAAAGTTAATTCGGCGTGATCTGGACGACATAAACAAGATCAAGCTGCGGTCATCTCGCAGAGATCTTTTAGGTAATTTAGTATTATTCTCAATTGCAAAATAAGCAGTCCTCCATTTGCTCCAATTAATATCATTGTTCTCCCTTTGCAGAGGCTTAGGTTGTGGAGTGTTCTACAACAAAAGGCAGAAATTAAAATCTAAAATTATTTCTCTTTGCCAGGAAGTTTACGACTTGCTCTCGGGGTCTGAAATAATTTACTTAATTTAACAACGAGCTTAGTTTAGCTTATTCGTTGAGGCAATAAAAGTGGATTAAAATCCCACAGTTAAAAGACAACGGATGAATATCCGTCGAAGCGCGTGCTTAATAAATCATTAAATTGAAGAAAATAATGCACAGCTCTGAAACCATTTTTTCAGTTGACCTAAAAGATCTCTGCGAGATGACGATCGCATGGTATACGATCGTGTCGTCCAGATCAGGCTGCAGTCATCTCGCAGAGATCTTTTAGGTAATTTAGTATTATTCTCAATTGCAAAATAAGCAGTCCTCCATTTGCTCCAATTAATAACATTGCACTCTATTTGCAGGGGCTTAGGTTGTGGAGTGTTCTACAACAAAAGGCAAAAATTAAAATCTAAAATTATTTCTCTTTGCCAGGGGGTATACGACTTGCTCTTGTCAGCCCCCCAATAATTCGACCATTTAAAAAATAAAATAAGTAATGAAATAAATCACTCAGCAACCTAACCCCGGGCGGCGCGAGGGACGAGCAAAGCACGGGTGGGGCGGGATTGAGTAGGAGGAACAGGTCGTTCCAAAAAAAACTTTGCGCCCTCTGCGTCTTTGCGTGAAAATTTTTCGCCCCAATGGAGCAGAGGGCGCAGAGAGTTATAATGAAAATTTGAGGTAGCAGATGTTCAGTCCTTCTTTGAGCCAGATTTTTTCGTAGGTGGTTTTGATGGAAAGGACATCGTCCGCGAATTCGCTTTGATACAAATGATCGGTTTGAATTTCGATTTTTAAATTTTGTTCACGGATGACATCGAGTGTGAAATCGTAGAGAAATCGGCTGTCGGTTTTGAGGTTGACAAATCTTCCGGGTTTCAGAAATTGTCTGTACAAAGACAGGAATCGTGGCGAGGTAAGTCTTTTGTGATCGTGACTTTCACGGAGATGCGGATCGGGAAATGTGATCCAGATTTCATCGATTTCATCCGGACCAAAAAACGAGGCGATGTTTTCTATCTGGATGCGAAGAAAGCCCATGTTTTTGATCTTCTTCTCTACGCCGGTTTTCGCGCCGCGCCAGAGACGTGCTCCTTTCCAGTCGATACCAATGAAATTCTTTTCCGGAAATTTTTCCGCGAGATTTACGGTATACTCTCCCCTGCCACAACCCAATTCAAGAACGATGGGCGCCTGGTTCTGAAAAAAATTCTCATGCCACTTCCCTTTCAGACTGTGATCTACCGGCGGGTAGGTCACATAAGGTTGAATGAGATTTGGAAAGGTTTCATTTTCCGCGAAGCGTCGCAATTTATCTTTTCCCATAGTTCTTTGAAGCGGGCACGAAAATAGAAAATTCGTGCGAGATCAAATTATCACGTTTCGAATCAATCCTGACGGATCACTTCAAAGCGAAGTGTTTTTGTTTCTTTCTCATTGGCAACGCGTAGAAAATAAACACCTGCAGCCAAACCGGAAACATCAAAACTACGGATGGATGGAACACTTGTCCAGCTGCGCAGAATTTCACCGGTAGTGTTCAGCACAGTAACAGTGTATCTTGATGTTACTTGTCCGGGGATATTCAGTGTGATGAGATTGGAAGCAGGATTTGGATAAACCTTTACTGCTGCCTGATTCAATTCCGGAACACCAACACCAAGACTTCCATTCACTTCGATATTCTGTACATAAATGTCTGTGGATGTTCCGCTGCGATCATCCTGCCATGCGACAACGACCTGACGATTCTTCTCCTCGGTAACAGTAGCATTGCTCTTACCACTTGATGAAGTCGCGACGGATAAAATCTGATTCGACCATACAAAATTTCCGGTACTGTCGAACATGGCCGCAGAATAGGTATTTACCGGGAAAGCATCATCAGAATAATTGATCAGGAAACCTCTGCTGGTTTTTTGTCCGTAGGTCTGAGAAAATGAATTGACCGCAGTGACGACCATTGCTCCGTTAGCTCCAAGGAGTAGATTTCCGGATGGATCAACTTTCTGCATGTAGATTTCCGTACTTGTATTGTAGAAAGCATAAATATTTCCTGCATCATCGAGTGCCGCGGAAATATTATCGAGTGCGAGCGATCCCGGAACAGATACAACATCCTGTCCGTTCGCCGCAAGCAATGAATTTCCGTTTGCATCGATGTGTTGCACATAACCATCAAGATAAACACCGCTTCCGCGGCCGTCCATCCAGGCAACAACGCAACCTTCATTGCCATCTGAAAACGGATTCATGGTGAGGATAAAGGGAATACTTCCTGCAGTTTGAAAACCGATATCGCCACCCCAGAGCGATTGCGCGCTGAGTCCGAATTTATTGATGGAAAGTTCCAACTGCGATGCCGAGAAACCGGGAGCATTCGCTTTCTTAAAGAGCAGATAAAAGCTGGTATCGTTGCAAAGCACAAGACGAGGATAGCTGAAATAACGCAATCCGGTTCCGCTGTGTTCGTAGTGTAAATAACCGTTCTGTCCCCACAATCTTGTTCCGTCAGCGGAAACACGCTGAATATAAATTCCCGTTGAATCATCAGATTGCCATGCGATAATCGTGGACTGATCGGGCATTGGCAATACTTGCGGATTCACATCCGTATTCGCGCCGAAGGAAAGCTGCAAGCCACCATTGCCCCATACGAGGAGACTATCTGGAGAAACACGTGAAGCAAAGACATCAAAATTTCCTGTACGGCTGTCTTCCCAAGCGGCCACAGCATGATCTTCCGGACCCATGGCCATGGAATATACGGTTGTAAAAGTTTGGGAGTGATCATCATCACTCAGCAATTTACCGGTGCTTCCCCACTGTGGATAACCAAGCGCATCCACTTTTTGCATGTAGATGCTGTATCCTCCTCCATTTGGAAGACGATAACTGATATAAGTATTGCCGGAGCTGTCGGCAACAGCGATAGGATCCACACATTCCTGGCCCAGGGCGGCGAGTGTATTGAGTGCAGGATCACTTGCCCATTGAGCGTTGGCAATTACAAAGGAAAACAGGGATAATACAAGCGTAGATATTCTTTTCATCGGTTTGAATTTGGCGATCTAAATTAAACAATAAAATTGATCCTGATTTGGCAAAAACACATCAGGTGAAAGTTCATTTCGCCCTTTCTTTTACGTATCTCTTGTCCACTATTTTAATAATTCTGCTTAAGATCCCTGAGGTGCACATTCATAAGCTAAACGGCTCGAAAAATACTTCATTCCTGAAACACGGAGGTTCACAGAGTATCCCACAGAGTAACGCAGAGAAAACATGGCATTTGACGTATGGATTGATCATAGAAAATTACCTTAACTTTACTTTTTTGAAAGGAAAATGTCTTCACCGAAACGCATACTTGTTGCTCCGCTGGACTGGGGCCTTGGTCACGCCACGCGCTGTGTGCCGCTGATCCGGCGTTTCCGTGAGGAAGGACATGAAGTGATCCTTACCTGCAGTGGAAATGCGGCAACATTTTTACGGAGCGAATTTCCGGATCTCACTTTTATAGAAAGAAAGGGATATGGAATCCGTTACTCTTTGCACATTCCAATGACGCTGATAATGTTTTTGCAGGCGCCAAAAATTTTACTCAGCATTTACCGGGAACATCAGTGGCTGAAAAAAATTCAAAAGCAATTTCAACCTGACGAGGTTGTTTCGGATAATTGCTACGGCTTGTGGAACAAAAACATGCGAAGCATTTTCATGACGCATCAGCTGATGATCAAATGTCCTCCCGGTTTGAAATGGATGGAGCCACTGTTGCATCGCGTGGTACGATGGTTTGTCTCGAGATACGATGAATGCTGGATTCCCGATGTTGCCGACAACTACAATCTATCAGGCGATCTCTCCCACAAATATTCCTTGCCGAAGAATGCAAAATTTATCGGGAGCCTGAGTCGATTTGTTTTTTCTCAGAATGACACAACAACAAAATATGATTTGTGCATTCTGCTCAGTGGTCCAGAGCCACAGCGAACAGCTCTGGAAGAAGAATGTTTACTTGCATTAAAAACTATTAAAGGAAAAGCAATTCTGATCCAGGGAAAACCGGGAGCTAAAGAAAGTTCCACTGGAAATGAAAAACTAAGGATTGTTTCTCATCTGGAGAGTGATGAACTCCAATCTGTCTTGCAGCAATCGGAAAGAATCATCTGTCGGTCAGGTTACTCTACAGTGATGGATTTATTTGAGCTGAAAAAAGGAGCCCTTTTAATTCCAACGCCCGGACAAACAGAGCAGGAATATCTTGCTGTTTATCTTGATGGAAAATTTGGTTTTAAGACTTTAAATAAAAATGAACGCATATCCGACTGGATAAAATCGATTCCGGTTAAAACAGAGCTGGAAAAAGTAAAGAAAGAAGAAACCCTGATCAGTGTGTATTGAAAATAAATTCAGGAGTAGTGATCGTGTTGCTTTGATGCAGACCGCGATCGTAAATGAAAATATCGTATTTCATCGTATCGTTCACGAGAGGAAAAGGAAGATTGAGTTCGCGGAGAATTTCTCCTTTCAAAGCTTTGTTTTTTCCATCCGGAGTCAGGTAAGGAATGCGTGAACTCACGGGAGTATCAATGGTGTTCCAAACTCCGTTTTGTTTGATGAACATTTTTACAATAAAATTATTGTAATACTGACTTGTAGGATCGTCAAAAATCGGGTCGTTTTCTCCGGACTCACGACTCTTGTAACCGATATCTCCGTCTCCATCGGTGAAAGAAATGGTCACATAAAACAACTGATCAAAACCCTGCTGATCTTTTGTGGTATAGGCTGATTTGTATTCAATTGCAGGTATAACAGGATACTCTTCGGGCTTCTTGCAGGCATAGACCAGCAGTGTAGTGAAGATGAGGACTGTAAAAAATCGGAAGTACTTCATGGATACAATTGAAAGGCTAAATTTACAAAATATTTGAACGAAATTTCCAGCAAATTCATTTTATGGCACTTCTGTTACCTGTTAAAGGAATCCACCCTGTTTTTGGGGAAAATTGTTTTTTGGCGCCAAATGCCACAGTCGTTGGTGATGTGGTGATGGGAAAAAGCTGCAGTGTATGGTTTAACGCTGTTGTGCGCGGAGATGTGCATTCTATCCGTATTGGCGATAAAGTCAATATCCAGGACGGAGCGATTATCCATTGCACCTATCAGAAAGCGGCAACCGTGATCGGTAACAATGTGAATATCGGACACAATGCACTGGTGCATGGGTGTACTTTAAAAGACAATGTCCTGGTTGGAATGGGCGCGATCATCATGGATCATGCAGTTGTGGAACCGTTTAGCATCGTGGCTGCAGGATCAATAGTTCTTGAAAACACCATTGTTGAATCCGGATTCATTTATGCCGGAGCCCCCGCAAAAAAAATCAAAGCCATCAGCGCCGAACAAAGACTCCTACTCGAAGAACTGGCGGACAGGTATGTGATGTATAGTGGGTGGTATAAGTGAGGGACGATTGGATTGTTGATTGATGATTGTAGATTGATGATTGTAGATTATCGCGAATGTAAAGAGCCGTCAAATAACCGAATGGATTGATGATTGTTGATTGCTGATTGTAGATTGTAGATTATCGCGAATGTAAAGAGCCGTCAAATAACCGAATGGATTGCTGATTGTAGATTGCTGATTGTAGATTATCCGAATGTAAATTGCCGTCAAATAACCGAATGGATTGCTGATTATAGATTGCTGATTGTAGATTATCGCGAATGTAAAGAGCCGTCAAATAACCGAATAACTCAATAACCCATTAAACCAACCCGGAACCCAACCTACATCCAAATATCCTTCTTCTCCAGATGTATTTTATTTTTGAAAAAGTACTTGGTGCTTTCTTCGAATGATTTTGTAAAATCGGAAACGTAGAAATGGTGTATGGGTTTGCGTTTGGGGGCGAGTTGCTTTTCTTTTTTCAGAATATCTTTCACTGAATCCGCGACGACGCCGGCGGAATCGACGATATCAATTCCATTTTTGTAATACTCTTCTACTTCTTTTTTAATGAGCGGATAATGAGTGCAGGCGAGAATGAGGGAGTCGATCTTCGCGAGTTTCCGGCTATCCAGATAGGAAGCAATTACTGTCCGGCTGATCTTGTTATCAAAGAATCCTTCTTCGATCATTGGAGCAAGTAATGGCGTGGCGAGTGAAGCCACTTCCAGTTTTTTTCCTTTGGTATGAATTTTCTTCGCGTAGATATCGCTTTTGATGGTGCCTTTGGTACCGATCACGCCAATTTTATGATGCTTCTTATTGCCAGTAACATAATCCACAACCGGATCGATTACATTGACGACCGGTACGGCATTGCCTACAAAATCTTTGACGGTTTCGTAAGCCATTGCGGAAGCTGTATTGCAGGCGATCACGATCATTTTACAATTTTCCTTGAGCAAAAACTGACTGATCCGGATCGCGTAATACTTGATCGAATCGGGCGATTTGTCGCCATAAGGCAAATGCGCGGTATCCCCGAAATAAACGAGGGATTCATTCGGCAATACATTCTGAATGGCGTTGGCGACAGTCAGCCCGCCGATTCCTGAATCGAAAATTCCGATGGGACGATTGGCGGACACTCCGCCCGGCTTCTTTTTAGCAGTCATAGGTAAGGCAAAAGTAAAACTCCACAGCGTTCAGAAAGCCTCTGTCTCAAAATATTTGTTCACCAAATAGCTCAGGCTTTTTTCCTGCCGAGTTTGCCACGGACATCCAGATAATCGATGTAGTACAGGAGTTTCAATGAAAAGCTGTTCAGCTGATCCGCGGCGAGCGTACGGTCGAGGTTGCGGAAATAGGGATTGATCAGATCCTGACCGACATCCTGGATACTGTTTTTCCAAACCAGATTGAACTCGCTGCCCGGCGCGAAATGCCAGGAATAGACCATGTCAACATTGAACAGATTGAAATTGATATTTGTATTTCCCGTAAAGCTTGTATTCGGCGTCAGTTCTCCGTCTTCCAGGAGCGTGTAATATTGCTTGTCGTTCACGTTTGAAAAATAGTGTCTTCCACGCAGCTGAATACCCATGGCATTGTTGAAAGTATATTTTATACTCAGGATGTTTTCAACCGTTTTCCGGTCCCGGCGTGCAAACAGAATATCATTGTTGCTTTCATCAACGGTAGCATACCCTGCATAATTGTAACGCGGACCGATGATCGTTTCAAAACTTACAGCCAGGTGATCATTGAATCTGAAATTCTGATATAGGTCTGAATCAAAACCCCAGCCTTTAAAACGGTCTTTGAATTTTACATAGTAGAAATAACTTACGTAATATTTTTTGGAATAATTGGTCGAGAGGTTAATTCCAAAACCGTTATAAGGCAATTCTTTGTACACTCTTCCGGGCTGACGGGCCTCATAAAAATCATTGGCATATACCGGATTGAGATCGGCGTTGAGATTGAGCGACCATAGGTTTTTAAATTGTGTATAATTCCAGATGTAGAAATAAAAACTCTGGAAAGATCTCGGAAGATATCTGGAAAGATACCACATCCCTACTCCTGTATTGTTTCTGTTATACCATTTGCCCGGTTTGAAAATATTATAACTCATGTCGACCTGCTGGTCAATTTCATTGTTGTTGAATAAAATCCCAAGGTCGTTCGGGTCGTATTTATCATCCCACAAGTATTGACCGAGAGTAAATGAGAATTTTCCGCTAGTTTTTCCCGCGGTAACCATGTAATGATAGCCTTCAAGAGTATGATCTGTGAGGTTGTATTGCCGGCTGGTTGCCACTTTACCGGAGACATTGTAGGTATTGGTTTTGTCATTCACCGAAAACATACCTGCTGTGAGATTCGCGTCATAGGTTGAACCGTTGCGAATCACATTTGTATTGAGCAACGTGACGGATGAACTGTTTTTGAGTGACTGGTCAAAGACAAGAATATTGTAATTCGTCAAAGGCTGAGTTTCAATTTCGCGTTTTTGTCCTTCTGTACTTTCGAGTGTCGCGTACATCGGTCGTGTCACAGCATTGAATACACCTATTCCCAGACCGCCACTGGTGCGGCCGGAGACTTTGGTGGCATTGAGTAATTTTGATTCCGAAGGATTTTTGATGACTGTTTCGTCAGCGCCGGCTTCATCGTAAGGTTTGTAATAATTCACCGGTTCGCTTCCGATCCGGCGGGAGTAGAAAAATCCACCTTTATTAAACAGCTCAGTTCCTTCTGTAAAAAATCCGCGGTTCTCATTGTAACGGATTTCAAATGGTGTCAGGTTCAGAATCCGATTGTCTGATTGCACCTGTCCAAAGTCAGGGATCAGTGTCATGTCAAGCGTAAAACTCTGACTGATTCCATATTTCAAATCCATTCCACCATTGATATTGGTATTGGTGTTTTTTAGTCCGGTTGTATTGTATGGGTAATGATCGATGTAGGCGGAAATATAGGGTGAGAGCGAAAGCCTTACCGGTGGTTTGATGTTTTTGATCTCTGACATTTCTCCCCATTGTGTCATAAAACCATTCACTGAAGGATCCACTTTACTCCAGAACAATTGCTGACTGGAAACATCACGTGTACGCATGAAATTGACGGCCCAGGTTTGCACTTCTTTTTTCGGAAAACGAAGTGCAGAATAAGGAATTCTCAATTCAGCATACCAGTTGTTTCCTTCTATTCTGGTGGCACTTTCCCAAACTGCATTCCAACTTGGATCTTCGGGCTACCGATATTGTCACGTGTGCTAAGTTCATGATGGATGCTATCGGGCGAAACATCGTGCATACAGGCAGCGACATAAACAGCCATATCATCATAAGAAATATATACTTCAGTGGAAAGATCATCGCGTTCCGAGCGGCCGGCAACGGGTCTGGTTTCGGTGAAGCCTTTTACTTTACAGGAAGATTTCCAGCAATCGTCATTGATGATTCCGTCAATTTTTGGAGGCTGTGAAATTCTTTCAGCCTTGAGAGCACGGCGAACTTCATCCGTTGCAAAAATTTGCATTGAGTGTAAAGAAAAAAGAAGGAAAAAGAGCAGTAGGCGTTTAATCATGGGATCAATGGATAATACTGGGACGCTTTAAGCCGGTAATTTGTTACAATGCAGAATGAATCCAGGCTTCCTGTAAATTAACGCAATCGGACCTTTGAACTTTGTTAACGAAATGTCAATTATTCAGGATTTGTTAAATTTTATTTTGGATTGAAAATTTTAAAATTCCACCGTCAAGTTCGTCAGAAACATCCTACTTTTACAAAAATGAATTCCACTGCCTATATCTCCTCCGCATTGGGCTGGCTTGAAATTGCTTCATCGGGTGAGGCAATTTGTAAGTTGAGTTTGCTCGATAAAGAACCTGCACTCTCATCCAGAATCAGCCGTCTCCTGTCATCAAAACCTGTATCGAAGAATTGCATGCATTTTTCGAAGGGAGCCTAACTCAATTCAGTGTTCCGGTTGCACAGGAGGGAACAATCTTTCAGCAAAGAGTTTGGGCCGAGCTTTTAAAAATTCCTTTTGGAGAAACGATCAGCTATCTTGAACTCAGCCGACGGATAGGCGATGAAAAAGCAATCCGCGCTGTGGGTACAACGAATGGCAAAAACCAGATCGCGATTATTGTTCCATGTCATCGGGTAATCGGGTCGAATGGTACTTTAACAGGTTATGCAGGTGGACTTTGGAGAAAGCAATGGTTGCTGGAGCATGAAATGAAAATTAAACATGGGGTGAGGATGTTGTTTTGAATTCTCCGTTGATTTTCTGGCAATATTCAAGAGCTAAAAATTTTTTCGCGCAAAGGCGCAAAGGTGAGACGCAAAGGGCGAGAAGAGGCTTGTGAAATAGAAATCAACCACCATTTGCTTCAATAAAAAAGCCCCGTGAGTACGGGGCATTTTTTATTGAGCGTTAATTATTTGTTCTTAATCAACTTTAATAAATTTTCTGAGTTGTGTTCCATCGCTGCAGGAAACACGCACGCAATAGGTACCGGCCGGCCATTCTGCGGTGTTCAGACGGATATTTTGTTTTCCATTAGCGGCATTCTCCTGATGTTGTTTCCAGACACAATTACCGAGGAGGTCAAGAACCTGGATGTCGACTGTGGATCGGTGATCCAGTACAAAGCTTAGTGTCGCGGTTTCCTTTACAGGATTCGGATACACCATCAGCTTGTCGTCTTTTTTGAGATTTTGGAGTTTCATTTTGCACACCGGTAGAAAGAGCAGTAGGTTCTACACGGAAGAATCCCATGGATGTTCCGGCCAAGACAGAACCGAATGCAAGATCCGGAACCAATTCACCCGGTAAACCACGATAGATATACATAGCTGAATCTGTCAGCGCATTGTACACAAGGATATCCCTGCGGATAGCTGTATAAACACTGTCAGGATACGTTTGGTTGATACACACTGATGTGAATGCACCTTCTCCGCTTGCATTGATGTTAGCATAGCTTGCTCCTCCATCGGTAGATTTTACGAATGCATAATCTGTATTCGAACCGCAGGCAAGATAGAGTGTATCTGTTCCACGAGGGTCAACGGCAAGATCATAGATCGGAAGATTTGTGATGCCCGGATTGTTTGTCGCTGTCGGACCAAAATTGATTTGTGTCCAGGTTGCACCATCGTCTGTCGATTTCCACAATGTTCCGGGATCAGCCATGCTGCCTGACAAACCTGTACCACAATAGATCACGTTATTTCCATTGACACTTCCTTTGCCAAGTGATTGTCCGTTGCTGAATCCAACAGGACTCACATTTGTCCAGCTTGCTCCACCATCTGTAGAACGCCAGATATTTCCTTTTCCGCTATGACTGCTGTTGTCGCCACCTGTTGTAGCAAGTACAATGGATGAAGAAACAAACAACAGATCATGCACCGCAGGGTCATCGTTGGCTACATTGTAACCGGAGGGATTTACATTTGAGAATCCGGAAACACCGGTAGTTGTCACAGAGAATCCGTTTGAATATCCCGCGATGACATGCAGACTATCATTCGGATCAATCGCGACAGCGGAAACACCTGCATCGTCACCGACATATGAAATCGGGAATGAACCGTAAGGTGTATTCCATTTATCATATCCTGCAACCGCATCATCGAGATAAGCGGTTGTATATGCAAGTCCTGCGCGTGTAGCGATATAGAATGTTCCTTTACTTGCGGTACGCGCGATCTTTTTAATTTGTACAGCTTCCAAACCATAATTCGGAGCGATGTCGAATGGACCGGTAACACCATTTGTACTCACCACTACTCCACGACCCATTGTACCAACCATTACCTGGTCGTTGTCAGGATGCAAAGCACCACCGTTGTTTTGCAACTGGAAAGTTTGCCATGTGTCTCCCATGTCTGTAGAGATCGCGCTTCCCGGAATGATCATCACCATACCGTTTGATTGTGGCATTGACGATACCCAATTCGGACTATAGTCCACATCGCTCAGCGGGAAGTTTCCACCGGGACCGGTAAGCAAGGTCCAGGATGTTCCACCATCGAGGGAACGATACATTTGAGTACCACCCATTGCCGGTGCAAGTGCTATCAATGTATCCGCAGTCACCTGACCGGGATGAGTAAAGATCATTGAAAATCCACTCACACCACCGGGAAGAGTTACCGGAGTGAAAGTTGATCCATCGCATTTATAGAGCAGACCTGGATTAGAACCAAATTGTCCGGTTGTATCCACGATACAATAAAATGGATAACCGGTTGAAGTGTTTCCTGCTGCAATCGCTTTCACCTGTGAATTTGAACTGATGCCGGCGATAGCAGTTGTTATATCAATCAAATCTGTTGAAGGGTTGATGGCTGACGCGCTGTTCACGCGAACAATATATTTTCCCATCAGGCAATACATATAATAATCTGTGAGCGACATTCCGGAAACATTCTGACTCTGGTAACCCATCTGACTCATCATGTAACTATCCAAAGCTGTTTGCCATGTGTTACCACCATCAAAACTTATTACCAACGCGTTCAATGTTCCTGCTTCCTGCGATGTCTGAACCGCTACCCAGTTGTTTGTGTTGGTCAGGACGCGTACGGCACGACCGCCCCATCCTCTGCCACAACCATATTCCAGTGAATCATCCGGGAAGGCACGATGCCAGATTTTGCAGGAGTCATCAGAATAAAATAATGACGCAGGCGAAGAAATAGCCGCGAAGAGACGTTTGTTTGAATAGTTCCAGGTAAGGTCAAGACTTGATCCGCCATAGAGTCCCATATTTTCACGAGTACCTTCAGTACTTGTAGGAGGACAATTCTGATTACTTCCGCCACCGGAATTAATGTGGATCATCATTGAAGTATCGCTTGCCAATCCGGATGAAGTTGCCAGCAGATGATAATCACCAGGCTGATCAAACTGTACACCATTAAAATATACAAGACCGTTGATCGCGTTCGCGGTTGTTGTTCCGGACAAATTACCCGGACCATCCAGTTTTGCGATATCTACCTGTCCGTTAAATGTAGAGTCCATACACATCTGTGCATTCAAGACCTGAACTTCCACATTGAATGGCGCGTTTTGATTCATTCCACCGGGGACATTGGTGAATTTTACATTAACCGAAGGTCCGGCTCCGAAACAAAATCCATTTCCTGTAGGAGGAATTGTATCAAATGTCCGGCTACAATTAAAGGAAGCCAAACTTCCACTACTAACGTCAAACGTATAGGTTCCACGAACAGAAACATTGATTCCGTTCATCTGGAGAATTCCTTTATTGAATGCTCCATTGAGATTCCCTGTTACAGATCCCGGTCCGGATACAACATTCACCGTAACGGCTGAGTTGTAAGTGGTATCAATCAGATTCATTGCATCCATTGCTCCAAAGAGAAAGGAAGCAGGCTGACTCATTGATACGGTATCATTGCAGTATGGAGAAAATACTGCTACTGCAGGACCGGAGGAACAACCGGGACCGTTTGGACCGCATGGGTCAAAACCGCCTTGGGCCTTCAGCATTGAAGGCATTGTACTGAGTAAACACCACAAGAAGAAAATTGCTTTTTTTCTTCAAAATGGCAGAAAGTTTAAAATAATCATTTTTCATGTGAGGTAGGATTTTAACAATTCAACGACCTCAAGCCTTGCCGGTTACCATTTACATCCAAACTGTAAGATTTCTGTTAAAATTGATCAGCGGAAATTGATTTCGTGAAAAGAATGATGATGCTTTTCAATTATGTGAAAAAATAATTTTTCTGTCCTTTTCAAAAAAATTATGGAAAATCAACATTCAAAGCTCTTCACTAAAATTTTCCACACTAAATCTGATTCTATGCATGAACTTGAAAAGCCTGCAACCTCTTCCGGAAGGCATCAACGTCCGCGGCAAAAAAAATCCGGAATCCATATTGACAGTACACCGATGGCCGATCTGGCATTCCTTTTACTTACGTTCTTTATTTTGACCACCACTTTTGCCCGACTTCGAACCATGGATATCACCATGCCCGTAAAAGGTCCGCCTACACTTACTCCTGAATCACGCACGATTACTTTTCTGTTAAGCCGCAATGATCACATATTCTGGTATAGTGGCTCTGGCGACAATCTTTCAGACACTAGTTTGCATCCTACCGATCATTCAAGACTCCATACGGGAATTCCATTTCTTCTGGCAACCAGAAATCAGGTGCTGCTTCAAAAAATCCGTCTTTTGAATGATTCAGTAAAAAATGGTTTGATAGAAAATATTCCTGAGCTTATTACTTCTCATCTCACCCAATTAAAAAATAGCGATTCTCTGGGTCCAATTGTGCTGATCAAGACGAATGATGATGCACGCTATCAAAATCTGGTCAGTATGTTGAATGAGATGTTGCGGTTTAGTATACCACGTTATTCCATCGTGGAACTCACTGCGGTTGAAAAACAAATGCTACAGAAAATTGAAAACAGAGATCAGACTCAGTGATAACAATTCACATGGGGCACAGATTTTTTCAAATTATATATATAAAGGCGAACTAAACGTGTGAAGTTTCATGAGGATCGGATTACTTCTCCTGTAGAAATTGCTTTCACCGGCCGGTCATCACGGCTCATGGTTTCAAGTTTTTCGAGAGCGGTGACCGTGAGACTGCAGAAACCGAATTCTTCGTCTACTTTTCCTTTGATGAGATAGGTGCCGCGGCCCCGGAAAGGGAACTGCTCCACTACTTTTGGAAAATGAGTCGTGTCGAAAAAAAATCCATTGCGATCGAGAAAAGTTCCGAACATCATGGTCTCGCGTTTGACCGTGCTGGTATATTTAATGGTGACCAGGTAGCCGACGATACTAATTTCTTTCCCTACATATTTCGGAAGATCCGCGGCGAGAAGATCGCTGGCAATGGGATCGCGGAGCAATGTAAAAGGCGAACACAGGGGAAAGCCGAGGATTTCGATTTCATCCATCGCGTCATCGAAGGTGCCGTGATGTAATTCGGGCAGCTGAAAATTTTTCACGCCCACATCAAAGAGTTCCGGTTTGGCTTCTGATTTTTTCTGCGCGCCAAGGAGAATGTGAATGTCCCAGAGCAACTGCTTCTTCGTGCGGCCCGTGAAACGAAAAGCGCCGATGCGGATCAGGATGCGGAGCTGTTCCACGGCAATGCTTACGCGTTTTGTAAAATCCTGCAGACTGCCAAAGGCACCGTTGCGTTCCCTGTCTTCGAGAATTTGTTCTACTACTTTTTTCTCCAGCTCGGCGAGGTGAATGAAACCAAGATAAATATCGTCTCCCTGAATCGAAGTCACGTATTCACTCTTGTTGACGCAAGGCGCATGCACCACCGCGCCTGACATACGGGCTTCGTGTACATAAAACTCTGTCTTGTAAAATCCTCCGAAATTATTGATCACTCCCACCATGAACTCCTTCGGGTAATGCGCCTTGAGGTACAAACTCTGGTAGCTTTCTACCGCATAGGAAGCGGAATGCCCTTTGGAAAAAGAATAACCGGCGAAACTCTCGATCTGTCGCCACACCTCCGTGGTAATCGTCTCGGGATAACCTTTCTCTTTGCAACAGAGAAAAAATTTATCGCGGATCTTCGCGAACTCCTCGCGTGAACGAAACTTTCCTGACATTCCCCTGCGCAGCACATCGGCTTCCGAGAGCGAGAGTCCTGCGAAGTGATGCGCTACTTTGATCACGTCTTCCTGGTAGACCATGATGCCGTAGGTTTCTTCCATCAGCTCTTTCATGAGTGGATGGATATAGGTACGCCGCACGGGATCGTGTGTGCGTAAAATGTATTCACGCATCATCCCCGATTTCGCTACACCCGGACGAATGATAGAACTCGCCGCTACCAATTGGATATAGGTATCGACACGAAGCTTTCTGAGCAACATTCGCATGGCAGGAGATTCCACATAAAAACATCCGATGCAACGTCCGTTGCGGATGAGTTGTTTGATTGTTTCATCCTGCTTGAACTCCGCGATGTTGTGAATGTCGATATCGATACCACGGTTACGTTTAACAATTTCGACAGTGTCTTTGATATGGCCCAGTCCGCGCTGACTGAGAATATCATATTTATACAAACCGACATCCTCCGCTTCGAGCATACTGAACTGTGTGGTGGGATAACCTTTTGGCGGCATATTGGTAGCGGTGTACCAGGTGACCGGTTTCTCCGAGATCAGTACACCACCGGCATGAATGCTCAGGTGACTGGGGAAGTCGACGATGCGTGTCGAGTACAAACGAATGAGCTGTGTAATACGATCGGGAGTATCGGGATGCCGGCGGCTTTCGGCAATGGCATCGATCTCCGCTTTGGGCAGACCGAAAACTTTTCCGAGCTCGCGTACGATGGCATTGAACTGAAACGTAGAATACGTCGCGAGCAAAGCCACATGTTCGCGGCCATGACGACGGAAAATATAATCGGTGAGTTCATCGCGGTCTTTCCAGGAAAAATCGAGATCGAAATCGGGAGGATTGGTGCGAAAAGGATTGATGAAACGCTCGAAGTAGAGATCGAGATCGATCGGATCCACATCGGTGATGCGCAGACAATACGCGACAATGCTGTTCGCCCCGCTGCCGCGGCCGACATAAAAATATCCTTTGTGTTGCGCGTAGCGGACGATGTCCCAGTTGATCAGAAAATATGGAGCGAAACCCAGCTCGTTGATCATCTGCAATTCCTTGTCGACACGCTGCCGTACTTCATCGCTCCCTTTTCCATAGCGGTATTCAAGACCTTTGTATGTTTCACGGCGGAGAATTTCGCGATCGAGCAATTTACTCCCGGAGAATGTCCGTTTATTTTTACTTTCGTGATAATCGAAAGCGATGCCGCAAGGCTCCAGTAATTCCTGTGTGTTGCGAATGATTTCCGGAAATTCAACATAACGCGCGCAAAGCTCCTGTTCCGTGATCATCACTTCTTCCGCGCCGGCCAGCTCCTCCGCTCCGACTTTGCTCAGCAATGTATTGTTTGCCACAGCGCGCAACAAACGATGCGTATTAAAATCACCGGGCGTATTGAATGTCACCGGATGCAGAATAACCATTCGCTTTGTACGGTTTTTCCAGGCCGAAAAACGAATGCGGGAAAGTTCGTTTTGTTTTACTCCGATAAAAAAATGAAATGTGTTCTTCGCGAGATCCGGAAAGAGCGCGGGAAAATCAGTCCGGATCACACGTTCAAAGGGAATGATCCAGTGCACGTTCTGTAATAGCGGAGGGAGATCCGGCATATCGGGAATTTCATTTGTCCCTCTCCGCAGACAATGGGTGAGGAATTCATTCAGCTCGTGAAAGCCTTCGTTATTTTTCGCGATA
This sequence comes from Bacteroidota bacterium, assembly GCA_016720935.1. Lineage (NCBI taxonomy): Bacteria > Pseudomonadati > Bacteroidota > Bacteroidota bacterium. The sequence goes on from JADKJP010000004.1 coordinate 409,296, forward strand.
CCAATATATAATTGTCGTGCTCCGATTCTGAAATCAATACCAACAACCGGCTGCACTTCATACTTTGGGGCCAGACGAATAAAATCCAGAACACCTGAAGTATTATTGATATCCGTGAGCACCAATTTCCGCACACCACAACGCTGCGCCGCCGCGAGCAGTTGCTCCACGCTCAGCGTTCCGTATTTGAAGCTGAAATAGGTGTGTGTATTGAGGAACATTTGGCAAGACGTTGGGACGAGGGACGAGGGACGAGGGACGAGGGACGAGGGGCGAGGGGAGGGACGAGGGACGAGGGACGAGGGACGAGGGACGAGGGACGAGGGGCGAGGACGAGGGACGGGACGAGGGGCGAGGGACAACTACTGTCCGATTTCACTTCAGGCTACCGGCTTCAACAAGACCGGTACCTGAAGGAGAAATCGTTTGTCATAACAACCAAAAACGCGAGTACATGATTGTGTAACCGTCATTTTGATTGTCTATAATATAGTCATTTTTATTTCGGTGAAAAACAAAAAAACCAATCTTCAGGAAAGTGATTGAAAGTGAAGAAGATTATTTTTGAAAATAATCGGGAAAAACACGTGATGAAAAACTGTAGACGGAAATAAAGGCAGACTAAGCATCCTTATTTTTTTCGCCGATATCAGGAGTGTTTTCTTCCGGTCGGGTAAGTTCGGCTGGCATTGTAGGGAGAGCAGCGGGTTCCACAACGTTGGAATCCGGAGAAACAGGAACAAAATAATCATCCTCCGATTTTCCATAAGTCAATAGAAATGTTTGCTTCACCCGTGAAGAAAAAAGCATGTAAGGGATCCAGATCGCTGAATAAACAATCGAGCGTATGACGGTTTGAGAACTTGTTTCATCAGCAGAATTTTCAGCAATGGCCGGAATAAAATTCCCCATCACTGAATCAATTAAAAGAAAGACAAGATAAGATGACAAATAAATAATCATCGCTCTGGGAAAAATGGTACGTCTTCCAAGAAGCAAATACAAAGTGAACGCGGCCATGCAAATCGTAAACAAATTACCAACCAGTTCAAAAGTAAGTAGCGGTCCATAAAGCGGATGATATGCCGCACTGGCCTTGTCAGTGACAGCTGTCCAGATGGAATTATTAAAAAACGGACTGGATACAATTTCAACGAACAGTCTCAAAGGGGTTAGAACCAACCCCAGGATGACAACAAACAACCAGCCACCTATCGGGAGTGGTGCGAAGTTATTTTCAACAGGAAGATCACGTTTGTTGATGATCCTGGCGAGGACAATAAACAAAACGACGAATACAATAGAAAGCGTAATCATTGTCCAGTTAATATTCCCTGAATTTGTTTCCGCAATGCCTGGGTTCCAGGAGAGCGAATAATTTTCATTCGCTGTAGCCTTTTGAACCGCGCTTGTATACGCCGGAACATCAGCGACAGGAACAAAAGATGAAATCGCTTTGTATTTATAATTTAATACAACCGTATCACCGCTATAGGCAGCCTCATAACCGGCTTTGAACCACGGGTAATCAGAATCAACTTTTTCTTCGATGATATTCCAGCGACCCGGCGTTACTATTTTTATTGTCTGAGTAAGGTTCACAGGATACGCCAAACCGATCGGCATCGTGCGTGCGACAGAACCCGGATCATAAAATTTTTCATGGAAAATTGCGGCAGAAAAAACAGCTCGGTATTTCTCTTTGGTGCTATCCTCCTTCTCCCACATTTTACCGATTTCATAACTCTCTACGGTGACGAGCACATTGTTCAACGTATCGTCCATCACCTGGATCGATTTCACCGCACTGATTTCATTATAGATAGTGCCATAATAATTCAGGTAATTCTCTTTGATTTCATCCAGACTTGATCCTGCAAAAGTTTCACGTTGTTGATCCGCGTCTTCTCCGGTATATGTTGTAGTCACAAACAATTTTGTAAGCTGCAAGGTATCCCCTACAATAAATAATTCTTCTGCATGAGTCCGGCCGGACTGCGATGAAGGAATTTCAGTGAGTGTTGTATTGGTATCTCCAATTACAAGAGCCTTTCCGTAGTCCGGACAATAAACTGAACCAAGTTTTCCACCCTGACTTGTTGCGGTTGCATCAAACCAATACGCGGAATCGCGAAAATGAACAAGCGCGATACAGTGATTAAAATCCTCCGGGGAAGGAAGCAACTCATCGACATGGCCCTTGACGTAAGCATCGACAAGCGCCGGGTAAGCCTCGATGTGCAATTCATTCAGCATTCTGCAAAAGAGTACAGCCTTTCCTTTGCAATCTCCATAGCGCTGACTAAAAACCGTGTTGGCTGCCTGTGGCTTATGGGCATATTCGCCGGTTTCAATTCCTGTGTAACGAATTTCATTCTGAACAAAACGCAAAACCGCGATCAACTGATCTTCCTTTTGAGGAAACTTCTCCCTGATTTCGTCGAGTTTGTTTTTCAACGCTTTTGAGGACGGGGTTGCATCCGCAAACAAATTTTCAGCCCATGATTTCAGTTCTTTCCAGGTCCCGAATTCAGAAACCTGCACGAGTGTATTCGCTTCGTACCAGGAAGGAATCCGTGCCTCTTCCCGTTTCGCAGGGATGTTTTCCTTTTGCCAGATATATTCCGTCAAACCACCCGATGTGGAGATTTCTGCTTTAGGAGGATTCAGGTATTCACGTAAATTCAGTTTTCGCTTTTCCGAAATAAGTATACGTTGATAGATTCCAGGAATGATATCAGACCCTTCAAAATACATTGTACGGGAAAATTTCCCGTTAAACACAGGATTAAAACCGGAAAATGAATATGCATAATCTATCAAATCACCTTTACGAATATCGTCCAGAAAAGCAACAGCTTGAATTTCTCCGTCATAGATGTGATTGTTCAACCTTGACTCCGGATGCACGGACTTAAACTTTACTTCTTTTGTCCTATCCATGACGACACCATCGCGTGTCACGGTAAGCTTATGGAAAATACATTTTTCATAGGAAGGATCGATATCAAAATTTAATTCAGAACCATTTTCAACACCTTTATCATTGAGGATTTTTCTCGCCTGGTGTATGAATGTTTCCTTTGTTTCACAATTGGTTTGAATATCGTAGAGCACATACACATACCCATTGCTAACATCGGTGGTCGCGATCTTTTCACCCTTGGTTACTTCAACAGGCTTTACCCAGGAAGGCACAGGACGACGAAGTACCGGATCGCCCTGGGCTAAACAATCGTTGTTGAAAAAGAAGAAACACACAAAAGCCAGACTGACGCATGCGACAAAATATTTAGTGCTGCGCTGAAAATAATTTACCATGCACAAAAGAAATGTTGTTTATGAATGAAAGGCATATCAGTTTTTCATGAATATTCCAGATCTTTTTATCCCGGAAGATTCCATTTGTACATAGTATATCCCTGAACTTGTATTTTCAAGAGGAATATGAAATGGCTCTGAGGATGCGTTCATGATTTTATTATATACAATTCTACCCAATTCATCAGTCAATTTTATCCGAACGGATTTATTTTCCATCACTACCGGAACATTGATGTTTACATAAGCAGAAGCAGGATTTGGGAAAACAGTTAATTGAAGTGCCGTAATGTTTTTCGGAACTGAGGTATTCAAATCGCTGATGCTGGTAATGTGAGTAGAGAAAAGTCCGCTACCATGCGTCGCTACCACCACCAGACCGTCTGTAACCCGTGTATCAATCATGTCAACTACAGCGGCACCGATTCCTGAAGGACTTTGCTGTGACCATACCGTAGCATTATCGATCAATGTATCTGTTGAAAATAATCCGACACTGGTTGCAACTAAATAAACAGTACCGTCCGACACAGGTAAAATACTTGCCCATCGTAATGACGGTCCATTACCTGTACCACTTGAATTTTGTTCAAGGTTTCCGGCAACATGTTTCCAGTTGGTGCCACCATCTTCAGAATAAAACAAACTATACACCGAATAATTCGAAAAGACAACGAGGATTTTATCCGCATCATCCGGATTGATCGCGATGCAGGAAACATTTCCAGTAGCCGGAAATGACGCGGAAGTAATTTCTGTCCGGGTCGGAATTCCGGTGTTGGCATTATCAATTCTATAGAGAGAACCTTCATCTGTTCCATAGTACAACCGATTTGCCGGTGTTTTTGAAACTGCCATCGCGGAAATGGATTCGGTAGCAGAATTCAATGTATCCGGAAACTGCACCCAGTTTGTCGAGATTGAATCCCATTGATTGCTCAACGGGATGCCAGACAAATCATCATTTCTCCACATGTATTTGCCGGCACAGAGATACATGATGTTGTTATTATTCGGATCCAGTAAATATGGATTGATAAATTGGTAACCCTCCGCGCCAATCGGATCTATTCGGCGATAGGCTGTCACGGCGCCATTCGCATCCACAGTGGTCTTTGCCATTTTTCCCTGCTGTTTGGAGAAATAATAAATTGATCCACCGTCCGCAATCTGGCAATACGAACCATCACCATCAAAAGAATGAACCCAGGGATCCTGAGCATTTGTTGAATTTGTGTAATAGGTTCCGTTATCCTGCAGGCCACCGATCACGATATCGTTCAGGCTACCATGATCAACCGTCACTGTATAAAACTGCGAAGTGATGTAACCATTGTTCATGTCTTCCCAAACTACAGGAGTGAGAGAATTATCCATTGTACGTGAAACGCCTCCATCACAACCAACATACATCACATTCGGATCAGCCGGAAGAAACGCGAATGCATGTTGATCCGGATGATGATTCGGATATTCATCAACAAAAGGCAAAGCAGCACCCGGCGCGTATCCACCGATCACATCCGTGTGAGTGGAATCAGTAAACGCTGATGTGGAACGGAAAATATTTGTCCCTCCTAAAAAGATAACATTCGGATTTCCGGGTTTTACTTTTACAACCACATCGTAACCGCCTTGTGTATTCATGCCATTAAACACTCCGATATTTCCCGGAAGATTTGAAGAAAGATCGGTCCAGATGCCACCTGTTCCAGTTCCGTTTCCGGAAACATATTCGTATTTCCACAAGCTGTTCCAAAGTGTATCACCAAGAAAATCTGTACTCATCTTTCCATAACCCGGTGTCGGGCCAAAGAAATAAACGTAGTTCTCATTGTTGGGGTCAATTCCAATTCCCAGTCGATCGTAGTTAAGTGGAAAATTTGTCGGAATAATATTTACAAAGGAAGTCGTTCCTGTTGCTCTCCAGATTCCTTTTTGCGGACCGTCACTGCTGAGGGTTGCGTAAGCTACACTGGTAGGTGATACGGCTACATCTGTAAAATATGAATACGTCGATTGCATTCCGCCTGCACCTTTTACTCTCACCCAGGAAGAACCGCCGTTTGAACTTTTGAAGATCGCGTCAAAGGCAGCAGCATATACAATCGATTGTGAAGAATTTCCAGGATCGGTCGCGACATTCCAGGTAACATCCCAGACATTGTCAAATGTCTGCGGTGTTCCTGAAACAGTATTGCTGAGGGATGTCCAGGTGATTCCACCATCCGTTGATTTATACATTCCGTTACCAAGATAAAATGCTCCACCTCCGCTTGCGGAAGTTCCATAGGCTTCGCCGGATAAATAATACCAGGTATTTTCATGCCCGGGGCGTGTATCCTGTGAGATCGCGTTCACTCCCGGATAACCAGTGACAGGTGAAACGCGGGTCCAGCTCGCACCTGCATCTGTACTTCTCCACATTCCTCCGCTCACTCCACCGGCAAGGATCACATTTTGATTACTGACATCGATGGCCAGTGCACGGGTGCGTCCACCCAGATTCCATGGACCGCGAAAATCCCAGGCTCCATTAGTGCGAGCATTTCCATTGGAGAAATGTTCATTAGCTTTCGGTAATGTTGCAGCGTAGGCGAGTTCTTTTTCACGGATCATTCCGGGAATTCGTCCGGTTGCGGGGTCTCTGAGGCGTTTCAATTCCCATCGAACACGTTCACCTGCTTCGGATTCCGCTTCACCTGTATGTGTTTTGGTTTTCTTTTCCTGTACTGTATTCGTATTTCTTGAACACGATAAAAAAATACAGGCTATGCTGATAATTACCGGAAGTAGATTTTTTTTCATTCAGAATTCTGGTCTTTGAGATTTTTTTTCAATTCAGGGGCATACTATATGCGCCTCATGATTTGGTATAAATCTAATAAAAACCATTCATCTTTTCACTCCGTCAATTTTTTTTTGCATTTGCCCGATCGAATGATTTTAACAGCTTTCATTGGTGAATTTGAAGAAATTTAAAATTATTTGCCGCTATTTCGATTCATTATACTGATTTCGGGCTTCTGCTTTTGGATTCTATTTTCCCGTAAACGGATTGAATGTACGTCTGTGCATTCCATTTCCCACGGCTCTTTGAATGGATCCTTCTCCAAAACGCCGGCGCATTTTGTCCATGGCCTGGTACAGGCGGATCATTTCTTCGCTGTCTTCAAACAGGTTGATCTGGTATCCTCCGCCCACAAGATGACTAAAGCGTACACCGATGAGGCGCACCAGCAGGCGGCGGTTGTAGAGTTTGGCAAAAATTTCCTTCACCCGCGACATGAGCGTGTGATCGCTTGATGTATGCGGAATTCTCGCCTGCATGGTATGTGTATCAAAATTTGAATAACGGATTTTCACGGTTACACATGCTGTTAGCTTGTCTTCCGTTCTCAACTGAAAAGCGAGCTTCTCGGTCATGCCTACCAGCAATTCATTCAGTCGTGTTACATCTATTGTATCCTGATCGAAAGTTTCTTCGGTGGAGATGGATTTGCGCTCGTTATAAGGTTCTACCGGACTGTTGTCGATTCCGTTGGCTTTCTTCCAGATCACAATACCGTTTTCTCCGAGCACATTTTCCATCAGCTCTACCGGCATCTGTTGCAGGGTATGAATTTTTTCCACGCCCATATTGCGCAGGAGATGATAGGTCTTTTCTCCTACCATGGGAATTTTGCTGACCGACAAGGGCGCGAGGAATGTTTTCTCAAGGCCCCAGTCAATTTTCATCTGCCCGTTGGGTTTGGCTTCACCGGTAGCGACTTTTGAAACCGTTTTGTTCTGTGATAAACCAAATGAAATGGGCAATCCTGTTTCTTTTGTGATTCGGTGTCGCAGTTCGGTTGCCCAGCTATAGCATCCAAAAAAACGATCCATACCTGTGAGATCGATATAAAATTCATCGATGGAAGATTTCTCGTAGAGCGGAACACGTTCGCTGATAATTTCCGTGACCATATCGGAATAATAACTGTAGCGATCATAATCACCGCGAACGATAATGGCATCCGGACAAAGCCTGCGTGCGAGCTTCATCGGCATCGCGGAATGCACACCATAAGCCCTGGCCTCATAACTACAGGAGGCCACCACCCCACGATCGCTGGTCCCGCCGATAAGTACAGGCTTTCCCTTCAGTCGCGGATGCTCAAGGCAGGAGACGGAAACGAAGAAAGAGTCGAGGTCCATGTGGACGATGGTGTTCATTGTTGGTTTCGGGTTCCGGGTTTTTGGTCCCTGTTCAGTTATTAAGTTATTAAGTTATTGAGTTATTGAGTTATTGAGTTATTAGGCCAGGGGTTGGTCCCTCGTCCCTATTCAGTTATTAAGTTATTGAGTTATTAGGCCAGGGGTTGGTCCCTCGTCCCTATTCAGTTATTAAGTTATTGAGTTATTGAGTTATCAAGAACAGCTAATTCAAAATTTCATTTTCTTCTTGCTTATTTGATTTACGCTATTTACTTTTGACTGCTTAACAATCATTTTGCATGACTACATTATAGTCAATCCAAATAAAAGAAACAAATACTTTAAAAAATCCTTTGCGTTCTCTGCGTCTTTGCGCGAAACAATTTCGTCACATCGGAACAAATAACGCGAAGGTCAACCTGCTGCTCACCTCAATCAGCAATCTAAAATCTTCAATCTAAAATCCAAAATCCTCAATCCACTATGTATTTCAACACCAACATCAAAATTCTGCGCAACCGTCGCAACCGAACACAGGATGTGGTTGCGAATGAACTGGACATCAGCCGGTCGACACTGAACAGTTATGAAAATGGCAGCATCAAGAATCCGACACTGGACGCTTTGATGGCATTTTCAAAATATTTTAAAATATCGATTGATACATTGGTAAAGGTGGACATGAGCAAGCTTTCCGGTTTTCAGATGTCGGAGCTGGAAAAAGGAAACGATGTATATGTAACCGGTTCTCGTCTGCGTGTTCTGGCCACCACCGTGGACAGTCAGAACCGGGAAAATATCGAGATGGTTCCGCTCAAAGCGAAAGCGGGATACAAAGCCGGTTTCGCGGATCCAGAATTTATCCAAAAACTACCGACATTTCAGTTGCCACTATTGCTGAGCGATCGCAAATACAGGATGTTCCAGATCAGCGGTGATTCCATGCTGCCGATTCCTGATAAATCCTGGATCATCGCTGAATACCTGGAAAACTGGTATGATATAAAAGACGGACACGCTTATATAGTATTGACGCAGGACGAAGGAATTGTATTTAAAGTCGCGATCAACCAGCTCCGTAAAACAAAGTCGGTCACGCTCAAATCACTCAACCCGGCTTATGCTCCTTACGAAGTTCCGGTAAATGAAATCCGTGAAGTCTGGAAGTTTTGCAATTACATGAGCAGCGAACTACCCGATAATGCTCTCGCAAAAGATGCATTGCTCGCCAAGTTAATTCAACTCGAAGGAGATTTGAAAGGGATGAAGAAGGTGTTGGAATGATTGAATTGAGGATTTTAGATTGATGATTGTAGATTGACCAAAATTATAAATCAACAATCTAAAATCTAAAATCATCAATCCTCGTCTTAATATTTCATTTTAAAAAATTACTAATACTATCCTGATCCTATAACTCAATAAAAAGCAAACCATGGCTCTCACTGACAAATTAAAAATAAAGGAAGACACGAGGATTTATGCGATTCATGCCCCGGTAAATTTTGAAAAAACATTGGGAAAATTGCCGAAAGGTTCTTCTATTTTGGATTCTTCAAAAGGAGCAACACAAATTCATTGGTTTGTAAAAACCAAAGCTCAGCTTGAAAAGGAATTGGAGAAAACGCTGAAGCTGATAAAGGAAGGCGTCACACTTTGGATTTATTATCCGAAAACTTCTTCAGGAATTCAAACTGATTTGACAAGAGATAAAGGATGGGATAAATTTCTTACTCATGATGAAATGCATTGGCTGAGCCTGATTTCATTTGATGAAACCTGGTCGGCTTTTGCCTGCAGGTTGAAAAAAGAATCTAATCACAAAAAAGAAAAGAAAGCCGATGAACGTCCTATTAACGATTTCATAGATCCGGTTAAGAAAACAGTTCGTGTTCCGGAGGATCTTGCAAAAGCACTGAAAGAGGACAAGAACCTTGAAAAGATTTTCAATTCATTTGCTTACTCGCACCGAAAAGAATATGTGGAATGGATTGTGAGTGCTAAAAAAGAAGAAACAAGAGCTTCGAGAATACAAGGAACACTGGAGAGACTGGAAAAAGGATGGAAGAATCCGGCAAACAAATGATTGGATTGTTGATTTTAGATTGCTGATTTTAGATTGTGGATTGTGGATTGTTGAAGGAGTACAAAAATCTACAATCAGAAATCAACAATCAACAATTCTCAAGAGTGAGAATTGCTCCCATAAGGATTGGAAAAATCCGGCAAACAGATGATTGGATTGTGGATGGAGGATTGTTGATTGTGGATTTTAGATTGCTGATTGTGGATTGTGGATTGTGGATTGTGGATTGTGGAAGGAGTACAAAAATCTACAATCAGAAATCAACAATCAACAATTCTCAAGAGTGTCTTGGCTGACTTGCCAGTGACCTCATCGCAAATAGCACACTCATAACAGTCAATATTGCACCCATGAGGAATGGTGCTCCGGGAAAGTTGACGGGAGCATTTGCGGAAGTGAAATATGAAAACAAACTCGTCATCAATACCGGGCCGATAATTGAAGTAATACTGATCATGCTTGTTAGTGCTCCCTGCAATTCACCCTGTTCATTGGGCGGAACTTGGGAAGAAATAATTCCCTGCAAAGCTGGTCCGGCAATTCCACCTAATCCAAGTGGAACCATGAACGCGAACATCATCCATCCTTTGGTAGCAAAAGCAATCAATAATAATCCCAATGCATAAATGATCAGTCCGAAATACACTGAACGCTTTTGACCAAGCTTTGGAATAATTACTCTGATCAATCCACCTTGTACAATGGCAATCATCAGTCCGACAAAACCAAGTGAGTAACCAACCATCTTTTCATCCCATTTGAATTTTTCAATGGTGTAAAATGTCCAGGTGCTTTGTGAAGCATGTCCGGCGATATAGATACAAACAAGGGAAGCAACCAGGCTGAGCACCAGTGGATAACGTCTCAGATTATTCAAACTGCTAATAGGGTTTGCTCGTTTCCATTCAAATGCACGGCGATTTTCTTTTTTTAAGGATTCGGGAAGAATGAAATAGCCATAGAGCCAATTCAAAAGCGCTAGTCCGGCAGCTGCAAAGAATGGAACTCTTAAACCGAAATGCCCGAGCAACCCGCCGACAACAGGACCAATAATAAATCCCAATCCAAATGCAGCTCCGATCATACCAAAATTTTGTGCCCGTTTTTCCGGTGTGCTGATATCCGCGATGTACGCGCCGGCAGTTGTAAAACTCGCACCGGTAATCCCGGAAATGGCACGTCCAACAAAAAGCCATCCGATAGAAGGCGCTAAACCCATGAAAATATAGTCCACTCCAAAACCAAACAGAGAGAACAGCAATATTGGTCTTCGACCGTATTTGTCGCTCAAACCACCGAGTATCGGAGAAAAAATAAACTGCATGAAAGAGTATGCAAATGTTAACCATCCTCCATACAAAGAAGCAGAGCTGATATCACTTCCTGTCATGCCCTGGATCAAACCTGGAATAACAGGGATAATAATTCCAAGACCGATTACATCTATCAACAACGTTATGAAAATAAATGGAAGTACCTTGTTGGTTTGAGTTGTCATTGATCAAATATATGGGGAAAAGAAAAATACCTGTGTAAAGAAAAGGAGATTTTCTGAATGAAATGAATAATGATTTCAAAATCCTTTTAAAAAATATGCCAATAAAATACGTCCTTTGTATTCACGCGTATGTCAGGTTTTCACGATCCAAAATCCATTTCCATCCAATCTTTCCGCTATGATCTGCCGGAAGAATTGATCGCACGGAAACCCCTATCCATGAGGGATCAGTCAAAATTGTTGGTTTATAAAAACCATCAGATTGCCGATTCCCGGTTTCATCAACTCGACGATTACCTGAATCCCGGGGATTTTCTAATTTTTAATCAAACCAAAGTTATTCAGGCACGGATACTTTTTCAAAAATCATCGGGTAGTACAATTGAGATTATGTGTCTGGAACCCTATGGAGTAACAGAAACAAATCTTGCCTTCCAGTTAAAAGAAAGCTGTGAATGGGTTGCCCTGGTGGGAAATGCAAAACGCTGGAAAGAACCTTCACTAAGTAAAACGATTGCTCATGAAAAAGGCAACTTTGAATTATTTGCAGAACAAGTAGAAAGGCAAGGCGGCAACTACATCATCCGGTTTCGCTGGAATGCAGACCTGAGCTTTGCAGAAGTTATCGAAGCTGCCGGAAAAATTCCACTTCCTCCCTATCTCAACCGTGAACCGGATGAAGATGATCTGGAAAGATATCAAACGGTTTATGCTCTTGAAAAAGGTTCGGTGGCAGCTCCAACTGCCGGATTGCATTTCACAGAAAATACTTTTGAAAAGTTAAAAAAGAAAAATGTATCTCATGAATTTGTGACGCTACATGTAGGTGCAGGAACTTTCAAGCCTGTGAAATCCGAAACGATGCTCGAACATGAAATGCATCAGGAAAGGGTTTATATTAAACTGGAAGTGATTCAAAAAATTCTTCTGGCGTTGTCAAAAAACAACAGAGTGATCACTGTTGGTACAACTTCATTAAGAACCATAGAAAGTTTGTATTGGTTTGGAATCCACCTGATATCCGGAAGGGATATAAACAATGTGGAAATGGAAATCGGGCAATGGGAACCTTACCAATCAACTGAAAATCTTCCTCCTTCAGCTATTGAAGCTCTTACAAAAATCACAAAATGGATGCAAGAAAGAAATCTCTCGATCTTATCGGGATATACCCGTATTCTGATCGCTCCGGGTTATGATTTCAAAATCGTCAGTGGGCTCATTACAAATTTTCATCAGCCGGAAAGCACTTTACTTTTACTTGTTTCCGCTTTCATTGGTGAGGACTGGAGAAAAGTATACAAACACGCATTGGAAAATGGCTATCGATTCCTGAGTTACGGAGATAGTTCAATATTGTTCAGGGAGTAAATCTGCTCCCTGAACAATCATTCAGATCAATTCAATTCCGGCATTCCGTATTGAGCCCACTCTTCTTTCGTCGGGCCATATATTCCAACAACCGGTAAATCGAGCATGCGCATCAACACCAGCATTTCCCCACGGTGATGCGCCTGATGAGTGATTAATATCTTAAGCGTGGTCCCACGTTTCCACATCTGACCGTACATATCATCTTCTTTTTTCAGATCAGTGTCGGTCCAGTTTTTCTTTATTTCTTCAGCAAGCATTGCTGATCCTTTTTCATAGAACTCAAGCAATTGTTTTACACTCTCACCCGAATAATCAGGATGTGCCGGGATATTGATATTTAAACCAGTTCGCAAAGGCATTTCATGAAGCGTATGAATGATATGCCATGCTAAAAATCCAAGGGTTCGTACTTTAGGATGAACCTTTTTTGACAAAGATTCATCGCTCAGGTTTTTAAATAATTTTAATGTGCTGGCGGATTCGTGTCCCCAGTCTTCAAGGAAGTCAGAAATGTGATGGTACATCGGTTGTATATTTTATGGACACAAAATACAGAATCTTCGTCTCAAAAAAACCGCCGGGATGTTAATGTGCATCTGTCACTACCGGGGCTGAACCTCTTTTCATTTTCTGTAAATACAAAAGTGGAATGCAGAAAATGAAAAAGATACCGACAAACCAGAAAGCATCTACATAACTCATTAAAAAAGTCTGTCGGATTACAGTACCTTCAATTGCTTTGTAAGCGAAAGTCTGTGCCTGTTCCGCACTAAATCCTTTTGCTGCAAAACCCTGACTTAAGGTATTCAGTCTTTCCTGAAAAGCAGGATTGTATGGATTTACATGTTCTACCAGGTTCACCCGGTGATATCCCTGACGTAAATGAATCAGTGTGGTAATGATCGCGATACCGAATGAACCTCCCAGTTGTCGCATCATGTTGTTCAATCCTGTTCCCTGGCCAATATCCTTTGGCGCAAGGCTTCCGAGAGCAAGCGTTGTCAGTGGAACAAAGAGTAAACTCAATCCTATTCCACGGAGAATCAATGGCAGATAAAAATCCGACTCCCCGGAATTCAAATTTGATCTCGACATAAGAGTTGTGAAACCAAAGAAAAACAGGAAGCCAATGGTCGCCATTATTTGCGGTGGGAATTTTTTCTGCAATAATCTTCCTACCATTGGCATCATGAAAATGGTAGTCAGTCCGCCCGGAATTAATAACATCCCGGTTTGCTGGGCAGTAAATCCTATCAGGTTTTGACAGAATACCGGAAACACAAATACTGATGCAAACAATCCAAAACCAAGGATGAATGTTGTGAACATCCCGATGGAGAGTGATCTGTTTTTTAAAATCCGCAGATCTACAATAGGATGTTCGGTGGTAAGTTCCCGCCAGATAAATGCCACAATTCCTGTAACCGATAAAACACTCAACCAAACTATGTACGGAGTTTCGAACCAGTCTTCCCCTTCCCCTCTTTCAAGTACAACCTGCAAACTACCCACTCCGACAGTCAGGAATAAAATGCCAAACCAGTCGACGGCTCCTACCTCCCTTCGGTGCGCGGATTCGCGGATATAGGAAAGTGTCAACAAAAAAGCGATGATTCCGAGAGGAATATTCACATAAAATATCCAGGGCCATGACCAGTGATCTGTAATAAACCCTCCAAGCGTAGGTCCTAATGTTGGTCCAACAACTACACCTAAACCGAACAAAGCGGTAGCCATTCCGAGTTGTTCCTTAGGCCATGTTTCTACAAGGATAGCCTGTGAGGTTCCCAGCAATGCACCTCCACCAATCCCCTGGATAAAGCGGAAAATGATCAACTCCCAGATATTGTCGGCATTACCGCAAAAAAATGAAGCCACAGTAAATAAGACAATGGAAAAAGCGAAATAATTTTTTCTGCCAAATTTTGAACCTAACCAGCCGGATATAGGAAGAATGATCACATTCGCCACAGCGTAAGCTGTCACCAGCCAGCCCACATCTTCAAGAGTCGCCCCAAGATTCCCCATAATTTGCGGCAGGGAAACATTCACCACAGTAGTATCGATCAGCTCAAGTAATGAGGCGAGGATAACTGTGATGGTAATGACCCATTTGCGGGCACCTGTTTCGGACATTTTAGTAAATAGTGACTAGTTGTTAGTTATTAGTTATTGGTTATTGGTTAAAAAAAAAGAGTTTTAACCTGGTACCAGGTATTGGATACAGAGTAATAGGTGATTTGTAAATTGCTAATTAGATCGCCACACAAATCAATTCGTCAATACTGAAACTTTTACGCTCATACCCGGACGGATTTTTGAAGCTATTTCTGTATCGGCTTTGAGCAGAATTTTCACAGGTACACGCTGAACAACTTTGACGAAATTTCCAGTCGCGTTATCAGGGGGGAGCAGGCTAAATTTTGCTCCGGTAGCAGAAGAAATGCTATAGACAATTCCTTCAATTTTATGATCCGGAAAAGCATCCACTACAACTTCAACCTTTTGATCTTTCGACATATCTTCCAGTTGTGTTTCTTTAAAGTTTGCTATCACATACAATGCTTCATCGGAAACAACAGCAAAGAGTGGAGATCCGGCATTCACCAATTGTCCGGGTTGAATATTCTTTTTGGACGCTTTGCCATTGGCCGGAGAAAGGATGGTTGCATAAGACAATTGGAGCATTGCAAAATCCAAATCCGCTTTTCTTTGGGAGACAATTGAATTCGCGACCTGTACCTGGCGGTTGGCTGCTTCAACCTGAACAGCTGCGGCACTTTGTTGTTTGGAAGCTACTGAAAGCTGCGCTTCCGCGCTTTCTTTTTCCGCTTTGGCACCGTCAAACTGCTGCCGGGTAATCGCTTTCTCTTTTAGCAAATTTTCGTAACGCGTGTAGTCCTGTGAAGCTTTCCACAGTCTGACCTTAGCGCTTTCAATGCCGGATTTTGCTGTTTCAAAATTTGCCTGCGCTGTGTTGACATTTGCCTGTGCGACAGAAACACCTGCTTTGGCATTTTCAACGGCTGCTTCAGCTTGTTCTACTTTTACACGAAGATCACGATCATCCAGCTTTACGAGTGTATCCCCTTTCTTTACCGGTTGATTTTCCTCAAAACGAATTTCGCTGACATATCCCGGAACCCTGGCAAGCACCGGACTGATGTCCCCGTCAATCTGTGCATCGTCAGTATCCTCATGATGCATCGCGTATATGTATTTACTGACACCAAAATAGATGGCCAGCAGGACAACCAGTCCTAAAATGATTGGGAATATTTTCTTTCCGCCTGATTTTTTTTCCGGGGTTTGCATATTTAAATATTGTATTGATCGTTATTGAATAGTACCTGTTGATTTTTGCAAACGATAATAGGCGAGTTGCACATCCGCCTTTGCAAGCGCTAAATTTATTTGTGATTGTAATAATATGGAATTGGCATCGAGAAGATCACTCAGCGTGACAAGGCTGTTGCGAAAACGGGAATCCATCAAACGGTTGTTTTCATCAGCTTGTTCGACCGCTTTTTCCATCACTTTTACTTTTTCTTTGGATTGTTCGAACAGAAGATAATTCTGATTCACTTCCATTTTTATTCCATCACTCAAAACACTTTTTGTTTCATCCATCTGACGGTAGATTCCATTCGCTTCAGCAACCACATGTTTATTGGAATACAAGCTCACGAGGTCCCATGAAAAATTCAGCCCAACATCCCAACTTGTTTTGAATTCATCCTGAGGAGGCACGACCCGCGGATTCGGACGAGCATCGTAATAATTCGCTCCAACTGCAAGCTGTGGGAGGTAACTGTTCTTTGCAACTTTGAGAGCGTTTTGTGCCGCTTTGGAGCGAAGATCCATGGCCATCAGATCGCTTCTTTTCTCCATGGCTTTTCCAAAACAATCTGCAAGATTTAGCGAGGACAAAACCTTATCGACCTCTGTTGTATCGACATCAATTTTTGTATCCCCGTTCATTCCAAGCATCAGGTTGAAATTAAAATTCGCGATAGCCTGGTTGTTTTGAATATCCAGTCGGGTCAGTTCAATATTAGATTGCTGCAACTGCCAACGCAACACATCGTTATGTGTCGCGATCCCTTCTCGTTCCCATACTTCTGTTTCACGTACATGTTCTTTTACCTGATTCAGATTTTCTTCAACCAACTGAGCAGAAACTTTGAGTTTGTACAAATTGAAATATGCGCTAATAATTCCGAATATCACTTCATCTTTGTCTTTCCCATTGTCGTACTCCGTTGCTCTTTGTAAAAGTCTTTGTGATTCCATCGCGTACTTCAGCCTGAAACCGGAAAATACAGTCTCGTTGAGGGATAATTTTGCCTGGTAATTATTTGTGTAAACCGGAAAGAGTATTACCTCTTCAGTCGCTCCCGGAAATTTTATTTTGGGTTGTTCAATGTCACTCAATTTGGTGTATCCTGCTGAGAGACGCAAAGAAGGTAAAGCGCCATCAACTGCTTCCTGGTATTTCGCTTTTGCGATTTCAAGTTTTGCATTTGACACTTTTATATTTTTGCTTGCATCCATTCCTTTTGCAATCGCTTCCTGTAAGGTCATTCGGACCTGTTGCCCGGAAACAGGCACACAGTCAAATGCGATGAGCATAAATAGAATTGGTAAAAGATATTTATTCATAGTTCTGAGAATGTGTGACCGGATTATTTTCCAACAAGATGTTGACGCATCAGATTTTTCAGGAACACTTTTGTTCGTTCTTTGTATTGCTCATCATATATCGATTCCGTTTTGGGATTCACTCCGATAATTCTGGATGATAAGTTGCAGGAAATAGCGATTTGTGAAACAGTACCGACAAGCATCGCGATGGTCAGTGGAATGTCTACCTGACGAAATATTTTTTTCTGCTCACCTTCCAACAGTACTTTTTTCAATTCTTCAGAATTCCGCAAGAGAATATTAAAAATGTTTTCACTGTTCACTGTGGTTTTTGTACTCAGCATTTGTCTGTGCAGAATGCGGTGAAAACGGTGCTGGGAAAAAATACGATCAACATAAGCATCGATCATTCGTTCCAGTCGCTCCAACGGGTCTTCTATTTCTTTATTCAATACCTGGAATTTCTCCCTAAGAAAACCTGCCCGGTATTCGACCAATGCTTCAAATAATTTTTCTTTGGATCCAAAATAATAGGAAATCATGGCCACATTAATCCCGGCTTTCGCCGCCAGTGCGCGGACGGAAGTCGCACTAAAGCCATTTTCGGCTATTAGTTCCTCAGCGACCTCAAGAATTTGCTCTCTTTTCGACATTTTGTTCAAATGGTTCGCAATATTAAACAAACGTTTAATTTAAACAACTGTTTAACACATGTTAAAAGTCATATGCATTTGATTTTCATAATAATAAATTCGCTTTCGATTTGATTTTAACCCTTATAAAAGGCCCTGAATTCCAATAATTTGAACAAATCTGCACCGATCAATTCAAGAATTTGAACAAGTCAACCAGGAATTATATACTCTATATATATAGTACAAATAAAAAAGCTGCGGAATCCCCATTTACAACTTAAAAAAAGCATAAATTTGCCTTAATTTCATCAAAAAGGCTGATTTTCAACCCAATGAACTCAAACAACCTTCCTTCCGACTTCCTCCCTATTCTACTGCAATTCTTTGTCGCCCTGGGCTTCGTAATTTTTGTCATGTTGGCCACCCACATGTTGGGTCCAAAACGAAAAGCAAAAGCGAAGCTGGAAACCTTTGAATGTGGAATTGAATCACAAGGCAATGCCCGTATTCCATTTTCAATTAAATATTTCCTCGTCGCAATTCTCTTTGTTTTGTTTGATGTGGAAGTCATTTTCATGTATCCATGGGCGGTAAATTTCAAAGAACTTGGTATGACGGGAATTTGGGAAATGATGATTTTCATGGGACTCCTTCTTACCGGATTTTATTACATCATTAAGAAGGGTGCATTAAAGTGGGAATGAAAAATTAATTGATGAATGTAGATTTTGGATTGAAGATTATTATAACGTCACCCGCCCTTCGTCCCTTGTCACCTTCGAAGAAGAAAAAAGTCCGGATTGAAATAAAGTAATTAAGAAGCGAAACAATTTATGTCAGACAAAATCATCACCTCACCGGAAATAAAAATTGTAAAATCTCCAGACGGTTACGAAGGACCTGGATTTTTTGCAACCTCACTGGATAAAGTTGTTGGTTTAGCCCGAAAGAATTCTCTCTGGCCACTTCCTTTTGCTACATCCTGTTGCGGAATTGAATTTATGGCAACGATGGCATCAACATATGACCTGGGAAGATTCGGTGCGGAGCGACTCAGTTTTTCTCCCCGTCAGGCGGATATGCTGATGGTAATGGGAACGATTGCAAAAAAAATGGCTCCTGTTCTGCATCACGTCTACGAACAAATGGCGGAACCACGCTGGGTATTATCGGTAGGTGCCTGCGCATCCAGCGGTGGAATTTTTGACACCTACTCCGTTTTACAGGGAATTGATCAAATCATTCCTGTTGACGTTTATGTACCGGGATGTCCTCCAAGACCCGAACAAATCATTGATGGAATATTAAACATTCAGAAACTGGTGGGTAGTGAATCATTGCGTCGCCGGAATTCTCCTGAATACAAAGCCCTCCTCGCCTCTTACGGCATTGAATAAGACGTATGGAAAAACTGACCCTCGATGTTGTCATCTCCTCGCTCAAGGAAAAATTCGGCGAGCAGATTATTCAGGACGAACAACTCTATGATTTCCGAACAATAACCATCCGAAAGGAAGCTGTGCTACCCATCGTTCGTTATCTCTACGATCACGAACGTTTTCAGTTTCGTTATCTCACCACCATGTGTGGTTTGCATTATCCGAAAACCGAACAACCTTTCGGAATGATGTACCAAATCCATAGTCTGGTACACAACCTCCGTTTTCGCATGAAAGCATTTACGGTGGAGAACGATCTCACTTACGATTCCCTCACCCCTGTTTTTCTCTCAGCAAACTGGATGGAAAGAGAAGCCTTTGATTTCTTTGGATTTAAATTCAAAGGACATCCTAATCTCAAACGTATTCTTAATGTTGAGGATATGGATTACCATCCATTGCGTAAAGAATATCCTATTGAAGACCGTACACGTTTCGACAAGGACGATACCATGTTTGGTCGCAAGCCATCCGATTTCGACAGAAAAAAACTTATTCCTTAATTTCTTGTGTCAGACAAATGGCGCAAAACATTTTTTATGGAACTAAACACTGAAGTAAAACCCGGACAAAAGCAATACACCACCCTGAACCTGGGTCCCACGCATCCTGCGACGCACGGGATTTTCCAGAATGTATTGAAAATGGATGGAGAAATTATCGTTGATTCAGAACCAACGATAGGATACATTCACAGAGCTTTTGAAAAACTTGCGGAACACAAACCTTTTTACCAGGTAACTCCGATCACGGACCGGTTGAATTATTGCTCCTCTCCCATCAACAATATGGGATGGCACATGACCGTAGAAAAACTGTTGAAGGCAGAATTGCCAAAGCGGGTGGAATACATGCGTATTATCATCATGGAACTTTCCCGGATTGCCGACCACATCGTTTGCAACACAGTAATTGGTGTGGATACCGGAGCCATGACAGGATTTCTCTATCTGTTCCAATCAAGAGAAAAGATCTATGAAATATTTGAAGAAATCTGCGGCGCACGTTTAACAACCAACATTGGTCGTATTGGTGGTTTTGAAAGAGATTTCCCGGAAGCTGCGTGGAGAAAAATCAAAGACTTCGTAAAAAACTTCCCGGCTGAATTAAAAGAATTTGAAAACCTTCTGACAAGGAATAGAATTTTCATGGACCGCACCATCGGTTGCGGACCAATCACTGCCGAGAAAGCATTGCAATACAGTTTCAGCGGACCCAATCTGCGTGCTGCAGGTGTTGATTATGATGTGAGAGCGATGAACCCTTATTCTTCTTATGAAGAATTTGAATTCCAGGTTCCGGTAGGAACCCATGGTGACACCTACGATCGTTACATGGTTCGTGATGAAGAAATGTGGCAAAGTCTTAGCATCATTCGTCAGGCTATCGAAAAAATTGAAAAACTGGAAGACAAAACATCTTTCCATGCGAATATTCCATCTTTCTATTTACCTCCAAAAGAAGATGTGTACAACAACATGGAGGCGCTGATCTATCATTTCAAAATTGTGATGGGTGAAACAGATGTACCGGTTGGTGAAGTTTATCATTCGGTAGAAGCAGGAAACGGAGAACTGGGATTTTATCTGGTCAGCGACGGAGGGCGTCAGCCTTTCCGTTTACATTTCCGCAGACCCTGTTTCATTTATTACCAGGCTTATCCTGAAATGATCAAAGGCGGATTCCTGAGCGATGCCATTCTCACCATGAGTTCGATGAATGTGATCGCAGGAGAACTGGACGCTTAATAGAATTTAGAGTTTAGAATTTAGAGTTTAGAATTTAGAATTTAGAATTTAGAATTATTAGTTATTAGTTAAAGAAAGTATCCAGTGCAGACTCATGAATACTAACAACTAACAACTAAAAACTAAAAACTAACAACTAACAACTAATAACCAATAACCAATCATGACGGAATCTAAAGAGATTCGTTTTAGTGAAGAGTCCCTGGCTTTGGTTCAGCGGATGATGAAGCGTTACCCGGAAGGCAAACACAAATCAGCACTCATTCCAATTCTTCACATAGCACAAGCTGAATTCGGTGGATGGCTGAGTGCCCCGGTAATGGATTATGTAGCTTCCATTTTGAAGATACAACCCATAGAAGTGTACGAAGTCGCTTCCTTCTATTCGATGTTTAACCTGAAACCTGTTGGAAAATGTATGATCGAAGTTTGTCGTACAAGTTCCTGCTGGTTGCTGGGTGCGGAAGATGTTATTCGTCACCTGGAGAAGAAATTAAATATCAAAGTTGGCGAAACCAGTGCTGATGGAATGTTCACTTTGAAAACAGTCGAGTGCTTAGGTTCCTGTGGAACCGCACCGATGTTACAAGTGGGAGCTGATTATTACGAGAACCTCAATCTTGAAAAGGTTGATCAGCTGGTGAGCCTTCTCAAGAGTGAAGGAAAACGCAAATCCTATACCGATCAACCTGAATCCCGCACGTTGTAAGCTATGGCAAAGAAACTACTTTTAAAGAATGACCACATAGCCGGAATCCAGGGCTATTCTGTATACCGTGAAAATGGCGGCTACGCTTCTGTTGAGAAGGCTATCAAAACGATGACTCCCGATGCAGTCGTGGAGGAAGTCAAAAAATCAGGACTGAGAGGACGAGGCGGTGCAGGATTCCCAACTGGAATGAAATGGAGCTTTCTCGCCAAACCTGCGGGAGTTGCCCGTTACCTGGTGTGTAACGCGGATGAATCCGAACCCGGAACATTCAAAGACCGTTACCTGATGGAACGCATTCCTCATCTTTTGATTGAAGGAATGATAACCTCCAGTTACGCGCTCGGAGCAAATACGTCTTACATCTACATCCGCGGTGAATATTTTTATGTAGCCCGCATCCTTGAAAATGCAATTAATGAAGCATACGCCAATGGCTGGTTAGGGAAAAATATTTTAGGTTCTGATTACTCGCTTGATTTATATGTACATGTTGGCGCAGGCGCTTACATCTGCGGAGAAGAAACAGCATTGCTGGAATCTCTCGAAGGCAAACGTGGAAATCCACGCATCAAGCCTCCGTTTCCTGCAGTTGCGGGATTGTATGGCTGTCCGACTGTTGTCAATAATGTTGAAACCATAGCTGCTGTTGTTCCGATTGTGAATGACGGCGGTGATGAGTATGCGAAAATAGGAATCGGAAAAAGTACAGGAACAAAACTCATCTCTGCTTCAGGACACATCAATAAACCCGGTGTTTACGAAATTGAAATGGGAGTTCCGGTAGAAGAATTTATTTTCTCACAGGAATATTGCGGGGGAATTCGTGGAGGAAAAAAACTTAAAGCTGTGGTAGCCGGAGGTTCTTCTGTTCCTATTCTTCCGGGTGAACTTATCTTAAAGACCGCGAAAGGCGAACCTCGCCTGATGTCCTACGAATCTCTCTCTGATGGAGGCTTCGCTACCGGTACCATGTTGGGTTCCGGTGGATTTATAGTCATGGATGAAGATACCAGCATCGTAAAAAATCTCTGGAACTTCACCCGTTTCTATCACCATGAATCTTGCGGACAATGTAGTCCTTGCCGTGAAGGAACAGGCTGGATGGAAAAAATCCTGCACCGCATCCTTGAAGGACATGGAACAATGAGCGATATAGATTTGCTTTGGGATATCCAGGGCAAAATCGAAGGCAAAACAATTTGTCCGCTTGGTGATGCGGCTGCATGGCCTGTCGCCGCTGCGATCCGTCACTTCCGTTCTGAGTTCGAAGAGTATATCAAGAATCCAAAAAGCATCAAGGATGTTAAGCACTATTACCGTCTGAATAACCTTGTGGAAGCTTAATTAAAAGGCAAAAGGCAAAAGGCAAAAGGCAAAAGGCAAAAGGCAAAAGGCAAAAGGCAAAAGGCAAAAGGCAAAAGGCAAAAGGCAAAGATTTTATTAAAAATTGCAAAAAATAAACATCTCTCAATAAAGAAAAACAAGATAGCTAGTTTCAATACCATTCGATTTACTTCATTGTGTAAAAAAACTCAATGAAATACGAAAAAGATATTTATGATTGAACATTGAAGCTAGGAGTAAAAGTAGTCTTCGAATACAAAAAACTAAGAAAGAACAGAGTTGATTTCGCTATTGCTAATCAATTTTTAAGAAGTGGGACTTCAATTGGCGCAAACGTAACTGAAGGAAAAGCCAGTAGTTCCAGAAAAGAATTGATTCGTTATTATGAAATAGCCCTTCGTTCTGCACATGAAACTGAATATTGGATACGACTCATTCAATCAGCATACTCTGAAAATAATATTGCAATTGAGGAGGAACTAAAAAAGGAAATAAACGAAATTATTAAAGTCATAAGTAGCATTGTATTAAAATTAAAAAAAACTATAGTTCAAAAAGATGACAGGCAATGATTTTCTGTTTTTGCCTTTTAACTTTTGAATTTTGAATTCATAATTCTATGGCGAAAGTCACGATTGATGGCCACATGATTGAAGTTCCGGATGGAACTACCATTCTCCAGGCTGCGCGTATGATCGGAGGAGATGTTGTTCCTCCGGCCATGTGTTATTATTCCAAATTAAAAACAAGCGGAGGGTATTGCCGTACTTGTCTGGTTAAAGTAACCAAGGGTTCAGAAAAAGATCCCCGCCCGATGCCGAAACCTGTGGCTTCCTGCAGAACTCCGGTAATGGATGGCATGGAAGTGCAAAACAAAACGGCTCCGGATTTACTCGAGGCAAGAGCAGGTGTAGTTGAGTTTCTGCTCATTAACCATCCGCTTGACTGCCCGATTTGCGACCAGGCCGGAGAATGTCATCTGCAGGATCTTGCTTACGAACACGGCTTGTCCCGTACGCGTTATGAATTTAGCCGCCGTACCTTCCAGAAAATTGATATCGGTGAAAAGATAAAATTACACATGACACGATGCATTCTTTGCTACCGTTGTGTGAAAGTAGCCGAACAAATTACAGATGGTCGTGTGCATGGTGTCATGAACCGTGGCGATGTCGCTGAAATCAGCACTTATATCACACAGGCTGTCGAAAATGATTTTTCCGGAAACATGATTGATGTTTGTCCTGTTGGTGCGCTTACCGACAGAACATTCCGGTTTAAAAGCCGTGTATGGAATGTCAATCCGGTTGATGCACATCGTAATTGCACAAAATGCAGCGGACGCGTGATGCTCTGGATGAAAGGGGAAGAAGTGTTCCGTGTCACTGCCAGAAAAGATACGTATGGTGAAGTGATGGACACACCGGACGGAAAAGCAGGATGGATCTGTAACGAATGTCGTTTTGATAAAAAACAAACAAGTGACTGGGTAATTGACGGTCCGAGTAAGATCAGTCGTAACAGTGTGATTTCACAAAATCATTACATGCTATCTGAACCGGCCCACAAACCTTTGTTGAATGCAGTAAAAGCCGTACCGGCAAACTGGCAATTGGAAAACAAAAAATAAGTTTCATTTATGTTCACACCCGCACTCATCTATATAATTATTCTCATCGTTGTGATTTTCTCCATCACCCTGGTGATCGCGATGTATTCCACTTACGCGGAAAGAAAAGTCGCAGGATTTCTGCAGGATCGTCTGGGTCCAAACAGAGCCGGACCCTTTGGAATCCTTCAGCCGGTTGCGGATGGAATCAAGATGTTCATGAAGGAGGAAATTATTCCGGATGTATCCAACAAATGGTTGTTTATCCTTGGACCGAGTGTCGCGATGGCAACTTGTTTGATGACAAGCGCGGTGATTCCTTTTGGAAGCGGACTCACCATCGGAGGAACATTTTATCCAATGCAGGTCGCCGATGTGAACATCGGAATTCTCTATGTTTTCGGAGTAGTCTCCATTGGCGTTTATGGTATCATGATCGGCGGATGGGCATCCAACAATAAATACTCCTTGCTTGGAGCCTTGCGCGCATCATCACAAATGATCAGTTATGAAGTAGCGATGGGACTTAGCATTATCGCCCTGGTGATGATGACAGGTACCCTGAGTGTTCGTGAAATTGCTGAAGGACAACCTGGAGGACACTGGAATGTGTTTTACCAGCCGCTTGGTTTTTTGATCTTCATCATTTGCGCTTTTGCTGAAACCAATCGTGCGCCTTTTGATTTACCGGAATGCGAAACAGAATTGGTTGGTGGTTATCATACAGAATACAGTTCAATGAAACTGGGATTTTACCTGTTTGCTGAATACATCAACATGTTTATTTCCTCAGCGATTATCTCCACTTTGTATTTCGGTGGTTACAATATGCCTTTCATCGGAAGATTCGTTACTGATCCAAACACTCTGAGTCTGATCGGCACCGCTTTCCTGTTTGGCAAAATCTTCTTCTTCATCTTCTTCTTCATGTGGGTACGCTGGACCATCCCCAGGTTCCGCTATGACCAATTGATGAACCTTGGATGGAAAGGACTTATTCCGCTGGCGATTCTCAATATCTTCCTTACAGGTATAGGTATGTGGTTCTTCGGTAAAGTATCCTGATTAATTCTCCCCAACGCGAACAAAAAAATATGCAATCTCTCAGCAATAGAAGCAAAGTCGTCTCTAAGAAAGAAATGTCTTTCATGGAACGTATTTATCTTCCCGCGATTTTTGGCGGAATGGCAATTACAATCAAACACCTTTTCAAGAAAAAGGCGACGATAAATTACCCTGAAGTCAAACGCGACTACGCACCTGTCTACAGAGGCAAACATGTCCTGAAACGTGATGAGAATGGCGCTGAACGTTGCACAGCCTGCGGACTTTGCGCAGTGTCTTGTCCGGCCGAAGCCATCACCATGGTTGCCGGTGAACGTAAAAGCGGTGAAGAGAAATTGTATCGCGAGGAAAAATATGCTGTGACGTATGAAATCAACATGCTTCGTTGCATTTTCTGCGGATTGTGCGAAGAGGCTTGTCCGAAAGAAGCAATTTTTCTGACCGACGAATTGGTTCCTACAAATTTCAAAAGAGGTGAATTCATTTACGGTAAATCCAACCTGGTAGAACCATTGGACAAACGAGTAGATGTTTCGGTAAGACAAACACAGGCTGTTTTGGACTTTAAGAAAAACAAGCAGTTAACGCATAATAGAATATAGGGACGAGGGGCGATGGGACTAGGGACGGAATCGTACATAAGCCCAAATAGATTAAAGAATAAATTTCCTTTCATTAATTACAACCAATAACCGAATGACACTTTACCTCTTCTACTTTCTGTCCTTCCTGGCAATATTGAGTGCCCTGATGGTCGTTATTTCCAAAAACCCGGTACACAGTGTTCTTTATCTTATCCTGACCTTCTTTGCGATCGCGGGTCATTACGTTTTATTGAATGCTCAATTTCTGGCTGCAGTGCATATTATTGTGTATGCAGGCGCGATCATGGTTCTCTTCCTCTATGTGATCATGATGCTCAATCTCAACGCCGAGACAGAGCCGCACAAAGGAAAATGGCTGCGGGTGGCCGCGACGATGGCGGGAGGATTACTAATGGTGGTTCTCGTTGGAGCGCTTCGTTCCGCTTCCGATCAGATGCAGGTAGCGGCACCAGATAGTCAGATTGGCTTGATTAAAAATCTCGGGCATGTATTGTACAGTGACTTTATGCTGCCCTTTGAAATATCCTCTATTCTGTTTCTGGCAGCCATGGTTGGCGCAGTAATGTTGGGAAAAAAAGAAATTAAATAATATGGAAAACGTAACCAGGGTCATTCAACTCATTCCGTTAAATTATTATGTACTCTTGAGTACAATGTTGTTTAGCATTGGCGTAATCGGCGTGTTGTTTCGCCGAAATGCGATTGTTATTTTTATGTGCGTGGAATTGATGTTGAATGCAGTTAATCTTTTGCTCGCCGCTTTTTCCGCCTATCATTCAGACCCGGCCGGACAGGTTTTTGTATTCTTTATCATGGCAGTAGCGGCTGCTGAAGTGGCTGTAGGACTTGCCATTCTTACGATGATCTACCGGAACACGGGTTCCGTTGATATCAATTTCCTCAACAGGCTGAAATGGTAGGCTGAAACCTGCAATTTTTATAGAAGTATTGTTATTTCTCCAAAATTTCTGTGGAGAACATGTAGGATTCTTTTACATTTATCCTGCTAAACAATAGTATATGTCCTATCCATATCAGATCAAGACTCCCGACGAATACCAATCTGCCTACCGTAAAAGTGTAAATGATCCGGAAGGATTCTGGGCAGATATTGCTTCGAATTTTTATTGGCGTAAACGTTGGGACAAAGTTCTGGATTGGAATTTCAAAGATCCTTCCATCAAATGGTTCAGTGGTGGCAAATTAAATATTACTGAGAACTGTCTGGATCGTCATCTCGGTTCAATCGGAAATAAACCTGCTATCATCTGGGAGCCCAATGATCCGGAAGAACACCACCGTGTAATCACCTATCGTGATCTCTACCACAAGGTTGTTCAGTTTGCAAATGTGCTGAAGAACAATGGCGT
The DNA here is from genome assembly GCA_016720935.1 of Bacteroidota bacterium. Lineage (NCBI taxonomy): Bacteria > Pseudomonadati > Bacteroidota > Bacteroidota bacterium. Next base: position 436,943 of record JADKJP010000004.1, read on the forward strand.
AAAAAAAGGAGATCGCGTGTGCCTTTACATGGGCATGGTACCCGAACTGGCAATTTCCGTTCTTGCCTGTGCCCGGATAGGCGCTGTTCATTCCGTGATTTTCGGTGGCTTTAGCGCGCAGAGTATTGCTGATCGTCTGCAGGACGCCCAGGCTGAATTTATCATTACCTGTGATGGTGCTTTTCGTGGCAATAAAGAAATTCCATTGAAAAGTGTCATTGATGACGCGCTTGTTCAATGCAAATTTGTAAAACGTGTCATCGTCCTTACACGTACGCGTACTCCTGTGAGTATGATCAAAGGGCGTGATGTATGGTGGGAAGATGAAATCAAGAAAGTTGAAACCATGGGCAATCCGGATTGTCCGGCGGAAGAAATGGACTCTGAAGATGAATTGTTCATTTTGTACACCTCCGGATCCACCGGCAAACCGAAAGGAGTTGTACATACCTGTGGTGGTTATATGGTTTATACGACTTACTCCTTTGTAAACGTCTTTCAATACAAACCAGGAGACATCCATTTTTGTACAGCTGACATCGGATGGATTACAGGTCACAGTTACATCGTATACGGACCTCTCGGAGCCGGTGCAACAACATTATTGTTCGAAGGTGTGCCCACCTGGCCTGATGCAGGAAGGTTCTGGGATGTTGTAGATAAGTTCAAAGTAAATATTCTCTATACTGCACCAACTGCAATCCGTTCTTTGATGGGATTTGGTTTGGGACCGGTACAGGATAAAGATTTATCATCCCTCAAGGTGCTTGGAACAGTTGGTGAACCAATTAACGAAGAAGCCTGGCATTGGTACGATGAATTTATTGGAAAGAAAAAATGCCCTATTGTAGATACCTGGTGGCAAACGGAGACGGGCGGAATTATGATCTCCAATATGGCTGGAATCACACCCGGAAAACCTTCCTATGCCACCCTCCCATTACCAGGAATACAACCGATACTGGTAGATGAAACCGGAAAAGAAATTGAAGGCAATAATGTGAGCGGAAACCTTTGTATTCGCTTTCCATGGCCATCTATTATACGTACAACCTATGGAGATCATGAACGTTGTCGCCTGAATTATTTCGCTGCCTATCCCGGACAATATTTCACCGGTGATGGGTGCTTACGTGATGAATTCGGAAATTACAGAATCACCGGCAGGGTCGATGATGTATTAAATGTAAGCGGACACCGGATCGGTACTGCTGAGGTTGAAAATGCTATCAACATGCATGCAGGTGTTGTCGAAAGTGCTGTGGTTGGTTATCCGCACGACATTAAAGGCCAGGGAATTTACGCTTATGTAATTTATAGTGGAACTCATGGGGATGAAAATCTGACTCGTCAGGATATCGCCTTGACGGTAACCCGGATCATCGGTCCTATCGCAAGGCCTGACAAAATTCAATTTGTAAACGGACTGCCCAAAACACGTAGTGGAAAAATCATGCGCAGGATTTTGAGAAAAATCGCTGAGGGAGAAATGGAAAATCTGGGCGATACAACTACACTTCTTGATCCGGGAGTAGTAGACGAAATTAAAACAGGCAAAATATAATTTCCTGTGTCAGAATTTCATCACTAAACAATAATAAACTCAATTAAATACATGGCTTTAAAAGACTGGAAATTTGAATCTATAAAATTCAAAGAAACTTCCAGTTTATAGGAATGCATGAATCCAAAGCAAAGTCAAATGTGAAAACTTCAACAGAACTCTTGCTGAAGTTTTCACATTGTCTGAACTAAACCAAGGGGATAAATGTAAATATCGGGATACTCTATATCTTTTGAATCATTCCTGACCCGGTAATTCTGGACTGCATATGACCGGGTTCGGAAAGGTAAAATACGTTTCCACTACCTGAAATATTTACAGTAAGATCGTTCGCAACATCTACCTTACTGTTTCCGCTTCCGCTGATGGAAATTGAACTGGTAAATGATTTCATCAATTGCGCGTTCATGTCGCCTGAACCACTGATACGAAGATCTGATTCTGCCGAGCTGCCGGCAAGCTCCATATTTCCGGATCCCGACAATGTAGCTTTTAACGACTTCGCAATCACATTTGCTTTTATATCACCCGAGCCGGAGAGGCGGATGTTCATGTGGTCGCAATTGAATTGGCTGCGGGCAACCATACTTCCGGAGCCTGACAGTTCCATGAGACATAAATTTTTCACAGTGATATAAATATTTATTACACGTTTGGTATGAATATCATCCTTGCAATAAATAATCAACTCGTCATTTTTAATCTCTGTTAAAAGCAAGGGAACAATATTATCTTCCGCTTCAATTTTGATTTCCTGAACATCTCCCTGGCTAACGTATACATTTGCTGTATTGCGCAAATCAATCCCTGTGAATGCCGGAAGATTTCGTAATTCTGTTATAACCTTTCCGGATCCTTCAATCGTGCATCCGAATGAAGAAAACGAAAAAAGCAGAAAGAGAACAGCGGTTAATTTAGATTTCATGGCTTTGTGTTTATATTGATGAAGAATATTTAGGGGGAAATTTCAACAGCTCAGGATCACCAACCGGCAAGTGTAATTCCAAAATTCACAGGATATAACGTCGGGCCCTGTTTGTCTTTAAACACTGTACTCATGTAATAATCCGCGAACACGTTAAAATGTCCATAACCGGCTGCCACTCTCACACCGTAACGGAATGGATTCAGATTAAAGCTATCATACGTTTTCGGTTTATGTACATTTCCGTCTTGTTCATATTTTATTTTCGTATGTGAACCCAAACGAACACCTACCATTCCTCCTACACCCAGGTGAAATGCGTTTTTCATTTTTTTGCTTGTAAAGACTTCAATCATCAGTGGAGCCATCAGATAACTTGCGACTAGTTTTGATTTTACGTAATTGATGTCGGAAACAGAATCAATATTCGCTGAAATGGGTTCTGATGAATTTAATGAAACATTATTTTTGAAACGATAATTGTTCCAGGTCACGCCCAATCCCGTCATGAACCAAACATTGCTTTTACCAAACTGAATGTTCTTCTGAATAAGATTCAGTCCAACCGAAACCGATTTCTCTTCACGGAGATCAAGCGCGCTGTAACCCTGCGGCACTTCAAATTTCCCGTCAGCATTTACCCAGGAATTGAATCCCATTTCAAATCCTCCCCAAATCGGCTTCGATTCATGTTTCTTATACGTTTTGAGAGAATCTTTTCTTCCAATAATCAACACTTCAGTAGTACCTAATGTAAGATGAGTGGTATCTGCTTTCGCGTTGCTTGAACCTACATCAGAAATATGACCTATACCCGACACATTTCTTTGAATATTTTTTGGCGGGTTTTTATATGTCACATTCCCGCTACCACTAATTTGAGCATCCAGATCATCCGTAACATCTATCAAGCATTTTCCCAATCCAGAAATGGATGCTTTGCATGTTTTCACGGTAAGATCAATCGCATCAACTTTTCCTGAGCCGGAAATATTTATCTCCGCATGATCAGCTGTACCGTTGAGTGTGATTTTACCAAGTCCGGAAATATCCGCACGTACCTGACGTGCATGAACCTCCATTTTAATTTTCCCATCACCGCCGATATCAAATTGCATGTCATCGCCATTAATTGGTGACTCGCCAATGATCTCACCGCGGCCTTCAATGCTCGCGCGTTCAAATTTTGGGATCGCGATGTACAATTCCGCATCCGGACCACCATCAATGCGAAGCACACCATTATTAACCCGTGTTTCAACATGACCCGCAATGCCATTGTTGACGATCTGAACACTTTGATTTGCATCCTGGCGCAAATGAACTTTTGCAACCGATTCAATTTTAATTCCTGTGAAAGGCTCTACCTGGCGAGTTTCCATGGATTGTGAAAATGCAGTAAGGCATCCAAGTTGTATGATACCTGCGAAGAGAAGTTTACGTAACATATAATTTTGCTATTTAATTTGCTGTTTGTATGAATGGGACGTGGAAGGGGGTGGGGAAGTTACAGAGGGGTGGGGAAATGTTTCGGGTTCCAGGTTCGGGGTTCCGGGAGCTGGGTTCCGGGTTCTGGGTTTTGGAGTGAAAGTGGAAGTGGAAGTGGAAGTGGAAGTGGAAGTGGAAGTGGAAGTGGAAGTGGAAGTGGAAGTGGAAGTGGAAGTGGAAGTGGAAAATGTGGGAGATGATGAAAAATAATAATCAAACTCTCTTCGCAATTCACCCTTCACTATTCATTTACTTCATTTCTGTGTGGGAAATGGAAAACTTGCCAATCGCAAGGGCGTAGATTGTGGCATCATCCACAACATCGTTGGTTTTACCAATAGAAATTGGCTGACCGGTCCTTTTGCTTAAACGGCTAGCTCCTTTTGATGCAAGCGACCAAAGGTTATCCTTTTCTGAAGTGGTGGGAGCATTTGACGCCAGGCCAAGATCTTTCATGTCCTGTTCGTTGAAAATATCACGAAGATCCTGTTCCCGCTGAGGTTTTGAAACCGGAGTCGAATTATTGGCGAAGACAGGTTCCTGTAAAGGTCTATGCACATTCATAACACTGTCAACCGGAACCAATTTATTTTGCACCACCTGAGGAGCCGGCTCCTGAATTTCATGATTAGACTGATTCCGATTGGAAGGAGCTGCTTCTTTCTTTCTCCTATGATCTGCAACCACAGGTCTGTCTGCTTTCTCAGGAGCAGGCAAATTCTTTTCAATTTCTATTTTTTCCTTATTAAGGTTAATAGAATCAATCTGATTTACACCTTCTTTAGAATTCACAGGAGGAGTGATCGTTTTTTCAGCTGTCTGAGGAGTATTATCTTTTTGCTGACGGAAAACATATATTGAAATCAATAGCAGCACCAATGAAGCTGCAATAGCTATAACGCGATAGTTCGTCCGAGAAAATGCAATAACTCTTCCGCCCCGCTTCAATGAATTTTTATTCTTAAAAATGATGGTATAATCAGGAACAGTGCGTGTCCGGCGGAAAAGATCCAGTTCAGATTTCAGATCCGGATGCGCAGCTAAAAAACGATCAACATCTTTCTTTTGACTATCGTTTAGATCGTCTTCTGTATATGCCACCAACCATGTTTTGTAATTCGAAAGATTAACCCCTTCTATTTTCTTTAAACTGTCTTTATTGAAAAACACTGTGGATTGATCCGGCTCAACTGACACATTTACAAAACTGTCAAACTCTTCTTTTAAATCCGGATTCTGATCAAGGAAGGACATAAGTTCCCTACGCTGACTTTCGGTCAGATTTCCTTCGTGATAATCGAGGAAGTAAATTTCGTAGTTGGAACGGGAGAGCATTTTTTTATTGTTGATTGTTGATTGTTGATTGAAGATTGAAGATTGAAGATTGAAGATTGAAGATTGAAGATTGAAGATTGAAGATTATTTACATAAAAAAATGTAAACAACATTCAATCTTTACTCTCTTTATACTACTCTTTCCAATGATCCTATATATTCTTTTAAAAATACCCGCGCTCGGTAGATGTACACTTTGACTTGAGATTCGCTCATACCGGTTATTTTCCCGATCTCATCATAACTGTATCCTTCATAATCCCTGAGTGTAATTACCGCTTTTTGTTTTTCCGGAAGAAGATTTATCGCTTTGTTCAGGACTTGTTTCAAATCGGAATACTGCTCTGTATGAAACAAACTATCTTCCGTTACTTCTGTATAATCACTTAGATGCTTCTTTTTCCTGATCCTGTCGATCATCGTATGATAAGCAGTTGTAAACAAATAACTTTTTGCTTTTGCTCCATCCACCTTTTCGACATTTCTCCACATTTTTTCAAAAGCATCCTGCACAACATCGTGCGCCTCATCTTCATCCCTCATGTTTTTAAGGATGAAGCGATACACACCATCGGCGTGCTGGTCTACGCATTGATTGTACTCCTGTGTGGTCATGGTTCCTGTGTGGGGAATCTGTAAATGGGACGATTCAAGATCCCTAAAGTTACAGGAAAAATCAGTTTTATTTTGCTGAAAATGGGGATTTTACAGACTTTCAGGAAAACGACTGAAGATTCGGCTCCTGTAGTTGATGAACAGGGAAGATTACCGAAAGACATTATAAATTTTGATATTTCGAATAATTAAAGCTTCATTTCATTATATCCTTCCTATTTTTGCCCTGAGGTAAGATTATGACAGAACAAGAACAGATTTCAGTATTTGACATGTTTAAAATTGGTATCGGACCATCCAGTTCGCATACCCTGGGGCCTTGGCGAGCCGCAAAATTATTTCTTGAATCCCTGGAAAAAAACGGGCTGACAATGACTGTTCGTGCAATCCAGGTTCACTTGTTTGGTTCGCTTGCAAAAACCGGTAAAGGACATGGAACAGACATCGCGATAGAATTAGGTTTGTGCGATTTTGATCCTGTCACTTTTGATGTCAACAGCATTACACCCACAATCAACGAAATCGCAAGGGTTAAAAAACTGAATCTGGCTTCTAAGAACAATATTGATTTTGATCCTGCCAAAGATTTACTTTTTCATTTTTCAGAAAGTCTGCCTTACCATCCGAATGCAATGACTTTGAAAGCTAAAATCAAAGATGGTTCTGACTTTGAAGAAACCTATTATTCAGTAGGTGGTGGATTTGTTGTCAAAGACGGAGAAGTTCCGGGGCAATCCAACAAAAGAGTCATTCTGAAATATCCAGTCAACACTTCGGCTGAGCTCATGAAGCATTGCGAAACTCAGGGTTTGTCAGTATCCCAGGTGGTTTTGGAAAATGAAGACAGCTGGCGGAGTGAATCGGATGTTCGTACAGGTGTAATGAATATCTGGAAAGTAATGACTGAATGCATTTATCGTGGATGCCATGCTTCAGGCGAATTACCCGGAGGATTAAAAGTAACCCGCCGTGCGGCTGAACTGAATAAAAAATTAATTGGCAATAAATCATATTCCTCTTTCGAGGAATGGGTCAGCCTTATTCGTTCAGGCGGTAATAACTTCAAATATATTCTTGACTGGGTTACTTGTTTTGCACTTTCTGTCAATGAAGAAAATGCTTCCTTTGGTCGGGTAGTAACTGCTCCAACCAATGGCGCTGCCGGAGTAATTCCCGCCGTACTCATGTATTATTACTTATTCATGAGTCCGAATGTCAGTGGAACAAAAGAAAATATTGCTCAATTGGAAGATGAATTGATCAGGTTCTTGTTGACTGCATCAGAGATTGGAAGCATTTTCAAAAAAGGTGCTACGATTTCTGCAGCTATGGGTGGATGTCAGGCTGAAATCGGTGTTTCTTCCGCGATGGCTGCAGGCGCGTTGACCGAACGCATGGGTGGTAGTCCGCAACAAGCCATGATGGCCGCGGAAATCGCGATGGAACATCATCTTGGACTTACCTGTGATCCGATTCGTGGATTGGTACAAATTCCATGCATTGAACGAAACACCATGGGAGCCATGAAAGCAATTACTGCAGCTCAGCTTGCACTGAACAGCGACCCTTCAAACGCGAAAGTTTCTCTCGATGATGTGGTAAAAACAATGTGGCACACGGCACTCGACATGAATCACAAATTCAAAGAGACAGCTGAAGGCGGATTGGCTACTGCTGTGCCGATTAGTTTGAGTGAATGTTGAAAATTTCCAACAATCAATTTTCTGCTCCAAATTAACGACCAGATTTGATTTTTCATTCTATTTAATTTCGGAAACTTTCTTTTTTTGCCATTGATTTTTTGACGTTCACCAAATGCTTGTAAAAAGTATAAAAGGTTATTGTTAACATTGTTTCACTTTGTTTGTGTACCAAGTTTAAAACCTTCATCAATGGCACGCCATTTTATTTCTGCCTTAATTGCGCTGTTCTATTATTCCACTGTTTACTCACAGTGTTTTTGTCCGCAGCCCGCATTCAACGAAACCTATGATTCGTTGAGCAATTGGTCAGTGCTTGACAATACAGCAGGACAAATCATACTTTCCGGAACACAACTTTTTTTTGATGGACCGGCAGGAGCTGACTACAATCGCATCTTCAGACAAGTACCAGGACTACCTGCTATCTCAACACATTTTACAGCAAGATGTAAATTCAAACCCATCGACGGTAACTCTCCGGGGCATTTAATAATGGCCTTTACACAAAATAGTGATGATCCTTCGGTTTACAATCTGCCAGGCTATCCTCCTACTCACAACAATGTATTTGGAGCATCATTCTTATCTCCATTGACTCCACATTCTCACACTTGCTGTTTAAATCCCACCGATCCGTCAAATCCATGGGGTTTTCATTTGTATGTAAAAAATGATTCCGTTTTAAATCAAACTTTACACAATCAGTACATTCCGGTGGGCAGCATGAATCAATTTTATTACATCGAATTGCAACGCTGGAGTGCATCTGAGGTATCACTAAGTGTATTCAGCGATTCACTTTTTACACAACATATTCCCGGTTCTCCAATCTGCGGCAGGCTGGATGAATCCTTTGGCAATCTTTCCTATCTGCAGCAAGGTGTGATTACAATAGCATCCTGGTACCGACATATCCGTGCACTCATTGATGATGTACAAATATGCGGCGGCGCTCATTGCAATCCATGTTCGACTACAGGAGAAAATCCGGTGTCTGAAATAAAACAAAATATATTAACAACTTCTTCAAATGGAGAATTAACAATTTATAGTTCTGATGGTAAAGAAATAAAATTGAACTCACTAGAGATTATAAATCTGGCAGGAAAAATTGTTTTAGAAAAAAATAATATTTCAGGTGATCGAATCATTATCAAGATTGATTTTCTATCTGATGGAGTTTATATTTTAAATGGTTATTCCACTGATAAAAACATACAGCTTAAATTTATAGTGGATGATAATCACCGGTAAAAATGTGATTCAGGATTTATTCAAAATAAACTAGTTCAAAATTAGAAAGGGGATATAGCTAACCAGCTTATCCCCTTTCTAATTTAGCTTAAAAAACTAAACCCATTTCACGAGGTTGAATTCCATTTTGTTTGGCAACAAATGATGTTTCGGGAAAATCCTGAAACCATATTCAAAGACTCCGGATTGAGTGACCGGGAATGTAGTTTCATAGGTAGCACGCCGGCGAGCTGTATGTCCCAGTGTCAACTCCTTTTTGAAAATAATTTCGCGGTGATCGCCTTTTCCGGTTTTCTGAATGAACAATACTTCCACTCCGATATCTTCCGGATTCAGATAACCCAGACTGAGTACTATTTCCGCATGAAACTCTTCTCCCATCGGCAAAGGCTTTTGTGCGGAGTCGTGAATGACTGTATCGATAATCTTGATCAATCCCCAGTTGGCGATAACGTGCCGTTTCCACTCCGAAAGCTCTTTAACCTCCTTGAAATTATTATTCGAGATCTTTTTACTTCTCTCAAATAATGGCACATAATACTTATGGATGTATTCATCAATCATCCTGTGTGTGGTAAATCGCGGAACGATTTCAGCGAAATTATGACGAATCATATCTACCCAACCGGATGGAACTCCTTCCTTGTTGCGGTCATAATAAAGCGGAATGACTTCTTTTTCCAACAAGTGATAGAGCATTTCGCTATCCAGTTCATCCTGAAAATCCTTGCGTTCAAACGTGTTCTCCTCCGGCAAAGCCCAGCCTGCGCCCGGCAAATAACCTTCACACCACCAACCATCCAACACGCTTAAGTTCAGAACGCCATTAAGCGATGCTTTCATTCCACTGGTACCGGAGGCTTCCATTCCGCGATCCGGATTATTAAGCCATACATCTACACCCTGAACAAGATATTTGGCCACTTCCATATCGTAGTTCTCAAGGAAAATGATTCTTCCGGTAAACTCAGGCAGCTCTGAAATCTCGACAATCTTTTTGATTAGATCCTGACCTGCTTTATCATTCGGGTGTGCTTTTCCTGCAAAAAGAAACTGTACAGGTTTCGCCGGGTTTCTGAGAATTTCCTTCAGACGATCGATATTCTGTAAAAGCAGATGTGCACGTTTGTAGGTTGCAAATCTCCTCGCAAAACCAATCACCAGGACATCTTCACGCAGAGAATCACTGACTTCAATAATTTCCTTGGGATTTTCATGACGACGGGTCATGTCAGCACGAATTTTATCATGCATTACTTTCACCAAATCACGTTTCAGCTCTTGGCGGATATTCCAGATAGTTTGCTCTGGCATTTTCAGCATTGCCTGCTTCATTTGCTCATCCACCTTTCGGAATGGAGTATTGCTCTTGAACATTTCCTGGAAAATAACCTGCCACTGTTTTGCCGTCCATGTTTGATAATGGACTCCATTAGTCACATAACTGACATGGAGTTCATTCGGCATAAATCCGGGCCAGAGGTGCTGGAACATATCCTGCGATACTCTTCCATGAATTTCACTTACACCATTGATCTCCTGCGAAACGTGAGCGGCGAGATGACTCATGGAATATTTCTCATGTGTATCGTTTTCATCTACCCTTCCAAGACCAACAAATTTCTCCCATTGAATATTGAAGATGGTCGGATACTCGCTGAGATAAGCGCGTATCATTTCTTCAGTGAACACATCATGTCCTGCAGGTACAGGAGTATGCGTCGTGAACAAAGTTGATGCTCTTACAATATCCAATGCCTCATCATACGTGATATTTTCAGAAATGATGAGATCACGAATACGCTCCAGACCAACAAATGCCGCATGACCTTCATTGCAATGGTAGACATTGGCTTTTATTCCAAGCTGTTTCAGCAAACGGTCTCCTCCTATTCCGAGAAGCATCTCCTGCTTCAATCGGTTTTCATGGTCGCCTCCATACAATTGATAGGTGATGAAACGATCATCTGAACTGTTCTCATCGATATCTGTATCGAGTAAATACAGAGGAACTCGTCCAACATTTATTTTCCAGATTTTGGCATAAACACGTCGGCCGGGGAAAGCAAGACTAATTTTCATCCAGTTTCCTTCTTCATCACGAACCGGAAGAATCGGGAGGAATGAAAACTTTTGCGATTTGTATTCTGACAATTGCTCTCCGTGCTTGGATAAAGTTTGTTTAAAATATCCGTAACGATACAACAGTCCAACTCCAACCATGTCAACACCGGTGTCACTGGCTTCTTTCAGGTAATCACCGGCAAGAATACCCAAACCTCCGGAGTACAAGCGGACGATGTGATTCAATCCATACTCCATGCAGAAGTAAGCAACCTTCGGCCAATTCAGATTTTTGGGTTGCTCCATGTATTTTTTAAAGGAAGCATACACTGAATCCAGCTTTTCAAGGAAGGCCGCATTCTTCTCCAGTCGTTTCAATTTGACATATGGAAGAACATCCAGCATAGCGACCGGATTTTTTTTGTACTTCTCCCACAATTCAGCATCGATCATCTCAAACAACTCCGCCGCCTCGAGATTCCATGACCACCAGAGATTTCTGGAAAGTTCATGCAAGGGCTCAAGCGCTTTCGGGAATTCAGACTGAACAAAAATCCTTCTCCATTTAGGCTGATTGCTTTTTGGATAATTGATGATTCCCCGTTCAATTGGTGAAACTTCATGTTTATTACGGTACAAATACTCGCGGCCTTCGCTTTTTTGTAATGCGATATCATACGCTTGTTTGTAATACTCGATCAGGTTATGCCACTGTACAGTCTTTGATAATTCAAAAGCCGAATCACGTGCGATGGCAACCTCGTCTTTATTTTTCTGTGTGTAACCCAAGACGATGTTCGCGATTTTTTGAGACGCTTCATCCGCATCGATGTCATTACGATCGACCACAAAAATTCCTGTATTGACATTTCCAAGATTGGTGCGCATCCATTTACCGAAACCGGCCAACTGGGTAGTGATCGTAGGTACATGAAAGGCTAAACTTTCCAAAGGAGTATATCCCCAGGGTTCATAATATGAAGGGAAGGCGGATAAATCAAATCCTATGATCAGATCATAATAATGTAGATCAAAAATTCCATCGTCACCATTGAGATATGTTGGGACAAAAATCACTTTCACTTTATCGCCTGCTGAATTGTTGAGATGATTGCTCTTCAGACGGTTCATTACCGGATCTGTATCAATATCCTGCAGGCAATGTGTGAGATTTTCCGGAGTGGCCGGAACAGAACCATTTTGCAATCTTTCAGCGAGGTCTTTACGGGCACCAGTATGATGCGCAGGAACCATGATGAAGGCCACAACAGTTTTGTTGAGCGCGACATTTGAATTTAGTTTGCCCATCGCATCAATAAACACATCAATACCTTTGTTCCTGAATTCATAACGACCGCTTTTCGCTAGGAACATTGTGTCTTCCGGCAGATCCGCGCCGGTCACTGCTTTCGCGACCGCGAATAATTTCCTGCGGGCGATCAATCGTTTTTCATCAAAGCTTCCATCGTCAGGAACCATTTTCACTTCAAAACCATTGGGCGTAATGATGTCAGGTGATTCATCCAGAAACTGAACACATTCCTTTGCCGTAATTTCACTGACGGTCGTAAAGCAATCGGCGAAATGAGCGGCTTTTTTCTCGAGGGATTGCTTCGCCAATACATTAAAATCCTTGGCAACCTGATCGCCATTGTATTCCGCGAGTTTATCATACAAAGGCCAGCCATTTCCGGCAATAGAACGACCAACAACAGTTGCATGCGTGGTGAGAACAGTTCCGATTTGCGGAACACGTTCGTGCAGGTACAAGACACCTGTTCCGGTCATCCACTCGTGAAACTGCGCGATGATTTTGTCTTTGAAAGACAAATGGAATTTATAAAAGCTCTCGATTACTTTTCCTGTCGCGTAACCGAACATCGCCGGTTCGATATAATCCCACTGACCGGTAAGTGAATCAAGTTTAAAGCCCGACCATAGACTGGCGAAAATTTCATCCTTCATATGGAAGAACGGAGTGAAATCAACCAGGATCGCAATCGCTTCGTTGGCTTGTTTCCATCTTCCGATTTTCACCCGCAATCCTTCAGCCGATGCTCTTTCTTTCCAGGCAGAAAAAAGTGAGGTGTCTTCCACAAACTCAGGATGTTCGCCACTTCCTTTCCATACATCCGGTCCGATCGCGATGTAATGTTCTCCCCACTCCTGAACAACTGTATCTGATTTACTGGTGATCACGGTATGTATACCACCCACTTTGTTACATACTTCCCAGCTCACTTCAAAAATGTAATCTGGTCTGCTCATGTTTTTTTCTTGCATAGTGATTGTATTGTGCTTTACTTGATAGGATAGATATGCTTTGAGAATTTATTCAATCTGATCAGGCCACTCCCTGTTCTGTCGTCTTAGCCTTTTTGCGCTTTGCAGGCGCTTTTTTTGGAGTTGCTGATTCAGCTTTTTCCACACGAAGGGTAAAATCACTCAGTACATTCATATAATTAATGAATGCTTCATACGGTGTGTCGTAAGGATTAAAGTATTTGTGTACATCTCCATCAGAGAAGAACTTTGTACACATGTAATAAAAGTGATCGCTGGTTTGCAGATACTCCCAGTCTTTTTTTATACCAGGATCAGTAGAATTCCTGATTATAGATTCCATACGATAAAGACTGTCGAAGGCATCATCCTGCAAATCATTACCCAGCCATGCGGTAAGATCACGCTCTTCATCAGCCCATGAAATCGGGAAAGGAACATGAATCGGTCCAACCGGATTGAGGGATTCAACCGCTTCGGAAGGTGTAATGAACTTATAATTTGAATTTGAAAACAGTGCTTTGGGCAAATGGCGCATGAAATCAAAAATGCCGGTTTCCGCCCACTGATGTTCTCCAAAGGTTTCATAATCCATGAACAGATTTACAATTTCCTCCTCCGGAGGTAATTCATTCAACCAACCGACAAATTTTTCGGAGGTCAATGGCCAATCGGGCCAGTCACGGTTAGAAAACCGGAAGGCGATATCATCACTCAGTCTGAAGTTCTTTAACAATAATTTAAGCTTGGGTCGGCGGGCACTGCAATAAAGATAATTCGGACTTTTCCATCCGAGAATTTGCTTTGCTCCTTCAGTTAACTGAGCTTTAAAGCCCATCTCCTCTACCATTTCGCTGATATCATCAGAATAGATGAGCTCGGTATTCCGGAATACAGTAGGCTCCTGTCCAAAATGTTCCTTAATTTTTTCCTTGTGTAACTCAACCTGATTCACGAACTCGTCTTTGCTTTTCAATGAGCACAAAGAGTGCGCATAGGTTTCTCCCAGAAATTCCACACAACCTGTCGAGGCAAGCTTTTGAAAGCTTGCAAGTGTCTGAGGAGAATATTTTTCCATCTGTACGAGAGCTGTACCGGTTACAGAAAACGAAACCTTGAACTGTTGTCCATATTCACGGATCAAATCCAGCAACATTTGATTGGTGGGAAGATATCCTTTCGCCGCCACTTTCTGCATGATGCTTCGGTTGGCATGATCATCATAATACTGATGATTTTTACCGATTTCAAAAAACCGGTAACGCCTCAACCTCACTGGTTGATGCACTTGAAAATAAAAGCAGATGGAACGCATGGTGGAGAGAATCGGGGAATTATATTCTAATCAATTATTATCTGAGAACCATCAGCCTGAATTTCTCAAGGACATCCCGCTTATGTAAAGCGATTACCCGTGAAAGGCTAATGAATTTTTCATTTGTACTACTTCTTCATAAACATTCTTCACTTTCCAGGCCGCATCATCCCATTTCAGATTTTCAACTTCGTCCTTACCGTGATGGATGAACATTTTTGAAATTCCTTTGTAATGAAGCAAACCGTAGATCTTGTCGGCGATATCATCCACATCCCAGAAGTCAACGGTGAGCGCGTGTCTGAGAATTTCCGCAACGCCGGATTGTTTCGAGATAATTACCGGAACATTGGAACGGATTGCTTCCAGCGGCGAAATGCCGAATGGCTCGGACACCGATGGCATTACATACACATCACTCAGTCCGAAAACATGATCCACTTCTCTCGCATTGAGAAATCCGGAGAAATGAAAACGCGATCCAATTCTCAACTGCGCGACACGACGAATGATTTTCGGAAGCATGTCTCCTGTACCGGCCATTACAAAACGTACGTTCTTATCTTTCTTCAACACTTTGTAAGCCGCTTCCACGAAATAGTCCGGCCCTTTCTGAAATGTGACACGACCAAGGAAGGTAACCAGCTTTTCAGGGAAATAACGTTCCGGACGACGTTGCTGGTGAGTCATCGGCATAACCGCGTTATGTACCACCTTTACTTTATCCGGATGTATACCATAACGTGTAATGATGATATTTCTTGTAAACCTGCTTACCGCGATAATTTTATCAGCGGCCTGCATACCCTGGCGTTCCATTTCATAGATCTCCTGGTTTACATTCTCACCTGAACGATCAAATTCAGTAGCATGAACATGGGCGATAAAAGGTTTGCCGCTCACTTCCCTCGCAGCAATTGCGGCAGGATACGTGAGCCAGTCATGCGCATGGATAATATCAAATTCC
The DNA here is from genome assembly GCA_016720935.1 of Bacteroidota bacterium. Taxonomy (NCBI): domain Bacteria; kingdom Pseudomonadati; phylum Bacteroidota; species Bacteroidota bacterium. The sequence goes on from JADKJP010000004.1 coordinate 452,456, forward strand.
TGAGATGCCGCGATTTTAGCGGCAACTACTGCATATCGGGCCACTTCTTTAAACAAATCATGGCCGTATTTTCCACTGAACTGAAACTTCGTTCTGAAAACCGAATTTTCTATATCTGTTTTTTCAAGTCTTGCAAAAGTACTTACACGCGCAAATTCTTCCGGCGACATGTAAGGAATGAGGATGGAATGAACTCCGATAACAGTGAGCTTTCTCCAAACTTCATGGTATTTCACTTCATTGACATCCAACAACACATCGCTGGCATCGATAAGGCGAATGCTTTCTCCATCTTCATCACCATACATCCGGGGAACAACAAAGAGTACTTCCACGTTGTTATACAGTAAGCCTTTTGACAAACCGTAACACGCTGTACCCAATCCTCCCGAAATATGCGGTGGAAATTCCCACCCAAACATTAACACTTTCATACTTTCTGAATGCCTTCCCTGCTAAAAATTAAAATGCAAAGATCCTTATAATTTTAGTTCACTCTCTCTCCTGCTCCAATAATTTTACAACTCTGTATTCACAGAACTTTTCTGTTTGTTAAATTTATTGATGAGATAATTTATTCTTAAAATTTCGGCAACACTCCAAGCCTGGGAGATAGCTCCTTCTGCCCTGTGCGGCGGATCTCCATCGTAAATTTCAGAGATGGTAGACATTCCATGCTCCATCAAAGTCGGCGCAAAACCTTCGTACAGATGACGAATGAATGGAATTCCGTTTTTACCGTGCACATTCAGATAACCCTCGGCAAAATGGCCGAGCAACCAGGGCCACACGGTTCCCTGGTGATAGGCTCTGTCACGGGTTTTCTGATCACCGAAATAAGTGCCTTTGTAAGCCGGATCCTTTGGAGATAATGTGCGTAATCCGCGTGGTGTGAGCAATTCATTTTGAACTTTAAGCAAAACTGCCGCTTTAATCATATCATCAACCGGAGAAAAAGGCAATGAAGCCACAACAACCTGGTTGGGCCGCACAGACCAGTCTTTCTCTTCTCCATTGATAACATCAGCAAGATACCCGCGTTTTTCATCCCAGAATGTTTTCACAAATGAAGCTGCGATGAGCGGCGGATATTCTACCCATTGCTCGATAAATTTTTGATCGTCGCATTTGTGTGCAAGTTGCAACGCGAAACAAATCGCATTGTACCAAAGCGCGTTGATTTCTACAGGCATTCCGATTCTTGGTGTAACCGGTTTGCCATCGACCACCGCGTCCATCCAGGTAAGAGCATGCCCGGGTACTCCGGCGTAGATTAAACCGTTTGACAACATGTGAATGTTGTAATCAGTACCATTCTTAAACGCTTCAAGAACCGAACGCATTTTCGGCCCGAAAGTCTTCCAGACGTTTTCCTCTTGTCCTGTAAACTGACAATACTGCTGCAATGCCCAAAAAAACCATAATGGAGCATCAACACTGTTATAGGCGTTACCCATATTGGGGAACAAACCATTTTTCATTTGCGCTGACATCGTAGTCAGGACAGCTTTGCACAAATCCGGTTTCTGAGTAACGAGGGTGAGTCCCGGCAAAGAAATAAATGTATCCCGTCCCCATCTTCCAAACCAATGGTAACCTGCAACGACTTCAGTTTTCTTATCCCGTTGAACAATGAACTGGCGCGCGGAAGTAATCAGGCTGTTTTCAAAGCTATTTCGAGGAATACGAGCTTCCGTTTCGTTTTGAAAAAGTGTACGCAGGCGACGTGGAGAAATTTCTTCAAGACCGGCTGCAAAAACAACCTGCTCTCCCTTTTTCATAGGGAATTCAAAATAACCCGGCGTGAATAAATCTTCCTTGAAATCATAACCACGCTCCTGCTCCTGCGAATATTCAAAATTGTAATACCAATCCGGCACCGAAATATATTCGGAAGAACGGGATGTTTGCATGACCAATTCAGAATATCCATTGTATAAGCGAAGCTTCACGCCATTTGAAACTTCAGTGTATTTTTTCAGTGTGTAGGTATTCGCTTTGCTGAGGGAATGATAATTCCGAAAAGCGAGAAATGGCATGAGCCTCAATCGTACCGGCGATTGTGCATCTTCAAGTGTGTAACGGATCAATACGGTATCACTATCAGACAACAAAACAATTTCCTTTTTTAACAGAACACCTCCTACAGCGTAGGTCCATGTGGGAACCGGATCGAAAGAAAAATCAGTGATGTATTTATGACCTTTTGGATGAAATACACCTCCAGGGAATTTGTGAATCGCGAGATGAAATTCCGATTCCTTTTGCAAAACTGTTTCATCTACAGATGAAAGCAATACATGCAGATCATTGTCGATTTGTGGCTGAGGTGCAACCAATAAACCATGGTATTTGCGTGTATTGCAACCAATGATGGTTGAACTTGCATAGGCTCCATTTTTATTGGTTCGCAACAATTCCTTGCTCAGAACATATTGAAGATTAACAAGTTGCTTCTTGTCAAATTGGATAAAAGACTTCTTCAATGGCGTCTTTTCATCGGTAAGTTGAGGGCTTGAAATTTGATTTTCCACGGTAAAAATTAATTTCATTTCAATCCTGAAAGATAGAAATAAAGAGGAATTGTGAAAGGAATGACACCGATGAGATATCAATTATTTATCAATGGGGAATTGAAAAAAAAGTGCTGCTGAAACGAAAAATGAAGTCCTTTAATCTCCAAAAAAATGGAAATTATGCATTCAAATTACCGCCTGTTCAATTTGTTGAAAGTTGAATTTGTTTTGCTTTTTCCTTTTTCCCAAGAATTGCAAATCCGATCGCAACCACCAGGCTCATGGTAATCAGAAATACAAAAAGGGTGTTGAAACCATAATGATCAGCAATTCCCAGCCCAATCGAAGGGGCCGAAATGGTGGCGATTCCATAGGCCATGGAATACAATGCCGAGTATTGTCCCTGGCGTTCCTTCAATGGTCGGGACAATGCGAAATTCATCATGAAAGGCATCGCGAAAATCTCGGACATTGTTATAATCAGTGTATACAAAATGGCAAAAGCCATCATACTTTTTCCAAAAAATAAAATCAGGAAGGCAAGAGGCAAGCACAAGGAGCCTGCGACGATGAATGAAAAGATCCGTTTTGATTTCTCAAAATAGGCAATCAATGGCATTTCGATCAAAACAACGAGCAATCCGTTCAATGCAAGCAGAAGTCCAATCGTATCCTCATTGTATTTGCTAACAGTGCTAAAGAACTGAGGAATACTCGCGAAAAGCTGAAAAAAGCAGGTTCCGTATAAGGCCACCAACAAAATGAAAAGCAAATATCTTCCATCTCTGTAAGCAGAAGTAGTCCGATCATTCAGGACAGCATTTTTGCTATGTCTTACATGCGTTCTCTGTCTTGGAAGATAGGTAAACAACATAAGAGCCGCGAGGAAACTGGTAGCTGCATCGATTACAAACAACCATTTGTAACCGAGATACAAGGCAATGAATCCACCAATGGCCGGCCCTACCGAAAAACCAAGATTTACTGCCAGTCTTACGAGAGATACCGAACGGGTTCTGTTTTCAGGCGAAGTGTATTCAGCAATAGCAGTTGAGTTTGCCGGACGAAAAATATCGGCTGTAAAGCCATAAAAGAATATAATTGCTGTAATTGCCCATACTGAAGTAGCAATTAGCATCAGGAGAAGTATCAAACCACAGGTAATGAGAGAAAACAGCATGATATGGAAGTAATTCATCCTGTCGGTAAGCCATCCGCCGGTATAACTGCCAAGAACGCTTCCTATCCCGTAAAAACTCATGATAAACCCGGCGTCAGCAATGGTAAAGTGAAGCTCCTTGGTCATGTACAAGGAAGTAAAAAGTAAAACCATGGAACCGCTCCGGTTGATAAACATCGCGACCGAAAGGATCCAGATATTTCTTTGAAGCCTGGAAAAAGCTTGTTGGTAAAGTGATAAAAGCTTAAACATGGGGATTCGCCAAAGATATTATTTTTGTCTATGCAGTCCACCCTGTCTTTTCATTTAGATTTGCTTAAGCTAAATTTTAAAACAGATTAACAATTGCTAACATTTATTCACAAATCAATTCAATCGGAATCCTGCCTATCATTCAAAATATCATCTCAAAAAAAACAATTCCAACTTTCAGCAATTCCATCAGTATGAAAATTTATCCCCGTTTTTTAAATTGTGTTTTAGCAACTGTAATGTTGAGCATTGGGCAGGTTTCAACAATTACAGCTCAATTTGTATTTGAAAAAACATTTGGTATTACTCAACGAAATAATCAGGGTTTCGGTCTGATTCAAACAGAAAACGGAAATTTTGTCTTGTGTGGAAACAGTGATAACGATGGAATGCTGATCAAAACGGATGCGGAAGGAAATTTACTCTGGCTACAAAACTTTATTGATGGCGGTCTGGAAAGTATTCGCATGACTTCCGATAGCGGACTTATTCTTGCCGGAACAAATTATGCCTCACCTTATTCAGCTGTTTATAGAAAAACCGATAGCATTGGTACTGAAGAATGGAATATAGTACTGAACAGCGGATCGTTCTCTCACTATGGAATTTCCGCTATGGAACTGGCTGATGGCAATTTCGCGCTTCTGGAAAATGACAGCTATCCTTTTCAGGAATTTTTAAGAATATGGAAAATAGATTCTACAAATCAATCGGTATTGTGGTCGACTGAAGTCAACAAAGTTTCCAATTGTAGTAACACGTCTTTTATCAATTCACCTGATACATCCCTTGTTGTTGCTTGTGGTGATTTCAGCAACCCCTTTCCTCATCTCATTCTCGCGAAAGTATCCACTGACAGCACCCTTACATGGAAGAAAGACTACGGATTCCCTGCAAATATCAATGCGGGATATGCGGGCAATTCAGTAACCAGTACAAACGACAGTGCCTACCTGGCTGTTGGCTACAAAGTGAGCGGTAGCACACAATCATTCATTGATCTCTTGTTGTTGAAGGCAGACAATAATGGAGACAGTCTTTGGACAAAAACTTATACTGTCAGAAACTCAAACGATTTTCCTTCGGTGATTCAAACCCGGGATGGTGGCTTCGCGCTCATTGGTACAGTTCAATATCCATCCTCTGGCAGCGGATTTGATTACAGAATACTCCTGATGAAAACCAATAGCAATGGTGATAGTTTGTGGTCAAGAGAATTTACCGGACTGGGTTTAAACCAGGCAAGGCAGCTAATTGAAACCAATGATGGAGGATTCGCCATCATTGGTACGACAACTGATCAATCCACCAATGACACTTACTTTTATTTTATCAAAACAGACAGTACAGGTTCTTTGATCACGAGCACACCCGGGAGTTTATCGAATCCACTTTCAATTGAGATTTACCCTAATCCTTCAGGCGATTTTGTAAATATCAACATCACAAATACTGCTGCTGATCTGAGCTGTCAAGTGGAATTGATCGATATATTCGGCAGCGTTTTAAAACAACAAGACGTCCATCGTCAACAAAACCGAATTTCCATTCAGAATTTTTCTGGCGGAATATACTATTTGAGAATCACGGACAGTCGTGGAAATTCTGTCACCCGGAAACTGATTATCAACTAATTTTAGTAACTCAGACCTTATCGGAGAGATCATTCTGGAGACGAATCGCCTTGGGGAAAAGAATGAAATTCTCAAGATGGACATGGATATGCAAATCCTCTTCAAACTTCTTTAATTCATCCAGACTTACCATGAATGTCATACAAGCGCCTTCCGGTGCTGTGTAATGATTGCTCAATAAGCGAATTTCCTGCATCAGCTTGCCGACTACTTCATGCTCTTCTTCCATTACTAAAATAGGCATGTCCACACGGAATGGTGTTTCAGGATTTTTTTCTGATGACTTTTCGGCTTCGATCAATTTGATCTGAGGAAAAAGAATCATCTCTTCTTTCACCAGGTGTTGTTCCAAATCATGTTTAACTTCAAAAAAAAGAGCCAGGATTCTTTTCATATAGGGAAACCTATCGCCATGCTTAGCAGCGACCTTTTCAAGATGCAGCAAAATTAAAGGCATCACTTCCTTCACATATGTATGATGCGTTTGCAGAATATGGTCCACCAGGGCTGTCAACGAGAGCTCTTCATAGTTGACTTCTTGAATTTTTCCTTTTGAAAAAACAATCTCCAATTCCCCAATAATATCTTTCAATCTATCAGGATCCTTTACCTGATCTGATAATTTCATTTTCCCTTTACAACAAAAATCAAGATCGTATTTTTCCAGCAGCGCCGCGGTTTCAGGCTTCGATTTCACAATTTCAGCCAATGAGAGGTTTTCTATCATAATTATTTTTTTGACAAAGGTGAGCCAATACCTCCAAGGGCAATATGATGTACCTCAATTAAGGAAATACTATTCTGTATTATAAATGTTAAAGCTCCACTGAGGGACGGTTCCGGCAAAACAATATTTCCAATGCCACGAAAATCTTTATTTCCAAACCGATTCCCTGAGAATATCCGTCATTGAATGACTCATGACAAACATCACCAAACGAATCAGATGGTAAGAGCCAAGAAGGAAACCTGCTGTATAGGCCAGGTTCATGTTGTACAGATATTTTTTAAAATATTCCTTCCGTGTAAATAGTTCAGCGGAGAGTGTAACAATAGCAAGCAAACAAAAAAACACAAACGCCGGTCCGAATAAATGATAACTCAGACTTCTGCTCAAATCGCCTTCATAGAAAAAAATCATTGATTTGGTAAGCCCGCAGCCAGGGCAAGGAAATCCGGTGAGTAATTTAAACGGGCAAAGAGATTGCTCTCCCTCGATATGAGGATTCATCCATAAAATAATCGCCGGGATAACCAGGGCGAATAAGGCACCGGTTATCCCGAGGATTTTTCTGTTGCTCAAAATTTTATTCGTATAATTTATTGATATCACCTTGAACGATCATTGCGGCAACCATGGGAAAAAGAAAACCAAGAATTAACAAAAGGGTACTTTGATCTTTTCCCTGCTCCCCGATTTTTTCATAAATCTTTGGCAAACCTTCTTTGCCTGCCAGATAATAAAAATACAAATTCACAGGCAGACAACAACCGGCAAAAATTGCTATGGGCTGGGAGATCACTTCTTTCTCCGCTACAGCATTAATTACTTGCGCGGTTTTAATATTCCAATAAATCAGGTATAATCCACAGGTCACCAAACCCAGTAGCAAAACGACTATTGGTTCATTTTTAAATACAGGTACTGTTGTTGCCATAAATAATAATTTTAAAGATCCTACTCATCTGGCTTTTCAGTTCCGCCCCGTTTGAATGGTTTCTGGACTCCATATACAATACCATATCAGGTTAGTTTCGCAACAATCAGCTTTAATTTAAAAAAGAAATTAAACAGCTAAAACGGAAGATCCAACAACTGAATGATGGAACTAAGATATTAAATAAAAAGTATTAAGCAAGTATCGACAAGTAAAAGTGGTCCTGGATTGTCAGACGATTAAAATTTACAATTTGATAAAACGAGAGGCTGAAATGACATTATTTTCTATGCCAACGAGCTGAATAAAATATAAACCAATGGATAAATCTCTGATATCAACTTCATTCCTATTTGACACAAACAACACTTCTTCTCCAATAGAATTTAAAACCCTGATAGCTTTGTATTTCATTTTTGAATCAATTGTAAAAAAATCTGTTACAGGATTAGGGAAGACTGAAAAGAAGAGGCTGTTATATATCGAAGGAACAGCATTGATGGCCGAATCACAAACAATATGAGGCATCGGAGGAGTGCAATAAGAGAAATACGGAGCAGGATTTGAATACAAAACGACATCTTTCACCCGGAAACACGTGAGATCATAGCTGTTATCCGAAAGCAAATAATACCCCGAATATGCCAAACCCAAACTGCTGCCTACACCTTCGGTCCAGGTTTCCCATGGTATTCCATTTGTATCCGCAAGAGTGACGCGGCGATGATAGAGAGAACCGGTTTGTACCGAATCAATCCCAACAATGATGCGGTCAATAAATGTAGGGAAGTTACTCAACACCTGCGCACGAACGGTATCACCGATATTTGTCGGATTGAAGTCATAGATCAGTCGTTCTATTGTGTCGTTACACAAATAGTCTGAGAAAAAATAAACTCTTTTGTTCACTTCCCGCATCCCACCCAGAAAATTTGTATAAACTGAATCGAACAAGGTCCCAGGAGCGTGATGTGTTTGAACAGACAGCTTTTTATAAATATGAGAATTGAAAAGTGTATCACCTCCTGTCAGCTGAATACTGTATTCATCATGCCATCCTCCGGGATAAAAATACCAGCAGCGAACAGAGCTCCAGGTTCCATTTTGCGTGGGCATGGGCTGATAAATTTGAGCATTTGATAAATCAGAAAAACATATGATGAGGAAATTCATCAGGCAAACAACATAACATTTTTTCATGGCTTCAGGGAAGATAATTTTTATGTAATGATCTCAAGGATTTAAAATAAACCCACCCCGAATGTAGATCACTGTAAGCAAATCCTATATTAATTCAACTACTTTAACACGAAGCCTAACCTGAAAATGAAATTAATGTGACATAATTTTTAACAGGGAAATGAAATTCAGAAAATAAATTCATGTAACATAAAAAATTAAGCTCCCGGAATCCTTTTGAACTAGATCAAATGGATACCGGGAGCTTATTTGCACTACCTGATTCTGTTCTAGTAAAAAGCTATTAACCTTCGAGTGTGGCCTCCACGGAAATTTTCGAATTAAGTGTTTTGCTGATCGGGCAATTCACTTCGGCATTTTTTACACAGGTGTCGAAAACATCCTTTGAGATCCCGGGTACTTTTGCGTTCAGCACAATATGAGATTCAATGATACTTCCCGCTTCCAGGTTTACATGCGCTGTTGCTTTAAGAGTTTCAGGTACGAATCCTGCTTCTCCGAGCACGAAACTCAATTTCATCGCGAAACAACCGGCATGCGCAGCGGCAACCAATTCTTCGGGGTTAGTACCAACTCCCTGTTCAAAACGGGAACTAAATGAATATTGTGTTTGATTCAATGTGGTGCTTTGAGTGGTAAGGTGTCCTTTGCCTTCTTTTCCCGAGCCACTCCAAACTGCTGTCGCTTGTCTTTTCATAGTTTATATTTGATTTTGATTTATAAATTCCTTTCTAATAAAGAGCATTTCAAATCCTAAATATCCCTCAGGTCTTGAAGGCGCAAAGATATGAAAATTACAACTATTTGAATTTTCCAACGTTTCAATTTAAGATAATATCCATGAATACCAAACTACTGAACAGATTTTGATTAATTTTGTTTTATCTGACTGATCAGTATTGATCAAATGAATAGTATTGATTCATTGAGCGCCATCAAAATTTTTGAAATAACCATGCAAAACAACTGTTTACAAAATTTATCTCTTTAAAAAAGTAAAACAGACCTGGTACATGATCTGTCTATAATCTGACAGAATCTTATTATCTTCCTTTACCGATTGATTTTCAGTCATCGTATTTATTTGTACATTTCATTTCATGAAAAAAAGCAGTTACACAATCAGTTGCGGGACATCTACTTGTCAATATGCCTTGTTTGGAATACTGTTTGGTTTGTGCTTTCCGGTGTTTGCCATCATTTTCGATGTGATGATACATTTGAAATTACCTCTGAATGAAGAATCAATTCTGCTGGTGCACAGGCAAAACCCTTTGCATTACATAATTGACACCGCGCCTTTGTTTCTCGGGATCGCCTTCGGTGTAGCCGGTTATTATCAGCATCGGTCCAAAATGTTAAATCTAACCCTACAAAAGCAGGCTTCAGTTCTGGAAAATGCAAATCAAAAACTTCGTCAAACCCTTGAAGATTTTCATTCCGCCCAAAACTTACTTGTTAAATCAGAGAAACTTGCATCTTTAGGTCAGTTGACAGCAGGAATCGCACATGAATTACGAAATCCCCTCAATTTCATCAATAACTTTTCTGAATCGAGTAATGAATTACTCGATGAACTTGCTACTCTGGATGATCCAACGCAGCGTCAGGAAGTCATTGAAATTCTAAAAGGCAATTTTTCCAAAATCCATCTCCACGGTACGCGTGCCAACTCGATTCTGCAAAGCATGATGCTGCATGCCCGTTCTGAAAAGGCTCAAAAACGCCTGTCTGATATTAACGAAATCACCCGTGATGCCGCAGACATTGCATACCATGGAATGAGTTCAGGAATTATCGGTTTTTATTGTGATTTTCAAAAAAATCTGCAAAAAGATATTCCACGTATTTTTGTAATTTATGAAGACATCAGCAGAGTTGTTCTGAATTTGCTTACAAATGCATTTTATGCTGTGAATGAAAAACGAAAAATGGCAGGAAGCGAATATAAGGCTAAGGTCGTGCTTTCAACAGAAAGAATAAAAACCTCCGACAATCCTGAAAATGATAAAATCTGTATTACTGTCTACGATAATGGAACTGGAATAGCAGCTCATATCAAGGACAATATTTTCAATCCTTTTTTTACAACCAAACCTTCCGGGGAAGGTACTGGTCTCGGACTAAGCATCAGTCATGATATTATCGCAGTACATGGCGGAACCATGACTGTTGATTCAGCAGAAAACGAATTTACAGAATTCAGGATTTGTCTTCCTTTACTTTCAAAAGAGGAGATCGCACCTGCTATTTCAGGAAGAACCGGACAAGTGAAAGTTTTATAGCTTTCACTCTGCTTTTAATCGGAATTGGCGGATTCAAAGCAGAAGTAAATACGGAAAGTGAATTCTAATTTAGCTAATTTTCTTCCTTCAATGGAACTTCAAGTCTGACCACAGTTCCGACTCCCGCTTTACTCGCAATATTTAACTTGCCTCCGAACATCTTTGCCCTTTCCTTCATACCCATCAATCCAAGTGTTTTTTTACTGATGACATCAGAAGAATCAAAACCCATTCCATCATCTTCAATTACCAAAATCCAGTTGTCTGATGATTTATCAAATGTTGTTTTGATCCGGGATGCCCCGGCATGCCTCGCCACATTGGTAAGTGCTTCCTGATAAACCCGGAATATTCCTGTAGATAAATTTTTCTCAAAGGAAACTTCTTCAACAGGTGGCTTGAACTTGCATTCAATTCCAGTCCTGCGTTCGAATTCCACGCTTGCCCAGTCAAGCGCATCGATAAGTCCAAGATCATCAAGAATACCCGGACGCAAGTCAGAAGAAATACGACGGACTGATTTCACCGTATCTTCAATCAAAGAAATCATCGTCGTTATTTTTTCCTGGAGAACAGTTTCTTTCTGCGGAATTTTTCTGCTAAGCCAGGAAGCATCCATTTTTAGCCCTGTCAATTGCTGACCTAACTCATCATGGATTTCCCGTGAAATTGTAGTTCGCTCTTCTTCACGAATAGTTTCCAGATGTGATGAAAGTTCTCTCAATTCCAGATTGGATTGCTTCATCATTTGCTCCGCAATGAGTTTTTCGGTTACGTCATTAGCCAGGATCAGAAACGCGGGCTTCCCTTTGTATTCAATTTTATGTTCCTTGATTTCTACCTGAACCACATCGCCATTCCTTTTTTTATGAGCGACTACATGTGTCATGCTGTTTTTTGAGCCCGTTCTGATCCTTGAGGTATTATCCATTTCGTTCTCCGATGTCTGCGCCAACAAATCTGTTGTGGACATTTTCAAAAACTCTTCATTAGAATACCCATAAAATTCAATCGCTGCTTCATTGGCGGAAATGAATTTCATATCCAAAGCTGATGCCATCCACATCGGCATTGGATTTTTTTTAAACATTAATTTATACTTCTGCTCAGATTGTCTGATCGCCTCATCAGCGGTTTTTCTTTCCGTTATATCCTCCGCATAACCATACGAGTATTTCTCTCCTTTTGAATTCTCCTGAACGTTGACTCTGGACTCTATCCAGCGGATGGCTCCATCAGGTCGGATGATGCGAAACGTGATGCTTGCATTTCGGGTTTCATTTAAGCTTTTGTAAAAATCATAAACATCCTGGTAGTCATCAGGGTGGACTGGTTTCAAGAAGTCTAATGTATCTTCATACAAATCTTCACATTTTCCGCCCCAAATGGTTTCATAAGATGGTGTGATATATAGCGTTTGCATTTGCAGCAGATCGCTTACCCAATATATACCTGAAATATTTTCCACGAGGCTTTGGAACTGGTTTTTGGAATCCTGCAATTCTTCATTCGCCTTTACATTGTCGGTAATATCAATTGCGATCCCTTCAATGACCTCCTCTCCTATTTCCAGATCATTGGAAAGTGAAATATTCTCAATAAGGTAAAGTGAGCTACCGTCTTTTCTTTTTAATTTAGACTGATAATTCGTTAGCGCATTGTTTACCCTCAGTAACTTAAGATACTTTTCACGTTCCGCTTTATCAAAATAAAGAGCATCTGTATTCAGAGCAAGCAATTCTGCAACCGAATTATACCCAAGCATCTTTGCAGCGGCTTCATTGCATTCCAGAATTTTCCCGGAAACAGTTGTCCTGTAAACACCCGCGAGGTTTCTTTCAAACAAAAGACGATATCTGCGTTCGGATTTCAAACGTTTTGCTTCAGCAATTTTTCTCTCCGTAAGATCCCTTCCGATCACCAGAATTCGTCCATCCGGCAAGAGTTTAATATTGCTTTCAAGTTCAACAATTTCTTTGCTCTTACAGAGCATTTTAATTTCACTCAAGACAGATTGACCTTTCGAGAGATGCTCTGCATTGATTTGCTGATATAGGAATACATCAGATACAATAAAGGTTCCGATAGATTTTCCAACTACATCTTTATGATCAAAACCCAAACGATTACAGGCAATCGGATTGAGGTCAGTAATCACACCGTCTTCATCCAGGATGAAGATCAAATCAGAAGCATGTTCGATCAGGGTCCGATACCTCAGCTCGCTGGCCTTGAGTTCTGCTTCTACATTCTTCAACTCGGTGATATCGGCGAATGTCCCGTTCCAGACAACATCACCATTTTCTGATTTGCGCGGAATTGAATTCCCCCTGATCCATTTAAGAACACCTTGTTTATCACGTATCTGAAAAACATAGATCCAGGGTAATAAGGTGCTTGCTGATTCACTGATAGTCTGGAACAACTCCTCAATGTAGTCCGGAGTGACAAGTGAAAATGCAGCCAGGGCATCAACATAGCACACCTCTTTTTTTAAACCGGTCAGCTGTTCTATCCCATCGCTTACAAATGTAAATTTCATTTCGCCTTGCGTTGTCAGCACAAACTGATAAACCGCGCCGGGAACAGAAGAACTGATTTCTCTCAATTGCTCAGCCAGCATCTGAGATTCACGTTCCACTTTCTTACTTTCAGTAATTTCGTTGGAAAGAATAAAGATCCCTTCATCAACAGGTTCCACACTGACTTCGTACCATCTTACACTATTGTCTTTAAAAGTATAATCAAATTCAGCATGCAAGGGTTTGCGATCCTTCATACACTGATCCAACCAGCTAAATATTTTGGAGTTCACGACCCTTGGGTAAATATCCAGAAATGATTTACCGATTAAATTTTCAGGAGTACTTTCTCCATATGAAGCTGCTATTTTATTTACATATAAATAAGTCCAGTCAAACGCGAAAACAATACAGCCCACAAAAGCCTGATCCAGAATGGACCGGACCCGCTCTGTAATTTTCAGACGTTCGTCTTCTTCCCTTTTTTGGGCAGTGATGTCCCTGTAATAGGATGAAATTCCGTCAGGTGATGGATAGATATGGTCTTCATACCAGCGTCCGGTGCTTTCAGAAAAAAGCTGGACGTTCATGGGTTTCTGGGAAGCCATCGCTTCGTGTAATGCATTGTAGAATGGCTCGTTCCTGGTTTGCGGAAACTCATCCCAGATATTTTTTCCAATTAAATCAGCCGGAACCCTGCCATGAAGCTCACCTGCTTTCTCATTGAGATATATATAATTCCAATTGGCATCCAAAGCGATGAAGGCGTCAGAAATTCTTTCAAATACGAATTGTAATTCCTGATTTTGTTCGTGTACTTTTTTCTTAAGGCCCTTATTAAATTCTTCTATTTGAGATTTTTCAATGTACTGACTGGTGATGTCAGTATTTATTCCCACCAAACCGATTGGTTCCCCGAAAACATTCCTGATCAATGAAATGGAAGACAGCACATGCAAAGTATCTCCATTTTTATTTTTCTGCCTTTTTTCTCCTTTCCAATGTCCATTTTTATTTACACTTTCCAGAATCTGTTTTCGTTCTTCCGAAGTAATTATTGTCTGTAACACTTCTCCGGTAGTTTTGCCTATTACCTCCGGAAGGCTATACCCATACAAATTTTCCGCCCCTTTATTCCAGGTTTGAATTACAAAATTCAAATCTGTAAAAATCACCGCATCACTGGTTTGTTCTACCAATGTGGCGAACAGCCAGGCTTCATCAGCCGCTTTTTTTCGCTCTGTAATATTTTTATTGAAAAACAATACCTCATTCACTTCACCGCTTTCATTCTTTAAAAAGATCGCCGTCGAAACAATATTGATTTCATTTCCATTTTTATTGTGATGCAAGACTTCTGCTGTTAAAGCTTCATTCATGTGGTTTATTTCATTCTTGAACGCAATCGAATCTTCCGCATTATTCTTTAACAAACTGAAATAAGAGGACCCAAGTACTTCGTCGGAAGAATAACCATAAATTTCTTCCGCTACTTTATTCCATACTTTAATCTTATAGTTTTTATCAGTGCGTATGATGGCACCGCTTACATTGTCCATCAATGTTTTCAGATAAACTTCATCCCGGTATTCCAGATTTTTCATCATTTCGAGGTATTTATATTACGCAGATCCTAAGGGGATTTATTTCGCAGTATTCTTAGCCAGACTGAATTTAATAAATTTTCATATACAGAACTCAGGTAGCAGATGGAATTTATCCTTATTGTCAACATTCCTATCATAGGAAAGAACAATAAATTTAATTGGAAGAATGAGATGGGCTTAATCTTGCACTTTCTGATGGCATGAGTTAAATGTCAACGAAAAGCCACACTTTTCTGGTACGATAAGAAGAAATATTCCCGACAAATATTTCGGCAAATGAGCATATCGAAATTACTCCGTCAACGAACCGGAAAATATAAAAACAGAAAAGGGAGGTCGGAAAATGGACTAATTTTGAAGTACTACAAATTCCTTCGCGATCAAACCTCTTTTACTTCTGAGAACCAGCGAATAATTCCCGCTTTTTAAGGATTTCACAGGCAGGTTGATTTTGAAACCATCTGTAATTTCACCGGAAAAAACTGATGTTACAAAAGCGCCATGACTATCATAAATTTTCAGGCTGACATTTTCAATTCCCGAAGATTTCAGTTCAGCAGAAGCAAAACCGTACACAGGGTTTGGAAATACATTGAGGGAAATGACTCCGGCACTATTCAAAACAGGAAGTCCCACATTGGACACAAGTGGAACGATAGCTGCATAAAGATTCATCTCTCCATCATTCGTCCGTCCATCGCTCCAAATTGGAATCGCATACATTTCAGTAGACAATACCGCATTGTATTCTCCAATTCCAAAATTCTGATTTATGGCACCAACAGTATTGAAATCCGTTGGTTGGTTACTCACAGGGATATCGTTGTTAAAAGTCGCTCCTCCATCATTTGACCATGCGATATAGTAATCTGTGTTTGCGGTGCCCGGATAATTTCGTCTGTCATACCAGGAAACAATCACAACTCCCGATGCATTCACACAAATACTCGGGTAATATTGCTCTGTTTGATCACTGCTGAGTGTATTGTTTAAAGGAACCGCGTTACTCCAGCTGGCACCGCCATCGGTAGATCTTGAAAAGTAAATATCCGCAGCGTTCGGACCACTTGTATTCACTCCGTTGGCGGTCCACACCATATACACGTTTCCGGAAGAGGATAAACCTGTGGTTTGATCGGCAGCAATATACGAACAGGGATACATCCGCTGCACATCAATACCGGTAATGGTTTGTCCGATCAATCCTGATGAATAATTGTACAGCTGAACATCACTTACCTTATTCGGAGCACTGAAGTTTGCACCTCCATCAGTGGACACACTGTGATACACAGCATAGTTTATACTGTCCTGTGATCCAAAAAAACTAACATGAATATTACCGGATCCATCCACATCAATTCCACTAAACTGGACAAAACGAAATGAATTATCCGAAACATATACAGAGTTTGAAAATGAAGAAGCTGCAGCATCCTTTCTTCTCACGGCTATAGTATTTAAATTATTCGGTCCGCCAACTTCGTAATACGCGCAATAAAGATTGTTCTGATACGCCGAATTTGAACAATCCACAGCAAGCCACTCCTTGTCAGCAGCCGGGCCATTGAATAAGGAGGGGTCAAACAATGCTGAAAACGGTCCTGTGGTTTCAATAATAGAAGCATTCGCACCTCTTTGCCAGGTAATGCCGCCATCATCAGAATAAGCCCAAAGCAATTGCCAGGTGATCGATGTAAATCCCTGTAAATACAGATTTATCCAGCTTGTATACACTCTTCCATTTTTATCAAAGGCAAAATTCGGATCCCCTCCTCCGGCTATTGTTACCCCTGAAACAGTTGGAAGAGGATCAAATGAACTTCTTGTCCAGGTAGAACCAAAGTCCTGTGTATAATAAATATGATTTACCGGAACATCCGTTGTGGCTGAACCATTTGGATCCACAGCATTCGCGGAACAGACCCAGTTATTGCTATCCAGAGGGTTCATTGCCGCATGAAGTTCTGATTCCGCCTCGCTCCCGCCGCTGACAACCCTTTCTGTGGTATTTATCCGATCCGAAAAATATTGACGTGCTTCTGAACGATATTGAACCGGAATATGACGAACAAATTTATCATCCTTGAAAATTCCGGGTCTGATTTTCTCCTGAAGAATGCCACGCACTATTTTATTAGCAGTTTCCTTGCTTACACGACCCTGTCCGGAAGAAGTGGATTGGAGTAAAAATGCAGAAAGTGCAATGAATAATAAAGCAATGCGTTTCATAGCTCAGGGGTTTTAATAAAACTAAATATACAAATTCTTATGATATTGCTGACCCAGAAGACCGGTTCAGATTTTTCACAATCCGGATCAATTACCGCACAAAAAATAAAATTGATTAAGCAACTCCTTCCACAAAGTACATATCAATTTCACCTTTGTTTTTGGCCTGAATTTTTCCGCGATGGAAGCATTTGAATTTATCCTTCACAAGTTCATAGGTCGTACCGGAAATGTTCACCTTTCCTGTTTCACCACTACTTTCCATACGGGATGCTGTATTTACGGTGTCGCCCCAGATATCGTATGCAAACTTTTTAATACCAACAATACCGGCAACCACCGGGCCTGTGTGAATTCCTAACCGGAGCTCAAAGTAAGGCTGATCTTTTTGCATCCTTTCCTTTTTATTACGGGCAATGAATTCCTGCATTTCAATACCGGCTCTGACCACATCTTCGGGATGACTGGAGTTTGCTACCGGTAAACCACCTGCGCACATGTAGGCATCACCAATGGTTTTGATTTTTTCAATATTGTATTTGGTTACAATTTTATCGAATTCACTGTAACAATAATTAATTTCCTGCACCAGTTCTTCCGCGGAAAGTCTTTCGCTGGCTTGTGTAAAATTTTTAAAATCTGTAAAGAGCACTGATACAGAATCAAAACTTTTAGCTTTCGCGGTTCCGGTTGCCTTTAACTCTTCCGCCGTTTCTTCCGGCAGGATGTTCAGCAACAATTCATCGCTGCGTTTTTTCTCTTTTGAGATCCTGTTTCGTTGTGTAAAAAACACACCTGCAAATAATAATACCACCGCGAAACCGCCTATGAAACTATTTCTTACAAGCTTTTGTCTGCTGATTTCCTTTGCCTTCAATTCCTGGTCTTTTGTGAGCAGGTTTATCTGTCCTTCTTTCTTTTCGATATCAAAGGTAAATTGAAGCGTTCCCAGTTTTTTATTCGCGTCAATATTGTATAATGTATCCTTGATTCCGATCAGAAGCTCCAGGTATTTATTTGCATTGGCATAATCTTTTTGTGCCGTATAAACTTTTGACAAGCCCTCATAAATATCACGAAGCCCATAGTTAGAGCCGATTTCTTTCGCGAAGTTTTCTGCCTCCTTATAACTGGAAAGAGCGGATTGATAATCCCGCTTCTCCAGATATGTCTGGGCCAGACCTACCAAAGAAATGGATATATCGCTTTTTGCTTCCAGACTTTTAGCAATATCATAAGCCTTTTTCTGGATGGCGATTGCCTTGTCATAATTCTTCTGTTTCTTATAGACCAGTCCAATATCGTTCAGGGTGTAGGGTTCGTCCTGAGTGCCTTCAACAGCTTTGAGGGATATTTCATAATAATAAAGGGCTGAATCAAGTACGCCATTGTTATAATAGATCTCTCCGATATTCACTGTAATCGCTCCAATTGAGCCGGCATCCCTTTCCGCCATCGCTTCACAGAGATCATAAGCTCTGATGAGATAACTGAGTGCTTCGGGGTAGGTGTTCTGTTTCAGAGCATACACAGCACCCACGTTTCCCATACAAGTGACCATACGGAGTGTATCGTTGATCGCCTCCGCGATTTTGAGTGACTTCAAAAACAATTCAAGGGCTTTTACATCATCTCCTTTATTGAAATAGATATTACCCATGTTGCTGTA
The DNA here is from genome assembly GCA_016720935.1 of Bacteroidota bacterium. Taxonomy (NCBI): domain Bacteria; kingdom Pseudomonadati; phylum Bacteroidota; species Bacteroidota bacterium. Next base: position 471,211 of record JADKJP010000004.1, read on the forward strand.
GATGTTCGCCGCTCCTTTTTTGTCACCTATAGAGTCAAATACCGCCAGTGAAGACTCGTAATTCTGGAGCGCTTTCACATAATCTCCTTTATTAAAATGACTGATGGCAATTGCTTTGTAAGAAAGAGCAAACCCTTTGGCATATCGAATTTTTACAGCCAGTTGGTTTGCCTGTTCTGCAAAATGTAAACTCAACTGGACATTGGATGCCAGGTAGGTCTTTGAGAGTTCAATCAGCGCATTCACACTGGTTGAATCGTTACGATTGAGGTTAATGATTGCTTTTAGACTATCCTGCTCCCGGCTTTGGGCAAAAGCACCGGAACAGTACATGATAAAAATGAAAAGGGGCAATAGACTAATTCGATACATATTCAGCCTGGTTTTCAGAAATCCAATCTGAATCAAAGAAACAATTTTTTATTTTAACAGAAAAAAGTCAAAATCCCCAAGCAATTCCGGAGACAGTTAATGTCCAATTGACTGAAGACTAGTGTAATTATTTGAACTACACATTTGGTATTTTTTGATTTAAAGTAACATTTACCAGAAGTCGGGATAAAGTCCGGCAAGTCTGAACCGGTTTTTAGTATTCAAAATGAAATCGAAAATCAGATAAAGGATATTAAAAAACCCAATCCGGACAGGATCGGGTTTAAATAGAAAATGAGAGACAGGGTCTCTCATTTAGTGTTTTGTCTAAACAGGAAAGCATGTTCAATATTGATTTAGCATGCTCAATAACAGATTCAGCGAATCGTATCTCCTCCGGTGATTTATCAGTACGGAAAAACCGTTGATAATATTCCTTAGGAAATTCCTGTATTGGACTGGAGCTTGGATTTCAGCGGATTTGGTTTCGCTTTTCTTCCACCAACAACGGCTTTTGCTTCACTTTTGGAAAGCTTTTTTCCGTAAGCCGGGCTCTTTGGGTTTTTCTCGTTTTTCATTTTTTTAAATTTTAAAATTGATTTTACTGATTATTCACAGGGGAGAGACGTTACACTTGAAAATCTAATCAATTCGATTAAGAAATTCCTGTGCTTGATTGAAGTTTTGATTTGGAAACATTTCCTTTAACGGTTCTGCCACCAACAACAGCTTTAGATTCTTTCTTAGTAAGTTTTTTGCCAGCTGGTTTTTTTGTAGTTGAGTTTTTCATGACTTTATTTTTTTTTGTTTTTAAGCTTACTCTGTTTGCCCTCCAGAGAGGGAGAGGATTTTCTGCTTTCTCCTCCATTTGTTTTAAATGATGACTCTAAGATACATTCAGAATCATCTGATAGATATACAAAATGTATATCCGGTGGGACTTTTGGATAAGTGGCGGATTTTAATCATCAGATGGACATTTTCCGGATTTGTGGTAAAAAAGGCCTTAATGAGGAGCATTTTCGCAACAAAACGTTGAATTTGGCCCAAAATGCAAATAAAACCATTCTGTCAATCAAAATTCCCCGAAATCAAGCTATTTCTGATATTCAAATCTGGAAGCTGAAATTATTCTGTCCGAGGCCGACAGATCTTGCTTTGCCGACATCAGCCCTTTTGTATCATACTGGTAGATTGTCCGACTTTGAAATTCAGTGCCATTCATGTGTATTTCCTCAATAAGTTGTCCGGAAGCATTATAAGTATACTGAATGCTTGAATGTACTTTCTCATCAGGATAAGTCTGTACGGATGAAATTTTATTCCCTGCAGTATCATAATTATATTCCCAACGATAACGAAACTCTCCTCCCGGTCCGAACTCAGAATCTTTAATCAAACGACCCTGTTTATACTCAAATACATTTTTTGCTTTAAACCCTTCGGGCCAATACCAGGAAAGTTCTTTCAGTTTCCCCTTGTCGTCATAAGCCGAAACATTTCGGTATTTGTATGTCCCATCAGGAAGATAGAAATAATAATCCCTGCGTTCACCTTTTTCGTTATAAAGAATAACAACACGATAAAGCAGACTGCTATCCGCATTCAAGGCGATGCAAGAATCCATGTTGCCGGCTGCATTGTACCAGTATTTTACAAAACAATCCGGGATACTATCATGTGTGAATAGAACTTCATTTTTCAACAGACCTGTTTTATCAAATTTTCTAATGTGAACAGGAAACTCTTTTTGTTTCACCCCTGCAAAAAAAACTGCTTTCCATTCTGTGATGCTCAGAATTTGTTTTGAGCGAATAAGTTCCCTTTCTTTTTTCTCCGGATCATTCTCCGGATTCACACCGGAGCAGGCGAAAAACAATAACGTCGCCAAGACTGCAAACAAGGCAATGAATACAGGTTTTGATAATCTAATGATCCGGTATTTCATTTTTAGCAATTTAACATTTCAGGTATTTTCAAAAACATTCTGACATTTACAGTTGATTGAGCCGATCAAATAATTGCTGCTGGCTAACCCAAATATAATCGCCGCGAATCTGGAAAAGGCCGGTATCAACCGGAGTTGTAAGATCCACGCTTGTAGCCTCCAGTTTCATTGTTAAGTGATTGATCGTATGCGTGTACTCCAGAAACAGAAAGTCCATTGCATGAAAAGGCGAGTTCCCATAAGAGAATTTAATATTCTTATCGTAATAAATTTCCGTTTGTGTTCCTGTGTCCACGTTTTTCGCGATCGCTTTGTTGCATGTGATTCCGGCAATTATCTTGGTATCCTTTGTTTCAGAAAAATCCAGTTTTTCCGAATTTTCATTCGAAGCAATTTCTTCCGGTGTTAATTTACAACCGAAATTTGCTCTGAGTTGATCAATTAACAGGCTCACATATTTTTTGTTTTGATGATCCAGGAGATTCACCATTTGTATCATCCCCATTCCTCCGGAAGCGATAAAGGCAGCTTTTTCCTTTTTAAAAATGAGTACAATTTCTTTAGGAAAAAAGGCCGACTTCATTCCGTAATTCATGCTATCCGGGTAGGTAATTTTATAAACGACAGTACCTTCCCCGTATTCCGCTTTTTTATCCCCTGCGGAACGACAGCCACTGAAACAGACTATCAGGAATACGCCCAGGCAAGAAAGTACAAAATTCAATTTCTTCATATTTAAAGATACCTCATTCCGGATAAAAAACAACATCCCGGTAAAATTTTACCGGGATGTCAAATGTACATGAACAGTGGTTAAAGATCAATCTATCTGAAGATCACAACCGGATGAACACAGTTTAATATTCAGTGTTGGTTGCTCCTTTCATCTGTACATGGCAATTTACAGTTACGTCACCTGCGCCAATGTGTGAAGAACTAATATAATAATCCGCTTTTGGATTGAATTTGAATTGACCTTCGAAAATGAATGCCCAGTTGTAGTTTGCACCTGAAGTCCATTTTGTTTTGCCTTCATACACGAAGTACATATCCACAGGTTTTTCTATCATAGTATTGAATGGGCCAGTATAACCAAGAGTTGTGTCAGCAGGATAGATACCGCCTGTTGGGTGTTTGTAGAATGATTTCAAAATGCCATGGCAAAGGTAGCCATCACCGTATTTCTCAACAGAAACACTGCGGAAAGTTGCTGTATCTGTTTCGGGAAGAGCTGTCAATGCGTCGATTGTATCAACATTTAATGTTTTACGAACACAACCACCTGCAAGCGCATCACGAACCGGTTCAAATGTATTCACGGATGAAAGAAGTACGTATCCTTCAATTTCGATTGCAGTTGGATCTGCTTCATTGAATACAAAGGTTGTAACCTCGAATACATTGAATCCACCTGGAAGTATTGCACCTCCTGTATGATCCGGGAATGCGAAATCAAGTTTACTGTGAATTTCCCAATCTACTTTACGATAGCTGGTGTTTGCATTTATAGTATCCATTGCGATTTTAAGAGTTCCAACAGCTGCCATATTTACCAATTCAACATCCTGAGTAAAATCAGATGTACCAAGAGTAATGGCATAACCGGGATCGGTAACAAAATTAACACCATTTACATATCTGTAATTTGTGTTATCAGTATTGTATTTAGCTGTCAGGAAATAAGATCCCGGCAATAAATATGGCAATGTATAATTACCACTTGCATCAGCAAAAGTTGTAGCAGCAAGACTACCGGATGCGGAAGAACCTACATAGAGATTAATCACAGCACCTTTGGCAGCAACATAAGCGCCAGTATAGTCAGGATAAGTTACAGCACCTGTAATAGCTTTACCTGAAACTGTATCATGAACAGTCACAGTTACGGTTTTAATTTCGGTTTCGGTTTCCTTTTTGCAATAAGTAAGGGAAAACACCAACGCAGTCAACAATGTTGCTGAAAGGATTCGGTATATGTTCATCTTTTTCATAATTGGTATATTTAATTGTTAAAATTTATAACGAATAATTGTTTACAAATGTTCATTTTTTAGGGGCTAATCAGACATGATTGATGTCAGTAATACACTTGACATGTATCAGCTAATTCATTTTAATAAGAAATTTTAAGCCTTGAATATAACATTACATATACCTAACTGCGAATTCGCAGAAAAGTGTTGCATTAAGAATACCATAAACAACATGACGAGAATGTGGATAACAATGAAAAATCCTGATTAAAAAAAATTGATCCGCTTATTGTAGTCAATATCAACGAGCCTGAATCAAATTTGAATTCACAGAGTTCAGGAAAACGAGCATAGTATTTCTAATTGGATTGTTTATCCTGGATGATCTTACAGAACACCTTATAGAAGAAAAATAAAAATGTACACTTTTGAAAAATAAGTATAAGGAAAGAGGAAAACAAAAGGTCTTAAAAAACGAAATGAGAGACTACAGGTCTCTCATTTCAAATTCTAATCATAAATGAAGCACAAGAACACAAATGTTATATTGGCTTCAAACCAGGGATCAAGAATTTTATCCCATTCATAAGGGGAACATGGGGATATTTGTTCCCGAAAAATGATTAAGCGATACCAGTGCGTGACTGAAGTTTAACTTTAGCGTTACCGGATTTAACATCTTTCAATGATCTTCCGCCAACGATAGCTTTTGATTCGCTTTTTGATAACTTTTTACCAGTTACGCTTTTTGATTTTTTTGAAGTTGACATAATGTTGGGTTTTTTGATTGGTTTGAATAATAATTAAAGTTTTAAACTGCCGGATCAATTCCGGTGAACCTGATTAAGAAATACCAGTGCTTGATTGAAGTTTGCTCTTGGAAACATTTCCTTTTACGGTTCTGCCACCAACGATTGCTTTTGCTTCAGCTTTGGTAAGTTTTTTACCAGTAACGCTTTTTGGGTTTTTTGAAGTTTTCATTGTTTTTTGTGTTATTAGGTTGTGCTTACTCTTTTGATCCCTGGTTTTGGTGGGGGAGGATTTTCGGCTTGCTCCTCTTATTATCTTTAGAACTGTTTGTTTCTTTCTTGATTATTGAATTCTTTTTGTTCCGGCTTTCTGATTCTTTCTGTGAATGATGACTCTAAGATACTATCAGACCCGACCGGAAAGCCACCCAGAATGTACTGTCGGCGGATATTTTGGATAAGTGGCAGAAATACCAACTTATTTGACGACTTATCCCTGCCCTGCTCTTCACGATGTAAGCCTTCCTAGCAGTAACTCCAACCCCCTGAAAAGCGTCCCAGTACTGCTCCGATAAGTAAATATGCAAAATATTATATAGAGTTCCAATACTATTTGAAATGTTTCCAATATGATCACCGGTTATCCTGAACCTATGCCGACCATCTTCGATAGATACCGGACGATTTTACTCCGTGGGAAGCGTTTAGGTTACCCTAAAAGTGAAAACCCCTGCAGACATGTGTCTGCAGGGGTTGGTAAAGTCAGGTTAACCCGTCAAGCCGGGTAAGTTCCGTTCCCTTTATTTCTTGAGTGCTTTCTTTCCACCTACAACAGATTGTGCCTGTGATTTGGAAAGTTTAGTACCACCCTTGATCGGCTTTGCGCTTTTAGCGGTTACCTTTTTAGAAGCCATGGTATTAAAGTTTAAAACTGTGGTGCCTACTCTTTAGAAATTGGGATTTTCAGCTTTCTCCCTAAAATAATATTGTATCTTGTATATTGAACAAAGGATATCAGGTCACTATAATCTGCACTACATATTCATTCATTTGAAGGACAATCGGGATATAAATTGTACACGACTAAAACTTCCTGAATGAGTTATTCTAAAATAAAGATAAATGTACATTTCTTGAAATGAAAAGCAAAAGGGAATTGTATATTCATCTTCTTTTTTAGGACAAGTGGTATGATTACAGAAACTATGGGTTGAAATAGCCAAGACAAATTGAACAGTTTTTTACCCTTTTTAATCGCTTCAAAAACATATGTCAAATTCAGCAGAATCCTTTAATGAAAGTTCTTTACCCTTAAATTATTCCAAATGGGTTTATGAAATAATCCGGGACGATATCCCGGCTGAGAGTCTGGCAACCTGTAATGATTGTGCCATGTGCAGGAAAGCCAATGACACCACAGATTTAACCGGGCAATATTTCGACCCAAAAGTCAGATGCTGCTCCTATGTCCCGGAACTGCCAAATTTCCTGATCGGTAGAATACTTATGGAAAAGGATCTGAAAAATGTTCCTGGCAGGGATAAGCTAATCAAACGACTCGACGAGAAACTCCATGCAACACCATTAGGACTGGGTTCCGGTAAATTATATAGCCTCATATACGACAACAGTAACCGTGCATTTGGAACCAGTTTCCATCTGCGTTGCCCTTACTATATAGAAGAAGGAGATTTGTGCGGAATCTGGAAACACAGGAATTCTGTTTGCTCCACATGGTTTTGTAAACATGAACGGGGAAATGAGGGTGCAAGGTTCTGGGAAGCCGTGAAGAGATTACTCAATACCATTGAATACAATCTGGCTTATGTTTGTCTGAAGGAGCTGAAAATGGACAATTCGGCAATCTTTGAATTGTTGGCACTCAAAGAATCAAAAGGCCCCGACAATCCTGCCCGATACCTTGTAACATCAGAGCTTGACAATAAAACAGATGAAATGAAGTACCGTCAGCTTTGGGGCAATTACGCAGACAGAGAAATTGAATTCTATATCAAATGTGCAGAATATGTAAATAAATTGAAGTGGAAAGATGTAATGGACTTGTGTGGCCCGGAGGTATCGTTGATGGTCCCATTGGTAAAAGAAGCATTCCTACGCCTAAAGACAACCGAACTACCGGATTTTCTGGAGTCAGCTCAGGTGAAAATATCTCAAATTACCGATGAGGAAGTACTGATAGAAACATACAGCGAATACAATCCGATTTCTTTGCCTCCGTCCATTTTTGAAATCTTAAGCGGGTTCGATGGCAGATCTACAAAGGACGTGCTTCGGTCCCTATTAAAAGAGAAAAAACTGGATGTGGATGAAGAATTTATCAGGGTTCTGGTAGATTACCATATCCTTATTCCAAAGTCACAAGACTAAAAAAGAAAGAGCATCTCGCAAAAAAGGAAAGACAATTGAAACACAGGGATTGAATTTTCAATCCAGCTTCAGAACGGCCATAAAGGCTTGCTGCGGAATTTCCACATTACCTACCTGACGCATACGTTTCTTTCCTTCTTTCTGCTTCTCGAGAAGTTTACGTTTACGGGAGATGTCACCACCATAACATTTAGCGGTAACGTCCTTACGAAGCGCTTTTACCGTTTCACGGGCGATGATCTTGGAACCGATACTTGCCTGTATGATGATTTCGAATTGCTGACGGGTAATGAGCTCTTTCAGCTTTTCACACATTTTCTTTCCAAATTCGAACGAGTGACTGCGGTGAACAAGAGCCGACAAAGCATCAACCGGTTCTCCATTGAGACGGATATCCAGCTTTACCAGGTCACTTTCATGATAACCGATCGGATGGTAGTCAAATGAAGCGTAACCCTTGGAAATGGATTTCAGCTTATCATAAAAATCAAAGACAATTTCGGCAAGTGGCATGTTGAATTGCAATTCCACCCGATCGGTGGTGAGGTAATGCTGGTTCACAATATTCCCTCTTTTACCAATACACAAAGTCATGATCGGGCCAATGAATTCAGCTTTGGTGATGATCTGCGCTTTGATATACGGCTCTTCAATTTTCAAAAGAAAATTCGGATCCGGCATCTCACTCGGATTGTGAATCTCAGTTACTTCACCATTGGTGAGGTAAGCAGTATAACTAACGTTAGGAACCGTTGTAATTACGGTCATGTTGAATTCACGCTCCAGTCGTTCCTGGATAATTTCCATGTGTAGCATTCCAAGGAAGCCGCAACGGAAACCAAATCCAAGGGCTGCGGAACTTTCCGGCTGAAACACAAGGGAAGCATCATTGAGCTGGAGCTTCTCCATGGAATTACGAAGTTCTTCGTACTCATCGGTGTCAACAGGGTAGATACCGGCAAAAACCATGGGCTTTACATCCTCAAAACCTTTGATGGCTTCAGCACAGGGTTTGTCCAGATGGGTAATCGTATCACCAACTTTTACTTCACGTGCTTCTTTGATCCCTGAGATGATATATCCCACATCACCGGCTTTTACAACCGGTCGGGTTTCTTTTTCTAGCTTGAGAATTCCGATTTCATCGGCAACATAGTGATTCCCTGTTGCGACAAACTGAACACGGTCGCCTTTGCGGATTTCACCATCAAACACCCGGAAATATGCAATGATTCCGCGGAAGGAATTAAATACTGAATCAAAAATAAGTGCTTTCAAAGGAGCATCCGGATTCCCTTTAGGAGCAGGAATTCTGGTGATGATGGCTTCAAGAATAGCTTCGATACCCAGACCGGTTTTTGCACTGGCAGGAATAATCGCGTCACGTTCACAGCCAACCAGATCAACAATTTGATCTTTTACCATTTCCGGTTCCGCACTCGGTAAGTCAATTTTATTAAGAATAGGAATGATCGTCAAATCATGCTCCATCGCCAGATACAGATTGGAAATGGTTTGCGCCTGAATACCCTGAGCAGCATCTACAATCAACAGTGCTCCTTCGCAAGCGGCAATAGAACGGGAAACTTCGTATGAAAAGTCTACGTGACCGGGAGTGTCAATCAGATTAAGAATGAAATCTTCGCCCTTAAAAGAGTATTTCATTTGAATCGCGTGACTCTTGATGGTAATCCCACGCTCACGCTCCAGATCCATATCATCCAATACCTGATCCTGTGCCTGCCGGGAAGTGATCGTTTTGGTAAATTCAAGCAAACGATCCGCAAGGGTGCTTTTCCCGTGATCAATATGGGCGATAATACAGAAATTTCTAATGTTCTTCACTTCAATATAATAAGTAAGAGGCTGATTTAAAACTAATTACCAAAAAGACTATGAGCTTAAAAGGAGATTTTAGCCGGCATTCCATGTCTTTTCAGGAAATCCACTGCCGCGAAGGTACGCTTTTTTCAGGGAAGAAACAGGCCTGTGGTTTGAAGGTTAGGGCAGCTGATATGGAAGGAATAATAAGGGCCTGAGCGCGAATGATTGTAGATTCTAGATTTTAGATTGTTGATTTTTTGGTGTTGATTATTGATTGTTTGATTTTTGAAAAATTTCAAAATTAAATGAGAGGCAAATGTATATTTGTGAGCATCACGTTCTCCTCTGATCACAAACCTCTTTGAATAGAAAAGCTACTCATTTCATTATCTGCAAAGCCTTGTTGCTTGCCCTGATTTTCATTGTTTCTTCTCAGGACACACAGGCAAGCCATGCAGCCGCGGCGGATATTAGTTATGCTTGTATACCGGGTAACCAGGTAAAAGTGACTGTAAATCTGTATTCAGATTGCGCTGCAACCGGTCAGCAGATTTACACTACTCTCGACATCCAATACACATCTGTTTCCTGCGCTGCAAATGGGATATCCACAATACCACTGCTGAGCGGAGGTGGAATCGAGGTGCCAACAGGCGACTATCCCGACTGCGGCGCTACTACCTGCAACGGAGGTTCCGCTTATGGAATCAGGAAATATGTGTACGAAGGAACATTTACCTTACCTCAAGCCTGTAACGACTGGGTTCTGGGCTGTGAGCTCATCAACAGAAATGGAATTATCACCACTGTGAATTCGGCTAATTTGTATTCCATTTATCTCGAAGCCTCTCTCGACAACCTGAATTATCCTTCAAACACCTCACCAACCTTTGGAAACGGCCCGGTAGCATTAACTTGTTTGAACCAGGTTGTAAACTATAACGAACAGGCTTTTGATGCAGATGCCGATTCTCTGGCTTATTCATTAATCCCTGCCCGGGGATCCCTGGGTTCCGGTAATCCTGTAGTGGATCTTAGTTATGCAGGAAGCTTGTCCGCTTCAAATCCCTTGTCGACAACTTCAGGTACAAGTATTGGAAATCCCGGTGGTATTTTAAGTTTCAGTCCGGATCAATTACAGGTAGGAGTTGTAGTGATTCGTATCGATGAATACCGAAATGGTACGCTGATCGGATCAGTCATGCGGGATATGCAAATCAATGTGCAGGCTTTATGCAACATTGTTCCTGAATTAGAACAATCTTCTATCGGAGCAACACTTTGTACAAATACTCTGCTTGATATTCACCTGGATCAACCGGTGCAGTGCACATCACTCTCTGTTGATGGATCTGAGTTCCGTTTACTGGGGCCCAATAACACACCATTGCCTATTGCCTCCGCTGCGGCAATTGGCTGTTCGGGTGGATACACTGACAACATTCAGGTGACTCTTGTGAATCCACTCAATCAAAATGGTGTCTATTCATTATGGACAAAACGGGGAAATGATCTGGATGTACTTCTGAACAGATGCGGAAATGACATGACAGAAAACGACACACTTTCATTTTCTGTGAATGATTGTTTCAGCGGGATTATGGACTTGCTGAATGTCAGTGTCAATAATACAAATGATGCTATGGTCATCACCTGGTTGATACCGGCCGGTGTGAGTGGCAGCAACTTCGTCAACTATCAGCTATACCGTAGCGACCTTCTCAGCGGACCCTACACAACTCTTGGCACCATCAATACACTGACTGATACAGTATACACCGACAATACCGCAAACGTAGAATTACAGCCCTACAGTTATGCTGTGAAAGCCTCGCTGAACAATGGATATACTACACCCTTGTCCGATTCAATACAAAGCATTTTCCTTCAATGCAGCCCGTCAGCTGATTCACTTTCAATGGATCTAAGCTGGACTTCCTACATTGGCTGGAATGCTCCCGTTTATGAAATTGTGCAAATTGACAGTCTTGGAAACACCTTTATTGTTTCCGGATCATCAACAACCGGCACTACTTTTCATTACACAAAACCCACGCAAAACGGGCTTTATCATGTACGTGTCCGCACATCCAACAATGGCAATCCTGAACTTATTTCGCTTTCAAACTGGTGTGAATTCCGGATCGTAAACACCGAGGTTGTTGTTCCAAATGTTTTTACACCAAATGATGACAAACGAAACGATATATTTGTGGTCCGGAATCTGGAACAGTATCCAAATAGTAGTCTGCTTGTTTATGATCGCTGGGGCAAGGAAGTTTACAAAAGCAACAATTATCAAAACGACTGGAACGGCGGCGATGTGAAAGATGGAACTTACTATTACATCCTGAAAGTTGCCGATTCAAAAGCAACAGAACATCGTGGTACATTATCAATTTTCCGAAAATAATATTCATCACCCTGCTTTATGAAAGTTATCGAGCATCTGAATCGTGCAAAAGGCAAGACTTTATTCTCCGTAGAAATACTCCCTCCATTAAAAGGGAAAAGTATTCAGAGCATTTACGATATCCTGGATCCGATCATGGATTTCAAACCCAGCTTTGTGGATGTTACTTATCACCGCGAAGAATACGTGTACAAAAAGCACAGCAACGGTTTGCTTGAAAAAATTTCCATGAGAAAAAGGCCGGGAACGGTCGGGATCTGTGCCGCCATTATCAATCACTACAAAGTAGATACAGTACCACATATCATTTGCGGAGGTTTCTCAAGAGAAGAAACAGAAAACGCGCTCATCGATCTGAGTTTTTTGGGAATCGACAATGTATTGTTGCTTCGTGGTGACGCGATCAAATCAGAGCCTGTATTCGAACCTCATCCTTTTGGTCACAAATACGCACTCGATCTTGTGATGCAGGTGGTGAACATGAACAAAGGCATTTATCTCGACGAAGAATTAAAGGATGTAGCTTCTTCCAATTTCTGTATCGGTGTCGCCGGTTATCCTGAGAAACATTTCGAAGCTCCAAATCTGCGTACCGATTTGAAATACCTCAAAGCGAAAATTGATGCAGGAGCGGAATACATCGTAACGCAAATGTTTTTTGACAACTCCAAATATTTTGAGTTTATCGAAAAATGCAGAGAGGCCGGGATCAATGTTCCCATTATTCCCGGACTGAAACCAATCACCACCAAAAAACAATGCACTTCCCTGCCAAAGGTTTTTCATGTGGATCTTCCCGATTCATTAATTGACGAAATAGAAAAATGCAAAACAGATAAGGAAGTAAAAGAAGTTGGTATTGAGTTTTGCATCCAACAGAGCAAGGAACTAATGAAAGCAGGCGTTCCGTGTTTGCATTACTATACAATGGGAAATGCGGAGATTACTTGCAGGATAGCTAAGAAGGTTTTTTAATTTTACTGGTATTTTTCTTCAAATCATTTTTCAAAGTGGCATAAAATATCCTGCTTCTTTTGGATGTACACAATCAATTTTGCAATCATCTTTGCAAAATGAAAACATCAATAGATGCCGTCATCCGTGGCAAGATTTTCGAAGTCCGTGGTAAGAAGGTAATGCCAGACTCTGATCTGGCAGAGCTCTACAAAGTTCAGACAAAAGAACTGAATCAGGCAGTCAAAAGAAATCTGAGCAGGTTTCCCGAAGAATTTATGTTTACTCTTACTGAAGAGGAATGGACTTCTCTAAGGTCACAAATTGTGACCTTAGAAACCGGTCGTGGAAAACATAAAAAATTTACTCCAAGAGTTTTTACAGAATACGGAGTTATAATGGCCGCATCAGTACTACGAAGCAAGATCGCCATCAGGATGAACATTGCAATAATCCGTTCATTCATAGCATTGAGGGAAATGGCAATGGAGCATATGGAGTTGCGAAAGTTGGTTCTTCAGCTGGAGAAAAAATTTGATTTTAAATTCAATTCAATCGAACATGTACTCGAATATCTTCTGAGTGAAAAAAAAGCAGCAAAACTCCGTGATAACAGGAGGAGAATCGGATTTAAGGCAATTAAATTGAAATAAGAAATCAATAAATTGAAGTTTCCTGTTATTTTTGATTTGATTAATCGCTAGATTAGCACTTCAGACCAACCTTGTTTCAATTCTTTCATTTAAACTAAATACAATTTCAATGTATTTGCTGAGGCTAGTAATTTGCACTTTTTGTTTTTTAATTCTGTCTGAAAAGCATTCAATTGCCCAAGACACTACTCAGCACCGGATCGCGATCCTCACCTCTCCCAGTGCACTGGTAACAGGAAATTACGCGAAAGTCAAAGTAAGGATTCAGGCACAAATTAAATCCAGATTTGTGGTAGGCACAGATGTCAAATACTTTTTCTCAAGAGTGTATCCCGGCTATCAGGTTTTGCCTTTTGCAAAATTCTTTTTCAGAGAAAATAACTCAAAAGGGTTTTACTTGTATGTGAATGCATTCTACGGACAAAGCAAAGGCATGCCGGATAAAAAAGAAAAATATTACCCATGTTATGGAGCCGGTTTTGGTGGTGGATTTCAGGCTTTGTTTGGACATAATAAACGAGGCATTCTTGATCTTGCTCTCGGCGTAAAAGGCATAGAAACAAAAGCGAATCTGAGCATGAGCAATGTTCCGGAATCTTATGATGACTATTATTTCATTGGCCCCGGATCAATTGTAGATGGAATGATAGGAATCGGATTTCGTTTTTGATTCAGCAAGAATCTGAAAATCTGAAATAGAAAATACTCAGTTTTTTACTGGCATCAGTCTTGCCACATATTTCCCGATCACATCAAATTCAATATTTACAAAATCACCTGTTTTCAGAGTATGAAAATTCGTGTGCTCCCAGGTGAAAGGGATGATGGCTACAGAAAATGAATGGTCTTTTGATTCAACAACGGTCAGCGAAACTCCGTTTACACAAACGGAACCTTTTTCCACTGTGACATTCTCCGAGCTGTACGGGTATTTGAAATAAAAAAGCCAGCTTCCATTCTGTTCTTCGATTCGAGTAACCTCCGCGACAGTATCCACATGACCCTGTACGATGTGTCCATCCAAACGGTCACCCAGTTTCATGCATCGTTCGAGATTGATTTTATCACCGGACTTTAAAGATCCGAGATTGGTTCGTTTCAATGTTTCATCAATGGCCGTGACTTTATATTCATTTCCTTTGATTTCAACAACTGTGAGACACACTCCATTGTGAGCAACACTTTGATCTACTTTCAATCCAGGAGTAAAAGCCGTGGTAATCGTAAGAATCAGGTTGCTGTTTTCTTTACGAACTTCACTGACAGTCCCCAATTCTTCAATAATTCCTGTAAACATTTAGCAGATTTTATTTCGTGCAGAATCTAAAGAGCGCTGCAATTCGGATAAATTAATTACCACGGATAAGGTGTATATAGCCGTTGAGCTGAATGGATTCCACTCCACTCACACGGTAAAAATTCACACGACAAGTGTAGTAGTACACACCTTCCGGACAATCCGTCTTAGCATCCTTGCTCTTTCCGTCCCAATTGATGTCTTTATCATTCGTTTCAAAAACAAGTGTTCCCCAACGATTGTAAATTTTCATTTCAACATCCTTTACATTCTTGTAAGGCGGACAATTTTTTGCCTGCAATTCCGAAGATGTTGTTGAATCACAAGGATGAAAAAGATCGTTGTTGTTGTCGTTGTTCGGAGTAAATACAGATGGCAAAACATATTGCCGGCAAGTATCCACACAAACAGCTAATGGATTCAGACTTTCATTTCCAACGGAATCAACGGCGGTGACTTTATAACAGCCCGCAAGGATACTCAGATTTTTATGCAGGTAAATAGTATCTGTTGGCACTACAATCGAATCAATTCGCTCAAAAGCGGAGCTTTGTGATGGCGCATAATAGATGTAATATTTCAAAACATCATCCGCACAGCTAAGATTCGGATTGGTCCACTCCAGCCTGTTCAGGTTGTCGCTACAGAATGATTGAACTGTAAGGTTTGGATTGCATGGATTGACATTGTCCAGCGGACTTCCACAAACACGCTGCGAACGATTCAAAATCGGGTCAACATATCCGGGGAATGAATACAAGCCTATACTGCGGATGTAATAACAATAGGTATTTCCGTTGACAAGACCGGTGTCCGTATATGTCTGCAGCGAAGTTGTGTCCAGCAAATTATAAAGCCCTGAAACAACATCTTTTTTATACACTTCATAATACTCATTCAACCAGGGAACATTTTCAGTCCAGGAAAGAACCATGCGGTTGTCGCTTGGCGCTAGTGACAGGAAAACACTGCTTGCTTTTGTTGAACTTCCTTTTAGAACAAGCGAACTGTTTTGGGTGTAATACAATTCAACTTTGTAAGTCCACTGGAAATTCACTGTGTTGACGAGTGTATCAATATAAATGGTATCGTTCAGATCATTGAATATCGCAACCTGGTTGAATGAAACCCCATCCTGTGAATGATACAATCTGTACTGATAAGGCGGAGGATCCTGTATTGTATCCAGATCTGTCGGTTTGCTCCAGGCAACATAGACCGAACCGGTGAGCAGATCCGTTGTGCGAACATCCGCGTTTGTAAGAACTGGAAGATCTTTCTTCAAGGTAACGCATGTTTGAGGTGTCGCGCAACTTTCCGAACCGCCGGGATAAACTGCAGTCACGAGATAACAATACTGTACACCGGTAGACAAACCCGCGCCGTTATTATTATCGCTAAAGGTGGTATCGTTGATCGAAGAATTTGTTCCGATGAGAGAATAGCCAGCATAAGCCGGAGCTCCATTATCACATGGACATTCGATAGTACCATTGTACATTCCGGTTCTTCGATAGATCCTGTACCCGGTTGCTCCGATGCAACCGGGAGGACTCCAGGTCAGGTCTACAATGTTTCCATTCGCTACAGCGCTTGGATTCACAGGCGGCAAACCGATGACACGTATCATCACACTCTTCAGGTTCACAAGTCGTGTTGTATCTGTGTCCTGAGCTTTAAACTGAGCATAGTAAGGTTGTGTACGCACATTCGCGCAAGTGGTAGGCCAGCTGAAATGAGAGATTACTGTGTCATTATTCAACT
This sequence comes from Bacteroidota bacterium, assembly GCA_016720935.1. Taxonomy (NCBI): domain Bacteria; kingdom Pseudomonadati; phylum Bacteroidota; species Bacteroidota bacterium. Next base: position 487,546 of record JADKJP010000004.1, read on the forward strand.
GAACCGGAGTGAAAGTAGCAGGGTTCGCAACAACAAAAGGGCCACCACTTGCTGTAAGAATCACTGAATTGCCATCGGGATCATAGGCAGTTACATCAAAATTCAAAGTATCGCCGGCAACTACACAAGTATCCGCGATCGGAAAAAACTCAGGCGGATGATTTGCACAGCTTCCGATCAAAATCTGCATATCACGGGTGACATATCCGATCAATGAACCGTTTCTCCATTCATTGATTCTGAAAGCGACATTGTATTCCCCTTCCTGAATAGGCGAATCCCATGTAAGGTCCCCTGTGACCGGATTTATATCGAATGTATTGGATGCTGTAGGAAAGGTGTATCCGGGAATCGGATCACCATTAGCGCCACGACAAACAGTGAGTTCGTATGACAGGCTATCTCCATCCGGATCAAATGCTCCTGGGTTGTGAATGAAAATTCTGTTGAGGCAACCCTGATCAATGGGAGGATAAGTGAGAACAGGAGTACTGTTTGGTTGTCCCTGAAATGGATTGATGATTAATGCCGTCTCCACATAAAATGGAACCTCTACGGAGTTCGGAATATTGATTACATCAGCATTCCGGTTCGGATCTTCGAAATGAAAAATGAAAGTTCCGTTTCCGCTATAGGTGTGATATCCTTCATAAATATTTTTGGAGATATCGTTACCCAAATCGATTTTTTGGATCCGTACAAATACTGCGCGAGGAGAACCATCTCCCCAATACACAGAATCTAATGTCGGACGATCGGCTGCGGAACTACTCGTCTTTGTATAGGTGATGATGGTTCCTTTATAATACAAAGCCGGAGGAGGACCAATATATGTAAGATACATCTCTCCTGCCCTGTTGTGCGTTGCATAGGTCAGAGATGAAAAAATGAAGAACGGAACAAAGAGAGAAAAAAATCTTTTCAAAACCATCAGTTTCAGAATGGATTAGTAGTTAATTACCTGCTGCTCCATCAGTTCAGGGAGCTCACGATATTCGTATTGTTGAGTACGTAATTGTGGAGTAAAACCGGCTTCACGAATTGCATCCTGTATTCCTTTGGAAGTAAAACGATGCGGAGCCCCGGCAACAGAAACAACATTCTCTTCAATCATGATGGAACCAAAATCATTTGCTCCTCCGTGCAAACACAATTGAGCGATTTCTTTTCCTACCGTCAACCAGCTGGCCTGAATATTTTGAATATTCGGCAACATGATCCGGCAAAGTGCCAGCATCCGGATGTATTCTTCACCGCTCACCTGGTTGCGTACACCTTTGATGCGACGAAGCAATGTTCCTTCATCCTGGAAAGGCCATGGAATAAACGCGATGAACCCTTTGGCCTTAGCAGGCTTTTCACTTTGTACTTCACGCAACCAGACAAGATGTTCAAAACGTTCTTCGATGGTTTCAATATGTCCGAACATCATGGTCGCGGAAGTGGTCAGATTCAATTGATGCGCGGCACGCATGACATCCAGCCATTCGCGTCCGGTGCATTTCCCTTTGCTGATCAAACGACGGACACGGTCATTGAGAATCTCCGCTCCGGCGCCAGGTAAAGAATCAAGTCCGGCATCCATTAAAGCTTTGAGCACTTCTGTATGTGTTGAACCTTCCAGTTTTGTGATATGTGCAATTTCCGGTGGCCCGAGTGAATGCAGTTTCAGATTTGGATAAAGTCTTTTCAGTTCTTTGAAAAGATCAACATAAAATTTTAATCCGAGATCCGGATGATGACCTCCCTGAAGCAGCAGTTGTTCTCCTCCGTAGCGAAAGGTTTCATCAATCTTTTGTTTGTACTGATCGATCGTTGTGATGTAAGCCTCCGCATGGCCGGGAATCCGGTAAAAGTTGCAAAACTTACAATTCGCGATGCAAACATTGGTGGTATTGACATTTCTGTCGATGATCCAGGTAACTTTGTTATCCGAATGAAATTTCTTTCGCATCTCATTCGCCACATCCATCAGTTCCGCTGTTGGAGCATTTTCAAAAAGATACTGGCCTTCCTTTTTGTCAAGGAATTCAAAATTAAGAGCCCGTTGAAGCAAATTATCAGCGTTCATAAAAAGGGACGGAAACGTGAAATAATGGAATTCAATTCTTCATTTTTGAAAGGTAAGTCCTACCAAAAATATTTTAACTAATTTCCGCCCTTCAAAAATACAATTTATAATGCAGACTACCATCCTGACTACTTCATCCGTTAAAGCCGGGGACTCCCTGATTTTACTCCTGGATGACAATGGAAATATCCCTTCCGGAATTTTATCGAAAGAAGAAGCTGATTTTGTTAAAAAAGAGCTGAAAGCCGAACGTAAAACCATCATCATCAACCAGTACAAACGTCTGGTGATTTTGTTTCAGCCTGATTATAAGAAGGATTCAACCCGTTTGCTTGAAGCATGCCGCAAGGCTGGCGATAGTTTTCTGGGAAGTATTAACAAACAGAAATTATCCCGTGTGGTGATCCAGGATCTCGCCGGAAACTCCGCAACGACTCTGGCAGTCGCTGAAGGAATGGCTCTTGGCAATTACCAGTTCCTGAAATACAGAAAAGAGAAGAAAAAAGAGCAGAATTCATTGCATGAAATCGCGATCAAAAGCAGAGCGGTTCGTGATCATCATGCTCAGGAATTGCAATATGTTGTGGATGCGGTTTGCAAGGCAAGAACCCTTGTGAACGAACCACTGTCCGGACTTTCAGCTACTCAATTGGCTTCCGAATTCGTAAAACTTGGAAAAGAAGCAAAATTCAAGGTTCAGGTTTTGGGAAAATCAAGGATCAAAGCCTTGAAAATGGGTGGATTACTGGCAGTAAACAAAGGAAGTGTCGCTCCTCCAACGTTCACGATCATGGAATACAAGCCCCGTAACGCGAAAAATAAAAAGCCATATATTCTCATTGGTAAAGGTGTTGTGTACGATACAGGTGGATTAAGCCTGAAGCCTACTCCCAACTCCATGGATTACATGAAAAGTGATATGGCCGGCGCCGCTGCTGTTGGTTGCGCACTTTACGCGATCGCGAAATCAAAATTGCCTGTTCATGTGATCGCATTGGTTCCTGCCACTGATAACAGGCCCGGAGGCGAAGCATACACACCCGGCGATGTAGTGACGATGATGAGCGGTCATACTGTTGAAGTATTGAATACTGATGCGGAAGGAAGAATGATCCTTGCCGATGCATTGCATTTTGCAAAAAAATACAAACCCGAACTAGTCATGGATTTCGCGACACTCACCGGTGCCGCGGCCGCTGCAGTCGGACCATACGGAATCGTTTGCATGGGTACTGCTGAAGAAAGAATGCGTTCGAAGTTACGTGACAGCGGAAATGCTGTGTATGAACGTCTGGCTGAATTTCCATACTGGGATGAATACGATGATCTGATCCGCAGCGACATTGCTGATATGAAAAATATTGGTGGTCCGATTGCCGGAGCCATCACAGCAGGAAAATTCCTTCAGCGTTATACCGATTACCCCTGGATGCATTTTGATATCGCAGGTCCTTCCTTTGTTCACTCCCCCAGCAGTTACAGGGGCAAAAATGGAACAGGTGTTGGGGTGAGGTTCTTGTATGAGTTTTTTAAAAACCTTTAGAGGGACGGGGGACGAGGGACTGGGGACGGAAACTGTAGAAGACTTCTAAGTTATTCGGTTTTATTTTATGTCACTTGTTCTTCGCATTCCACCCCCTACTGTTATGAGAAAGAAATTACTCAATATTACCACGCTCATAAACGTCCCTCGTCCCCAGTCCCTCGTCCCTTTCTAAAGAATGTTCTCAATATAACCACGAGCCTAAACGTCCCTCGTCCCCAGTCCCTCGTCCCTTTCCAAAGAATGTTCTCACTATTACCACGAGCATAAACGTCCATCGTCCCCGTCAAATATTCTGCTAACTTTGCATACTCAAAACAAACCTATGAGTCATCCAGAACAAGAAGGACGAATTAAAGTTGGGATAACCTGTGGCGATGTAAACGGCATCGGCCTGGAGGTTGTCATGAAAACTTTTCTTGATAACCGCATGCATCAGGTTTGCACTCCGGTAATTTATGCTAGCAACAAACTGGTTTCCCTTCAACGAAAACTTCTCAACCTTACCGAATTTCAATACCAGACTGTAAAAAGCAGCAATGAAGTTATTTTACGTAAGACGAATGTTGTCAATTGCTGGGAAGAAGAGATCGCAGTAGAATGGGGCAAACCCACGGAGCTTTCCGGAATGCACGCATTCAAATCACTTGAAGCGGCAACACAGGATTTGAGAGATAAAAAAATTGATGTCCTTGTTACGGCGCCGATTAACAAACACACCATTCAGAATAAAGATTTCAATTTCCAGGGACATACAGAATATCTGAGCGCGAAATTTGATTCGCCGGATTACCTGATGTTTCTGGTGAGTGAAACGTTACGTGTTGCGGTTGTATCCGGACACATTCCTGTAAAAGAAGTCGCTTCACATTTGTCGATTGAAAAAATCATGAAGAAACTTCAACTGATGAATAAATCCCTCAAACGTGATTTCGGTTTTCGTAAACCAAGAATCGCCGTGTTGGGATTGAATCCACATGCCGGAGACAATGGACTGATTGGTGTGGAAGAAAAAGACATCATTCAACCGGCAGTGAAAAAAGCTTTTGACGAAGGACTCTTTGTGTATGGCCCCTACTCTGCTGATGGATTTTTTGGTTCCGGTTCTTTCCGGAAATTTGACGCGGTACTGGCGATGTATCACGATCAGGGACTGGTTCCGTTCAAGACGATCAGTTTTTCTACAGGTGTGAATTATACAGCCGGACTTCCGGTCATTCGTACTTCTCCGGATCACGGGACAGCCTATGATATTGCCGGCAAAGGAACGGCGAATGAAGATTCACTGCGCGACGCGATTTATACCGCGATTGATATTCTGAAAAAACGTGAAGAGTATGATGAAGCCACAGCAAATCCGCTTGCTTTTTCTAAACAAACACGTGATCAGTAAGAAAGCAATTTATATTTGTCAGAACACTTTAATGTAAGCTGATCCGGCTTAGATAATTATTCTTTTCTCCGATAACCTGAATCAGATATATTCCTGCCGCTGTTTCATTAACGGGAATTGAAATTTTATTCTGATCAACATGAATGGACTGAATGATTTGTCCTGTTGAATTGATGATTCTTACTTCCAGCATCCGATCCACTTTGTTTTGCAATTCAACTGTAAATTGATTCAAAGCAGGATTTGGATAAACGGAAAGATCAGATCCAACTGATACGGAAGATGCGACACCTGTACTTGGGAATGTATTTGGCAATGGCAATGGATCTGTAGGTGTACAACCGAGTTGTTCGTAGAGAAAATTACTTACGAAACGTACTGTTGTATCCATGTAAGCGAGACTCCCTGCATAAGGAACGTGATCCTGTCCGTAATAGGTATACATCACATTGTCCAGACCAATAGTATTCGCGTAATCATTGACTGAATAACTGCCATCAACTACCATGATGGACCAGATATTCAACAGATACAACATAGCGGTAGCATAAGGAACCACATTGTCATTGGTACCATGCATACTACAAAGCGGCTCGTCGCCGGGATGCAGCCAGGTTTTATTTCCCAGAGCTCCGCATAAATTCACGACGGCGTTGACTTGTGATGAATAACCGGGATTACCGCTATTGCCTTCCATTCCGCCCAAAACCGTTGTGTCAATTTGCGCGGGCAATTCACTCACATCATCCAGATAAGCGAGATGCAATGCGGTAAACGCGCCGGCGGAACTTCCTGCCGCGACAATAAAATTCGTATCTACTTTATAGACATTGCTAGTTGCCGCGTCTTTTCTCATGAATCGAATAGCCGCTTTCATGTCCTGTACAGCGCGGTAAACAGCTTGTGTCGCGCCGGTCTGGTTTGGGGGAATACTGATGCCTAAACGATAATTAATCGAAATACAAACATAACCGCGCTTAGCAAAGTGATTACACAAACTGGTAACATCTCCGTCATTTTTTGTTCCACCCATAAAACTTCCACCATGCGCCCAAACGATCAGGGGTCTCACAGCCACCGTGTCTGAATCCGGTTCGTAAATATCCATAGTCAGTGTGGTGGTTGCGCCGGTATTATCCACATTGGAACCATAGGTGATATTGGATGTAAGTTTTACTGTTGAAAAAACTTCTGTGTCATACCTGGCGGATCCACAATAGGTGAAGCGCTGTGCTGATGAGATCATGCAGACAGATAATAACAAGAAAGCAAGGAATGTAGATTTGAACATGTGAAGAGGAATTTAGAGGAAAGGTATTGAATATTCATTGAGTTGCAAATCCACTTTCACGGAAATCCGGATATCTGAATTAAACCAAACAAAAAAGGCCGCCGGAAATAATTCCGGCGGCCTTTTTAAATTAATACTCTTGATTATTGGATCGTGATTTTCTCAATCACCTGTCCGCTATCAAATTTGATATTCATAAAATAAGCTCCCGCGTCAAGGTTGCGGACATCAAGCATGAGTTTCATGTCATCCAGTCGATCGAGTGAACGAACCAGGCGACCTGAAATATCATACATATTGATACTGCGAACCGGAGTCTTCGAAGCAGATGCATCAATCTGGATCATGTCTGTAGCAGGATTCGGATACACCTTCAAAGTACTTTGAATGAAAGATGAATTATCGATTCCTGTTGTCAGGTTCAATGATACTGCAACACGATGATTCAGATAACCCATGATGGTATCAATGTAAGCAAGCGCTTTGTTACGGCTCATGTCAGGATTGGTAGCAAGTGAATTGTACCAGATAGTATCGCAATGACCCTGAGTAAAACCAAGACCGAACATTGCAGTCATGTACACAGTTGTTGAATCATACCATTCCCAAGGACCAGCTTGTCCTGTTGCAGGGCCCGGAGGGTCAGCCATTTCAAATGGGAACAAACCATCATAGCCATCGTTAATCTGATTTGCACGTGTTGTGTAAGGATCTGTCCATGTATTGTTTTGGAAAGCGGAGTTATTACCCAGTGAATCGGAAATACGCACCACACGCCAGCTACCGCTTACATCAACCACAAAGTCGCCGGTTGTTGGAACGATAACCGGACCATCTTTATACGGAGCGAATGGATCATTCACGACGTGGAAAGCTATGATCGGAACATTTGGTCCGGCTTGTAACCATGAACTGTCACCCAATGCACCACCCATGTTGAACACGAATGATACGCTGTTGTCAACTCCGGGAGTGTTAGTACCCAGGTTGTAACCAGGAGCACCGCCATAACCATCGAAATCACCCCAGATAGCCTGGTTGATATAAGATTGACCGGCAGTAAAGCCATAAGATGCATTGGTTGTTGCCGCAAGGAATTTCGGAAGTGAAATTTGTCCTGTATTGTTGAGCGTAACATAAGCCATCGCAACATAACCACCGGAACCTGCTCCACCGAGAATGAATTGGGTTTCATCGATGTGATAGGTATTGGTGTTGTTCGCGTCGTTACGGAAATAACGTACGCAGGCCTTTACGTCCTGCAAAGCACGGTATACAGCCTGTAACAAAGTTCCGGTACGGATATCCTGTCCTGCTGAACCCAAAGCTGCAGGGTTCCAGCCCAAACGGTAATCCATTGCGATAGCCGTGTAACCACGACGTGCAAACTGACGGCACATTTCTGTGATAGTACTGTCGGTCTTAATACCTGTTGCCTGTCCGTTGTAGAAAATCGGAAGGAAGCTACCGGTATGGATCATGATCACTGTAGGGCGTGCACCCATCGTGTCACCAACAGGTTCGTATACATCGGCTTTAAGATCGATAGTATCTGCTGTTCCTGTCAGGAAGGAAATATTCTGTCCGTAAGTGATGTTGGGAGTTACATTCACTGAACTGAATACTTCACTTACAAAGCGTTGGGCGAATAATGTACCGCTCATTGCGGACAAGCCAACGACTAAAAGTAAAGTAAGTAATGGTTTTCTCATGGTGTTTTTTTCTTTAAGGCAAACTTAACAGAATTTTGGCTCAATTCAAATAAATACCTATTGCTTTCTGCTCAAAGCAATTACCACAACAATTCAAATAAAAAGATTATTTGGTCAATTCCACCAACACAGAAAAATAAGCCATTCTGCCGACTTCAGGACCACCATAAACAGTGAATTTTCGATTGTCGAGCAGATTTGAACTGCCAAGCTTGAGCGTCGTGTGAATTTTAGGGATTTTGTAGGACACCTGGGCATCTACCAAATCGTATGTTGGAACAAATCCGGTGAATTGAGGCGATCCTTCAAAATTGAAGCCTTTTATCCATTTGTAATTGATGTTAAACCCAACATTTTTGATATGGACTTTATTGAAAAGATAAACATCCAGATCACGTGCACTGAATCCGACATTGTATTTATGCTCCGGTGAATTGAATGCAGGAATCAAAGGATCTGTTGAACCTCCGCGGTCCAAAAGGTTGTAGGAATAATTCCCGTTGAGAGCAAAAAACTTTTTGAAGTAATAGGTCATGCCGATGGAAACTCCACGGGTCGTAACCCGATCTTTTGAATTGGTGGCGACACGATAAATATTATTCAGGTTAAACAAATTAACAGCCTGTACATAATCAACAGAGGCTCCGATTTTATAACCGATAAATTTTTTATACCAGCTGTAATAGGCGACCATATCGACATATAAATTTTTGAAAAGCGTGGTTCGGTAACCCAATTCAACCGTTTTCACTTCTTCCGGACGAATAGGATCAACATTAAAATACACAAGAGTGTCCGGATTCTGAGAATTGAATGCATTCAGCATACTTTCAATCGTGACGAGAGAATCAAACCCTGTGAGGTTTCCAACGAGCAATGCGCGACCAACATTGTAATACAAATACTGATCAGCAAGAGTAGGATTCCGGATCGCGGAGGACAAAGAAATCCTTACAATCTGCGCGGGATTGATGGTATACACACCACTTAAAGCCGGTGAAAAAAGGTAATTGAAGTTTTCATTTTTATCGAGACGGGCGGTGAGATCTACTTTCAGTTTATCACCGATGAACCGCTTTTGCAAACCTGCATAAAATCCAAATTCGCGATTTTTGATCACATAACCACCCGTATCACGGAAAATGGTACCTCTGGAATCAGGACGGTATTCACGGAAGTTTCCACCAACGGTGATCTCCATGATCTTTGGTGTGAATTTGTATTCCGCATGCATGTGATACAATGCTGATTTGTCGTAGAAGCGTGATCCGCCTTCGGAATAAAGCGTACTTGTAATGGCATGAAAGGCCGAATCAAAGGCCGCCGTGCCCGGTTCAAAACGCGGGAACTGTCCTGCTGTGGTTACAGTCTGATCCGCGTATGCACGCGTCTCGTTGTGGTATTTGTACATCGAATCAGGGTAGTTCGCGAACAGCCATGGATTGATTGCATTTACATAGTCTGTGTAAGACGGATATTGCGAAGGAGTGGGATAACCCGGCAATTGACGAACTTTTGTTCCATAGGTTGTATTCCAGTGATTGCTGTAATCCTGAGCCCAGCGACTGTCGCTTTTTGCGGCATCCTGCAAAAGCAATGCGGTAAGAAAAGCATCGTAGGAATTTCCCGCGTCTTCATTTGTGGCATACATACGCACAAAGAATTTTCCTTCCTGTCTTACTTCAAGGCGTTGCTGGTAAAAGAAAATATCTTTCAGACTATAACGATTGTCTCCCTGGTAAACAGTTGTACCATTTCCAAAATTTGAAGACAAAATTATTTCTGTTTTCTCTGTTGCCTTGTAATGCAATGCAGCATTTAATTTCAGATTTTTTGTTCCGTAATCAACAATATCTTTCTCTTCGTAACCACTGCGGTACCAGATGCCAAGACCCGGGCGAAGCGTTGCAATCGCGGAAGCGTCGTTCTGGCTGTTGTATTCATCACCATAACGGTTCACCGCGTCATAACCACCGGGATTATTTTCTTTGTTCTTGGACTGCGGTGTAGCGGCGAGATTATTGGCTTCCCAATCATTTGCCTGCATGTAAAACGCGTTCAGTTTATAACCAAACTTTTCTTTCCCTGCTTTGTTTTTAAACACCTGCGCCCAGCGAATTGCCGCCTGCATGAGGCTGCGCTCACCTGTTTTGAGTTCAACTTCCAGACCCGGTTTTACAAAAGGGCTCCGGGTAGTCATGCTGATTACACCGTTGAATGCATTCGGACCATAATATGCGGAACTAGCCCCGGCAACGAGATCGACTTTCAATACATCGAGCTCTGAACTTCCGAGGAAATTTCCCAAGGAGAAATTCAGACCCGGCGCCTGGTTGTCGACACCATCAATAATTTGTAATGAACGTACAGGGGAGGTACTGTTGAATCCGCGGGTGTTGACAATGGTAAATCCAAGAGAAGCGCTGGTAAGATCGACACCCTTCATTGTTCCCAGGGCTTCGTAAAAGCTGGTCTGAGCGCACTCCTTGATGGCAATGATATCCATCGATTCCACCGTAAGCGGAGATTCTTTTTGCTTCTCGGAAATCCGGCTGCCGGTAATTTCAACCCCTTTGAGTTCTACTTCTTTAGACTTGAGTTTTACATTCAAGCCTTTATCAGCAGAGACAACTTTAAATTCCTGAGGTTCATAACCAACGTAGGAGATCACCAGCGTCACAGGAAGAGCCTGTTTTACGTCCAGCTCGAATTTGCCATCCAGATCGGTCGCACTTCCAATGCCGGTTCCCTTGAGCGTAACGATCGCTCCTACAATGGGTTCATTGGTTTTACCATCACGGATAACACCGCTGATTTTTTGAGCGAGAACATTGAAAGAACAGAGCAGGAAACATCCGATAATGAGGATGCAGTTGTGAATTTTCATCAGAAATGGTCTTCTTGGACATTCAAACCTACGTGTTTCGGGGTAAATACGCAAATGTGAAAAGGAGGCAGGATTGATTAGGCAAAAGGCAAAAGCAAAGCAAAGTAAAAGGCAAAGGCAAAGGCAAAGTAAGGCAAAGGCAAAAGGCCCCAACCTCAAGGCAAAAGGTCAGCAAAAAGATAATCCTTTATGAAAAGTCAAAAAAATTTATCTCATAGATGGGTCGGCAAACCGACGATCCATTAAAAAAGTATTATCGGTGAGTGTTTTCAGAAACGCGATCAGATCGCTTTGCTCCTGTTCGGTCAAGCCCACGGCACGCTGGATACTCTGATCAAAATTATCTGTATAAAATTTTCCTTCGGCATAATGCTTCATGACTTCATTGAGATTCCGGAATCTTCCATCGTGCATGTATGGATAAGTTCTTTCGACGTTACGCAAGGAAGGAACTTTGAAACGCATATAATCCTCCGCCTTCCCGGTGATTGCTGCACGTCCAGAATCTTTCAATGCTGAATCGGGTTTCAATCCGATGTTCCGGTAGGAGTTATCTGTAAACAAGGGCTCCTTGTGACAATTTTCACATTTAGTTCGGAACAGATTCAACCCTCTCGTTTCCTGATCAGAAAAGGTCTCTTTCCCTTCCAGATATTTATCAAACCTTGAATTTGAAGAAACCATCAACGCTAAAAATTGTGAAAGAGATTTTAGCAGTCGCTCGGAGGTGATGTCAGTTGTTCCAAATGCTTTTTTGAAAAGTCCGGGGTAGATTGAATCTTTTTGCAATTTCATCAGCACAGTATCCAGGCTCTCCCCCATTTCAATCGGACTTGTCAGCGGCGCCAGAGGTTGCAGATCGAGATGATTGATTCCTCCATCCGCCATAAACGCGTCTTTCCAGATCAGGTTTTGTAAAGCAGGAACATTTCGTTTTCCAATTTGTCCCAGCATTCCATGACTCAGCGCGTGATCAATGTGGGCAAATGCGGCGAAACGCTGATGACAACTCGCGCAACTGGTGAAATAATCTTTTGAAAGAATGGGATCGTAAAACAATTTTCTCCCAAGCGTAAATCCAGCAACTGTGATTTTATTATTCTTCAGATCGTACAAGGGTTCGGGAAATCCTTTGGGAATTTTCAATTCCACATCCTCCGGATGGATTTCGAAATACGGATTATCCTGTATGAAACCCGCGAACAAAACGGTAAAAATAATCAGGAAAAAAAATACAATCAGATGTCTAGCCATTTTTCGATCAATGAATCTCAAGGACAGAAAACATATCGGAATAATTGTCGGCCATCATTTCCGCATTGTGAAAATCAGTGACGGATGAAAGTACAGACAAGTCCACTTTTTCCGGTGATTTAAATAATTCAAGAACATCAGCCCTGAGAACAATTTGTCTTAATGGCTCCTTAACGGATTTCTGATCAAGCGGCAGAGTTATTCTCCGAATACAATTTGCCGGAGACTTGTAACCACCTACGTGAAATTCATACATATTGGCAGGAGATTTAGAAGCCGGAGATTTTCCTTCCAGTTTCAAAAAAATATATCCCGTGTTCCATGTCCAGAACATCCCGTTCACAGGATCGAGAGCGCCGGATTGAATACCGCTACAGTTCAGGATACTGTCGACTCCGAGTGTAAAGGAAAGCGAAGAATAATTACCTGCCGGAACATCCGGAAGAAAAATTTTCTTTGTAGAAGCTTCTTCTTCGTTAATCAGGAAAACTTCTTTAGAATTATATTCCTTACCATCCACACTCTTGAGGTGGAAATTACTGAGATAGTATTTGAATTTTGTTACTGTAAAATGCTGACCCAATTCATTTGTATAGGATCCAGAATCCAGCCTGAGTGCCTGGTTTCCTGCAAAATGTTGCAACACAATCTCCAATGCACTCTGCGCCTTTATTGGCGCGGAAAAGCAACAAAACAAAAGAACAAGAGCAGAAAAATACTGTCTTGTTCTTTTGCAGGATCGTATCAGGAAAACAGATTTCAATTTATTTGGCAACCACTATTTTTTGAATATGGCTTTGTGTTTTAGAAGACAAATGAAGCAAATAATTTCCGGATGGGTATTTTGTAAAATCAAGTGTATAGCTGATGCTTGGCTGCCAGTTGTCAAATACCTGCAGCAGTTTGCCCTGTGCATTGTACAACTCCGCACGGATATTATTATCACTGGAAGGATCCATATAAATGAATGCATATTCATTTACCGGATTTGGACTCATCGAATATTGAATTCCGGAAGTGATCTCCTGCACAGCTGCAGTACTTCCATTGTAGACAGTAGTCGGCTCAATAATGGTCACATGTCCTGAACCCGGACCGGTATTTCCCTGTTGCACTACTCCGTAATACGTTCCATACATGGTGTAAGGAAACACAGGATTGAGAGCCGCGTCGATGGTCACGAAATAAGCATAAGTTCCTGCAGGATATTCCGGTGTCACACAAAACCTCCCATTTCTCTGATCCAGATCGCCGGAACCCGGGGTGTAAATATGATCTTCGATAAAACAACCTGCCGGATAAGTCGCATTGACAGCAGGTCCGTTAGCACGTGTTGTATTTGCAGATAAAGCGTAACTGCTGGTCATTCTTTTGATCGGACCGGTACCGTTGGTATTGGTGTAAGCATACGCGCCATAAATCGGGAAACCATCAAAAGCGTAGCCGATAATTGGCGAATGATGTGTACTGTCAGCATCATCATACAAACAGGTAGGGCTCACATGGTGATGATATTCTCCCTGTTGTTGTGGATGTCCAAGGCAATTGTCGAATCCCTGTCCTTCCCAATAGTAGGCATTGCGGTTCCAGATCCCCTGGTTTTGATAGGACATCGCGTCGGAAACATTGAATACACTCACACCATTGGACCAGACACCGGTATGACCCAAACCAATAGCTGTTGGAGTGCCTGTATTTTCTACAGGGTTTCTTGTGATTTTAAAAACAAAATTCTGGTTTGACGGAGTATTCGGATTTCCGCCCCATGGTCCGATACTGTATCCCGGAATGCAGGTACAACTCACGTAAACATTGTTGGTGGAATATTGTACCACCTGAACATTGGATTGAATTCCATTGTAGCCTGTCGCGCCGGTTGTATTGCGCACCCAGGTTGTAATCTCCGGGGTTTGGGCGAATGAAAGCAAAGCCGACAGAGCAAAGAAGAGAGAGAAGACTGTTTTTTTCATAGTGGTCTTTATGGTTGGGGATATTTATAATTGTAATGCTGTAGAGCTCGGGTAAGGCGAGAGTTTACCTCGGTCCGGGAGCCATCATTCGCAAAGCTTCATTGATGACTTCGTCAAATTTTTTCTGTTGTTCAGTTGTACAGATTTCTCTCACTTTTTGAAAATGATAGAAGGTTGACAATTCAATTTGTTTCTGCTGACTCACCAGGGAATCAGCCATAGCTTCAACTTGAGCTTTATCGACAGGATTTTTACTCAACATGTCAAAAAACGCGTCGTGTAATTCTCTGCTGTTTTCACGTAAGGATTGAACGGATGCACGGTGTTCATTTTTCAATGTTTCAAATTTCTCTCTTTGTTCCTGTGACAAATTCAATTCACGACTCAGAAATTCAACTAAATCACGATGAGGAGGCGGACCCATGGGCGGACCTTTTCTTGTCCACATAAATCCCAGCGTTGCCAGGTTAATGAGCAACAAAATAATAATTACAACTTTGAGAAATTTTGAATTTTCCATTCCTCGCTTAATTAATTGAATTGAGGTAACTAAAATATTCCTGGTAAACCGGACTCGATTGAGTCGTTGTGATGCGGCTGGATTTCTGGTAATGAATCATAGACAAAATATTGATTCCGGCCAATAACACAATACTCGCAGCGATTGCCCATTTTACAACCGGACGAAGGTCATAGATTCGAGCAGGAAGAGCGTTAACTTTTGAAATAATTTTCTGCTCCAGACCCAAAGGCAATTCAGGTTTTTGCAAACCATCAAGACTTTGAAGCGTGGCATCGATTTTCTGATCTATTGAATTTTTATTCTCAATATTCATTTCAATTCGTTGTATAAATCCGGAGATTGATTAAAGTAAATCAACCGGATCTGATGGTTAGATGTCAATCCTGCGGTAAACTTGCGCCTGATTTCACTTTTTTTCATAATAATCCCTGAGCAATTTCTGAAGGTTCTGTTTTGCGCGAAACAAAAGTGATTCTACAGAAGATACAGTAAGTCCCATCACCTCCGCGATTTCAGCGTAGGAGAGGATTTCAATTTTGCTTAGAACAAATGCAGTCTTTTGGTTTTCAGGAAGTTTGGCGATAGCGGCAAAGAGAATTCTTGACATTTCCTTTTTCTCGAGCTGAATTCCGGGGTGTTCAAAATCGGGGATAGTATCCAGAGGCGAAAGTTCCTGATCCTCCTTTTGCTGATGAAAAATCACGAAACGTTTTTTGGTGTTTTTCTTTCGGAGAAATTCGTAGCATTTACTGACGGTGATCCTGTATATCCAGGTTGAAAGTTTAGAATCACCCCTGAACTGATGAATCGATTTAAAAATGCTGACGAAAATTTCCTGGGTCAAATCCTCCGCATCTTCCCTGTTTTGCAAAATCCCAAGAACAGTATTGTACACTTTGGAACCAAAAATTTTTACAAATTCAGAATAAGCTGCCTGCTCAGCATTATTCATCCTTTGTATGAGATCATTATACATCATGAAAGCAGAAGGCAGAATAATTTGACGGGAAACTGAAAGTCCGGAGGAGGAAGATAAAAATTATTCTTTACAAAACAGTAAAGAGGCGAAGGTTACCGTACTTATATTTCTTTTAGCTTCAGGTGTAGCACAATCACTCCTTCACAAACCGCTTTACAACTTTACCGATTCCGGATTTCAATTCAACGAAATAAACACCAGGCGTCAATGATGATGTATTGATTTCCTCGTATTCTCCATTTTTTATTTCGTGAATGGGGACAGAAATCTGTTGACCAAAAATATTAAAAACAACAATTTCATTCCAGTTCGAAGAGTTTATTGTGATGTATAAAAGATTTCGAACAGGATTGGGGAAGAGTACAGTCTCCATCGGCCTTTCGACAAATGGCTTAACATCTGTAGGTAGACTATCACAAAGTGTCCCGCCTTCCGCTCCGAGGAAATAATTTGGAAAGTTAGGAATAGTTCCTCCATTGAATGCAGGAAGATAAACACAGTGCTGACAAACATCACAAGCTACTCCTGCACTGTCAGGGTAATTGATCACATGCATCTCAGTAGTACTATTACCGCAATTGATATAGATTTTATCATCCGGGGCTAAATATGAAAGGTAGAAATCGGCAGCTAACCCATGAGAATAATAATGATCCCAGACGGCAACTGTTAATTGACTGGCCGGAATGTTAGACGCTAACATATCAAATTGATAAATATAATCCATACTGGTCAAGTACAAATATCTTCCACTCCTAGAAAAAGCAGCTCCACCAAGACTAGCTCCATCGTTTATATCTACATGTATGAGATTACTGAACGACCCAGTGCATCTGTCAAAATCAAAAATATCCAGATCATTATATGCTTCATAATACGCAAATTTTAATCCATCTGGCGAGAACAAACATTGACCCACTCCTATTTCATGATAAGTGCTGTTAAAATTCCAAGGTCCTGATATTCCCGATGGTGTAATTAAATATTCCAAAATACCACCATAACCATATCTCTGTGTAACAACCCACCAATCTCTACCATTAGCATGCCTGCATGCTGTTATTCTCCCTGGCACCAAACTGTCATTGAACAGTACTGTATTCTTTTGAATAACACCACCACGCCCACTGTCAAGTGCCATATCAATTATTGAATAATAAAGGTAAAAAGATGCATATGAACTGAATCGATCATCAATCGTTTCATGAAATAAATAATACTTGGTTGAGTCATCAGGAAACGGAACCACCAAATTTCCTTGAGGGAGCGTCAATCCGTACGGTGCATGTGCAGTTGTAAAATCAGCAGGATTGAGCCCACTGCCATTTAACATTGTGTCATCTAAGGCATTCGCAATATAAATTCCGTTTGTATAAAAAAGCAGATTACCATTAACATCCGAAATTTCACCATTTGTCACATCAATGTTCATGAAGCGAGTTACGGTATCAATCACTAACGATCCGGAATTAAAATCCCAATTCATCCCATGCCAATTTGAAACACAACAATCATAACCCATCACCCAGATCTTATCCTGACCTTGAGCTGAGCACATCAGATTACTTATTAAAAAAAGAATTGCAGGAAAGAATTTCATTCTGTAGTTTACTTTACATCCGAATAAAAATCAAAGCAAATAAACTCAAACAAGACGCTAGCAAACAGCTTAAAATTGAAAACTTCATCAATAAAAAACGAAAGACGCGTTTTAAGCATGTTCCTGAAGAATTAAATAGTCCAAATAAAAAATATTGCAAACAAATGCAGCAAACAAATGCAGCAACCACATGCAAAATAAATTTTTTTTACGACTTTTCCTAGAGAAAGGAAATTTTCTGAATCAGAATTCACCAAAATTGAATGCTGAATCCAAATGCAAAAAAAATTATAAAAAGTCGCAAAGGATGTATTCCCTTGGCTAAAAAAACAAGCACAAAAAAATTTATCTGGTCACAGACAATCGCCCTGTCTGGGTTCGTTCTTCTGTCTGGAAGCGATAAAGATAAATTCCGGAACTCAGACGTCCCGCATCGAAACGAACAATTTGTTCTCCTCCGGCAAGGTTCGCGTCTACGACATGTTCAACGAACTGTCCGGCAAGATCCGTGATTTCAATGCTCACATGCTGTGCATGACTCAAACCAAAAACGAAGGTTGTGAATTGATCAAAAGGATTTGGGAAAATATACAAAGCGGTTGTGTTCTTTATTTCTTCTATACCAATGATTCCATCCATCACTCTCACTGTATCGCACTGAGTGCAATTACCGCTGTCAGTCACACACAAGGTATACAAATCGCCGGGCAGATTTATTGCCTGAGCGCTTGTTTGTCCGGATGGTGTCCACAAATAAATATACGGAGGCAATCCCCCCGAAACTGTCGCGGCAGCACTTCCATCGCTGCAATTGTGGCAACTGGCATCAATGTGTTGCAGTGAGACGCTTAATGGTGTTGGTTCCGAAATCGAAAATACTTTATTGACAAAACAACCGTTTCCATCGGAGACAACGACCTGGCAGCTACCCGGACAAAGATTCGCCTGAACGGTACCGGTATCACCATTGCACCAATTGAAATAATAAGGCTGAACACCGCCTGACACAACAACTTCCGCGGAACCATTGCAGGCACTGAAGCAACTTACATCCGAAGCAATGACATTGGCCACAAGTTCATCCGGACCGGTAATACTGGCTGAAGCTGTTGTGATGCAACCCAGAGAATCCGTCACTACCACATCGTAAGTCCCGGGTGAGAGATTTACGGCAGAATCATTTGTTTGTCCGCCGGGATTCCATGCATAAGTATAAGGAGGAGTTCCACCACCGGCATTTGCATAAATAAATCCATCCATTGCACCGAAACAATTTACATTGTTAGGCGACATCAATACTGCCAGCGGAGCCGGTTCATCAAGTAAAATTCCGATCGAGTCGCGGCATGCGTTGGCGTCGGTTACGATGACACTGTACAATCCCGCTGAAAGACCGCTTGCAGCAGCTGTAGTGGAAACATTTGGTGTCCATGCATAGGACATTGGCTGAGTACCACCATTGACAGAGACGCTAAGCGATCCATCTGAATTTCCATTACAAGTCAGTTCATGCACAGAAGCAAGAACGAGTTGCGGAGAAGTATTGGCAACAACTGTTGCGGAAGCTGTGGTCGTACATGCATTTGCATCGGTAACTGTGACAGTATAAGTTCCTGCGGCAAGATTTTGAATTGTGCTCAGAGTATCGCCTGTCAGCGTCCAGATGTAATGATATGTTCCTGTTCCTCCGCTTACATTCGATGAAATCGATCCATTATCCAATCCACATCGTGCCGGGTTAGCTGTCAGTGAAACGGATAATGCGTTGGGTTGTGTGACAGTAGCAGAAGAAGAAGCCGTGCAACCCCTCTGATCTGTTACGGTAACGGTATAATTGCCTGCAGATACAGAATTTGAACCCGAGCCGCCGGAACCAATGAGCGGGTTCCAGACATACGTATAAGCGGAAGATCCACCACTTGCAAGCACCGATATTGTTCCTGTAGATGTACCGAAACAAGTTGCAGGAGTGGTTTGCATTGTCAAAGAAATAGCAGTCGGTTGCGTGATGGTGATTTGTTGTAAACTGGAGCATCCATTCATGTCTGTTGCAGTGATCACATAGGTACCTGCACTCAAACCAGTGGCCGAAGCATTGGTTCCACCCGATGGCGACCAGTTATATGTATACGGTGTTGCGCCTCCTGTTGCAAGGATTGCTGCGCTTCCATTTGAACCACCGAAGCATGAAACATTTGTTTGTGATTGTATGCTTGTGTTTAATCCGGAAGAATTCGAAACAGAAACAGTTGCTGTTGCGGAACAATTGTTCGCGTCAGTAACGGTCACCGTATAGGTTCCTGCTCCGAGATTCGTGGCTGAGGATGCATTTCCACCTGAAGGAGACCATTGATAACTATAAGATGAAGTTCCTCCTGAAGCGATGACATCGGCAGTGCCATCTGCCTGTCCACAATTGGAAGGCGTGGAAGAAACATTCAACGAAATTGCTGTTGGTTGTGTAACACCGGCCTGACTTGTGCCTGTGCAATTATTTGCATCTGTAACCGTAACTGTATAATTCCCCGCGACCAATCCTGTGACTGATGCGAGTGTAGAATTTCCCGGGAACCAATGATAGGTGTAAGCACCTGTTCCTCCGCTCACATTCACCGAAACACTTCCATTGGCAGACCCAAAACAGGTTGCTGCTTGAGAACCGGCAGTTGCAGAAACAGCGGAAGGTGCAGAGAGACTTACAGTAGCAGTTGCAGTACATCCGGAAGCGTCGGTTGAAGTAACTGTATATACTCCTGCCTGTAATTGCGTTGCTGATGAAGCTGAACCACCGGAAGGTGACCAGGAGTATGAATATGGAGAGGTACCACCGCTAACATTGGCTAAGGCTGTACCATTGTTCCCCTGAAAACAGGAAGGATTTGTGCCGCTTGTTGAAACACTTACAACAGTTGGTTCGGTAATAGTAAATTCTATTCTGTCTTCACAGCCCACTGCATCAGTGACCGCAGCTTCATAAACTCCGGGAGCCAAACCTGTCGCTGTACTTTGATTGCCACCTGAGGGAGACCATGCATAAGTATAAGGAGGATTTCCGCCGGACACCAACACACTCGCGCTTCCGTTTGCAGCTCCATTACAGGTAACATTATTCAAACTTCCCTGCGACACAACAGGTGCAACAGGATTGCTGATAAAAACATCAGCGGAATCTTTACAGCCACGGGAATCAGTAACCACTACACGTATTGTTCCTGCACATAAGCCCGTAGCAGTTGCAGTTGTTTGTCCGTCTGCCCACGCATAGGTATAAGGAGGAGTTCCTCCTCCACCTGTCGCGGTAGCAGATGCGTTGCAACCATTTCCGCTACAACTTGCAGAGGTAGCGGAAGTATTGACTGTAACAGATGTCGGTTCCGTAATTGTAATTACAGTCGTACGCCGACAGCCCACTGCATCTTCTAACGTGACTTCATAAGGCCCCGGACAAAGTAGAGAAATAGTATCTTTTGTGACTCCCGTATCCCAGGAATATGTTTTCTGATATGGACTCACACCTGATGCCCAGGCTACACCATCACATGCATTCACACAGGATACATTTTGTTGTCCGGATGAAACAGAACAATTGCAACGACCCGGAATATTATTATCCATCCAGGCCAATCTTGTATTCACCCAGTTTTTCAGATTCTGTATTTCACCGGCGTATGTTGTCGGATAAGGAGAAGGGTTTGGCCATACATACGTTCCAAGAATCGGCCACACGGTAAAGTTCCAGTCTTTACTTTCATTCAGAACATTCGCGATGGAGTCGATGATGGAATAGATATGTTGTTTATCCAACACCGTGCTCCTCAGATTTTGCCAGCGGCATTTCAACTGATTGGTATAGTTGGAATCCTGCATCATGCGTTGCCACCAGAACGGAGGCTGATAACCATCGCTGGTGCAGGAGAACTGGTAAGCCCATCCGGTGGTATCATCACCACCGCAATAATTCGCGTTACCGAATGCGATATCATAATCCCAGACTGGGCCTGTCTTTAAAGTTTTCTCACGGTCTTTATACAGGTAAGTACTGATTCTGTAACCATCTACATTTTTACTGATTTCGTTCGACAGGAAATAATCAATGAAAGAAGTATTTCCAATGTACTGTGCATAACCATTCGTACTGTCCATGAAGGCGGAACTGTTGAGTGCCCTTTCAAAGCTATCTACGTAAGCTTGGATATAAGCTTTCTGTGGAGGCACAATACTATCCGGATCCGGATAATCGTATTGATAATATGTCGTTTGTCCGTTTGCATGATTTGGCGGAGGGTACGGAGATGTCCATCCGGAACCCCCTGTACCGGTCGTTTTATCAATTTTTATAATGTAACCACCTGAAACATCCGGATAAGTGGTTTCAAACGTATACAGCTTTTTTAAATCCAATCTGTTTTTATCTCTCTTGATTTTTTCCATGAATACATATACTCCCACGTATTCACCATTGATCACCAGGTCTACATATTTTGTACGCACCGCGTAATGACCCATTTCATTAGCAAGTTGGTAGGACAATACATTTCTGCAAAAAGATTTATCGGTATAATTCGCGCTAAGGATCCAATCGTGTTCAATAGGGAGACCAGCAATGGAAACATCATTCTTTAAAAGCCCACTTGCATCGCGAGTTTCAAAACCATAGGATTTTTTAGGAAACATTTGGGAACTTGAACCGCGGATTTCAATCGCTATTTTACCATTGTACCCGTTGTATGCATCTGTCAGATGATTTCTGTTGCCAGTTCCATTATCGATTACACCGAGATCACAAATAATTTTAGGCGCATCACTGATTGTCTGACTATTTGTGTTGATGACGAAAATCGGTAAATTACTTTGATCAAAAATAAAAGGATGAGCAGGATTGTTTCCGAAAGTAATGCTCCAGCTCACAACTGAACCGGTAATTCCATTGTTCGAATCATCGATAACACGTAACTGCCAGGTTCCGTTTCCATTCTGTCCGTTGTTTACACCCCAGAGATTTTGTTCGGGAGCATAGGTCCCACTGAAGGGTGCACTACCGGCGGTTATTGACTGAGATGCATCATGTCTGAAAGTAGTATTTGTGTAATTATCGCCTGTACCTCCATTGTCGGTAGTGAGTTCTATTCGAGTTCCATCCGGAGCCGCGAGATAACAATCAATATCTCTGTCTTGTGTATGTGTGATGTTAATGGTCACCGATTCCAATCCAAAATGATAATCGATATTCGAGGCAAGACCACTTACAGGAATATTAAATCTTGAAGTATCAATGAGAGTTAGGATTGTTCCTCCACCTCCAGAAAATGTCTGAGCAAAACTTATAATAGTCAGCAACTGAAAGAATCCGAAGAAAGAAACCCTGATGAGATTTTTCATTTTAATGGGAAAAACAAAAATTTAAACCGCAATGAAATAAACATGGAACAATGTATATCCATTCAATGATAAACATATGATGAGCTCCGCGATAAAGAGCAATCATATAAAGTGCTATGCAGGAAAATAAAACTGAATTAAAGGGCATGTTCCTCCCTTGATTCTGTCTTCACATCCCCGCAAAACGCACAGGATGTTATATTTTACTTCTAAAAAATGGAAAAGTTTATCAAAAATTCGCTTAAAACTGTCAATTTTAGCCAAAATTGACCATCACCTGATTTTTCTCGACTTTGTCGCCTTTGGTGACATGAACCTTTTTTACAATGCCATCAGCAGGCGATTTCAGGATATTTTCCATTTTCATGGCTTCCAGAACAACGATCGCGTCTCCTTTTTTTATCGTTTGACCGCTTTCCACAAGTACATTCAATACAAGTCCGGGCATTGGGGCCTTCATGTCGTTCAACTTCGGACCGGCACTCAAATCAATGCCCATTTCCTTCAATAAATCGTCGTATTTATCCCTTACAGAAAGAGAATAAACTGAATTGTTAACTTTTATTACAAACAATTTCTCCTCCGGTTTAACCTCAATAATTTCAGCAATGTATGATTTGTTGTCCCGGAGAATATGGAATTTCCCTTTGTTGAATTCCAGAACATCAGCATGAAAAGGCTGACCATTGATGGATTGATGGGTAGAGTCGTACTCCACCTTGAATTCCTGATTATTTACCAGTACTTTATACATGTAACAAAGATACAATTTTTCCGAAAGCTAGACCACCCAAAGCTTTGCGGAACAAGGCAATTTCTATCTTTGAAGCAATTATGATGATGAAAAAATACCTGTTGACCTTCTTCGCGATAGTCCTGTGGACTTCCTGTTCGACAACGAAGCAGCCTTCCGGAACCGCGACAACGAAAGAAAAAATAGACGTACAGGAAAAGAATCCTGAGCTTGAAGTTTACAGAGCAACCTATACCAGGTACACTGATCTGATTCATACCAAACTGGAAATTAAACCCGACTGGAATAAAAAATTTGTTTACGGGAAAGCGACGATAAATCTTCATCAGCATTTTTATCCATCTGATAGTGTTTGTCTGAATGCCAGGGGGATGTCCATTCAAAAAGTTTCCATACAAAATTCCGATAACACAAAAAAAGATCTTGCTTATACCTATTCCGATGATCTTTTGTGTATCCGACTTGACAGGGTTTATTCAAAGAATGACGTCTTTTCGATCTATATTGAATACACCGCGAAACCCGATGAACTGAAAACCGGCGGAAGTGCGGCCATCAACAGCGACAAGGGTTTTTATTTTATCAACGCGGATGGAAAAAATCCGGACAAGCCAAGGCAGTTCTGGACGCAGGGTGAAACACAATCAAATTCAGTTTGGTTTCCAACCATTGAATCTCCTGATCAAAAAATGACGCAGGAAATTTACCTGACTGTCGACAGTGCATATCAGACACTTTCGAATGGTTTGTTGCTGTCAACGACATATAATGGAGACGGCACCAAAACCGATTACTGGAAACAAAGTTTGCCTGCAGCGCCGTATCTGACCATGATTGCGGCAGGTGATTACGCGGTGGTGAAAGACAAATGGAGAAACATTGAAGTAAGTTATTATCTCGACAAACCCTACGAAAAATACGCGAAGATGATCTTTGGAAAAACTCCGGAGATGATCGAATTCTTTTCCAACAAACTCAAAGTTGATTTCCCTTGGGAGAAATACAGTCAGATTGTTGTTCATGATTATGTGAGCGGTGCGATGGAAAACACCACTGCCGTCGTTCATGGCGTGAATATGCAACAGGATTCCAGAGAATACCTTGATGGAAATTATGAAGATTACATTTCTCATGAATTGTTTCATCATTGGTTTGGAGACCTCGTAACATGTGAATCCTGGTCGAACCTTACTCTCAACGAAGGTTTCGCGAATTATAGTGAGTATCTCTGGAGAGAATACAAATATGGCCGCGATGATGCCGACAGAAGTAATCAGGGTGAACAAACAGGCTACTTGTTATCAACCACAAAGAACGACCCCGCTTTGATTCGTTTTAATTACGAGGATCGTGAAGATATGTACGATGCCATTTCGTATAACAAAGGTGGAAGGGTATTACACATGCTTCGGAAATACGTTGGAGACGACGCCTTTTTTGCCGCATTAAAACTATACCTGGACTCACACCGGTTTTCTTCTGTGGAAGTACATGATCTGAGAATGGCTTTTGAGAAAATCACCGGTGAAGACCTGAACTGGTTTTTCAATCAATGGTTTCTTTCCCCCGGAAGACCTGCCATCACTATCCAATACAATTGGGATGAAGTAGCCTTGCAACAAAGCATTACAATTGAACAAACCCAGGAACTTGACAAGAATCCTTTGTACAGAATTCCACTGGATGTTGATTTCTATTATCAGGGAAAAGTGGAACGAACAAGAATTGTGATTGACAGCGCGCGACAGGAATTTACTTTTACAGTTCCCTCCCGTCCGGATCTTGTCAATGTTGACGCGGAAAAAATGTTGCTGTGCACCAAGAAAGACAAAAAAGAAAAATCCGCTTTTCTTTTTCAGTTTTATCATGCACCACTTTATCTTGACAGGTTCGAAGCGCTCGTAAAACTCGCCGATGGTTACCGAACAGGAACTCCTGAAGCACAGGTAGTGCTGGACGCGCTCAAAGATCCATCCTGGAAAATCAGGCTGACGGCTCTCGACAACATCGACGAACTTGCAAAAAATATGGGTGATAGCCTGCTGCCCGTCATTCTTCAATTAGCACAACACGATTCAATTTCTGATGTACGTGAAGCTTCCTATAAGATTTTGGGTAAATATTATAAATACCACGATTTGGAAAAAGAAATTGAAGCCGGGTTGAAAGACAGCTCCTACCAGGTGAATGCAAGAGCGTTCAAAATCATTTCCGATAAAGATCCCGACAAGGCATTCAAAGTCGCTGTTGAATTGGAGGCAGATTCAAGTTCTGACATTTTTATGGAACTCACATCTTTCTATGCGGCTCATCCGAATAAAAATCACATACCTTATTTTACAAAAGCACTGCGAAAAAGTCGTGGATGGTACAACTACCAAATCCTTAACAATTTTGGAAAATATCTTTCTACTCAAGATGATCCGATTTTAAGTGAAGGGATTTCATTCCTGGAAAATTTCGCTTCCTATTCATCCCGAAAAAGGCAATTGAATGCAATCAATAATTGCTACAAAGCAATCCTGGCCGACATAAAATCAAGAATTGACAAAAAGGAAGAAGAGCTTCAGGCAGCAGAGAAAAACAATAGTCCGCTTTTAAATAAAGTTGAAATAGAAAAAAGTCTGCGTGATTTGAAAGCACTAAAATCGAAGGTTTCTGAGTCACAGGACAAACTGGACGATGCAAGCGGAAAATAATCTTTCTACACAAAACACAGTCACCGGCACCTTGAAATACGGGAGCTGGTTTGCCTTGCTTATTTTTTTTGTCAACCTGATTCTTAAGCTTTGGTTTCTCTCTTACAACGACCTGGCGCTTGACGAACCATTTACACTTTTTCATTCGCAAAAATCCTTTGCAGGAATTTTTGAAATGCTAAGAGGTGAAAATAATCCTCCGCTGTATTTTCTATTTATGAAAATATGGACAAGTACATTTGGCATCGGAGCTTTCGCGGCAAGATTCCCTTCCGTGGTTTTCAGTTCATTGGCTGCTGCCATAATTTATCTGACCGGAAGAAAATTCTTTAATCTGAGAACAGGTCTGATCGCGAGTTTGCTATTCTCATTCTCCAATACACATTTGTTTTATGCTCAGGATGCAAGGGTTTATGCTCTTTTCTTCCTCCTTGCTGTCTGCTCCAATTATATTTTCTTTTGTCTTCAGCAAACACCAGGTTCAAAAAAACTTCTGATCAGCTGGATCATTTTGAATGTACTCCTACTCTATTCTCACTTCTTCGGAATCGTATTTGTTTTCTTTCAATTAATTGCTGTACTAAGTTTAAAGCAACTCCGTGAATCATTACTCAAACAAACTCTTTGGTGCTGTTTTGCTTTGATTTTGCTGTTCTCTCCATACATATCAATCCTTATTCAACGTTTTATCAGTACAACAGGGAATACACCCTGGATTCAGCCTCCTTTATGGTCGGATTTATACACTATGTTCTGGCGCTTTTCCAACACACCGGTGAATACTGTGATCATGTTGGCTCTTTTATTCATTGGTATTTATCTTTCATTTTCCCGTAAAAAAATAAATAACGTTGTCTTAACCGACAAATTCAGAATTCTGCTGTTTCTTCTTTTCATTCCTTTCCTCTTTATTTTTTTCGTCTCATTCAAGATCCCTCTGTTTCTTGACAGGTACCTGATATTTGTGTCTTTGTACTATTATCTGCTAGTCGCAATAAGTATAGATTTCCTCTTTCCAAAGAAATCCTGGTCCACCGGAATCGCAATGCTACTGCCACTGTTAATGGCTTTTTCATATCACTTCAAATCAGAAAAAAACCGGAACGTAAAAGAATTAGTTGAAAAAGTCAGGACCGGAACAGGTGAGAATACAGCCATTTACATTTACCCCGAATGGTTTGATTTAAATTTTGTTTATTACTATGAGAAAGATTGGTTCACTAAGCCGGATGAAACCAGAAGTCTCTTGAACGACCATCATATCTATCCCATTTTACATCCGGAGGATCTTGACAGCAATTCATTAAGTTCATTCAAAGATGTATTTTTGATCGATGCTGAAGGAGGGACATATGACGAGGGCAATCCCTTTGCAGTAAAAATTGAAACTATCTTTCCAAAAAAAGAAATTTCTGAAATTTACGAGCATCTTTACATCATCCATTTCAGTAAAGCCGAATGAGCTACCGGATCCTGATTTTACTTTTTTTTATTTCAATCGCTGAGGCAAAAGGTCTGGTGAATGACTCCACTCCCGGTTCCTGGGGAATTGAAGTAAAAGCTGAATATGGATTCGTCATGGCGCACAGACCAGCAGTTCTTCCTTTACAGCAGGAACATGTGCGCGGTCTTGAAGTGACATTCCTGAAACCAACAACAGGCAAGAAATTCTGGGAAGATAGATTTCTGCATCCTGATGTTGGTCTAACCATTGCTGCATTCGATTTGGGTAGTCCGGATTATCTTGGAAAAGGAATCGCAGTTTATCCTTTCATCAATTTCCCTCTGCATCGAACTGAAGACTGGAATTTGTATTTCCGCTATGGTATGGGCCTCGGATGGATTGAGAAGATATTTAATATTGAAGATCGGATTAAAAACGGAGCGATTGGTTCTCATCTGAATGGAGTATTGCATTTAAATTTTCATACAGAAAAAAAACTGAACGAACATTCATTTATAAGCGCAGGCATTGGCCTGACGCATTATTCCAACGGTAGCACAGCAATGCCCAATCTGGGTATCAATATTCCGACCGCGCATCTTGGCTTCATGCATTACTTTGGAAATCCGGTTGCACATGAACAACCTGTGGAAACTGCTGTCACAAAAAAAGGAAGAATCGAATTTTACATCGCGGGAGCATTCAAAAAGATTTACCCTCCACTCGGAAAAGTGTATCCTGCCGGAACATTATCAGTCGCAAGGATGCAGGCTATTTCCGCTCGAAGTGATTGGGGCGCAGGCATCGATATATTCTATGATGAAAGTATTCTGGAAAAACTGACGCGCGACCATCAGTTGTCGGCTACTTCTGCCGATAATTTTCGCCCCGGAATATATGGCGCTTATCAGGTTGCTGCAGGAAACCTTGGGCTCATGTTCAATATGGGTTTCTATCCCTATTCCAAATGGAAGGGAGATGGAAATTTTTATCATAGAATATGCTTCCGGTATTACATACATAATTTTATTGTGTGCATGAATCTGAAAACACATTACGCGAAAGCGGATTTTATTGAATGGGGTCTCGGCTGGAGATTCGGGAAAAGATGAGCAAGAATCAAATGAACGATAAGATACTAAAATCAGGATGGAAATCTATCCTGCTAATAATGAGTATTTCCTTTTTGTTGAGTACATGCAAAAAAGATCACATGATGGATTGTATCATAAGTTCAGGGGATGAAGTAACTGAATACAGACCTGCAGGTTGGTTTAGCCATGTAGACATGAAAGATCGTGTCGATCTTGTTGTTCGTAAATCATCCGAACATTATATCCGGGTGACTGCAGGATCTCATTTGATCGACGGAATCATCACAGAGTTGAGCAACGGTACATTGTACATCCGCAATGAGAACCGTTGCAACTGGGTCCGGAGTTTTAAAAACAAATACACAGTAGAAATTGGGGTGGACAGCCTTCAATCCATCGCGACTTATGGGAATGGCAGTATCACTTGTCCGGATACATTAAACGCTTACGAATTTACTTTTGATTCCTGGAATGCTTCCGGAAGTATTGACCTTTTACTGAGCTGCCAGACTTCACATCTGAACAACAATACCGGACGTATTGATATGTGGGTAGCGGGAAAAACCGGGGTGAGTTATATCGCTTTCAACGATGTCGCCTACCTTGATGCTTCAAAGTTGGTTTCAGATCTGACTTATATGCGAAACAATTCCACCGGTGACTTAAAAGTTTGTGCCACACATGAACTGGAGGTTGAAATCCGCTATTCAGGAAATATTTATTACACAGGAAACCCTTATCGCATTAAAGAAGATATTACCGGAACAGGGAAACTTATTCCTTTTTAATTCCACCCTGGTTATTCCGGTCCGGTGTATCCCTGGTCAATCAATAAATGTGAATGAAAAGATGCCGCCACCGCAAGTTCATCACAACGATTATTTTCCGGTGTATGAGCGTGACCTTTTACCCAATGAAATTTCACATGATGCTTCCTGTATATTCTGAGAAAGCGCTGCCAGAGGTCAGGATTTTTTTTACCTGAAAAACCTTTTTTCTCCCAGCCGAAAACCCATTTCTTTTCAACGGAATCCACAACGTATTTGGAATCGGAAAAAATGGTGACTCTTTGCCCTTCTTTTTTCAAAGCTTCAAGGCCGACAATCACACTCATCAGCTCCATCCTGTTGTTGGTGGTCAGGCGGTAACCTTGCGATAATTCTTTTCTGTGTTCACCGGAGATGAGAACTACACCATAGCCTCCGGGCCCGGGATTTCCACGCGAACTGCCGTCTGTATAAATTGTGATCAAGAAGTGTGTATTAGGGAGTTCAACTATTCAATGAAAGAAATGGGATGTCAATTTCAGTTCAATTGCATCCAAATTGTTCTTCCGGTTTTATCAATATAGCCACGTTTGGAATTCAATTTAACGGGCGCAATTCCATTCTGAAATTTTCCGGCAGTAGAATATTGAGGAGTGATGATAAATTTTCCTGTTTTGTTGATATAGCCCCATTTCCCGTCGATTCTTACGGCTGCTAAACCTTCTGAAAAGACCTTATCATCCATCTCACCATTAATGTCATCTTCAAATTTTGGATTGATGATATAGCTTCCATCTTTTCCGATATAACCCCATAAATTTCCAAGACGTACTGTTGCGCAGCCATCGTTGAAATCTGATGCTTCATTGAATTGGTATGGAATTACTACAGCACCTTCTTTATTGATATAACCCCATTTCCCGTTGAGTCGAACCGCTGCCAATCCTTCATGGAAAGGTTCGGCCTTTTCAAATTGCGGAGTGATGATATATTTATCAGCCTTATTGACAAAACCCCAGGCCAGACCGATTTGCACAGGAGCAAGGCCTTCAGTAAATTTTTTCGCTTTGCTGAACTGAGGGTTGATTACAATTTTTCCAAGTGTATCCACAAATGCCCATGAAGTAGAAATTTCAACAGCGGCAACACCTTCTGAAAAATCTTCCACTTGCGAAAACTGTGGTGTCACCAGTGTTTTCGTCTTTGCACTGATAAACCCCCATTTGCCATTTACCCTCACCCCGGCGTAACCGTTTGAAAAATTATGGACATCCGTAAACTGCGGGTTGATGGAAATTTTTCCGGTAAGATCCGCGAATCCCCAGACGTTACCGATTTTTACGGGTATAAAAGATTCAGCATAAGATCCCACAGCATCATACTCCGGATTGACAACCATTTTACCGTTTCTGTCAACAAAGCCCCATTTGTTATTCATCTTCACAGGGAATAAATTCACCTGTGAAAATACACCTGAGTATCCCCACAATAACAAAACAAAAAGCAAACCTGTTTTCTTCATAAGTTGATTTGAAATGATCCGGTGATCATTACGCTTTTAAAACATTCAGTTCTTTACCGATTTTGGTAAACGCTGCCACAGCTTTATCGAGATGATGACGATCGTGGCCCGCTGAAATCTGTACACGGATGCGTGCATTTCCTTTGGCTACAACCGGATAAAAGAATCCGATGACATAAATTCCTTCATCCATCAGTCTGGACGCGAATTCCTGTGCCAGCTTGGCTTCGTACAGCATGATCGGTACAATCGGATGTTCACCGGGTTTTATATCAAATCCGGCAGCAGTAATTTTCTCACGAAAATATTTTGTGTTCTCCCACAATTTATCGCGCAAGGCGGTTGTTTCGCTCAACATATCAATCACCGCGATAGATGCGCCGACAATACTTGGAGCCAGCGAATTGGAAAACAAATATGGACGAGAGCGCTGACGCAACAAATCAATGATTTCTTTGCGGCCGGAAGTAAATCCTCCCATCGCACCGCCAAGTGCTTTTCCTAAAGTTCCGGTGATGATGTCGATCTTTCCCATCACTCCGCGATATTCATGCGTACCACGACCGGTTTTTCCCATAAATCCGGACGCATGACACTCATCAATCATAATGAGTGCTTTGTATTTATCGGCAAGCTCAACGATTTTATCCAATTGAGCGATGGTTCCATCCATGCTGAAAACACCATCGGTAACGATCATACGATGACGCAATGATTGTGTATCCTGAAGAATTTTCTCCAGCTCCTCCATCGTATTGTGTTTGTAACGAAAACGCTGAGCTTTGCACAAACGAACACCATCGATAATGGAAGCATGATTTAGCTCATCACTGATGATGGCGTCTTGTTCATTCAACAAGGGTTCGAAAACTCCTCCATTTGCATCAAAAGCTGCCGCGTACAGAATTGTGTCTTCAGTTCCAAGAAAAGCAGAGATTTTTTGCTCCAGCTCCTTGTGTATATCCTGGGTTCCACAAATAAAACGTACAGAAGACATTCCATACCCATGGGTATCAATCGCTTTTTTTGCGGCTTCAATAACCTTGGGATGTGAAGACAAACCAAGATAATTGTTTGCGCAAAAATTAATGACCTGTTTTCCGTTTGCCGTAATATCGGCGCCCTGTGGGGTCGTAATGATACGCTCCGTTTTGAATAGCCCGGCAGATTTTATCTCTTCAAGTTCCTTTACAAGAACCGGTTTTAATGTGTCGTACATAGCTTGATGAATGAAGGACAAAAGTCCGAAAAAAAACGCTATTCAAAACGGTATCCGGAAATGAATATTTATCCGGCAAATTGAAACGTCATTTGTAAATTGATGATTATAGAAGTTCATAAACTTTACCCGGCAATGAACGGATGATCCCCGCGAATTCGAGATTCAACAACACGCCTGAGACCTTACTTACAGGCATTTGCACTTCCAGGGAAAGGTGGTCGATGGGATATGCGCCACGTTCACGAAGAACATCAATGACTTTTCGCTCTTCCGGATTTAAATCCAGCAGGAGTGACATCTGATGGATTGGTTTTTGCTTTTTAGCTTCCACCTCAAGATCCCAGTTCAGTGCCTGTGCAATATCCTCAGCGGATTCAATCAAAGTAGCTTTGTTTTGACGAACCAACTGGTGACAACCCTGAGAATAGGTGTCCGTAACACGACCCGGAATGGCAAAGACATCCCGATTATAGGAATTTGCCAATTCCGCTGTGATCAATGCGCCACCACGATTGGCCGATTCGATCACGATGGTCGCATCGGTCATACCGGCGACAATTCGGTTGCGTGCAGGAAAATTTTCGCGATCGGGATTGGTGCCACTCAGGTATTCGGTGAGTATCCCTCCTTGTTTCACCATCTTCTCCGCCGTGGTTTTGTGGATGGAGGGGTAAATACGATCCAGACCATGCGCCGTGACGGCAACTGTGGGCAATTCGAATTTTAGTGCTGATTTATGCGCGGCAATATCCACTCCATAAGCCATACCGCTGACTATAAGCGTTTCGTATTTCACCAAGCCCTCAATGATCTTCTCTGTAATTTCCTTTCCATACGATGTGATGTGCCGCGTCCCAACTACAGCGACTGCGTGTGGAACATTCAGATTTTGATTGCCTTTGTAAAACAAGAGTACAGGCGCATCTTCACAGTTCTTTAATCGAAAGGGGTAATCGGCATCGAGATAAAACAAAGGAGTGATTTTATGTTTTCGTACAAATAAAACCTCCCGTTCAGCTTCGGCAAAAAGTTTATGTCCGGTAATGATTTCAGCCCTTTCCGTACCGATTCCGGGAATTTTTTCGAGTTGGGATTTTTTTCTGCGGAAAATTTCAGGCACACTTCCGCAATAGCTCACAAGATTCCTTGCCAGCACAGGCCCGATTCCGGGCAAGAGGCTCAGGGCAATTTGCATTTTCAACAAATCGTCGGGATGGTTCATTTGAATTGAATTCTGAATAGCAATCGAAAAAAATCTGTTATACTTGTTCGTCCAAATTCAAATAAACAGAATTTGGAGGCCAAGATTACGACATGAGCATCGCTTCCACAATCCAATATAAGCTGAGAAATTTTATGACTCTTGGCTTCCTTCTTTGCTTTTCCCTGAATTCCTACTCTCAAAACGCTCAGCTCAAAGGAAAAATAAGTACTTCGGGAGGAGAGGCTTTGCCCGGAGCTATTGTAATGTCCGACAGTACAACAGGAACCACCACAGACCTGAACGGACTTTTTCAGTTGTCCCTTGCACCCGGCAATTACAATCTGACAATAAAATTAATTTCATTTTCAGAAAAGAAAATAAGTATTCATCTCAACCCCGGCGAAATCCGGGAAATGAATATAATCTTAGAACCATCTTCGCGAGAACTGAAACTGGTTGTTGTCAGTGCAGGAAAATTTGAACAAAAGATTGAAGACGTTACTGTGTCCATTGAAGTTTTGAAACCACGACTGGTCGAAGAGCGGGCAACCACGACCATGGAAGACGCGATGGATTATGTTCCCGGCGTGAACATCATCGATGGTCAGGCTAATATCAGAGGAGGTAGCGGCTGGAGTTATGGTGCGGGGAGCCGCGTTCAGATACTGGTTGATGATTTGCCAATGCTCACTGCCGACGCTGGTGACGCGAAATGGAGTTTTTTACCTGTAGAAAATCTTGAGCAGGTAGAAGTCATTAAAGGGGCTTCATCCGTATTGTTCGGTTCCTCGGCTTTAAATGGCGCGATCAATCTGCGTACAGCTTTTCCCCGTGATACGCCCATGACAAAAATTAATTTCCAGACAGGTGTTTATGATAGGGCTAAAGTGAAATTTGATACCTCTGAATATGCATTGAATGCTCCTGAAAGTATCCGTAATAAACAAGGCGTTTTGAGTTTTCTGCACAGCAGGCAAATCGGTCAGCTGGATCTGGTTGTCGGGGGAAATATGTTTATCGATGAAGGTTACCGTGAAGGAGAAAATGAACAACACGGACGTTTCAACCTGAATACACGTTATCGGTTTAAAAACATCGAGGGATTATCCATAGGCATTAATGGTAATACCATGATGTCGGCAGGTACATTATTTTTTATCTGGAAGAATGATTCCAGTGGAGCCTACCAACCGGCACCGACAACACTCAGTGACTACACTACTTACCGAACCAATCTGGATCCTTTTATCACCTATATCGGTAAAAAAGGAAGTTCGCATAAAATTCGCACACGGTGGTTTAATTCAAAGAATGAAAACAACACCAATCAGGAATCAACAGGCAATGTCTACTATGGCGAATATCAGTATCAGAAACGATTCGGCGAGAAAGCCACCATCACTGCCGGCGTTGTGGATCAGGAAAACAAAGTAAGAAGCGAATTGTATCTCGACCATTCAGGCAATCAACTCGCTGCATATATCCAGGGCGATGTAAAATGGAAAATGCTGACCTTCTCCGCCGGAGCAAGAGCTGAGCAAAATAAAATCGATTCCATTCGCGAAGACTGGACACCTGTTTTTCGCGGTGGCATCAATGCTCATGTACTTCAAGGCACCTACTTGCGTGCATCGATTGGTCAAGGCTACAGATTTCCTTCCGTTGCGGAACGTTTTGTCAGAACAAATGTTGGCTCCCTCTACATTTACCCAAACCCCGGCCTGCAGTCTGAAAAAGGATATAGCGCGGAAATCGGTTTTCGCCAGGTTTTGAAATTCGGAAACTGGATTGGTTATCTCGATGCTGCCGCATTCCAAAGTCAATACGAGAACATGATGGAATTCATTTTTGCTCAATGGGGTAAACCATCAGATCCTCTTGTAGGGTTTGGTTTTAGTTCGGTAAACGTGGGCAAGACAAAAATAAAAGGTGTAGACGTATCACTGATGGCTGAAGGGAAAATCGCAGGTGATCTGAACGCCACACTAATGCTCAGTTACACGTATCTCGATCCCAAGCAAACAACATACGACAGTGCTTATGTCGCGAAAGCCGGGAGCGGACAGGTTCGCGGCAGTGACTCAACCGATTTTCTCAAATACAGATTTCGTCATATGGGCAAAGCGGATCTTGAATTCAACTTCCGGAAATTTTCACTTGGAAGCAGTTTGAGATACAACAGTAAAATGGAAAATATCGACTATATCTTCCTTACTCCTTTGTTTGATCAGATTTCACCTCCTGGCCTTGGAATCGGTGATTACAGGCTCCAGCACGATCACGGAGATCTGGTGCTTGATGTAAGAGCAGGCTACCAGGTCAATAAAACACTACGTGCTACGTTCATAGTAAAGAACCTGACGAATTACATTTACATGCAACGACCAGCCGACATGCAGCCTCCCCGTACTTTTGTATTTCAGCTGGCCCTTACCCTGTAAACCGTTGATAAATCAGGGGTTCTGTTGAAAATTATCGGACACCAAATTCATTTTGTTTCTATTTTTGTAAGTTCACAATCCTTCGCAACGAGATGAACATAATCGGAATAATCCCCGCCCGCTTTGGCTCCACAAGGTTTCCCGGTAAACCCCTGGCTGATATTGACGGGAAGACGATGATACAGCGTGTATACGAACAGTGCGTAAAATGCACTCGCCTGTCACGGGTAGTTATTGCAACCGATGATGAACGGATCTTCAACCACGTAGTGGAGTTCGGCGGACATGCGATCATGTCTTCTCCGCAACACCAGAGCGGGACTGACCGTTGCGCGGAAATCATTGCACGTGATGAAACGATACAATGGGATGCTGTGATCAATATCCAAGGCGATGAACCTTATATTCACCCTGAACAAATTGACCTCTTGTGTTCATGCTTTGATCAGTCAGACACCCGTATCGCGACACTTATCAAAAAAATCACTTCTCCTGATGAGTTGTTTAACCATAACAATGTAAAAGTAGTGGTCAACAAACGTGGTGAAGCCATTTATTTCAGTCGTTCTCCTATCCCCTATAACAGAAATTTCCCTGAACAAGACTGGCTGAAATATTCTACATACTACAAGCACATCGGAATTTATGGTTATCGTTCGGATGTGTTGCTTGAGATCTCAAGGCTTTCCAAAACCAATCTTGAAATCACGGAATCGCTGGAACAATTGCGATGGATTGAAAACGGTTACGTCATCAAAGCCGAAGTAACATCTCTTGAAAGTATCGCGATCGACACACCGGATGATTTGCTGAAAATTAAGACGAATGTTTAAACGCATTTTCTAAAAAAAAAGAAAGGGCAGGAAAATTTCCTGCCCTTTCTTTTTTTTATTAAATATCATTTCGGTCCAAAAACCAAAGCTGCACCCACCTGAATTACAAAGTTGTGTCCGGCATTTTCGTCTTTTACAAATTCCCCATCCTGCACTTTCCCGAATCCTGTTGAAGCCCTTGCATAAACCATCAGCAATGCCGGTAGTTTATAGCCAATACCACCTACAAGCGAAACATCTGATTTGTGAAAGCTGAGATCATTAGAAACAGTTGGTGTTGTCGGCTGAGGCGATTGACCATTTACACTGATAGTAGCGGTAGTATTCACAGTGGCATTATCAGAAATCAGATAAGAAAGCTGCGGTCCGGCCTGAATCATGAATCCTTTGTGCTCGCCGGAATACCAGGTCAGCAAGGCAGGAATGTCGATATAGCCCAGTGTCGCGTTTACATCGGCAACAGCCGTGATCACAGCAGTACTGTTGGTTGTATCGTAAGGTTGCGCGGAAGTACTTGAGGTGTATTCGTATTTGTATCCTTTGACCGAATACAAAACTGAAGGCATCAGACTAAAATGTTTCGTGAGTGAAATGTCAAGAAACAAACCACCATGCCAGCCGAGCTTTGAATCTACAGTAAGATCGGTTCCCGAAAGTGTAGCGATATTTAATCCGGCCGTCGGGCCAATTCGAAATTGTGCGAAAGTTGCAGTGCTGAACAATGCAGAACACAACAACGCGGAGATCAGAAGTTTTTTCATAGGAAATATATTTACTTAAAATTACGAAAATCTTCCCGCACTGCAAAAAAACATGAACGCAATGTTAAATCATTCGAAAAATCAGTTCAAAAATCAAATCAATAGAATTGAATTGTTAAATTTTCACTCGACTATTAATTTCCCATTGTAAGTAGTTCCATGAGACTGAATCAGTCGGTAGAAATAAATTCCGGACTCTAAAGTCAGTCGTTTAATTCTGATTTCATTTCCTTTCACATGTTCTTTACGGATCATTTTACCACTGGAATTAAACAACATGAAATCCGAATCAGGTCCGGCTTCGATTGGCAAATGAATTACTGTTTCCGTTTGGAAAGGGTTGGGGCCATTTGAAAGTATATTCGAGGTTCCC
The DNA here is from genome assembly GCA_016720935.1 of Bacteroidota bacterium. NCBI lineage: Bacteria > Pseudomonadati > Bacteroidota > Bacteroidota bacterium. Next base: position 525,262 of record JADKJP010000004.1, read on the forward strand.
GGATTTTCAATGATTCTTGTCGTGAAAGAATGAATAAATGAATCCAGATCAAAGCTCCACAATTGCGGATCTATATTGAATACAAATTGCTGAAATCGTTCATTGGTGATATAACCATAATGATTATTCCTGAAACAAACACCTTCCACCTGTCCTACATTCAAGGCGGTGCCAAGAGAAAATCTTCTTTTGTTGCCACTGAAAAAATCCCGGCCTGAATAATCATAGAGCAACCATAGAAAACAAGGCGCCAGTACAACATTGTCGTAACCCAGCAATACTATCGAACCATCATTTGCCATCGCGGCCGAAGTGACAAGTCCGTTCACTTCAAAACTATCTCGCAAGGTCGCGACGTAATTCCCCGGTGCAGCCGGTATGAGATAGTGCCGTGTTCGTTTGTTCACCCAATCTTTACAAAAAAGGTGTAGTGAATCATCATGATAAAAAAACGCTTCACAATCAAAACGAGTCGCGTTCAGGTTTGGCGTGAAATCAACCTGATCGGGATAAGAAAATAAAATTGTATCCGCTGTTGCACTGATACTGGTTTGATTTAAAGAATCTTTATTGACCCGGAATATTCTGAGATCTGTGCGATCACCGGAGTTATTTCCGAAATCTCCCAGGAAAAAATATCCGTTTCCTTCAGTAATATCTTCCCAATCTGTATTGATGGTGTTGGTAACCGTCACCTCCCGGGTCGAGAGTCCGGAAACTGTATCCAACTGATAAACGGAGTTTTCAGTATTATCAACATGTGTCCATAGCTGATCATTAAAAAATGACACACCAGAACTTTCATCCAGAAGTGGCGAATCCAAACCTGCAAGTCTGGTTAAAGAAAGTGTTGTTGCCGCATAAGTACAAGAACCATCATTGATGATCGCGGAAGGATTGTAATTGCTGGCCTGGGGATCTGTGCAACCTGACTGAGCAAAAGATTGCGTGAATGCAAATAAGGACACTCCCAAAATCAGAGTTTTACTAAGCCTCAAAAGAAAAAATAAGATGAATTTCATACCCGGGGGAAAGGTCTTGTTTCGGAGACCAAATTAACATTCCCTCAGGTTTAAAAAAAATAAACTTGGTGAGTTATAAATCCGGGGCGACGATGAACTCAATTTGAAGGGTGTAAACACCCGGCCTGTAGGTCAGTCCCGGAGTAACCTTCAAATCCACCTTGAATTGGTAACACTGAGGATCCGTAGTATAACTTCCCGCGGCATTTGTTCCAACCGGTGAAGGGTCCGAACAATTGATGTCGGCGTCAACAGCCATATGATTTCCAATAAAATCAAGTGTAGAAGTCGCGATATCCTGCAAAGGTGCATAGCCTGAAATCAAAGGAGTATTGCTGAGGTTGTGCACACGCATTTGCAAAATACTTACCGGAGGTTGCCCGTTACCGGAACTCGTGTAATACTGAGCGTTGTCCCAGGTTCCCGGAGTTGTTGTGACCGCACCTGCATACAAATCCCAACCGATACCTATGGCTTCAATATTTACTGTAACCGCATTTGGAATCACTATTCCATTCACCAACTTGGCAACAGAATTGAACGTGAATTCAACATTCGGATTTGTAGCAAGCGTAATGTCTACAGTTTGTGCTCTTCCGGCTTGGCCATAAAGAAATAATCCCGCAAAAAGGACGATTGTCCTCAGCGGTTTAAATTTCTTCATCTGAATTAGTTTCATAATAGATCCTTACCTGACAACGCCTTGTAATGCAGCGCGAAAGTTATGCCTGCTCCTGATCTTAGGTTTACTGGATTCCTTTCTGAAATGTTACGGACAATTAAAAAAACAAAAGCAACCTCCGGGGTGAGAGGTTGCTTTTGTTCATCACTTCAGACCAGGGATTAAAGGTCTTCGGTAAGTGTGTACACAACTTCCAGGTCATAAAAACCAGGTTGTGCGTAAGGATTTGTAGCTGTAAATGTCGCAGTAGCTACAGTTGGGTATTGTGTAGTCAAATCCGGGAAATTCGCAGGCACACCCGGTTTGATACGGTAGTGAACGAGGAATTTGTTTGTGAGCGGACTTGCAGAGGAAGTTGCAGGAGCATAACTGCTTGCAACACCTTGTCCGAATTCACCGGCGAGGAACTGTGTATTCAATGACGGAGTCAAAGAAGCGGTGTTACCTCCGAGATTACTGAACAGACCGATGAAGTTGTCAAAGGTCAATGGAGCGGCAACGTTGTTTGCCTGGATAGATTGCATTTCCAGAATTTCAGAAGGCAATGTACCGGTACCGTTAGTACCTGCACCATAAGCAATCTGTTGTGTCCAGAATTCAGTACTTGGTTGTGCATACAAATCCCAAGGAACTGTTGCTTCTACTTCAAGACGCGTTGCATTGTACTTTGTAATACCAACCTGGTATTTTTGAATGGTGTTGAATACAAAGTCTACCTGAGGCTCTGTAGTCATCGTTAATTCAAGGATTCCTTGAAGGTCCATTGTTACAGCTACATATTCCTGATCGGAAAGTTGAGCTTTAGTTTGTCCTACACTGAATACGCCGGCTATTGCGGTCATCAGGAGTGTTTTTTGTACGATCTTCTTCATTGGCTATAAGTTTTATTTTGTGGGGTGAATTGAATTACAAATTAACGACACTGTGAAAGTTACGGGGATCAATTTTTTGAATTTCCTTACAGAAAAACTGTTTAATCATAATTAATCCAGATTTGGTTGGTATTTGGGGACAGGTTATGAGTTATGAGTTATGAGTTATGAGTTATGAGTTATGAGTTATGAGTTATGAGTTATGAGTTATGAGTTATGAGTTATGAGTTATGAGTTATGAGTTATGAGTTATGAGTTATGAGTTAAAATTTAAAAAATAACAATTAACATTTGAATATAGTATACAGAAATAAAATCCTAAGTTGATAGTAAATGGCACTTATCTTATACTTTATACTTTGTACTTTATACCTTATACCTTATTCTCCATACTCATCAATTGACTTCAATCTGCAGTTCAGCTGCCTGAACATTTTCACGGCTTCCGAAATCAACGACACCAAGTACCGAGTATTTACCTTTTGATAATGTAGTTGGCACATTAAATTTTATTTCTCGAATTCCTCCGGGGAGAACTGTAAATGCAATTGGCTTCACTCTTTCCTCTTCACCACTTTGAAGATTTGTAAATTCAAGATAAGAAGCACAATCCAGGATTGCTTCTCCTGTATTTCTCATTCGCATGACAAGAATTCTTCCTTTATCACCGTCAGCTGCCACATCTTTGAAGCTTTCTATTTCCGCTTTTCGAAGCGTCACTGTTGGAGGAGTCTGGAAAATATGCGCGACAAACTGGAATGTTTCATTCACACCAAGACCTATCGCATTTTTGTCATTGAGCTCAGCAGCCTTTTTCTCTTTCGTTAATTTAATGCGCATCGCAGCCCATTTCACTTTATTCGCGTCGGGAGCGGATGGAACCTGTAACAAGACCTGAATCTTTTGTGTTTGTCCCGGATCTATTTCAAAAAACGAAGGCGTTGCGCTAAGCCAGCGCGAACAGGAATTTTCACTTCCTCCGGCGTCCATGAAACGGCTTTTCCCTTCAATCCCTGCCGGTTCAAAATCCGAAAACGATACTGTGAAGGACTGACGTACGGCAGAATTATTAGTTACACTAATTTCCTGTGTTTTGTATTCACCAATCGCCACTTTGTAATAAAGTCGGCTCGGAGATATTGAAACACTCTGCGCATTCGCGAAACCAATCCCTGACAAAGTCAGAATTACGATTGCACAGAAATTTTTAAAAATTTGACGCATTTGGGTATTCATGATCGGTATTTGGTTTTTGATTTTTTATTATTAAACGCAAATTATTTCCTTAGGTTTATCCTGTTTACCACTATTTGACCAATTCTCCGTCACTATTAAACTTTTTAATCTCCATTTTTCTTCGCTTTTCAGCAACGTTAAATGTGACATTGTAATTATCGATAGGATGCGTGAGATCAAGACTCATTTTACTTTGGACGAAAATGAATTTGCTTCCCAGCGCCGCATCGTTAATAGATAAAGTATAGATACCGGTTGGCAGGAACAATGAAAACTGTCCATCACGATCAGTCAGACAAGAAAATGTCTTACCTACTGAATCAATTGCTGTAACCCTTATTCGTGACAAGTCAAGCTTTCCTTCTTCATTGGAATATTTATCTCTGGAAATTAAGATCGATCCAAGCAATTTGATTCCTCGACTCAGCGGAAGATAAATTGTTGTGCGTTTATCAATAGGAACTTCCACGCTGTTCACATCAAACCATTCTCCCTGACTCATCAGTGGCGTTGCTTTCATCAGGTAAACTCCCGGAGCTACATTGTCGTAGAAAATCGCGCCTTTTGAATCCGTCACAAATTCTTCGGATTCGTCACGTCCAATAGATAATGTATCCGGACGATCTGTCGGCGGACTCTTCTTACGAATGCTTACCAGCATATTTTCAACGCCTTCTTCGTTATTGTCTTGTTTACCGTTTCCGTTCAGATCTTTAAATACAACTACGCGTACATTGCAGAATTTCTTTCCCGGGATTGGAATTCCAATTTGCTTCTTCACACCAAAACCCATGTTCAGCTCCTGTGCACTCAGCTTTTCAAAAGGAGCTCTGCTTTGCAAATCATCCAAAAGCGGATTGGCTGCTTGTGAATTGCTGAAGAATGAAGCATAAACTGAAAAACGGAATCCGCTATTTGTATAATAGAACATCTCAGGTCTCAACCTGAAATTAAATTTCTTGTAGAATGTTTCATACAGCACGTTGCTTGTGGTGGTGAGCAGGAATTTTCCTTCTCCAAACCAATGATCATACGCCGCATTTGCATGAATTGTCTGAGGATTGATTCTGTGATTCACAAAACGCAATTGTTCCGACAACTGATTCGGACCGTAGAAATACCTCACATTGAAAAAGAAATTCTCCCATCGGGCGAGGACACTTAATCTCGCCAGAAAGAAAGAAGGAATATCATAATCCGGAAGATGGGCGTAACCCATAAACAAGGTGGATGAAACCTTCGCCATCCCTGAATTTCTCGCACTGTATTCAAAGCCGGAACCAAATGTATTCACCTGGAGCAACATATTTTCTTCTTCGATATAGGTTGGCTTGATAGCTACCATAGAAGAAGGAGTACTGATTCCCCAGCGCACTTCGTACCTGTCAGAACGAATATAAATTCCGGATTGACGAACACCATTTATATAAAAGGAAGGTCTTTGTGTAAAATTCTGTGTACTGAACGCAAGATTATTGTGTCTGTTGAGTGAATATGTTGTTCGTGTAGAATACATCTTTACCCCGCGGGCAAGAGAATAATCCGAAGAACCTTGCATGGTCGAAGCAGTAAAACTTAAAATACGTGTACTTCCTGTATAACTCAGATCGTATCCGAATCCGGGACGAGTCGCTGCAGAACCAACAGAAGGTGTCCATGTTTCAAGGGTATATCCTCCACCTGCCGATACCTGATGGTGAGAGTTAATTTTCCAGGATGCAAATGTGTTTGACAAAGCATTGGTAGTACTCAATGGAGTATTCGTGATGTAACTGAAGTAATTACTCCACGATACATTTTTCAATTGCAGATGATGATACAGTCCATACCCCTCCGATTGATGCGAACGGAAAAAATAAGGAGCACGAACAATCATTGCACCTATTGTATTCTTGCCTAATGTATAAGAGCCTTTAAATCCACGGCCGCTCAGCAAACTTCGTCCCCAGCCATTTACTTCACCGGCTTCGAAGGTCATTTTATCTGAAAAATATCCAACGTAATGATTCGTTCCGAGATAACTGTTTTCATCCAGGAAATTCGTGACAAAGACAGATTGTAAACGGTAGGTCAGAAATTTATCCTCACCAAAACTGGTGCTGCCATATGCATCGAGTGCCATGGTTGTTCCATCTGAGAGAACGTCATAAACATTTGCTTCCAGTGTCAGCGGTAATGCGGTATGACTAAATTCATTTTTCTGACCACGGCTGCCAACTTTATTGAATTGAACAGTACCGGTCCAGCTTTGATTGTTCAAACCTGAAGTACTTCTTGCCATCACCTGTATTGGAAAAATTTCACGAGGACTACCCGTACCCATCAAACCATCTTTCTTTCCCGCGTAACGGTTCTTATCCATGAGACGATTTACAGAAAACAACAATGTTGTATCTACGCCAACTGGCAGGGAAATGGTGAATGTGAGTAATGCCGGTTGATTTGTTTCAGAATTCAGAATCTGTAAATGACGATCCGGTAGCATGGTAACCCGGATAATTTCTTCCGCGTTTCCTAAATTCTGCAAGCGAATCCTGAATCCACTAGAATCAACATGATTAATAAAGTATACCTGTTTAGAAGGAAGAAAGGCCTTCCATTGAGAATTCGCTTTGATATCTACATACCAGTTCTGCGCGGCAAATTGCAATCCTTTATCTGAAACAAGCAGGATAGTGACAATATAACTGGTCCCGCCTTTGGAAAGTTTTTGAGGAATAACACGAACCGGAATAAAGATGGAATCATTCGTATTCAGATCGATGTCCTCTTCATGTGAACCCAGTAGCTCCCATCCGGCAGGAAGAGAGTAATCCATGTGAAAGCGAACCGGTCTGCCCGTATAATTTGCAACCTTGAGTACATTCGATGCAACTTCGCTTGCATCTTGCACTGTATTATTTCTCAATAATGTCGCATCAATTCCATAAGAAGCGGATTTCGCCTCCGCCCAGGAGATGAGCATGCCCACAGTCAACAAAACGTGACTGAAAATGAGCATTTTCTGAATGATAGACTTCGACGACATTACATACTAATAACGCTGATGTGTCATCAACGATACCTCGAAATGTTCGGATTACTTACATTTTTTTTGTTAATCTGGATTAAGAATGAAGAAGAGCAAAACTTCCTGAACGGATTCCAATTGTTTTTTTAAACTGTAAGAAAATGGAATTATTTGTCCTGGATCAGTGTGAATACATTTGAATTTTGAAGAAAAAGTGAAAAGCAAAAATCAGATAAAGAAATTTTGACAAAAATAAAGTGTAAGATTTTTTTCTTTTCATTCAAAAATTAAAAGCACGAAGACTTAATTCCAAATCATTCGGATCTGAGATCAGAAATTGCTTGAAGAATTAGAATTCACTAAACGGGAAAAATTGTGAGATCATCGCACCAGGGTAACATGCCCAATGAAACGGTGCTTCTTCCCTTTGTAATCCTCCGCATCAATCACATATTCGTACACATCATTCTGACAAAGATTATTGTTACCATAATATGTACCGTCCCAGGGTTCATGCATGCTTTGTGAGTGAAAAATTTCAAGTCCCCAACGGTCTATGATCCACATTTCATAGCGTGTAATGCCACGACCAACAGCAATGAATCCATCATTTACTCCGTTTCCATTTGGAGTGAATGCATTGGGTACATAAATCGTGACAATTTCATCCACATGTATTTGCCTGTAGGTTGTATCCGGACAGGAACCATTGCTTGTTACAATGAGCTGAATGGTATATGTCCCGCTATCTGCATACACATGCATTGGATTTGAGCTTACACTATCTGTTGTTCCATCGCCAAAATTCCAGTTCCAGGAGATTGCATCACTGCTATTGTCGATGAAATTGACAGACGGATTAAAAATATCTACAGCATAAGCATCAGGTGTGAAATCAGCGACCGGATATCCATAAACAGTTACAGCGTTCTCAACAACTTGTTGTGATGTACAACCATAAGGCGAAGTAACCGTGAGCGCGACATCGTATTGTCCGGGTATTGAATATACATGCTGGGGAGCAGTATCGTTTGAAAATGTCTGATCTCCCAGATCCCAGGAATAAGATGATCCGTTTTCAGTAATTGAATAATTATGAAAGTCAACCGCTACAGGTGTACAACCTTCAATTAAGTGCGGAAGAAATTGCGCTTCGGGCAAAGGGTAAATTCGGATATCGACTGCATCTGATACAGGCGGACTGCAACCATCCGTTAATGTAACTGTAAATGTGGAATCATGATCAGGAGAAACGGAAGCGACAGCGGTGTGGATAAGACTATCGTTCCAGTTGTATGTGTACGGACCACCATTCCCTCCACTACCGGATGCTGAAATCTGCGCCACATTTCCTTCACACAAAGCGATATCACCCGCAGCTTCTACATTCAAAGGAGGAAACACCGGTTGTGAGATCACCTGAGGCGCGGTCGGACAATTGAATGCGTCCGTCACACTCACAGTATAAGAATTGGATGTTGATGGAGAAACCTCAGTAGTCGATGTAGTGTCACCTGTACTCCAAAGAAATGCATAGGGTTGTGTACCTCCTGAAACATTGACTGACAAAACCGATGATTGCCCGATACAGATTGTATCCGGCTGATCAACAGCCAGGGTCAATGGAGCGGCTTGAACAATGTTCACTTCTGTATTGGAAATACAATTATTCCTGTCAGTCACAGTAACAGTGTATGTTCCGATTCCCAATCCGTTAATCTGATTCGTAGTTTGTCCGGATGGTGTCCACACATATGAATACCCGGGAGTTCCCCCGCTCACATCCACCTGTGCAGATCCACTGGCTGCTCCGTAACAGGAAACAGGTGTTGTTTGCGTTGACAACTCGAGTTCCACAGGTTCTTCCACAGTTACTGTATCCGTTTTCATACATCCGTTTGTGTCCCTGACAGTCATGGAATAATTTCCTGCAGGGAGACCGATGGCCATTGTTGATGTCCCGCCGGCGGGGAACCAATTGTAAGTATACCCCGGACTACCTCCCTGCACAATTGCTGAAGCGACACCGGTTGCCGATCCATTGCAAAGAGCCGGGAGAGTATTCAGGGTCAGCTGAATTTCCGTTGGCTGAGTGATGACCGTTTGTTCTGTATGTGTACATCCGTTTTCATCTGTAACGGTAAGAGTATATGTATTTGCAGGAAGATTTTGAGCTGAAGAAGAAATACCTCCGGAAGGTATCCATGCATATTGATAAGGCGGAACACCTCCGGTTACTCCTGCTTGCGCGCTACCATTCGCCGATCCGAAGCAATCTGTTGGATTGGATCTGATGATGGTAACAATGGGTTCAGGCTGAAGGATAGTGAGTGTATCCATAGCCGAACATCCATTGACATCGCTCACCACAACAGTATACCTGCCGGCTGTAAGATTCGAGGCAGTAAGATTATTCCCTCCTGTAGGAGACCATGTGATTTGAAAAGGCGCGATTCCGGAAAGAACAGTAACTGTTGCAGCTCCCTGATTTCCTCCATTGCACAATACATTCTGATCGACACTGGCATTTACAGACGGACCTGAACGTGAGGGAATATTTGCCTGTGCAGTTTGTGTGCATCCGTTCAAATCAGTAGCGCGAACAGTATAAATTCCGGTAGGCAAACCTACTGTTGAGGCGCCATTGCCTCCTGCAGGTGTCCAGCTATATAAATACACCGGAGTTCCTCCCTGCACGTTTACTGTCGCTGTTCCATCACTGACTCCACAAGTCGCCGGTGTAGATGAGACCGACAATTGCAGCAAGGGAGGCTGGTTAATCATAACGGTTCCTGTAGAAGTGCAAGAGTGCGCATCCGTAACTGTTACTGTATAATACCCGGCGGGAACATTCGTAAATGAAGATCCTGAACCATTGCCCGGCGACCAGGAATATGTATAGCCGGCACTACCACCATTCACCGCGACTGAAACAGATCCTGTACTGCTTCCATAACAAAGCGCAGGATTTCCGGATGTTGCAAGGGCCAGAGTTGTTGGCTGCTGTACTGTTGTTGCAGCAGTTTGAGTACATCCGCCGGCATCAGTGACAGTAACGGTATATATTCCTGCCGTTAAATTGACAGCAGTATCATTCAGACCTCCGCTTGGCGCCCATAAATAAGTATATCCTGGTGTTCCACCCATAACCTGCACACTACTCAGTCCGTCATTCGAACCATTGCACAAGGCTGGTCTTGAATAAGTGGAAAGCTGCACAAGCGTGGGTTGATTCACAACAGTGCTTGCTGTAACAGTACATCCAGCAAAATCTGTGATTGTAACAGTGTACGTTCCCGCACCAAGTCCGTTAGCAGTAGCATTCGATCCACCGGAAGGAGACCAGGAAAAAGCATATGGAGCTGTTCCATCAGCTGGAATAACTGTCGCGGACCCATCAGTTCCCGCGAAACAATGTGTAGGCACTGCCGATGCTTGCGCTGTTGGCAGCGGGTTGACAAAAATTGAAGCAGCATCAGTGGACGTGCAACCATTGGCATCCGTGACTGTTACAGTGTAATCGGTATTCACAGCAGGAATCAAAGTCAGCTGAGCATTGGCGACAGCACCCGGATCCCATACATATGAAACCCCTCCGCTCGCGGTAAGTGTTGCCTGCGAACCAAAACATACACTCACATTTTGTCCGGCATCAGCTACAGGTAAAGGATTTACAGTTACAAGTACCTGATCGGAAGCACTGCAATTGTTTGTATCCGTAACAGTAATGGTATAAGTTGTTGTCAGCAGTGGCGCCACTATCATCTGAGAGCCCGCTGTTGCTCCGGGATCCCAAGCATAAGTTCCGCCTCCGCTTGCGTTGAGAGTTGTTGAGTCCCCGATACAAATGCTAACATCCAAACCGGCATATGGAACCGGCAATGGATTCACGGTAATGTCGGCAACATCCGTCGAAGTACAACCATTCGCGTCTGTAACGGTAACAGTATAGGAAGATGTAGCTGCCGGGGAAATCGAAAGCTGAGCGGATGCAACAGCACCGGGATTCCAGAGATACGTTTGACCGCCACTTGCTGATAATGTTGCCTGGGTGCCAAAACAAATTACCGCATCCGGTCCAGCATCTGCCACAGGAAGTGGATTTATCAAAATATTTACATCATCTGTCGCGGTACAACCGTTCGCATCCGTAACAGTTACAGTATATGTAACGTTGCCCGATGGAGTGAATGTAAGTGAAGCGCCCGCAATCGCGCCCGGATCCCACACATAAGTTACACCTCCACTCGCGGTAAGTGTCACAGAGCTTCCCTGACAAACATCCGTATCCGGACCTGCATTCGCAACCGGCAATGGATTAACGGTCATGGTTACCTGATCTGTAGCTGTACAGGAATTCGCATCTGTAACGGTAACCGTATAGGTTGTTGTGGTCGCCGGACTCACAATAATTTGAGGAGTATTAAAATTCCCGGGAGTCCACAGATAAGTTCCTCCACCTGATGCAGTGAAGGTTGCTGAAGAACCTATACACACGGCCTGAGGCTGACCGGCATCAGCCACAGGCAAAGGATTCACGGTAACAGTTACCTGATCTGTAGCAGTACAACCGCTTGCATTCGTTCCTGTAACTGTATAAGTAGTTGTAGAGGCAGGAGTCACCGACAACTGAGCCTGATTGCCTCCTCCGGGATTCCAGGAATAAGTGGTCGCTCCGCTCGCCTGAAGATTCACGGATGATCCCGCGCACACTGCCTGATCAGCACCGGCATTGACGGCGGGTTGTGTGACGGTGATACAGTAAGAAAAAATCTGACTGCCGTTATACGGACAATTATCATCAGTAACAGTCGCGGTGAAACAATATGGAGTAGTGCTAACATCTGCAGCGGTTGGTGTCCAACAAAATGTCGCGGTTGGGCGAGGACCGACAGTAGTTGAGAAAGTAGCCGCCGGAATTGCAAAATCCCATGTCACTGTTGTGTTTTGTGCTGCATCTACATCTGATGACAGAATATTAAAACACAATTGAGCACCGGCACAAACACTTTGAGAAAAACTGTTGGTACCGTTAATACCGGATAATGCCGGCAAAACATTGTTGCAATTTATGACCGTGAGCTGGATATCCCGTTCAACACTTCCTATCAGAACTCCGTTCCGGTATTCCTGAACCAGCACCGCCATCACAGTAACCTCAAGGTTGGTTGGTGTCATACAGATATCACCTGTCTGAGAATTAAATGATACTGCCGGTGATGAAGAAAGTGGTTGTGTAGGAGAAAATGGAGCAACATAAGAAACCGGCAATCCCGCCATGTCATAGGGTGTCATCATTGAATATACGAGAGAGTCTCCGTCCGGATCAAATCCGCCATGATTAAAACAATACTGCTGTCCCTGACATGCAAATGGAACAGGTTTATTTGAAAAAACCGGAGAGTTGTTGCATTGAACGACTGTGTTGTCAAGCGTTGCAAAAATGTACATCAAAGTACTTCCCGGATTATTGATATTGGTGATGGCCAGGTTTCGACAACAGAGATTGTAACTAAAAGTCCAGTCGGCACAAGGCCCGGGCAGATTGATAATCCCTCTGTAAATATATTCCTGGATGCCTGTAAAACCTCCGCCGTTACAAGTAGTTGTATCACTTGGACAAATCGGACTGATCTCCTGTCCTGTTCCTGCAATCTGATAAATGGTTGTGGTGAATGTTCCGTAACAGGAAGAACTGTAAGTGATATCCGCCCACAGATCAGCAGGAACACCAACACAATCCCGATAAAAAGACAGTGTGATTTCATAACTGTTTCCGCCCAGACATCGATACGTGAGATCAGATCCCATCGAATGGCTGGCATAAGATTTTTGTACTCCTCCAAAGAACAAAGAGAGTACAAGAAAACAATAAGTAATCACTCCAATTTTTGCTCTCAACAGAATTTAATAAAAGATAAGAAAATTTATTTCGCCAAATGCGGCGAAACTAGATATACATCCTGTTCACTCAATGAACAATGCAGTAATGTGTGTCTCATGAAAAGCTGCATTCACCTCAATTATTTCAGATGCACTCCTCTGTTCATTTGAAAGCAATCTACATTATGTAAATTAAAGAGCAAAATTTTTTTGGTATCAGTACTCATCATATTTTACTCAATTAAAAATTGCAAAAAGCGATGATTAAAAAATGTAATTACACTATCAAATTCAAATAAAAGATTATTGAAAAAGCATTATGTTAAATGAATAAACATATTTGAATAGATGAGGAAATTCTTTTCCAGGAAAAAAAACAAACAATCAGCTAACGGATAATTTATGTTTATTAGCCCGAATGATCTTTTGAAACAAAACATCCGGATCAAATGGCTTAACAATAAAATCATTCATACCGCACTGAAAACATTTTTCAAGCTCAGGTGTAGAACCGTGTGCTGTCATGGCGATAATCGGTATATTTTTATCCCAGCCCTTTTCTACATTGCGGATGATCACGGCTGTTTCGTAGCCATCCAGTTCCGGCATCAATAAATCCATCAGAATTAAATCGAACTGATGCTCCTGCAACTTTTGCAATGCTATATTTCCATTTTCGGCAACTTCAATTTCAAAAGTCGGGTTCCACTCTTTCAAAGTATCCACTGCAACCATTTGATTAAACGGATTGTCTTCTACAACCAGTATTCTCAGATTATTGAGGGATTGCCGGTCCTCATCCGTCGGGATAAAAGAAATTGATTTAGCAGCTAATGCTTTCTCTTTCTTACTGAAACGAATGGTAAAATAAAACTCCGAACCTTTTCCGACTTCACTGGTCAAAATGATTTCAGAACCGAACAATTGAATCAGTTTTCGAACAATGCCCAATCCAAGTCCGGTACCACCGAAAACTCGAGTAGTCGAGTCGCTTGCCTGCACAAATGGATCAAAGATGATTTCCTGTTTCTCCGATGGAATTCCCATTCCGGTATCTTTCACGGAAAATTTTATTGTCACGTATTCCTCTTCATCATGAACTTGTTCTGCCGATAAGGTCACTGAGCCATTCGATGTAAATTTGATCGCGTTTGAAATCAGGTTCACAAGAATCTGATCCAGTCGGGTTGCATCGCTGCTTATACTTTCCGGAAAATCTCCGGATAAATTTAAATTCAGTTTAATGTTTTTATTTACCCGTTCAGAATTTTCGAAAGACTGAATAATTCCCTCCAGGTTTTCTTTCAAATTAAATTCTCTGCTCTCCAAATGAAGTTTTCCGGAATCAATTTTAGTGAGATCAAGGATTTCATTGACAAGTTTCAGCAGATAATTCGAATTCAAATGAATGACTCTACTGTATTCCGACTCCCGTTCCGGAAGCTTTTCTGACTTAACAAGTAAATTTGAAATCCCGACGATCGCATTCAGCGGTGTGCGGATTTCATGGCTCATTGTTGTCAGAAACTCCTCCTTTAATTTCGCTTGTCGCTGCGCATCTATCTTTTCCTTTTCAAGCTCATCATTTCTTTTTTTGAGATCTTCTGAATCTTTTAATTCAGTTACATCTCTGGCTGTTGCATAAATGAGTTTGTCATCTGCATTCGGATAAGCATTCCAGCTCACCCACATATAGGTACCATCTTTTCTTCTGTACCGGTTTCTGAAAAAGAGAATATTTTCATGTTTTGTACCCAGACTTTCGAGCACATTCATAGTATCAGGAATATCTTCCGGATGAACGAAAGTAATAAAGGGTAATCCGGTTAATTCTTCCTGAGTATAACCAAGCTCTTTGGTAAACGAATCACTGATCTTCAAAAAATACCCATCCTCAGTTGAGATACACATGAAGTCACGTGACAACATGAAAAAATTTTCCAGGACAGCATTTGACTGCTCCAGTTCACGCTTCTTTTTTGTCAGAATAAAATGAGAAACAACCTGGTTCGCCAGAAGTTTCATCGCATTTTTCTGAAAATCCGATAATTCTTTTTCACGTTTATCAAGCACACACAATGCTCCCAGCTTAAATCCATTGGGATCAATGAGCGGGGCGCCTGCATAAAAACACAAATGCGGCTTTCCCGACACCATCGGATTGTTCGCAAAACGCTCATCATTTTTTGCATTTGGAACAATAAATAATTCATCGCCCAGGATAGAGTACTGACAAAAAGATTGGCTCCTTGAAAATTCCTCCGCGTTGAATCCAACTCGCGACTTAAACCACTGACGATTCTCATCGATCAGGCTGATCATTGCTATCGGTGTATCGCAGATTTGAGATGCAAGCTGAGTGATTGCATCGAGGTTCAGCTCGGGAGCTGTGTCCAAAACTCCATAGGATCGCAATGCACGTATACGTTCCGGTTCATTTTCTGGTATAGGTGGAAAAGTAAAATTCTGATCCATGAGGAATAAATTTTAATCCGAAGAAAATAGGATAAAAAAACGAAATTCAATGAAGAAATAATTCTTCCTAAAATAGAAAGTAAAATCTGCATCCGCAAGGGCTGAGCACCTAGTTCACTTCTGGATATAGTTAATTCGTGGAAAATTGCAGGAATACTTCGTCCTACACCTTCAATGAGGACTTATAAAATTCCAGACAGCGTTTCCGCGCAAAAGCATAATCTACTATTGGAGCCGGATAACTGAAATCCTGGAATTCAGGAACCCATTTTTTAATATAGTTCAAATCCGGATCGAATCTTTTTGTTTGTTCGTCCATGCTGAAAATCCGAAAATAAGGAGCCGCATCTACGCCTGTGCCGGCGCTCCATTGCCAGCCACCATTGTTACTCGCCAATTCGTAGTCAAGAAGTTTTTCCGCGAAATACGCTTCTCCCCATTTCCAATCGACCAATAAGTATTTGGTCAGAAAAGTCGCGGTGATCATACGTACACGGTTGTGCATAAAACCGGTCTCATTCAATTCCCGCATACCTGCATCCACAATCGGATAGCCTGTCTTTCCCTCACACCAGCATTTGAATTCCGCTTCATTATTTCTCCATTGCAAAAAATCATACTGCCGTTTGAACGCGCCATTCACGACATACGGAAAATGCCAGAGAACATACATGTAGAATTCTCTCCAGATAAGTTCGTTCACCCATTTTTCGCTGAGTGACCAGGCATAACGAAACAATTCTCTTGGACTTACGGTTCCAAAGCGCAGATGGACACTTATTCTTGAAGTTCCTTCAATACCGGGAATATCACGCGTCTGCTCATAATCACGAATCAGTTGCTCCTTCAAAAAATGCGAAGGGAAATGAACGCTTGTATTTTTAAAGCCGATTTGTTCGAGTGAAAGTATTGACTGTGGATCAGCGGATAAAAAATTCTCAAAATAATTTTCTGTAGGAAAAGACTGGAATGAATCTTCAGCCAACATCATTTTCCATCGTTTCATAAACGGAGTGAAAACGGCGTACGGACTTCCATCATCTTTTAACACATCATTTTTTTCAAAAATCACCTGATCTTTATAGCTGTTAAAACCAATTCCCTTCCCTTTCAAGAACGCTTTTACTGATTCATCTCTTTCTCTCGCATAAGGTTCATAATCGTGATTGGTATAGACAGCAGCTACTTTTGATTCAAGGCAGATTTTTTTCCAGACATCCAACGGTTTACCATAGAATGTCTCCAAACGTGAACCGAATTTTTGTAATTCGGCATTCATTTTTTCGAGTTGCTGATGAATAAACACCAAACGCTTATCAGACTTATTCTCCAGTCGGTCCAGAATTTCAGTATCGAAAATAAATATCGCACGCACAGGTAATCCTGATCGCAAAGCATGATACAAGCCTGCATTGTCGTGCAGACGGAGATCACGGCGAAACCAGAAGATGTTGTGGAGCATTGTTGGTTGTTGGTTGTTAGTGGTTAGTGCTTAGTGGTTAGTGGTTAGTGCTTAGTGGTTAGTGCTTAGTGCTTAGTGCTTAGTGGTTAGTGCTTAGTGGTTAGTGCTTAGTGGTTAGTGGTTAGTTTTGAGAGATTCTGTCCCCCGTCCCCTTCGTCCCTCGTCCCTAATTAATTTGATCCTTTGTCGAGAATCAATTGCATACATTTTAATAAGTCGACATGCATAAATTGAAAACCGGTTTGCTGTAGTTTTTCGGAAGAGACTCTTTGACCGTGCAAAACGATTTCAGATTTTTCACCGAGCAGAATCCGAAGTAGAAAAGAGGGAACGGAGATTGGCCAGAATGGACGGTGCATCGTTTTAGCCAGTGTTTTTATAAATTCCTTATTTGACACAGGAGCCGGAGCGGTGAGGTTGTATACGCCCCGAACATTTGAGTCAGAACTTACATGCAGGATTGCTCTGCACACATCTTCTATATGTACCCATGAAATAAACTGTCGTCCTGAACCAAGTGCCGATCCCACAAAAAATTTCACGGGTATTTTCATAACCGGTAATGCGCCTCCGTTTTGAGCAAGGACAAATCCAATCCGAAGAATAACAACGCGAATCCCCAATTGCTCTATGCGGCGGACAGATTGCTCCCAGGCCAGACAGGTCATTCCAAGAAAATCTTTTCCGGGCGGGTTGTCTTCTTCCATCAATTCAAGTCCGGAATTGCCATAATAACCAGTCGCTGAGGCAGAAACGACAGTTTTCACTTTGGTATTGCCGGATTTGAGTGCATTATATAAAGTATCGGTACTTTTACTCCGGCTTTGGAGGATCTCCCATTTACGTTCTGCCGACCATCTGCCATCTGCAATTCCGACACCGGCGAGATTTACGATGGTATCAACACCATCCAGGGCTTTCGGGTCCATTTCCAGTTTATCAGGATTCCATTGAAAAACAGGGCATTCCAGCTTTTGCTGGTTTCTGCTAAGTACAGAATAGTCAATTTTTTGATCAGAAAGCAGCTTTCGGAGATGTTCGCCGATGAAACCGGAACCACCGGAAATCAGAATTCTTGACGGAGTGGGCATCGGAAGAGATAATTATATTAGTCTGACAAGCGGGGGGCAAAATTGTTTCAAATTTCATTAAAAAATGGGTCATTTAAGGTCTTTTTTTGTGCCCAGGTTTATGCACTATTGCTTCTTTAAGAATAATTTACAAGAGTATTTGTGGAGATTCAAAATTATCCTACTTTTGCAACCCCTTCGGGGAAACCAATTTTTTGCTAATAACCTATAAAAATCATTGAAAAGTGGACGCAGTGAGCTATAAAACTGTTTCGGTTAACGCCAAATCAGCAAACAAAACCTGGGTACTGGTTGATGCCAGCGACATGGTCGTAGGCCGTCTTTCTTCCGAAGTGGCTAAAATCCTTCGTGGGAAAAATAAAACCTGTTATACCCCGCATGCGGATTGTGGTGACTATGTCATCATCATCAACGCAGAGAAGATCCGTTTTACCGGAAACAAAATGAACGACAAAGAATACGTACACTATACGGGTTATCCGGGTGGTCAGCGTTTCGCGACGCCAACGGAATGGATGCGCAAGAATCCTGCGTTAATCCTTGAGAATGCCATTCGTGGCATGCTGCCGAAGAACAGTCTCGGCCGTGAAATCTTCCGTAACCTTCATGTTTACGTCGGAAGTGAGCATCCGCATTCTGCTCAGAAACCTACACCAGTTAAAATCTCCTAATTGACCCATCATGGCTATTATCCACGCTATTGGTAGAAGAAAGACCTCGATTGCCCGTGTCTATGTAGATCTCGGCAACGGAAACATTAAAGTTAACGATCGCGATTTCAAGGAATATTTTCCAACGGGTCCGCTGCAATACATTTTGACACAGGCACAGACTGCTGTCAATGCAAAAGAGATGTACGATATCAACGCCACTGTTGATGGAGGAGGAATCAAAGGTCAGGCTGAAGCGATTCGTCTGGCGATTGCACGTTGCCTCGTGAAAGCGAATGAAGAACACAAATCCGCTCTTCGTAAAGAAGGACTGCTGACACGTGACCCACGCATGGTGGAACGTAAGAAGCCGGGTCAGAAGAAAGCTCGTAAACGCTTCCAGTTCTCCAAACGTTAATCGGAGCTCTATTTCAATCTACAATCAAGAATTTACAATCTACAATTCAATAAAATGTCCAGAGTTTCATACAACGATTTACTCGAAGCAGGTGCCCACTTCGGCCACTTAAAGAGCAAATGGAACCCGAAGATGGCTCCTTATATTTTCATGGAAGCCCGTGGTATCCACATCATCGACCTCAACAAGACTGTTGCTAAAATAGACGAGGCAGCGAATGCAATGAAACAAATTGCAAAGTCAGGCAAGAAAGTATTGTTCGTCGCTACCAAAAAACAGGCTAAAGAAATTGTGTCTGCAGGTGCCGATAAAGTGAACATGCCTTTCATCACTGAGCGCTGGCCCGGTGGTATGCTTACCAATTTCGCGACAGTGCGTAAATCGGTGAAGAAAATGACCGGTTTCGAGAAAATGGCGACCGATGGTACTTTTGATAACATCTCCAAAAAAGAGCGTCTGCAAATTACCCGTCAGAAAGCGAAAATGGAGAAGTTCCTCGGAAGTATCGCCGACCTCAGCCGTCTGCCTGCAGCTTTGTTCATCGTTGACATCAACAAAGAACACATCGCTGTTGCTGAAGCTCAGAAACTCAACATCCCGACTTTCGCCATCACTGATACAAATACAGATCCAACTCAGGTTGATTTTGCAATTCCTGCAAATGATGACGCGACTAAATCCATTGCCCTCATCGTTGATACAATGGTAAAGGCAATCGAAGAAGGTCTTGCTGAGCGTAAAGTGGACAAAGAAATGGAAAAAGAGAAGGAAGAAGAAGCTGAATTGGCAGGTACCGATAAAGTTGTCGCTATCGCTGATGATGAAGAAGAGACAGAAGGCGGAGCACCGGCAGCACCAAAAGCAGGAGCAACACCACGCAAGAGAACAACAAATCGTAAGTAATTTATTACCCTAAATAATAAAGGAGTACAAAAATGAGTACAGTAGCAATCAGTGCAAGTGACGTAAACAAACTCCGCCAGCAAACCGGCGCGGGAATGATGGATTGTAAAAAAGCCCTCACCGAAGCCAATGGAGATTTTGAAGCAGCAATCGATATCCTTCGTAAAAAAGGACAAAAGATCGCCGCTAACCGCCAGGATCGCGAAGCGAAAGAAGGTTATGTTTATGGTAAAGTAACAGCTGATGGCAAAACCGGAGTGGTTGTTGCAGTTTGCTGCGAAACTGATTTCGTAGCAAAAAATGCTGATTTCATTAAATACGGTGAATCTATCCTGGATCTCGCGATTGCAAATAAACCTGCAACTGCTGATGACCTGAAAAACCTGAAACTCGGTAACCAGACTGTAGGCGAAACCCTCATTGAACAAATGGGCAAAATCGGTGAAAAGATCGATGTGGTTGACTACCAACTGGTGAACGCTGAAAAAGTGATCGTTTACAATCACCCGGGCAACAAACTTGCTTCCATGATTGGATTTAGTGCTACTTCAGCGAACCTTGACGAAGCAGGACGTGACGTTGCCATGCAAACTGCAGCGATGGCTCCTGTAGCTATCGATAAAGACGATGTTGACGCAAAAACACTTGAGCGTGAAATCGAAATCGGTAAAGATCAGGCTCGTCAGGAAGGTAAACCTGAAAATATGATCGAGAAAATCGCTCTCGGTAAACTGAACAAATTCTATAACGAATATACCCTGCTCAACCAGGTCTTCATTAAGGACGAAAAGAAAACAGTCCGCCAGTACCTCGAAGGTATCGACAAGAACCTCAAAGTCACTGCAATGAAGCGGGTGAAATTAGGATAAGAAAAAAGAAAAAAAGAGAATCGAAAGGTTCTCTTTTTTTTTGCCCACAATTTTGGAACAGGGCAAGGGAGTAGAATTTAGTTTCAGACATTGAAGTAGTCGGGAGTACGGAGTCGGGAGTTAAATCAAAAATATTCAGTCACCAATCACCAATCCCATGTCCTGTCCCCAATAAAAAAAAATCCATAAATTAGCATTCGAAAACCACCTACTATGAAATACAAACGCATCCTTTTAAAACTCAGTGGAGAATCTTTGATGGGTGAAAAGGAATTTGGTATCGATCACGACCGTCTAAAAAAATATTCTGAAGACATCAAATCGGTAGTGAACATGGGCGTTGAAGTGGCGATTGTAATTGGGGGAGGAAACATTTTCAGAGGCGTGAACAATGATGTAGAAGATGTGATTGATCGCGTGCAGGGTGATTACATGGGAATGCTTGCAACAGTCATCAACAGCATGGCTTTGCAGTCGGCACTGGAAAAAATTGGTGTGAGTACACGCCTACAGTCGGCAATCAAAATGGAACAAATCTGCGAGCCTTATATCAAACGAAGAGCGGTACGACATCTTGAAAAAGGACGAGTGGTGATCTTCGGTGCCGGTACCGGGAATCCTTATTTTACGACTGACACAGCCGCTTCCCTGCGTGCTATCGAAATTGGTGCTGATGTAATCCTCAAAGGAACACGTGTCGATGGTATTTACAACGCGGACCCTGAAAAGTACAAGGACGCTGTCAAATACGATACGGTTACATTCGACGAAGTCTATGAAAAAGGATTAAAGGTGATGGATCTGACAGCCTTCACACTTTGTAATGAAAACAAAGTTCCGATTATCGTTTTCGACATGAACAAACCCGGAAACCTGATCAAGGTTCTCGATGGGGAATCTGTTGGAACACTGGTCGAATTCTAATATTACAGAAACCAAAATCTGATTGTCAATAGTATCATTTGCCTACAAAAATAAATTCCGATTATTATGCTGGACAACAATAAACTTCTGAATGATACCAAAGTGCACATGCAAAAAGCAATCGAGCACCTTGAACTGGAATTGTCAAAAATCCGTGCAGGCCGTGCCAATCCTGCCATGCTGGATAGCGTACATGTAGACTATTATGGAACCAATACTCCGTTGAGCCAGGTTGCCAATGTCAGCACCCCTGACGCGAAAACAATCGTTATTCAACCCTGGGAAAAATCCATGGTTGGTCCGATTGAAAAAGCGATACTTGCAGCCAATCTCGGATTCACACCGCAGAATGATGGTGTGGTTGTACGTATCAATGTACCTGCACTCACAGAAGAACGCCGGAAAGAACTGGTGAAGAAAACTAAAGGTGAAGCTGAACATTGCCGCGTTGCCATCCGCAATATCCGCAGAGATGCGAACGAACATATCAAGAAAGAATCAAAATCAGTTCCGGAAGATATTGTAAAGGATCTCGAAGACAGAATTCAGAAGATGACTGATCAGTTTATCGCCATGGTTGAAAAACACCTGGAGGCGAAGGATAAGGAGATTATGACGATTTGAGAATTTATGATTTTAGATTGATGATTTTAGATTGCTGATTGAAGATTGATAAGGATGATTATTTTTTTTGCAAATAATCATCTATCCTAAAAACAAGAAACCCCGGAGTTTCGTCCGGGGCTTCCTGATCAACAATTCAAATTACTTAACTTAAAACTTAACATGAAACACAGATAGTCTAACGGCGACTTTTGTTTCAATGTTACATTTTCAATTAATTTTTTTTGATTTATGTCCTGTTTATTCGTTTTTAATAAAAAAACAAAGATTTTTCCTTAATTAAATATTTATTATTTCGGGTTTCGAGTTCCGGGTTTCCGGTTGATGGAATAGATTTATAATTATTACAACCATTTTACTCTTGGCCATTTACCATTCACTACCAACATTTCAATCTTCAATTTTCCAGACCATCACTGCTCTGTCGTCACCGGCTGAAACGAGATAGTTGTTGTATTCCGTCCAGAGGATTTTATTGACGCTATTCAGGTGCCCGTCATACTTGTCCTTATCAATACGGGCAAGTATTTCAAAAGAAGAAGCATCCCAGATTTTAACCGTCTTGTCCCTGCTTGCAGTTGCAGCCATCTTTCCATCGGGAGAAAAAGCAATTCCATAAATCGCATAATTGTGTGCCGGGATGGATTCCAACAACTGATAAGACCTGGCGTCCCAGATATTCAAATGCGCGTCCCTTCCTCCGCTCATAATTATATCCGAAACAGGATGGTAGTACACAGTATTAGCAGATAAGTCATGAGCCTTGAACGCAAGTTTCAATTCCATGCTCAGAGGATCAAAGAACCGCAACATGCCGTCACCTGAGGCAATTGCCAGCTCAGTCCCATCCCGCTTCAGCTGGATACTCCTCACCTTTTCTTTGCAAAGCTCTATCGAGTACAATAGACTGAAATCATCCAGGGACCAAACCGCAATGGAGCCATCGCCGCTGGCAGTATACACTCTGTTATGTGTTGCTGAATATGCGATATCAAATATTCCATTTTTATGGTGCACCAGAAATTTTATCTCCTGTTTCTTTTCCAGATCTACAACATGCATTCCTCCTCCGGAAACACCGATCAACAATAACTGTCTCTCCGGAATATAACGTATCGCATATATGATAGAGCCAACATTCACAATCCCCTTTGGCGCCATACCATTGATCATATTCCATTCGGTTACCATTCTGTCACTACTCCCCGAGAAAAACAATTCAGGCGAGGTACTTTTTTCAAGTGTATAGACAGAGCCTTCGTGGCCTTTAAAGGTGTGGATTTTGGTGATGGAGAGAGGCATTTTGGAGAGCAGAGAGGGCGTGGGTGATTGTTGATTGTTGATTGCTGATTGTTGATTGTTGATTGATCAGCTTACCAATCTTAATGTAGACTTTATTGATTACTAAATATTAGTATTTAATAACTATTTATCTTTTATTGATAATTTATTTTTAATTTATAATATCTATAATTCTGGGGCTCGTATTCCTATTACATCACTAACAACTAACAACTAACAACCAACAACTAAGCACTAACCACTAAGGACTAACCACTAACCACTAAAATCCATTCACTCCGCCCAAACACGTGTGCCTTCAGAGCAATTCTTGCAGATATCAATTTCCTTCCGGCTTTTCATTAGTGAATTGCGAAATAGTTGATAGGATTCATTGTTCCAGATTTCCCGGAAGTTTTGGGTTCCGAGGTTGCCCATTTTATGTCCGGCGTCTTTATCGAAGCAACAGGGTACAATATTTCCGTCCCAGGTGATCACACAGGAGTGCCACAATTTCCAGCAGTGATTCAACAGTTTGTTTTTAATGGTATAGGTTCCGTCAGACTGCTGCCTGTATCGTGAATATTTTCCATTGTCCGGAATAAGGGCATTACCATTTTCATAGTCGTATACCTGAGCCGTTTTAAAAGCGACATCATCAACTCCCATTTCCTTTGCCAGCTTCTTCACTTCTTCCGTTTGATGTTCATTGGGCTTCACTACCAGGAATTGAAAAACAAGGTAAGGCGTACTTTTGTTCAATTGTTTTTTCCACTTCACGATATTCCTCGTTCCTTCCAGTACTTTTTCAAGCTTCCCTCCTATCCTGTATTGCTCATACGTTTCCTGCGTTGTACCATCAATCGAAATGATCAATCTGTCCAGGCCTGATTCAACTGTACGTTTTGCCATTTCATCATCGAGATAGTGCGCATTCGTAGATGTCGCGGTGTACATCTTTTTCCCGGCGGCATAGTTTACCATATCTAGGAATGCCGGATTTAGAAAAGGCTCACCCTGGAAGTAAAATGTGAGATACAAAACCCTGTCGTTTACCTCGTCAATCACCTTCCTGAAAAATTCAGGCTGTAACATTCCTGTCGGTCTTGTAAAAGAACGGAGACCACTCGGGCATTCAGGACAACGAAGATTACAGGATGTGGTAGGCTCGATAGAGATGCTTATCGGCAAAGCAGGATGCAACGCTTTTCCGGAAATACGGGACCAGTAATAGCTTGCCACGACAGAACCGGCATTCGTCAATCGACGAAAACTGAGTTTTGACAACAGATTCAGGATATCCCGGGGGTGCGTATTCATTCGGATCAGGACAAAGATGCATACAATTTTCAAGCTCTCTAAGCCTGAATAAGGCTCAATTCAAAGATTTCACCGCTAATAGTTAATGCAATGACCCTTAAAAATCCAACAGAATCAGGCCTCAGGAAGTTATTCAGTCTTTAACAATTCAATTCTCATTGGGATGCAAAGGCTAAAAAAATTGTCAATACCATCTTTTTATTATACTTGTAAAAAATAAAAAATGAGAGCTTTTCTATTGCTTCTGCTGCTTTTAACAGGCACCCAAACCTTTTCACAGGACAACGCCAAACTAGCCGCTGATTTACAAGCAAAATACAAAGATGCTCCGGTAGCGGTATTGAGTTCTGACATCAATTATGAATTCAGTAAGGATCCGAATCGGCCTCTGATAAAGGTGAGAGTAAAATCGACTGAAAAATATTTATCCCTGCGTTACAATTCAAAAATTGTCAAGACAGCTATTTACGATAGCAATTCAGAGGTAGAAAAGCTATCAGCGATCAGTTCATTAAAATTTGAAATCAGCGACCGGACAAAATATTGCGGGAAGTATACCACTGAAGGATATTTTTACGACGACAGTAAATTTTGCTCCAT
This sequence comes from Bacteroidota bacterium, assembly GCA_016720935.1. Taxonomy (NCBI): domain Bacteria; kingdom Pseudomonadati; phylum Bacteroidota; species Bacteroidota bacterium. The sequence goes on from JADKJP010000004.1 coordinate 550,584, forward strand.
TGAATTATCACTTCATGAACTCGGTGAAGTATGGACTATATCATCTGAAAAATCCGTGAATGATTCAAAATACGAACCTTCCAGTTTTTTCCAGGATGAATATCCTGTTGTAAGCCGAAATGTTTCCTTTACCATTCCAACCAACATTGATATTGAATTACGGGAATTCAATTTCGCCGGAAATGCAATCACCAAATCCGAAACGGTGAAAGGGAATAATCGCATAGTAACGTTCTCCATTTCCAATCTTCCACCAATACAAAATGTCGGATACAAACCGGGCATACAGCACGACGCGCCTCATGTACTTATCCTTGTAAAATCTGTCAAGAACGGCACTCAAACACAGAATATCTTGTCGTCGGTAGAAGATTTATATGCATGGTATCATAGTCTGGTTTTGAAATTAAGCCCTAAACCTGAAGTATTCAAAGCAACTGTTACCAATCTCATTAAAGACAAAAAAACTGACGAGGAAAAAATCAAATCTGTCTTTTACTGGGTACAGGATAACATCCGCTACATCGCCTATGAGGACGGAATCGCCGGCTTCAAACCGGATGATGCTCAAAATGTATATGAAAAAAAATATGGCGATTGCAAAGGGATGGCCAACCTCACCAAAGAGATGCTAAAAGTTGCAGGATATGACGCGCGTCTCACATGGATCGGTACAAGACAAATCCTTTATGATTACAGTATTCCTTCTCTCGCAGTTGACAATCATATGATTTGCACCGTCATTTTAAATGACAAAAAATATTTTCTTGACGCGACGGAAGACAATATTCCTTTGGGAGATTACGCGGAGCGGATACAGAACCGTCAGGTGCTCATCGAAAATGGCGATAAATACATCCTTGATAAAGTTCCGGAATTCGACAAAGCCAGGAACCTCGAACAACACAATTATCATGTAAAAATCAATGGAGAACTGCTCGAAGGAAGTGGAAAATTCACACTACATGGTGAAACGAAAAAAGATTTTGTAACACGCTATACGCACACGCAGAATGATAAAAAAAGTGAATACCTGGAAGCGACTATCAACAGTAAAAAGTCAGACTTCAAAGTAAACGATATCAAAACAGGAGATCTGACTGAACGCAGCGGGCCGTTTGATATCGATTTTAAATTCACCATCGCGAATGCCGTGAGTTCTTTCAACAATGAAATGTACGTGGATCTTGATCCTGAAAAAGATTTCAAAAACGGTGAAATAAAAGAAGACCGGAGAGTTGATATTGATTTTGGAGAAAAGATCTACAAGAAGTACACGATTGAACTTGACGTACCTCCCGGCTACAACGTTACTACGATCCCAGAAAATCTAACCATTGCTGAGCCTGATTTCACATTTAATATCAGCTACACCAAATCCGGCAATAAAATAATTTACAAAAAAGAAATCTCTGTGAACACCGGCTTCATTCCAAAAACTCATTTTGAAAAATGGAATGAATCGGTAAAAAAATTAACCCAATCTTACGAAAACCAAGTCGTCCTTAAAAAGATCTGATATGCTGAAACGTTTTTTGAGTGCAACACTGTTGCTAACTTCTATTTTCCTGATCGCGAAAGCCGACTCGGATGAAGAGAAAAAAATAAAAGCCGAAATCTGGAACAATGCTCCGCCGGATTTCAAAGTTACACAGATACCCCAAAAATGGGAAAACGAATCTGCTGTAATCATCGCTACACAGCTGGATTATGCTTTGAAAGGCAGTAACGAAAAAGTCTTCTCTCACCATCGCGTGAAATTATTGGATAAGGCGGCGGTGAAGGAATTTTCCGAATTGTCATTCAATGAAAAATCTTTAAGCACCAATCTTTTTGGCAAAGCGAACAGCTATTCCTTTGTCGGTGTAAAAATCATCAAAGCCAACGGCACCGAAAAGGAAGTCGATCTCAGCAAAGCTGTAAAAGCGGATTCTGACAGTAAGAAAGAAATGAAATTCGCGGTTCCCGATCTGGAAGTAGGCGATATCATCGACTATTTCTCCGCGGGAAAACAGGACTACAAAGGATATACTCCTCCCGATATTTATGAAAATTTTCTTTTTGAAGGAGAATACCCTGTGATGAAGAGAATGGTTCAATTTCACTTGCCCAAATCGAATACCTTTTTCAGCAAAGTTTACAATGGAGCACCCGATTTTGTAAAATCAGAGGAAGGAAAACAAGTGACTTATTCGCTGGTGGATACCATGCGAAATAAATCCGAAGATTTGCTCTGGACATTTGATCATCGCACCAGTCCTGAAATACGCTATTTTAAATCTGATTATTATTCTTCCGGCATAACAAGTAAAGCAGAATCTTATGTTTCAGGCTACGATCCGAACCTTTCCAACATTGGTTTCATCATGGATTATTTTGAAGAAAATTTCAAAAATGAAACCGACGAACGAAAAATAGTAACTGAGTTGTTCTACCTGTTGCGTAACCCTTTGTATTTACAAGCATATTTCTACATCGAACCCGATCATCCGATGTATATTGATTACGACGGAGACTTGTTTTTTCGTCTGATCAACAAAGTGCTCATCAAAAAGAAAATCAGTCACAACATCATGCTGTTACCAAGCGCGGAAGTTGGTCCTTTGGCTGAACATTTAAACCTGAGTACTTGCGATGCTGTCATCCGGGTGAACACTACACCTCCGATGTACATCGGCAGGGTTGCTCCATTTTTAATGGTCAATGAAGTGCCGGCGAGCCTGGAAGGAATGGAAGGAGTTGTCGGATCCGTATGGCCGCGAAAATTTCCGGACAATGATCACAGTAAATCGGTGCCCACCTCTACCATGGAGAAAAACACCACTGTCACCACAATGAATGTGAGCCTCAATTCAGGTGACAACTCGAAGCTGGATGTCAAACGGAATACTGTTTCCAAAGGACATAATAAACGAGCGCACCAGTATATCGCTGTTACCAATTATGATTACCTCAAGGCTTATGATCAACCAAAATATCAGGCCAAGAGCTCTCACCTGATGTCTTCGATTCTAAAAAAGTACAATGAAGAAAAACAAAAACTGGAACAAAGACAGGCGCAGGATTACAACACACGTGACAACAAGCTGAAAGAAGATATTGAGAGCAGCATGGAAGTAAAAGTAAGTGATTACAAAAATTTCAAACTGAAATCCCTTGGCATGTGGGAAGAATCTCCCAATGTTGAATATGCTGATGATTTCACCATTGAAAATGTCACCAAAAAAGCAGGTCCAAATTACATTCTTGAGCTTCCGAAATTAATTGAACAACAAACAGAAGTAAAAGAAAAACAAAAACAGCGTGACCGTGACATTTACATGAATTACGCCCGTTCATTTGTCAATGAAATTAATTTCACGATCCCGGATGGCTATTCCGTGGAAGGTCTTGAAAATCTCAACAAGGAAGTGAAAAACAATACCGGTGGTTTTATTGCAACAGCTAAAGTCGAAGGAAATACATTAAAGATCACCACGAAGAAATATTACAACAGCAATTATTTTCCAAAAAGTGATTGGCCGAAAATGGTTGACTTTCTGAATGCCGCCGTGGATTATACAAAAGCAAAAGTTTTATTGAAGAAAAAATAAAAACACTTTCTTCCATCTAAAAGCTGTCCGGGCCCCGGGCAGCTTTTTTTATGCTTGAAATACTGGCTAATTGCTTCTTGATTTTTTTGATCTCCGGATCTCCTGTTTTTTTTAGTTCAGCTTATGGATTTCCTGACAATCCGGCTCTATGGATAAGATTATTCTTCTCCTTTCTTCCTTATCCAAACAAACCAAACCCTATGAAATCCAAAAGCAATTCTCTTGCTCTCTTGTTCATTTTGACTTTTCTCTTAGCCTGTAATCATGCTGACAATTTCAAACAACAGGCTACCGAGGTTTCAGTAAATGCAGAAGCATCTCAGGTTCCACCCTCAATTGAACAGGGGAATGGATCATCGCCCGGCAAACGAAAATTCATCCGTACAGCCGACCTGAAATTTATGGTAAAAGATGTCAGTCAGGCAACTTCTGTCATCGAACAAACTGTCCGGGAATTTGATGGATTTGTGATCCATACAAACCTGCAGAGCACTATCGACAATAAAAACCTGATCCCGGTTTCAGCGGATTCTTCTCTGGAAACAACCACTTATACAGTCAACAACGGAATGATCCTCCGCGTACCCAATAACCGACTAGACACCACGCTGAAAGCAATTGCCGCGCTGATTGATTACCTGGATTACAGAACGATAAAAGCGGAAGATGTCGCCTTGCAAATTCTCACCAACAAAATGACAAGAGAACGCATACAGAAATCAGAAGGACGGATATTGAATGGATCGTTGACAAACCAACAGAAGGTCCGGCCTCAAATCGATGGGGAAGATTTTGTCCTGAACCATGAACATGAGGCGGATGAAGCCTTGTTAAACAATCTCTCTCTGGAGGACCGCGTGAATTACAGCACCATCAATTTGTCGATTTACCAAAGACAGGTATTGCGTAGAGTATTGATTGCGAATGATAAGAACATCGAAGCTTTCAAACCGGGCCTGGGCAGCAGGATCATGGCAGGTTTTGCATCAGGATGGGTGATCCTGGAAAACATTCTGGTTTTCTTCGCCGAAAAATGGAGTATTATCGTTCTCCTCCTGCTCATCGTTTTTATCTACAGGTTCCTGATACGAAAAACAAAGACTTTACAGCGGGCTGTAGAATGAGCCCGGGAGTTTCGGACAATCTCTTTTGATTGACTATCTTTACAGGAATTTCAGAAAGCCCGATTTCCCTCATTTTGCAAGGCCAGGAACCGATAGAAGCACCCGAAAAGTACTTCGGTAAGCAATTGTATGCTTATCAGGAAAAAGCTATTGAAGAAATTTTCAAGAGGCTCAAGGACCATCCTGTCAGGCACAACCTCTTGTACCAGCTGCCAACCGGCGGTGGTAAAACGGTTATTTTTTCTGAAATCGCAAGAAGATACATCGCGGAGACCGGAAAAAAGGTTCTGATCCTGACCCATCGTGTAGAATTGTGCGGACAGACGCATCAGATGCTGAATGAATTTGGCGTCACGAATATGATCATCAGTCGGGAGGTAAAGGAATTACCAGTCCCGAATGAATTCATGTGTTTTGTAGCGATGGTGGAAACCCTGAACAACCGGTTGCGCGATAAAATTCTGGATCTGGACAATATCGGGCTGATGATTGTCGATGAAGCACATTACAATTCTTTCGGAAAGTTGTTCAAGTTTTACGAAAAGGGTGTCATTCTTGGTGTGACAGCGACTCCATTGAGTTCCAACATCAATCTTCCGATGAAGGACAATTACGATGAGTTGATTGTAGGTGAATCCATTTCATCCCTCATTCAAATGGGTTTTCTCGCTAAAGCGACTACATATAGTTACCATGTCGGTCTGACCTCACTGAAAGTTGGAATGAATGGTGATTACACAGTGAGTTCTTCCGAGCGATTGTACAACAATCACGCGATGCAGGATAAACTGCTCAGTGCATACAAGGAGCAAAGCCTGGGTAAAAAGACACTTATTTTCAATAACGGTATCGCGACATCACAGTATGTATATGCAACATTTCATGAAGCCGGTTTTAAAATCAGGCATCTTGACAATACACATACACCGAAAGAACGAAGAGAAATATTGCAATGGTTTCGCGAAAAACCTGACGCGATTTTAACTTCGGTGAGTATTCTCACAACAGGTTTTGATGAACCGACTGTGGAGAGCATTATTCTGAACAGAGCGACAAAATCACTCACACTGTATTTCCAGATGATTGGTCGTGGTTCACGTGTACTTCCAAACAAAACCGAATTTACGGTTATTGACCTTGGCAATAACCTGAGCCGTTTTGGGTTGTGGGATGCTGAAGTCGACTGGTATAGAATCTTCAGAAATCCGGAGGCGTATCTTGCCGGACTTTGGAGTGACGAAGAAATTGAGAAGCATTACAAATATGTGATGCCTGATGAATTGCGGGCAAGGTTCAGCAAATCTGAAAATATAGATTTTGATATCAAGGCAGAACATCAGCGTGTGATGAAGGATGGCCTTCGTCCAAAAGTTGTAATCGAACGTTCGATCGAACAACATATCCGCATTTGCCAGGAAAACAGTAATGATCTTGAAGAAGCTGTTTCGCTTTCCGATCTGCTCCGCGAAGAGATTGAATACCGTGTACGGGTGTTTACCCATTGCCTGAGCAAGACTTCCGAAAGTTATGTGAAGTGGCTGCAGGAAGACTACAAACGAAAACTCAAAGCCAGTCTGCTTCGGAATTCAGAACATCATATGGACGAAAATTATGATGATAGTCTGGATGAAGGTGAATTATAAATTAACCTGATTTTTTCATATAGTTTTTTACTCATGAATTCACTATTATCAAAATTTCAGCAGGATGGTTTTTTAGTGCTGAAAGATTTTAATACTGCTGAAGAATGTGATGCATTGATGCATCGTGCTGAATCGCTTTCGAGAAACTACAATTTAGAAGGTCATCCTTCTGTTTTTCAAACCACCAACCAATCCGCATCAACCGATAATTATTTTCTGAATTCAGGAACAAACATTTCTTTTTTCTTTGAAAAGGACGCGTTTGATGAAGACAAAAAACTCAAAACCGATGTATTTAAATCTTTGAACAAAATCGGGCATGCGATGCATGATCTGGATCCTGTGTTTAATTCTTTTTCACGATCACCGCAATTGAAAAAATTAGCGGAAGAATTGGGAATGCAGGATTACGTGATCATCCAGAGTATGGTTATCTTCAAACATGCCAGGATTGGCGGTGTGGTGGATGTGCATCAGGATTCAACTTTTCTGTATACTGAACCTGACAGTTGCATTGGTTTTTGGTTTGCGCTTGAAGACGCTACAATTGAGAATGGTTGTTTGTGGGCAAAACCCGGTGGTCATAAAACATCCCTGAGATCGAGATTTCGTCGGAAGGAAGAAGGAGGTACAGAAATGCTCATGCTTGATCCGGAAGAATTCTCTCTTGAAGGAATGATTCCTTTGGAAGTAAAAAAAGGAACCTGCATTGTATTGCACGGATTACTTCCACATTACAGCAAACCCAATACCAGCGGGCGATCCAGACAGGCCTACTCTATTCACACTATCAATAAGCACGTGAATTATCCTGCAGACAACTGGCTTTTTAGGGATATTAATGAATTGATGGGGTTTTGAAGGAAGGGACGGGGGACGGGGGACGGGAGTCGGTAATTGGGTGGCGGGTGAATAAATTTGTAATTCGAAAATGGTTATTGAGTTAATGGGTTATTAAGTTATTAGGTTATTAAGTTATTGGGCTTGGCTTCAGATTAGGGTTTTTATAGAATACCAGCGTAAGACAAATTCGTCCCCGGTCCCTTGCCAAAAAAAAGGCTGTTAGAGTTCGCAGCCCTCTAACAGCCAAACAATAAAACCCCCACTCACTCCAATTAAGCCAGTTTGATGAATTGCATTTCTGCATTCATTTTCACATCATCGCTCACCAAAACGCCGCCGGCTTGAAGCGCGGCATTCCAGCTCAATCCCCAATCTTTACGGTTAATTTTTCCTGCAACAGAAAACCCGGCTTTTTCATTGCCATCGGGATCTGTTTTTATTCCTCCAAATTCCACTTCCAGAAATACTTCTTTGCTGATACCTTTAATCGTTAATAAACCATTCAATTTATAATTCTCATCATCCAATTTCTCAAAAGAAGTTCCTTTGAATTTCAATTGCTTGAAATTTTGAGCATCAAAGAAATCCGCGCTTCGCAAATGACCATCTCTTTCGTCATTATTTGTAAAAACTGAATCCGCTTCAATAACAGCATTCATGGAAGCATCACTAAAATCAGAACCACGGGAACAAAGTACAACATCAAATTTTCTGAATTCTCCCCTGATACTTGTAATCATCAGGTGCTTCACTCTAAAAACAAGTTCACTATGCAATGGATCCAAAACCCATTTTGTTTGATGTTCCATCCGTCAGCCGGTATCATTCCTGCACGTACTTAAATTGATGATACAAAAATCCGGTGAACTTTAAATTTTTGCATTCACATAGGTTAACAAATGACGAAAAAAACAAACCTTAACAATCACTTCTTTTGTGCTCTTTCCTTACGGATCCGGCTAAGAGATTGCGGTTTGATCCCAAGATAAGAGGCGATGAGATACTGAGGTATTCTCTGAATCAGCAATGGATTTTTTTTCGCGAATTCCTCGTAACGTCTTTCGGCCTCTTCACTATTGGTGATTGCGAGACGATGTTGCAGTGAAACATAAGCGTTTTGAATAAGAATTCTGAAAAATCTTTCCATGACCGGGATGGTATCGCAGGCTTTCATAAAGTTTTGTCGGTTCAACACCACTACCTGTAAGGGCTCAAGTGCTTCAAGTGTAAAAATTGATTCCTTACCAGAGAAAAAACTATAGAGATCCGAAATCCAATATCCTTCCAAAGCAAATTGAACTACATGTTTGTCGCCTTTTATATTGGTTATATAGGACACACATGAACCTTTCAAAACAAAGTAGATGTAATTACATATTTCTCCCGGCTCAGTCAGATAAATTTTCTTGTCAAAATTTTTTACAAAAAACAATTCTGAGAATGCGGAAAATTCCTGTTCTGTCACAGGCCGCCCTGCGGTTTTTTCAATGTTATTTTTTAAAAGTGTGTACATGAATAAAAGTGAAATGCAAAACCCGAAAAAAAACAGCAAATAACGCACTCAATCCCGAACACATTTCAATCCTAAATAGTATCGCGAAAATTGAAGCTATGCTAATTTACATTTTATTCCGGAATTTCAGAATAAAATTTTAATTAAGTTAAATAATTCAGATGGTTTAACCAATCCCTTGTTTAAAACTGGACTTATCACATGAATTCCGATCAATTTCTTAGATTTACATTAACATGAAATCTTAATCAACATGAAAAGTTTCATTTTTCTTTTCTCTCTTGTGTTTTTCTTTTGTTCTGAAAATTTGAATGCACAGAATCAATTGCAAACCTGGACCGGAATTATCGATACAAGTTTTAACAATCCCGGAAACTGGATTTCCAGCGGCAGTGTACAAACTCCTGATTGTTCCATCGATATATTGATAGTACCTGCGACAAATCAACCTGTAATTTCAGGAAACCAATCTGTCGGGTCAATAGACATTCAGGCCGGTGCAACATTGAAAATAAAGAGCAACGCATCGGTATATACATGTGGCAACATTGCAAACAATGGTTCAATAATTGCTGAAAATTCTTCAACCATCATTTTACAAGACACAAGCACACAACACCTTTCGGGAAATCTTATTGGAACAAATAGTCTGTACCAACTGATCGTTTCCAAAAGCAACGGAAGTATCGAAGCTGACACAAACATTGAAATCCGAAATGATTTATCACTTTCAAATCCAACATCTGTTTTTCGACTGAACAGCAACTCACTTTATCTCGGCGGTAGTTTGTTGAACAATATTGGTCCTTCAAATTTCATTGCATCAAATACCGGTCATGTACATTTTAATGGCAATACAAATCAGGTAATTTTTAGTTTTTTCAATGAGAATGTTTTGATTGATACAGTCAGTATAGAAAAACCAAACGGAGATGTCATTCTAAGCACTCATGCAGGCAACCTGGTAGTCGGAAAAAAACTGAATCTGGTTTCCGGAAAAATTTTTACAGGAATTCAGGAAGTAGAGATGCTGAATGTTGATACAGCTGCTGTGTCAAATGGGAATTTATTTAGTTATGTACTGGGCAACTTACGTCGTCAAATTGATTACAGCCTTACTTTACAATTACCGGCAACTTATTTCTTCCCTGTAGGTGGTACTTTTTATGAATTGCTGGAGATCAGACTGAAATCCATTCTTCATCCACATACTCTTGTTGTTCGTTTTGAAGGTTCCCCAGTGCTGCCGGGATTAAGTCCATCAGCAAACAACTGCGACAATACGTACGATTTGGTAAATCATCTCGATCATGGCTATTGGAGAATTTTAAAAGACAGTAATCCTACAGGCATTTTTGAAATCGGATTGCATAACATTGGATATACGAATAATGCCGGAGCTTACTGGACGGTTGTGGAGCAAGACACCAATAATTTTCCTCCGGGAGTATATGACTGGCAACTTAATGGTGTTTGTGTGGTTGGTAGCACCAACATGTTAACTCTTCGTGATTCTATGACAGTTTTCAATAAATACTATGCTGTAGCACAGGGAGTAATTCCCTACACCGGGTTGAGTGATCTCGGCACGAATTCATGTGTCCGGTGTGGAATTTTCCCTAACCCTGTCCCCAGAGATCGGGTAGCAACCTTGCGATTGTTTTCTAATCATCAACAAACCGTGCACCTGGAGATTTTCGATCCGCAGGGAAAGTTGGTAGACAAACACCCAATTGCCCTGAATTCCGGAGAAAACGAAATCCCGTTGAATGTTCATGGATTTTCTCCCGGTGTTTATTTCATAAAAACGAAATCAGCAAGTGAGAATTTCCCCGTCATGAGACTTGAGATGGAGTAAAAAAGACATTTTTTTCCTGGACAGAGAGTGCAACCTCGTCCTTAAAAAATCAGCTGAAAAGGATCTGCAGTTATCATCAATATTCCGAATAAATTTTTCAGGCCAGCCGCGGTTAGTACAATTCGCATTTACATAACTAACAAAGCGAAAAATTTGTATGTTAATAAGTCATTTTCCCTATGAAAAAGCCTTTGAATGGTTCAGGGTATCTTAGACCCTTGAATCAAAAATTGAATGCGGAAATTATACTTCTTCTTAATCCTGATCATCCTTGCCACAAAGGCGAATGCCCAGGATGACTGCTCCTTTGCAACGCCACTCTGTGGCGGCTTTCAGGCACAAGGCTCTACCGTTGGAACAACTCTGGCGGTCAATGACCCTGCCCTTGATTGTGGCGACAATACCGTAAACAACAGTGTGTGGTTTACTATTGATGGTATCAACAATGGAATCGCAACGGTGGTGGTTTCCGGAATTGACAACAATCCGGGACTTGAAATGGAAATTTACACCGGCGGCTGTGGTTCACTGGCTCCTGTAGCCGGCGCCTGTACCTCCGGAAACGGACCGGCAGGAAGTATGACCCTCAACTTTGCAGTCTCATCCGGAATCACGTATTACATCATGGTAGACGGGAGCGCCGGAAATGAAGAGGCATTTACAATCGTTGCTACTGCTACCAATAACGCGATCGTTGGTGCTCCGCAAACTCAGTTCACCACCAATGTCCTTCGGGGTTGTACGCCACTGACTTTTTCCGTCATCAATCAAACGGTTCTTTATGGCGGAACAAACATCACTTACGACTGGACCATTGATACCGGAACTCCTATCCCGGGGTCCGGACTGGATACCAATTTTACTCTTGCCGGTGTTGGTCAGCACAACGTTTTGCTGAATGTATGCAATGACGAATGCGGTTGTGTGGGATCTACACGTTCTGTAACCGTGCAGGAACTTTACCCTGTGATCGATGCGACTCCTACCCTGTCTTGTCTGGGTACTCCGGTAGATTTCTCCGGGTCAGCCTCCATCCTGCCTGCATTTCCACCGACAAATCCTAATGTCACTCTTTGGCAATGGAATTTTGGTGACCCTAATTCCGGCGGATCCAATACTGCGACCGGTCAGAACGTACAACACACCTTCGTCGGACCGGGAAATTCATTCACCGTCACCCTTACTGCCAATGGAACTTGCGGACCGGAAGTTACCACGCAGGTAATTACCATGCGTCCAAAACCTGTCATCGATCCCGGAGCTCCGCAAACGGTTTGTGAGGATCAGGATTTCAACCTGAGCGCGACGGTTAGCAATGGTTCTTCTCCAATCCTGTACAACTGGGGCGGCCCCGGAATTTTCTCTTGTCCAACCTGCTCCACGACTACTCTCAGTGGCGTTCCTCCGGGAGGTCCATATTCTGTGACGATTGATATCATCGATTCTATTGGCTGTACCGCCGACACAACTGTTGATGTAACCGTAAATCCAAAACCCCTCATCAGCGCGGGGCCTGATCTGCAGGTTTGCCGTTACGATGTGGTCGCGATTGATGCCTTTCCAATAGCAGGTACACAGCCATTGTCATACACCTGGACTCCATCCACCGGGCTTGTCAATGATACATTGGCGAATACTTTCGCGACAGTTTCCGCGCCGATCACTTATTGTGTCACTGCTGTCGATCCTATCGGTTGTACATCGGATCCTGCATGTGTGGATATCGCACTGTACCTTCCTCCAACCATCACACCCACTACGGCAACACTTTGTGCTTCACAACCTGTTTTGCAAAATGATTTTGTCATTGCCGGAATAGCTCCCGGCTCTCCGATTTCCTGGGTCTTGTCACCGAATTATTCTTTGATCACAAATTCAAGCCCTGATTCATCCGACATCACGGTTACATTTCCTCCCGGGATAGCGGCCTCTTACTCCTTCACAGCCATTGTAGATGACTCGAACACAGGTTGTCGTGATACTGTTTCAACTTCCTTTACAATAACACCCGGACTGAACATGAGTATCAGTGGAGCCACTCAAATCTGTGAAGGTGACGCGACACCCTTAACAGCCAGCGGAGCCACTACTTACAGCTGGAGTTCCACACCGGCCTATACTTTTGCGGATCCCACTCAGGCGGTACAAAATGTGAACCCGACAGTCACGACGACATTCACAGTGAGTGGTACCACCGGAAGCTGTACCGATCAAACGACACATGTTGTTACGGTCAATGCAAAACCTGTTTCAGCAGTTGCACCCATCCCACCCTTCTGCGGATGCGACACAGTGACATTGAACGGAACAGGCAGTACACCGGGAATGACATATTTCTGGATCAGCGCGATCGGTTATATTGTCGCTGCACCGAATTCACTGAACACTACAGTTATTCCTTGTTCGAATGATGTCATGACTTTGCGTGTGACTGATCCTGCAACAGGATGTTTCCGCGACAGTGCAGTCAATGTATCATCAAGGCCGAAGCCAAATTCCGTTGCGAATGTTGTCCCCAACCTGATTTGTAATGGCGTTTCAACAGTTATTGCTCTGGATGGAACCGGCAGCAACACCAGTTCAAACACTGTTTACGATTGGTCCAGCAACAGCATCGGTGTACCGATTACAGACACCACCGCTTTTTCTACGACTGCCACTGTTGGCGGGACGACAGTATTTTATCTCACTGTAACAGATTCACTCGGTTGCGATTCTACCGCAACAGATACTGTAAACATTTATCCTGTTCCGACTTTCACTGCAAGCAATCCATTCATTTGTACTTCTGATCCGGTATTGCAATCCATTCTCAGTGTCAATGGCGCGACGCCGGGTTCAAATTTCAACTGGACCGTAATCCCCGGTTGTGTATCACCTTCATCGAGTTCAAATGCAACAGATACTTTTGATTTTTCAACCTGTGGACCCAATGTCTATAACTTCGCTGTCACTGTAACGGATATTGGAACCAATTGCATCAGCAGCCTGAATCAGGACATCACCGTTCTCAGTGGTGTTGTACTCAGTGTATCATCAGATCCGACAATTTGCGAAGGAGATTCGGCTACCTTGTTTGCAAGCGGAGCGAATACCTATTCCTGGAGCAACGGATACACAACGGATACCATTCGTGTTGGCGGGTTGACTGCTGCCGGTTCACCTCACACATTCACGGTCACCGGCTCTGTGGGAACATGTAACGACAGCAGAACAATCAATGTCTTTGTAAATCCAATTCCTGCAACAGGACCGATTACAGGATCCATTTCTGTTTGCGCGAATGACACAGCGGTTTCTTATGCCGTCAGTCCGACAGGCGGAAATTACACCTGGAGCATTACCGGTGGAACGATCGACAGCGGACAAAACAGCGACAGCATTGTTGTCAGCTGGGATTCTGCAGGAGTCGGAACATTGAGTGTTGTGGATACAAACGCATTTGGTTGTCCGGGACCCGTGCAGACATTAAACGTCACCATCAATCCGTTGCCGGATTCCTCCAACGCGATCCAGGGTCCATCACCGGTTTGCGAAAACAGCATTCAAACCTATTTCGTGAACGCGAATGCCGGATCGAGCTATGTATTTTTTGCCACCGGAGGAACACTGCTGAGCCAGGCGAATAATCTTGTTACGATTCAATGGCTTTCAGCCGGACTTGGAACAGTGACCATGTACGAAGTAAACGCGACGAATTGTATCGGACCTGTTTTGAATTACGATGTCGTTATCAATCCGCGCCCACAACCCGCGGCGATTGATGGACTTGCGTCTGTTTGCGACAGCAGTACCGAAATTTATACCGTACCATTCAATGCAGGCTCTACATACAACTGGTCTGTAATTGGCGGAACGATCACCAACATCAGCGCGAACCAGGATAGTTTGCAGGTTTACTGGGCAGGTTCAGGAACATCCTCTGTTGATGTGAGTGAGACTAACTCTTTCGGTTGCACGAGCGATACGACAACCATCAGTGTGGCGGTCAACATTCGTCCGCAGGCAATCGCTCAGCCCGACTCAGCAACAATTTGTCAGAACAATGCTTTCCAGATTTCAGGAAATGTCAACATCGGAAATATCCTCTGGACCTCTTCCGGTACGGGAACATTCAGCGATTCAACAACTGCTTCTCCGATGTACACGCCAAGTGCTCAAGATACCGGTTACATCACCCTGACAATGGTAGTATCGAGCGCGCCTTGTGAAAACGATACCGCGGATGTTGTTTTGTATGTTTCGCAGGCACCTGTTGTTACGGTTAGCGGAACGCTCAACACTTTGTGTTACGGACAAGTGGATACCATCTCCGCGACCGGAGGTGGTACTTATCTGTGGATGCCGGGCGGGTTCAGTGATTCAACGATCATTGTTCAGCCACTTGTGTCTACACAATACACAGTGACAGTAACCAACAGTTTCAACTGCGCGACAACGGATACACTCGATGTAACAGTGATTCCTCCAGGAATTCCGAGTGCCGGTCCGGATCTTCTGATTTGTTTGGGTGACAGTGTGCTCTTAAACGGTACACAGCAGAATGCAGGTGGATTAATCTGGTCAACATTGGGCAACGGGACCTTCTCGCCGGCGAATAACATTCCAACGCCTTACTATGTTCCGGGAGCGGCTGATACATCTGCAGGCTTTGCGCAAATTGTACTGACAACAACCGGTGCCTGCCTGAACCTCACCGATACATTGTTGCTTAACATCACGGGTATCCCTTCTGTGAATGCCGGTCCGGATACGGTGATTACATCCGGCCCGACATCCGGCGTGAGTCTTCCGCTTACACCACTGGTAATAAATTCACCGGGAGTAATCTGGACAAGCACAGGATCGGGAACATTTAGTCCGAGTGATACAGCGGTCAATGCAACGTATACGCCCAGTGAAGCGGACTTTGGATTGGATTCCATTTTCATCACTGTTACAACTACAGGTGGATGTATCACGGCAAGTGATCGATTCAAAATAGAATTCACACTGTTCACAATTCCAAACGTCTTTACTCCGTATCCAAACTCACCGGGCTTCAATGATTATTTTGAAATCAAAAATTTACCGGTTAACAGCAAACTGAAAATCTGGGATCGATGGGGACTGGTTGTTTTTGTAACCGACAACTATCGCAACGATTGGGACGCGGCTCTTTTAAAATCGGACATCTATTACTACCTCCTGACATTGGAGAATGAAAAGGAATATCATGGGTGGATTAGGGTGCAGCGGGATTGATTTTCGGTGGTTAGTGCTTGGTGGTTGGTGCTTAGTGGTTGTTGGTTGTTGGTTGTTGGGAGGGCTGGGCTTTAATTAAAAAAAACAAACTTTAATTCGTACACCAAATCATTGCGCTCTTTGCGCCTTTACGAGAAAATATTTCGCGCAAAGGCGCAGAGGGCGCAAAGGTTTTTTAACTTTCTCGTTGCATGAGTTGTTGGGCCCAGTGGAAAAGGATTTCTTTTTTGCTTTTCTCCGCTTGAATTTTTTCAAAAGATTCCATGGATGCCTTAAAATATTTTTCCATCTCTTTTTCCGCTGCCTGGCGGATGTGGAGGGATTCGTAAATTGCTTTGACGGCTTTTACTTTTTGAACAGGATCAAAATCTTTTTTAGTAATCCAGTCGGTTAATTCCTGTTGTTGTTTTCCTTGCGCAGTGGACAATGCCGTGAGCAGGAGAAATGTTTTTTTATTTGCAAGAATGTCTCCTCCTACCTGTTTGCCGAATTTTCCGGCATCAGCATAAACATCGAGGATGTCGTCGTGCAATTGAAAAGCGATGCCAAGATTTTTTCCAAAATCATAAATGAGATTTGCATCCGCCTGTGAGGCTCCCGCGAGGATGGCACCGATTTCGAGAGAACAGGCGAGCAACACGGCAGTCTTGAGCGTGATCATGTTGATGTACTCCGGAATACTCACATCCCCACGCGATTCAAAATTCATATCGAGTTGCTGTCCTTCACAAACCTCCACCGCAGTTTTGTGAAAGAGATTCATCACCGGGCGAAGATGTTTGTCTTCCACCTGCATCATGAGCTCACAGGATTTCACAAACATCGTATCACCGGAGAGGATGGCGATATCGGAATTCCAGCGTGTGTGTACTGTCGCCTGCGCACGACGCAGCGGAGCCTTGTCCATGATGTCGTCGTGGAGCAGGGTGAAATTGTGGAACATTTCGATTCCAAGTGCCGGAGTAGTAATCGTAAACGGATTTCCGCCAAACAGCTCATTCGCCATCAGCATCACAGCCGGCCGCACTCTTTTACCACCAAGCGTAAGCATGTAGCGGATCGGTTCGTACAGTTCGGGAGGGTTGTTGCTGAAGGAAATTTTCCGGATTTCCTCTTCTATCAGTTCCTGGAAAAATTTCGGGCTGTGCATGGCGTAAACATACGGAATTCAGGGCAACCCAAAAAGATCACATGACGGAGAATTGTATTCTCCGCGAAAATTTTTCTCACCGGAAAAACTCAGGAAAGCACGAAGTGATTGTTGCGCAGGATGATTTTCAGACCATCTTCAAGCGGCGTGAATTCACGCTGTAGCAGTTCACGCATGACAGTGATATCCGGCTTACGGCGGCTCATATCGCCTTCTTTGAGCGAAGGCATGTGCACTATGTTCGAGCGGGAATTGGTCACTTTCACGATGACTTTTGCAAGATCAAGGACAGAAATTTCCTGATCGGTACCGATGTTGCCCACATCATTGACCAGTTGATTGTTGTAAAAAGCGTTGCAAGTCGCGTCGAGGTGATCTTCGATATAACAGAAAGTACGCGTCTGGCTTCCATCTCCGTAAATGGTGATGTCTTTGTCTTTGAGAGCGGCATTTAAAAACTTCGAGATCACGAAATCGGTACTTTGTTTCGGACCGTAAGTATTGAACAAACGGAAGATCGTAAAGTCCAGATCGTATTCACGTTTGAAAGAACGGAGATACGCTTCGCCCACGTTCTTCACAATCGCGTAAGGCAATCGGGAATTGAGCGGAGTGGTGTGTTCGTTCTGAGGGTATTCGACAGGTTCGCCATACACCTCGGAAGAAGAAGTATAGAAAACACGTTTGGTACCCGTGTTCTTTGCAAGATTGAGAATATTGTTGATCCCTTTGATGTCGTTGAGCACCATCACCGGGTGAGCCAGCGTACGTTTCACACCAACTACCGCGGCATAGTGAAACACGTAATCAAAGCGCCAGGACAGGAAAATGCTGCTGATGTCTTTGAGATCATTGACATCGGCTTTGATAAATTTCACATTCTGGTGAATGGACTTAGGCACTTTCGCGTGCGAACCTGTGAGCAGGTTATCGACGATTACGACAAAATTGTCAGGGTCACGCGCCAGGCGTTCAGCGAGGCTGCTTCCAATAAAACCGGCACCACCTGTAATGAGTATTTTTCGTGTCATAATCCCGTTTTTTGGTTAAACAAAAGATTGCAGCCTCAAAGATTGAAATATAATTATGTCGCAATTTAGGATTTACATGAACAGCATTCAAGTGGTGGTGAATGAATATTAATTGTACACGAAATGAAGGTTAAGAAATGCCGAAACAGGGCGAAAAGAGGTATTTTGCTTGTTTTCAGTGTTTTAAATCCCGGAAGCTTGACTTCATCTTATCATTCATTGGAAAGGAAGCTACTAGATTAAGTCTTAGCACCTTAAATCTTTGCGCCCTTTGCCCCGATGGGGAGAAAAATTTCTCGCAAAGTCGCAGAGAAGGTTTTGGAACGAACCCATCTGACTTTTCACCTCCGCCCTGCCCGTTCTCCGCTCGTTCCTCGCTATGACCGGGGTTAGATTGCTGAGTGATTTAGCGACAAATTGGTTATTCGTTATTAGTAAAAATCTACAATCTAAAATCTACAATCTAAAATCAAAAATTCTTCCGGTTTACCTGCAAGTGTATGAGTTGATCAATGGGTCAGAAATAATTTTCTTAAATTAACATCGACCTTTGCAGACACGTTGAGGTATTTAAAGTGGATTAAAATCACACAGTAAAATGACAACGGATGAATATCCGTCGAAGCGCGTAATTTATAAATCAATACTTGTTAGAAAATACGGCACAGCTGGATAAATCTTCGCCCACTATTCAATTTTATCCTTATTTGCTGACGACCATTTTTTTACTGTCAATTACCGTTTCGTCTGCAATTAATGTGTATGAATATACTCCATTGCTTAAGGTAGACGAGAATACATCAAGCTGACCGTCACCTGTGTGTTCAATAGGTACTTTCCGCAAGATTCTTCCAGTATTATCAGTAAACACAATTATTGCAGATTTTACATTTTCAGGTATGTGAAAAGTAATCAGAGTATGTTCGGCGAATGGGTTTGGATCGTTCTGGTTAAGAATAATCTGATCATTATTAGAAAGAGTTACAGCAATATTTGATTTGGTATTATTTCCATTGTTTTCGGAACTACGGGACATTGAAGTACTGCAGCAATTATCTACCCTTGAAACAAGACTTGTTAAAACCAGTGTTAATGAATCTATTTTTTGCTGTTGCTCTTTCATTCCACCTATCAGGTAAGGTATTAATGCTATGTAATTAACTGCTTTAAAATTCACAGGTATTCCATTTGGATCTGGATTGCCCAAACTGTCACTAACAGGTTGTGAAAATTCTTTAACCAATCCCGGCAGCACCTGTTCAACATCCTGTGCAATTAATCCATCCTGATCGCCAGAAGGCAAACTCAATGAAGGGAATTGCGCTGTTTTAAAAACATAGGATTTTGGTTGTAGTTGGCTGATTATTGACATTGAATTTTGAATTGAACGGATATTATCCTTCAGATTCCTATCTGATGCGATGTACGCATTTATACCAAATACATCGCCGTTAAAGTATCCGGCTGCATCTGAACAACCACCTGATGTACAAGTTCCAATCGGTGCAGATGCATAAATGCCATAGTTTGAACCTGAACCATATCCATCTGAATAGGCATAAACTCCAATGTTATCTTTATTGCCTTTTACGCCTTTTGCATAAACCCCAAAAGTAGAATTACTTATACCATTTCCATTAGCAGTAGCAGCAACCCCATAACTAAAATTTTCGCCATTCGTACCTGTGAAATCACCTCCAATATCGACCTTGGAATTTCCAGTATTTGCCCCTGCAACACCTCTTACTGCAGAATTGACATCGGTACAGTTGTCGGCAATAAAATCACCTGCTAAATTCAACAATCCATAATCTATTCCATTTAATACACCATCAACATTTACATACACACCTGTTTTTGTAGTACTAGAACCTACTCCGGCAGAATTATCACCATTATGAAAAGCCCCGGCAATACTCGCATCTCGTACATTCGATGGATTTGTTTCGTCAACGCTTAATTTTCCTGGTAAAGAAGCACCACAAGAATATCCCAGGCCAATTGCATCAATCATTACTCCTGCAGTGTTGTATCCCTGGCCATCGTAATAAATATTATTGTGTTGCAATTTCATTCCTAGATTATTCGATAAAACTGTAGGATTTGAACATGCTCCATAACCTGAACCTTGATCAGTGAGCATCACTTCGCCATTTCCATCCACAGTTAAAACTTTGCCATAAGATGAAATCCCGATTGCAGACCCAGAAGTTAAATTTCTGAATCCAAAACCACTTCTTCCGTTTATTCCAGAAGATATTTCAAGTTTGTATCTCGGTGCAATTGAATTTGAAGAAAGCCCAATCCCGACATTTATCAAATTATTTCCAAGGATCATAGTATTGTTATGCCTGACAATAGCACCAGCACCAATTGCTGATGAATTTCGTAAACTCGTACTTGTAGAGTAAACATCCGCTGCATAGCCCAATAGAGTGAGACTGTCACCCTGAAGATTAGTCAACCCAGCCAAACTTCCAAGAGCAGTATTGAATGCTCCGTTTGTTGGAATGAAACCATTCACTGCGGTTGGATTTGTACTTCTTAGAGCATCTATTCCGACTGCAACATTATAACTAAATACACATCCGTAGGTGGGTCTTCCATTTGGATCCGGTAAGCATTGCACGCCAGGAGCATACGATTGAACATCCAATGCAGATACTCCAACAGCAGTATTTCCACTTAATTGTGTGTTACTATGTAATGCGGCCTCTCCAATTGCGATGTTATCATTACCCTGAGTATTTGACCTGGCTGCTTCTTCGCCAATGGCTATTAAAGAACATCCTTCAACATTATCTCTTCCGGCTTCGTATCCAAAAGCGCAACCACCATAGGCCTGTGTACTATAAAGAGCGAGGAATCCACAGGCAGTGTTAGTTGCAGGCTCCTCATCGGGATTTGCGGCAAGGGTGCGATTATAAGAATACAGGGCTTTGTAACCAACAGCAGTGGATGTGACTTGCTCTGTATTATTATATAATGCTTGAAATCCCACTGCCACATTACCCGGACTTTCTGTAGCTGAACCGTCCCAATGATTGTTTGAACTCAATGTGCTATAGCCAGCTTGATAACCCATGAAAACATTTTTACTTGCTGTTATCATTGATGAACCGGCACCTGATCCAATTACTAAATTACTATCTCCAGTTGTCAGAGGCTGACCGGTTTGATAACCGATTAAAGTATTTGATGTAGCGGTTGAAGTCGAATTCCCGGCACCTACTCCTACAAAAATGGATTTAATTTGACCATTATGCCACAACACCGGGAAACTGTTCCCCGTTGATCCGTCGCCTATTCTAAAAGCACTTGTAAATGAGTTTAAATTAATATCGCCTGCATCGACATCCAATCTGAAATAAGGACTATAGCCTGAACCGATTCCAAAAAAAACCAGTACTTTGTAAAATAATTGCTTGCCTAATATTTGCCGCCTTAAACTCAACATCAACCCCATTGCTACTACCAACGTATTGTCCTGTGACTATTATATTCGAAGGAGTAGAAACTTGACTGCTAGCTACTTGGCCAAACAGACAAAAAATAAAAACAAGAACCATTGATCCAAAAAATGTTTGCTTTTTCATAATAATTTGTTTTTTATAAGCTATCTTGAAATAATAAATTTCCCAGAATTTAATATTTTATTATTCTTTCGAAGTGAGTAATAATACAACCCAGACGCATATTCAGCTGTATTGATATCGACCCCTTCAATCGTGTGAATGATAACCGAGGAGATTACATTATTAAATGCACCGCAAATAATTAATTCATAGGTTTCATAATTGCTTGGCAGATTAAATTTAAAGTGAACAAGACTGGAAGCCGGAATAGGAAATACTTCTACAAAAGTTTCATTTGATTTAACATCCTTAATCATTTCTGGCAGAGTGCCACATAAAGAATACACATCTACCGTTGGGATTGATCCATTAGAATCTACTTTTGCAAGAAACAATTTAGTCCCCGATGGTGTATTAACGATTGGTCTTAAATCATATGATCCACTATAAGCACCTAAAGTGTATGGAGCAATTGAACTATCTCTTTCAAATAGAAGTGTTCCATCTTGACGAAACACATAAAAGTTCTTTCTCGGGTTTCCAGGCATAATTGCGTATTCAAACTGACTTGAATCACAATCAAATAAGGATCTAGTCACATATCCAATTGTATACTCCCCTTCATTTATAAGGGCTACAGGTACGTTTACAACAAAATAAACCGAATGATCGAGATTGAATATTCTCAATTCATTTGAGGAATAACATGTATAAATATATTTATAATCCCCGCCACCGATGTCATTCAAGGCTAGTCTATCTTGACAAACTGATTGCGCAAATGGATAACTATGCTCAAAAGTAATTTGGGCAGTCAGATAGGAGTTTGACAATAATATAAAGCCAAGCAAATATTTTTTCATTCTATTATTTTTATTAATTTATTAAATTAATTGCGTACTATGTTTTTATAATGAGCTACCTTGTAGGTTTTGAGTCTATCAAAAACATATATAGTATGAGCTGAAGTCGCGATATTGTCTTCTACGCTAAAAAAATGATTTAATTTCACCATTGTGTCATAACACCGAGAAACTGTTTCGGGTTGATCCATCACAAATCCTGCAGGAACTCAATTGAGTGATTTAATTGTGTCCCTTGCAACAAATTTTTCTTAAAATTAGAGTCAAAACTCTTATTAAAACTATTGGAATTTAAATTCGAATATGAAACTTTATTTCAGGACAAGTATTACGAATTCCCAATCTTGGATAATGAAAAAAGTTTCTCATAGCAAACATGAAATTAATAATAAATGCACTTCAAATAAAAACAGAAAAAAGCTCCTGAAGCAAAAACTAATAATTAAAGTAAACAAACCAATCTTTGGAAAACAAGAACTTTAACATAAATCTTTTTTGTACCGGATCACAATATGGATCTAAAGGCAATCTAATGCTCCGGCGAGATGCATAAATCAGATTTATTTCAACATAAAATTGAAATAAATTTTAAATAATAAATTCATAGAAAAAATAAATGCAACACAAACAAAGATGAAGGTATTGCACTGGAGGAAATATAAATGCGTCTTTGCGAGGAAAATTTCACCCCATCGGGGCAAAGAGCGCAGAGGTTTTAGGAGTTTTCGATAAGAGCGAGAAGATATTTTCCGTAACCGCTTTTCACAAGTGGTTCAGCAATTTTGCGGAGCTGATCTTTGTTGATGTATTTCATGTTGTATGCGACTTCTTCGATACAACCGATTTTTAATCCTTGTCGTTCTTCGATGACCTGCACAAATTGTCCGGCCTGCATCAATGAAGCTATTGTACCTGTATCAAGCCAGGCTGTGCCTTTGTCGAGGATACCTACTTTTAATTTTCCCTGTTCGAGATACGCTTTGTTGACATCCGTAATTTCGTATTCACCACGCGCGCTGGGTTTGAGATTTTTCGCGATTTGTACTACTGAGTTATCGTAGAAATACAAACCGGGTACAGCGTAATTCGATTTTGGTTTCGATGGTTTTTCTTCGATGGAAATAGCAATGTTGTTCTGATCAAATTCAACAACACCGTAACGCTCCGGATCACTGACATGGTAAGCGAAAACCACACCACCGGAAGGGTCGTTGATACTTTGCAACAATTGCTGCAATCCAGTTCCGTAAAAAAATATTATCGCCCAGAATGAGCGCCACTTTATCTTTTCCGATAAACGATTCTCCGATCACAAAAGCCTGCGCGAGACCATTGGGTACCGCCTGTTCCGCATAGGAGAATTTGCAACCAATCGCCGAACCATCGCCCAGCAATCGTTTGAAATTCGGAAGATCGAGTGGTGTGGAGATAATCAGGATCTCGTTGATTCCCGCCGCCATCAAAACCGAAAGCGGATAATAAATCATGGGCTTATCATACACCGGCATCATTTGCTTGCTCATGGCCAGTGTAAGCGGGTGAAGTCGTGTGCCGGATCCGCCGGCGAGGATGATGCCTTTCATTTGGTTGGTGGTTAGTGCTTAGTGGTTAGTGCTTAGTGCTTAGTGGTTGGTGCTTAGTGGTTGGTAGTTGGTTGTTTGATTTTTTCGCAATCAATCTACAATCAACAATCTAAAATCAGCAATCAAAAATCATCAACCATCAACTCTCCTCTCTTTGCACCTTCAAATCTCCGAGTTCAACGTCTTCTTCTTCATCGAAAACCTGGATGAGTGGTTCGCTGAGGAAGGCTTTGGTGATGATGCGTTTTTCGAGAGAGAGTAATAAGCAGGGAAGGAAGATCAGGTTGCTCAGCATGGCGATCAACAGCGTAACGGAGATGAGCATTCCCAAAGCGGAAGTGCCACCGAAGCTGGAAGCGGTGAAGATGAAAAATCCGGAAAAGAGAATGACAGCGGTATAGATCATACTCACACCGGTTTCACGAATGGCTGTTGAAACTGTACGGGAAATACTACCGCCGTGTTTGCGCATCTCCTGTCGGTACTTGGTGAGGAAATACATGGTTCCGTCACTCGCGATACCAAATGCAATGGAGAAAATGAGGATTGTGGAAGGCTTTAATGGAATGCTGAAAAATCCCATCATGGCCGCGGTGATCAGCAATGGCGTCATGCTTGGTATCAACGCGATCACAACCATTCGTACCGACATGAACATAAAAAACATCACTGTACCAATGAGCACAATGGCGAGAAAAATACTTTCTTTCAGATTCAACAAAAGATAATCGTTGTTCTTCAGAAAAATAATTGAATTGCCTGTAAGTTTGACATCGTACTTTTCTTCAGGGAAAATACTATCGACTCTTGGCTTGATTTCCGCCAGCAGCGCTTTCATTTTTATCGAACCAATATCGGCCACCTGGAAACTGATCCGCGTAATTTGTTTGGTACTGTCGATGATGGAACGGAACATCCTTTGGTTTTCTTTCGCGCCACCGGCGTAACCTTTGAGTCGGCCAAGTTCCTCCACATTCGGAATAATGTAGCGTTTGGGATCGTTGTCGTTCAGTCCCTGATAAGAAAATTTAATTCCTTCAGCGACAGACACCGGCTCGGAGAACTCTTTGTAATTCGCCATTACTTTCTGCAGGCGGTTGATTTTATACAAAGTAGAAAGCTCCAGCGCTCCTCCGGGTTTACGTGTATCTATTGCCACTTCAAACGGAAGCACTCCGCGAAAATGTGTTTCGAAAAATTTAAGATCCGTATAGATGACATCCTTCTTCGGCAAATCATCCACCACAAAACCTACGGTTGTAATTTTCGTCATGCCATAAGTACTGATGAGTACCAGTACGATGACAATCGTGTAAATCCTCGGACGGTAACGGTGTACCCAACGGTCGATCCGGGCAAGAAAACGATTGAGCGCTTTTCTGTCGAGATGCTTGACCTGCTTTGCGGAAGGCGGGGGAAGAAAACTAAATACAATCGGAATAAAAATAAGTGAGATCAGAAAGGTCAGCATCACATTGAGTGACGTGATGAGACCAAATTCAATCAGCACGTCACTGTGCGTGAACGCGAACACAAGAAATCCCAGAGACGTGGTTACGTTCGCGAAGAAGGTGCTCACACCGATCCTGTAAATGGATCGCGCGAGCGCTTTTATTTTGTTCCCGTGTTTCGCGTATTCCTGCTGGTATTTGTTCAGCAGCAAAATACAGTTCGGGATTCCGATGACAATTATCAGAGGCGGAATGAGGCTGGTGAGGATGGTAATTTTGTATCCGAATAAAACCAGTGTTCCAAAAGACCAGATCACACCGAACACAACCACGATCATCGGGAAAAGAACCGCGTAAAAGCTCCGGAAGAAAATTAGCAGAATGAGCGCCGTGATAAACAAAGCCAGGGCGACAAACATTTTCATTTCACCAAGAATTTTCTCCGAAACCGCAGTGCGTATATAAGGCAGTCCGGAAAAATGGAGATCGATGGAATTGTCGGCGGCAAATTCATCCGCCAATCCTTTCACCTGATGAACAATATCGATACGACTCTTGGTGTTCAGCTTTTTCTGATCGAAGGTGATGGCCATCACCGTTGCTTTGGACTCCGGATTAAAAAGCAATCCTTCGTAAAACGGTAATTTCATCAATTCATCCCGGAGGCTGTCCACTTCATTTTGTGTTTCCGGACGGGTTTTGATCAGGGGAAGAAAATCGAGTTTGTGCAGACTATCATTTCTCTCCACCTTAAAAGCGCGTGCGATGGAAACAACTTCCTGGATTCCTTCAATCGCTTTGATTTTATTGGTGAGCTCAAACCAACCTGCAAAAGTTTTTTGTTCCCAGATTTTATCGCTTTTAAAACCGATGACCATTACGGTACCATCTTCTCCGAATTTCTCTTTGAATTTCAGGTATTGCGCATAGGTTGAATCTGTAACAGGAAGAATCTTTGCAGACTCATAGCTCAGCTGGACCTTGGTCGCTAAAAATCCCATCACCACCGTGAGGGTCAGCAAGGTGATCAGAGTGATTGTGCGATAACGAAGAATGATTCTTGCAGCTGCTTCGAACATAGGATAGGTCGGGTAAAAGTAGTATTTTCTGAATATTAAGAATGGTGCTTGCCCGATCGTTTATCAATAAGACAATGTTATTGTTCAATCCTTGAAATTTTCAAAATAGAATGTAATCACCTGATACAGGATAGTTTACAAAAGGCATTGAACGATTCACATAATCGCCTGAGGAAATCAGGCTTTGTTTAAGCGGTGCAAAGGATTTTTTCGGATCATACCGCCCTTTGTATCGTTGATGCTGTGCATCACCATAAAGGCCTGCGGATCGATGAGTTCTACGAGTCCTTTCAGCTTGTTGATTTCCAAACGGGTGATGACCGTGTAAATCACATCCATGTCGTGGTTTTTGTCGCCATGACTTCCATAACCTCTTTTCCCTTTTAATAATGTTACACCTCCGCCCATTTGATAAATGATGATGCGACGAATTTCTTCGGAACGATCAGACACAATTGTTACACCGGTATATTCTTCCAGACCGTGGATAACAAAGTCGATGGTTTTGGAAGCTGAGAGATAGGTGAGTGTAGAATACATTGCTCTTTCAAAATCGAGCAGGTAAGCTGCTGCGGAAAAGATGAGGATATTAAACAGCAGGATAATATCACCAACGGACATTCCCGCTTTACGGCTGATGGCAAGCGCGAGGACTTCGGTACCATCGAGTACACCTCCGCCACGGATAGCCAGACCGATTCCGGCTCCGAGGAAAAAACCACCGAAGACAGCGACGAGCAATTTATCATGAGTGATATCCGGGAATTCGATTAACCAAAGCGAGAAACCCAGGCCAAGTACAGCGAGTGTGGTTTTGAGCGCGAAGACAAATCCGATTTGCCGGTAACCGAGGATTACAAACGGGATATTGATCAGGACGATCAACAAAGGCAATGGAATTCCGGACAGAAAACTAATCAACATTGAAATTCCGGTAACTCCACCATCAATGAAATGATTGGGAAGAAGAAATCCTTTCAGGCCCAGACAGGCGGAAAGAATTCCGAGTGAGAGGAGGAACATAGAAGAAAATCTTCCCGGACCTCTGCGTGTTTTAGCATTTCCCTTTTTTTTGGGAAATGCAACATGTTTGAATTCATCAAGAGAATTCTGAATTAGTATGTATAATGACATAGTCAGGGGGTTTTAAATAATGAAACATTACCCTCCAGACATCTTTTAAGAATGCAAAGAGGGAGAAATACCAAATCTAATGTAGGTCTTTCAAAGCCAATTTTCAGTGAATACTAAAAACAGACAAATAAGGAAGGTCGGGTTGCACTCCCTTAACCCTAAACAAACCGGAGCACAACCCAACACATCACAAAATAGATTTGAGTAATACCAACAGAACAATCACTCCGGCTACAAATAGCACCGGGAATAATAGACCATGTTGTTGTTTGCTGTTGGTTTCGTTGTTGTTGGTTTCGTTGTTGTTGGTTTCCATGAGGAGTAAATAGTGAATAGTGAATAGTGAATAGTGAAGGGTGAGGTGTGTAGTGTGTAGTGTGTAGTGTGTAGTGTGTAGTGTGCAGTATGCAGTATGCAGTATGCAGTTTGCAGTTTGCAGTATTTAGAGTGATGTGTGTTGAATTATATAACCAAACACTCTTCACCATTCACTCTTCACTCTTCACTTCATTTTACCAGACCAATGGCAAAATGATCCAATACTAATTCAATGTCTGAACAGACATGAAGTGTATTGATGATAAAAAAATGGGATTAACGGCTCAGATCAGGAGCTGTCGGTGAATCAGAAAGAGTCCTTGTTTTGTTTGAACAGGAGTTCCAATGGAATAAAAAACGGATTCAGTAATAAATGAAACAGCTAAAGCCTGTGAAACGACGTCAAGAAGTCCGGATCGCAGTTTAGACACAGACGGAGAAGAAACGCTTACGCCAATTGATAAAGTTGCAGTTTCAACCGCAGGCTGACCAGCTGAAGCGATTTCCGAAGCCACCGGCATCAGCATCTCCGTACCGGAAACAGCACGCACATCCTTCCCCGACACCTTTCCTGCTGAAAACAGGCAAGTTGCGAGCAGGAAGACCAAAAAGGCTATTCTGCGAATGTTTTGCGATAACATGGGGTAAAGATAGGGCTTTTTTTGGTTCCGGGTTCCGGGTTCCGGGTTCCGGGTTCCGGGTTCCGGGTTTTGATTTATGATTTAAGATTTAAGATTTAAGATTTAAGATTTAAGATTTAAAAAAAAATAAAATTCGAAAAGTCAAAAAATGGCCAAGAAAAGATATGGGATTGGAATGAAAAAAATCAAACCTAATACCTGGTACCTGGTACCTAATACCTGGTATCAGGTATTAAGTACCAAGTACCAGGTTATTAAATGAAATAGAATTGAAAAACTTATCGTAATATTGCGATAAATAAAAATTACATGCTTTCGAACGAATGTGAACCTGTAAAGGAGAGGAAACATCTGGGGTTTCTGGATCGTTATCTGACATTTTGGATTTTTGCGGCGATGGCTTTGGGTGTGGCGATAGGATATTTTATCCCGTCTGCACCCGGATTTATTCAGTCCTTTCAGAGTGGGACAACCAATATTCCGATTGCAGCGGGATTGATATTAATGATGTATCCTCCGCTCGCTAAAGTTCGTTTTGAAGAATTGCATCTGGTATTTCAAAATAAAAAAATTCTCGGTTTATCGCTG
The DNA here is from genome assembly GCA_016720935.1 of Bacteroidota bacterium. Lineage (NCBI taxonomy): Bacteria > Pseudomonadati > Bacteroidota > Bacteroidota bacterium. Next base: position 579,815 of record JADKJP010000004.1, read on the forward strand.
CTGATGAATTGGATTGTTGGTCCGGTTTTGATGTTCGTTCTTGCTATTGTGTTTTTGCGTGATCATCCGGCTTACATGACCGGACTGATCATGATCGGACTTGCCCGTTGCATCGCGATGGTGATTGTCTGGAACGAGCTGGCAGAAGGCAACAGGGAATATGCCGCGGGTCTGGTGGCATTCAACAGCATCTTTCAGGTTTTGTTTTACAGTGTCTTTGCCTGGCTCTTTATCACAGTGCTTCCACCCTACTTTGGCATTCGCGGAATGGATGTGGATGTTCACATCTCACAGATTGCAGAGAGTGTATTTATCTATCTCGGCATACCATTTATCGCCGGATTTCTGACAAGGTATTTCCTAAGAAAAGCGAAAGGAGATGAATGGTACACGAAGAAATTTATTCCAAGGATCAGTCCGCTTACGCTCATCGCTCTTTTGTTTACAATTGTCGCGATGTTCAGTCTGAAAGGAGAAATGATTGTACAGATTCCATTGGATGTCGTACGCATCGCAATTCCGCTGGTGATCTATTTCCTGATTATGTTTCTGGTGACTTTTCTTGCCGGTAAATCACTCGGTGCGGATTACTCACAAACCACAGCCCTTTCTTTCACCGCTGCCGGAAACAATTTCGAACTGGCGATCGCAGTGTCGATTGGTGTTTTCGGAATCAACAGCGGACAAGCCTTCGCCGGCGTGATCGGCCCACTCGTAGAAGTCCCTGCTCTGATTGCTTTGGTGAATGTGGCGTTCTGGTTGAAAAGGAAATGGGGAATGAAGTAGGTTTTTGGTTTGAGGTTTTTTTGTGAAAATAAATTTTACCTGGTACTTGGTACCTTATACTTTATACTTAATACCTTATACCAAAAATCCATTAACGAGAAAAATTCAAAAAGTCCCGCCCGGATTAGAGATGAAATTAGAAACCGCCTCCCTTATCTGTTCCCGTATTTCGCGGGTAAAATTTAATTTGTCTTCGGGCGTTCCTTTGAATGCGGATGGATCGGGAAAAGACCAGTGCAGACGTTTTGTAACACCAGGAAAAATCGGACAACTCTCGGCTGCCTTGGGATCACAAACTGTAATGACAAAATTATAGGTCTTGCCTTGCTTCAGCATTTCCGCGGTAGTTTTTGCATAATGTGCCGACATATCAATTCCCTCCTCTTCCATCACCTGTATCGCCACCGGATTCAATTGTCCGGCTTCCAGTCCGGCACTCTCGACCTCATAACGATCTCCGGCAAATTTTCTCAAATACGCCTCCGCCATCTGACTTCGCGCACTATTGTGAATGCAAACAAACAAAACACGACTTTTATTCATGGATATTTATTTAATCGCAATAATACGATATATATTTTGAAAGCAGTTCCTGCGTATGTTAAAAAATTGTTACGTTTGAATTAGAGGGACGGGGGACGAGGGACGAGGGACGAGGGACGAGGGACGAGGGACGAATGACGGCATTTACAAGTAACCAACCACTAAGCACTAACCACTAAGCACTAAAAAAATGAATCCCTGGCACGACGTCTCCCCCGGTAAGGAAATTCCGGAAATTGTAAATGCAATCATTGAGATTCCGAAAGGATCGAGAGCGAAATATGAACTGGATAAAGAAAGCGGTTTGCTGAAACTCGACAGGGTATTGTATTCGGCTTTTTATTATCCGGCGAATTATGGATTCATTCCTCGTTCTTATGGCGATGATCATGATCCTCTCGATATTTTAGTCTTGTCACAAATCGATTTTGTTCCGCTTTGTCTGGTCAAGGCAAAAGTTATCGGTGTCATGCGCATGGTCGACAGCGGTGAGGGTGATGATAAAATCATTGCTGTCGCGGCGAACGATGTGAGTGTGAATTACATTGAGTCCGTTCGGGAACTGCCCGATCATTTTGTTCAGGAGCTTCGGCAATTCTTTGAAGAATATAAAAAGCTTGAAAAAAAGACTGTGGTTGTGGATGAATTTCAGGACAAAGACCTGGCACTTGAGATCATTCGTACCAGTCTGAAACATTATACAGATTCATTCCCTGCAAAATAAATAGCGTAGCAAAGCAGACTCTTTTTGCTCTCTGAGACAATGTTGCGTTCCCTTAAATTGGTTATGTTTGCCGTAACGAAAGATTTCATGTTCTCACGGGTAATTCCTTACTTGTTCCTGCTTGCTTTGTGTTTGCCAGTGCTTTCATCCGGACAGCTGCCAAAACAGAATGCCGGCGAAGATCCCTTCTCGTTTTTTACCGACACTGCCGGTTTGCCTGAAGGAATCTTGCAAAAACAAAAATTTCGTGCACTTCGTTTTCTCTCCTCCGATCGTTCTGATCTGGATTTATTAAAACAGGCTGAACGAAGAAACAACCGTAAGGCTGTCGCGTTTATTTCAGGACGCCTTGGCACACAACTGGCTGAAGCAGGCCAGACAGATTCAGCCATTCATTTTTTTATTCAAAGTCAGGCTACCTTTTCTCAGCTGAATATGCCACGAGGGGAAGCCGCGGCAAGTACCGCACTCGGTTTGCTGTATGAAAAACAAAAAAACTACAAGGAAGCTTCCAACCAGTTCCAAAGAGGGCTCAAAAGTTTTGAGACCAGTGGCAGCACCAAAGGTGTGATTGCTGAATATGGAAATCTTGCACGTATCAGTGAGGCACAGAAAGATCATACTGCAGCATTGGAATATTACAGGAAAGCTTATTCTACCGCTTCCGGGGATAACAACCTTGCAAAGCAGGCAGAACTTAATAATAAAATCGCTGAGGAGCTGTTGCATGCAGGAAAGGATACAGATGCACTTCCATATTTGCGTGATGCGCTTGCCTATTATCAAAAACAAAAAAACAGGAAAGAAGTTGCAGTCATCCTCCGTAACATGGGGATCGTGAGTTATAAAACAGGCAAATTTGATGAAGCGCTGGATTATTTTCAACGCAGCGCGAAGGAAGACAGGAAACTTCCTTCTTTAAGAATGATTCGTGATACATATCTGAAACTTTTCGCGACACACCGGGTTAAATCCGATTCTTCGAGGGCAAATTTTTATTCATCCCAATACAAAATTTTCAGAGACAGCATTGAACACCTCATCAACAGCCGGGTGCTGAGTCCGGATTCTTTTACCAATGAGCTGGAAGAAAAAGCGTATGTAAGGGATCTTGTGAACCGTGATCCGGATTTGTACAACGATCCTTCGAACGCGAAATCTCTGGAGTACAATCAAAAGCTCACGGAAGCCGAACTGGAACGACTGAAAACCGAAGAAGCCCTTGCCCGCATGAACCAGGAAAAGCTGGATGATGAAGTGGCGGATCATGAACGGGAAGATAAAATCCAGCAACTTGAAAAAGAGCAGGCTTTACAAAACGCCGCTTTGCTTCAAAAGGAAGCACGACAAAAGCAGTTGATTTATTTGTTCAGCATCTCTACAGTCCTGGTTTTATTTATTCTTGGCTTTCTATTGTACCGGTACCAGGAAAAGAAAAAATCGCATGAAGCACTGGACAAAGCCTATTCCGAACTCACCGATGCTCACCGAAAACTAAAGAACGCTCAGGATCAGCTGGTACATGCTGAGAAAATGGCCTCACTCGGACAAATGACAGCCGGTATTGCCCATGAAATTCAGAACCCGCTGAACTTCGTCAATAATTTTTCCGAATCCTCTATGGAGTTACTGCAAGAAATGGCGGAAGCCAAGACTACGGAAGAACGTGAAATGATCCTGGGAGATTTACAACTCAATCTGTCAAAAGTTGTCCAGCATGGCAAACGTGCGGATGGCATTGTCAAAAACATGCTGCAACACAGTCGGGCCGCTGCCGGAGAAAAGCAGGCCGGTGACCTCAATAAACTGGCTGAAGAATATCTCAATCTTGCTTTTCACGGGATGCGGGCAAAGGATCCCGGTTTCTCCTGTGCTCTGGAAACAGATCTGGATCAAAACCTGCCTCAGGTTCCGATGGTTTCACAGGATATCAGCCGGGCACTTCTCAATTTGTACAACAATGCATTTTATTCAGTGCACAAGAGGGCTACTGAATCCAAATTAAAAGGAATGGAGTATAAACCCCTGGTAATCCTTTCGACGCTGCATTTATCGAAATATATCAGTCTGACAGTTCGTGATAACGGAGTAGGTATTCCTCTATCGATCAGGGATAAAATCTTCGAACCCTTTTTCACAACAAAACCAACCGGTGAAGGTATCGGGCTGGGTTTATCACTCAGCTATGACCTGGTGAAAGCACACGGAGGAGAAATGAAATTTGAAAGCGAGGAAGGAAACGGCGCGGCTTTTACCATCGTATTGCCTGTAGAAAGACCGTCCTGATCAATACAGAGAATATTTATTCCGAAAACTTCGTCATTCATCTTCACAAAACGAACATTTTTTTAAAATTTCCACTCTCAATATTCCCCAAAAATATTCCGAATTTAAATGTGAATCGTATCTTTATCCATTCTAGGTACAGGAAAATATGAATCAACCGAATATTCCATTGGAAAAATGCTATCGGCTTCTCAAGCAAGTCGACATCTTCCAACATGTTCCTTCCGCTGTATTGGAGGATCTGGCGAAGAAAATGATCCTCGCATCCTATGCGCAGGATTCACTGATTATCCTGAAAGGAGAGCCCGGCAATTCCATGTACCTGGTGATTGAAGGAAAAGTAAAAATCCACGACGAAGAGCACAATGTCGCGGAAATGGGAGAAGGAATGCTTTTCGGAGAAATGAGTATTCTCGACTGGGAGCCTCGTTCGATGTCTGTCACCACCCTCCTGCCGACAACTGTAGGCATTATTCACCAGACAGATTTTTACCAGGTTGTCAAGGATCATCCTGATACCATGAAGGACATAGTGAAAGTCCTTTCCAGCAGATTACGCAATCAAAACGCAACGCTTATTGCCCAACTTCGCTCCCGTCACAAGGAACTGGAAAAACTGGTGGATGAAAAGACCCATGATTTGCAGGTGAAGAACAGGGAACTTACCGATTTATTGCAACAGCTGACCTCCACACAGGAACGACTCGTTACACAGGAAAAACTGGCTTCACTGGGACATCTCACCGCGGGTATCGCTCATGAAATCCAGAACCCTTTAAACTTTGTAAATAATTTCTCAGAACTCTGTCTTGAGCTTATTCGTGAATTGAGTGATGAAAAGAGCGAAGAGGAAAGAAAAGTATTGCTGAGCAACCTTGCCAATACGGTGAACAAGATTCACAAGCATGGTAAACGTGCAGATAGTATTGTCAGAAACATGATGCTTCACAGTCGTTCCGGCTCCTCGGAGAAAACGATCGCCGACCTCAATAAGCTGTCAGAAGAATATCTGCATCTTGCTTTTCACGGTGTACGCGCGAAAGATCCATTGTTTCAATGCCAGCTTGAATTTTCACCGGATCCTGATCTGCCGCCAACGGCCATTGTGCAACAGGACATCAGCAGGGTGATTCTGAATTTGCTGAGCAACGCTTTTTACGCGGTGAACAAAAGAAAAAAATCAGGAGAGGCGGGGTTTCAATCTGTAGTGAGACTGGCTACGCGTTACCGCAATGGTTCAGCCGAGATTCGTATCGAAGATAACGGTACCGGTATCCCTGCCAGTCTGCTCGAGAAAATATTCCAGCCATTCTTTACAACAAAGCCAACAGGCGAAGGAACAGGTCTGGGTTTATCACTAAGCTTTGATATTATTACCAAGGGACATGGCGGCACATTCCAGGTGGAGAGTGAAGAAGGAAAAGGCACCAGTTTTATTCTTACGCTTCCCGTTACAACCTGATTTCCCCGGGTAGAAGGCAAAAAAAAAGCGGAACCACCGGTCCCGCTTTTTTTATTTTCATCCTGGTATTAAGACAGGTGCTTGTTAACCAATTTGGTCATTTCAAACATTGATACCGTCTTTTTACCACCAAAGACTTTCTTCAGGTTGTCATCGGCGTTGATGTTACGGCGCTCTTTAGCATCCTGGAGTTTGTTCTTTTTAATGTAATCCCAAAGGCGTTTAGTCACTTCAGTACGAGGAAGTGGTTTGCTGCCAACGATTGGCTGCAATACTTCACTGATGTTCATCGGCTTCATGAATGCCGCATTTGGTTTACGCTTTACTTTTGCCTTCGGCTTAGCAGCTGCTTTTGCTTTAGGTTTTGTAGCGGTTTTTGCTTTTGACTTAGACTTTGTTTTTGATTTAGCCTTAGCCGGAGCTTTCTTTTTCGCTTTTTTAGTTGCCATGTTTAAAATGGTTTAGGGTTAATTCTATAGTGCAAATCAACAAAGTAATCTCGACCGAAAACTACTGTGTTCAGAGAAGTTTTCCACAATCGCTGTGAGTTCTCAGAGGGAAAACCGGCCCGAAGGCTTACTGGATGGGCGATTATAGGGCATCTGCAAAGCTTCCGATTCCCGAAAATAAAATTTCGTAACCTCCGGAAACAAGCCACCATGGCTTGTTTCCGACACTCGTCAGTTTTCTTAAGGGGAAAACCACTCACCGGAGCAAAAACATGCTCCTGATACCCGGATCGGTTGAAAAAAATAATTAACAATTTGTCCTGTGAATACCGCCTGATGTCCTCCCTTTTGCACCGCTTATACAATGGATATTCTCCCGGAAAGAATCCGAATCTACCTTTCGCTCAGGCCTGTTTAACTTATTGCCTTTTGCCAATGGACATTTCTGATGATTTCCCTCTGTAAAAAGCCCCTTATTTCTTGTCCGTTGACCAGAAGTTTGATAATATTGTAATCCTTACCTGAAACGGTTTTCCCCTATTATTCCGCCCCATTGCGTGAAACACCATCGTATTCATATATCTCTTGTCATCCTGTTCCTGCTGTTCAGCGGAGGAGCATTTTCACAGATCGACACTTCTCTTCAGAGTAAAGTGAAGGTTGGTTGTATCAATGGAGACTGTCAGAACGGCCAGGGTATTTATCGTACCAGCGCAGGAAACATCTATACAGGACCATTTGTCAATGGAAAATACCAGGGCAAGGGCAAGATGAATTACCGGGATGGTGATGTCTATGAAGGCGATTTTGCGAATGGAAAAATGCATGGCCATGGTGTTTACCAATACCAAAACGGCAACGTCTATGACGGTAATTTTGCCAATGGGAAAATGGAAGGTGAAGGTTCATTTACCTATGAGAGCGGGAACCGTTACCTCGGCGCTTTTATGAATAACCAGAAATTCGGCAATGGCATATTCTGGTTTAGTGACAGCAGCCGCTATGAAGGAGGTTTTGTCGGAGACAGGATGGATGGTATTGGAAAATGGTATTATCCCAATGGAGACCGTTATGAAGGATCCTTCAGCAGGGGAAAACAAAACGGGAAAGGCGCTTATTATTACCGGGATGGAAATAAATATGAAGGTGATTTTGTGAATGGGAATTTTCAGGGAACGGGTGTTCTGTCTCTGAACGACGGCAGTTATTACGAAGGAGAATTTAGTAAAGACAATCCAAATGGATTTGGAGTATTCTATTATGTGAACGGAGATGTGTATACCGGTCAGTTTGAAAATGGCGCCTACAATGGCTGTGGTACTTATTTCTATGCCAATGGAGACCGTTATGACGGAGATTACCAGAACAACCTTTCACATGGTACCGGTACATTTACTGAAGCGGATGGAACTGCATCCCAATATCACTATGACAGAGGCGAAATCATAGGTGAAGGTATTCAGGTAGCAAACGCAGCCTTTCCTGTCGCTCATTCCGGAATTTCAATGCCGGCTTCAGAACCGGCTTCCCAGAGCGGTACTCCTGTGAGCAAACCAACACCGGTGAATAACCCTCCGGTGAATAGCACTCCCGACAAATACAACTCCGGCGAATGCTGTCCCTGCAAACACAGAAAGTGCTCCTGTAACAACTGCATCTGTTCAACCGACACCTGTCGAAAAAGTCATTGATGTAAAACCAATTACGGAACAGGAAACAAAAGACATCTCCAAAGCCGGCAGCGCAACCAAAGACAACAATGCCGTAGCCATGGTGAGCAAACCAACTTCGGTAACGAACAACAGCGGAACGATTTGCCCTGCCTGTCATGGAAAAGGTAAAATCGCGCAGGCTGAAATCCGGAAGAATAAAATGGTTACAAAGGATATCAGCAATGGATTAGGACCGCGGAATTTCGTGACCTACTCAGTGAACGAAGTGGTGCGACCGGCAGGAAATATCAGCTGTGGACGTTGCGGCGGTTCCGGTAAATTGAATGAAGAATAATTCAAAATCCCACTGAGGGAATTGATATATGAAAAGAACTTTTTTATTTCTATTACTCCTCTGTGCTTTCGTGGGAGCGGCATCAGGGGCAAATCTGAGTCCTTCACTTCGTTTCGGAAGAATTTCTGTAGACAAAGGACTTTCTCAATCTACTGTTTTCTGCAGTTATCAGGACAGCCAGGGATTTTTATGGTTTGGAACAGATGATGGATTGAACAAATACGATGGGTATTCATTTGAAATCTACAAATTCGATCCCACCGACATCAAAACACTTTCGAACAACAGTGTGCACGTCATCTTTGAGGATAGCAAAAAAAATCTTTTTATCGGGACAGATAACGGTTTGAATCTGTACAATCCACAGAATGGTTCTTTTCGTCGTTTTCAGAATATTCCAAACGATCCGGCATCCATCAGCAGTAATATTATTTCATCTATTGCCGAAGACAAAGACGGGGTTGTATGGGTAGGAACAAATAATGGTCTGAATGCCTTGAACACAGCGAACTGGAGTTTCTCCGCTTTGTTCAGTAATAAAGCCAATGTGTCGACACTGAGTAGCAGTGTTATCTCATCTTTACTGGTAGACAAATCCGGAACTTTGTGGGTCGGAACCGCTTCGAACGGATTAAATGCATTTGATACAAAAACAAAAAAGAGCACCCGTTATCAAAACAATCCTTCCGACAAGAATTCATTGAGCGAAAATGAAATCACAACGCTGGCTTCCGATCGCAGCGGCAATCTCTGGATAGGAACGGTGAATGGCGGAGTGAATGTTTTCAATCCGGCTAGCGGACAATTTGCACATTACACAACTGACAATGGCTTGTCAAACAACAGCGTGTTCAGTATCCACGAGGATCAGGAAGGTGTTTTCTGGATTGGAACACTGGGCGGCGGTCTGGATGCTCTGGATCGTTCCAGTGGAAAAACCATCAATTACAAATACGATCCGCTCAATCTGGAATCCATCGCCAACAATAAAGTATGGAGTATTTTTGAAGACAATGCCTCCACTCTTTGGTTCACAACTTCCAATGGTATTTGCTTCTTCAACAGAACCATCGGTAAATTCGTTACACACCAGGTAAGTCATGGCAATGGCGGCGAAGACAACAACAGTATTTTGCAGTCGCTGAAGATCACGATGGAAATGTCTGGGTGGGAGTACTTGGCGGAGGTTTAAATGTATACAACAGGAATGAAGAGAGATTTGTGAATGAGCGTTTTCCTTCTCTCAGCAATCCGATTTTGCGTTTCAATAATATTTTCGCGATCCATGAAGATCATACGGGAATGTTATGGATCGGAACATCAGACGGACTTATTAAATATGACCGGAAAAGCGGAGCAGTTGTGCAGTACAAACACAACCCGATGGACAAATCCTCGCTGAGCAATAATTATATCCGCTGTATAAAGGAAGACAAATCCGGTACACTTTGGATAGGCACACACGGAGGAGGTCTGAATACTTTTGATCCCGTGCAACAGAAATTTAAAACCTACCGGAATATTCCGGCTGATCCTGCATCGCTCAGTGCGGATGTTGTGCTGAGTATTTGCGAAGACAATAAGGGTCAGGTGTGGATTGGTACTTATGGCGGAGGTTTAAATCGTTTCGACAAAAGCACAGGAAAATTTACAGCATATCATTATGATCCCAATGATCCAAAGACGATCAGCAGCAATTTTATTCACGCGATCTTTCAGGATGCTTCGGGGAAATTGTGGATCGGGACCTACGGCGGAGGTGTCAATCTGTTCGATCCCTCCTCAGAATCATTTACACATTTTACCGAAAACAATGGATTACCAAATAATGTCGTGAATGGCATTTTGTCTGATGCGCAGGGTAATCTCTGGATCAGTACCAATAATGGTGTATGCAAAATTTTACCCGGAAATGAATCCGGCGCCAATGTAACTTCCACCCGCAGCTACAACCTGCAGGACGGACTTCAAAACAAGTTCAATGAAAACGCTTGTTGTACCGGTAAAGGCGGATGGATGTTTTTCGGCGGCAGCAATGGATTAAACGCTTTTCATCCCGACAGCATCCATGATAATACAGCCATTCCGCCGGTGGTGATCACAAGGTTTTATCTTTTTGAAAAACCCGCGCGAATGGATACTCTTATTTCCAGCGAACATAAGCTGGAGCTGAATTACAAACAGAATTTCTTCTCTTTTGAATTCGCGGCGCTGAATTACATCCTTCCTGACAAAAACAGGTATTATATTAAAATGGAAGGTCTGGATAAAGACTGGATCTACCGCGACAACAAACGCAATGCGACATATACCAATATCGATCCGGGGCATTATACATTCCGTGTGAAAGCCTGCAACAACGATGGAGTATGGAACAATGAAGGAATCGCCATAGAAATTACCATCAAACCGCCATTCTACCGTACATGGTGGTTTACAGGTTTAAGTGCTTTGTTGATCACCCTGATCATTTTTGTTTACATCCGGATTCGTACGAACACACTGGTGAAACAGAATGTTCTGCTGGAAGACAAAGTCAACCAGAGAACTTCCGAATTGCAGGATAAAAATATCGAGCTTACCAAAACGATGGATCACCTCAAGTCGACGCAGACCCAACTGATTCAGTCGGAAAAAATGGCTTCTCTTGGTCAGCTTACTGCCGGGATCGCCCATGAAATTCAGAATCCGCTTAATTTTGTCAATAATTTCTCGGAACTTTCGGTGGAATTGCTGGACGAATTTGAAACCGCGCCAGCAACAGAGCAAAGGGAAATTGTTGGTGACCTTAAACAGAACATGGAAAAAATTGTTTTCCACGGTAAAAGGGCGGATAGTATTGTCAAAGGAATGTTGCAACACAGTCGGGCTTCTTCCGTTGAAAAGCAACCGACCGACATCAACAAGCTCGTGGAAGAGTTCTTCTCACTGGCTTATCACGGGATGCGCGCCAATGATCCGGGATTCAATTGTGGAATGGACAAACAGCTTGACACAAAAATTCCGCAGATCAAAATCATTCCGCAGGATATCAGTCGTGTTATTCTGAATATCTTCAACAACGCCTTTTATGCTGTTGACGAGCGCAAGAAATCCGGGGAAAAGAATTATCAGCCGACCGTGTCTATTAAAACAGAATTGAAAGGAGATAAAATCTTTATTACGATCCGCGATAATGGAAAAGGAATTGCAAAAGAAATTCGTGATAAAATTTTCAATCCGTTCTTTACTACCAAACCAACAGGACAAGGAACCGGTTTGGGCCTATCGATCAGTTATGATATTGTTGTGAAGGGGCACGGAGGTGAGATAAAAGTTGATTCCGTTCCCGGTGAATATTCTGAGTTTACCGTTTTATTACCCGTTAATTCCTGAAAATAAAGCGCCATGATAAAAATGTTAGTCGTCGATGACGAACAGGATGTGGAGATGTTATTCTCCCAGCGTTTCCGAAAAGAAGTAAAAAGCGGTGAAGTGAGGATTCACTTCGCGTTCAGTGGAGAAGACGCTTTGCAATACCTCAGAACCCTCGATCCATTTGATCTGGTGCTGGTATTGAGTGATATCAATATGCCGGGAATGACCGGGTTGGAGTTGTTGCGTATAATCCGGACAGAATTTCCGACATTGCGGGTGATGATGGTGACCGCTTACGGTGACCAGAGCAATTTCGACAATGCCGTCGCTATCGGAGCGAACGACTTTGTGACCAAACCTGTTGATTTTACCTTACTGAAAGAAAAAATTTACAAGCTCGCACCCTGATGCGGCATTTTATAGAATAAAATTTGATTAAGCGATGAATAGTGTGGAAGGCCCTGCAAAAATTCTGGTCGTTGATGATGAACCGGATCTGGAATTGCTGATTCGTCAGCGTTTCCGTCACAAGATCCGTGGCAATGAACTGGCTTTTGAGTTTGCGGGCAATGGTGTAGAAGCCTTGAAAAAACTCGCGGCGAACGCGGATGCTTACGATATGGTCCTCACCGACATCAACATGCCGGAGATGGACGGACTGACGCTGCTTGTAAAAATCAAGGAACAATTCGCGCATCACAAGGCAGTGGTAGTAAGTGCATACGGGGATATGGAAAATATCCGTACGGCCATGAACCGTGGAGCTTTTGATTTCATCACAAAGCCAATTGATTTCACAGATCTGGAAACTACGATCAACAAAACCATTTCAGAAATCCGACTGATCCGCCAGGGACAAGTAGCCCGGGAAAAACTTGCGCAAACAATTCTCGAAAAAGAAATCGCCGAACTGGATCGTCAAAAAGCGGAACAGAGCGAAAAGTTCAAACAACAGTTTCTTGCGAATATGAGTCATGAAATCCGCACACCGATGAACTCGGTGATCGGACTGACCAACCTGCTGGTGAAGACCCAGCTGGATGAGCAGCAAAAGAAATATCTGAATGTGATCAAGAAGTCTTCTGAAAATCTTCTGGTCATTATCAATGATATTCTTGATTTATCAAAGATTGAAGCAGGGAAAATGGTATTTGAAAAAACACCTTTTCTCATTGCCGAATCGTTGGAGACTGTTTACCATACTCTTCTTTTCAAAGCAGACGAAAAGCGCCTTGAATTCCTGCTTCAGATAGATCCGGGTGTTCCAGCTGCTCTCTTGGGTGATCCGGTGAGGTTGAATCAAATTCTTATTAATCTGGCAGGTAACGCGATTAAATTTACCGAAAAAGGTTCCGTGACTATTGCGGTAAAAGAACTGAGCAGAAGCGGATCAGAAAGCATCCTTGAATTCGCGATCCGTGATACCGGAATTGGCATCGCGGAAGAAGGTCTGAATAAAATCTTCGAAAGCTTTTCACAGGCCAGCAATGACACCACCAGAAAATTCGGCGGAACAGGACTTGGTCTTACAATTTCAAAACAGCTGATCGAATTACAAGGAGGAAGCATCTATGTAAGCAGTGAACTTGGAAAAGGAACCACCTTTAGCTTCAAGATACCTTATCACATTGCATCACCGGAAGAAATGGCTGCCGGAAAACAGGATGTCTTCCAGGTAAACCCTGAGGAGCTTCGTGGTATTCGCATCCTGTTGGTTGAAGACAATCCTTTCAACCAGATTGTCGCGGTGGATACACTGAATGACCTCATTCCTGAACCATTCATAGAGGTTGCCGACAATGGCAAGATTGCTCTTGAAAAACTTCAGGCCGCCGATTATGATATTGTATTAATGGACGTTCAGATGCCGGAAATGGATGGCTTTGAGGCCACCAGAAGAATCCGTCAGGACCTTCCCTCCCCAAAACACATGACCAAAATTATGGCCATGACCGCGAATGTTACCAAAGATGAAGTCGACAATTGTTTTTCCAGTGGAATGGATGAATACATTGCGAAGCCGTTCGACCCTCAGGATTTGTTGGGGAAGTTGTGGAGACTGAAGAATGGATGATTGGTTACGGGTTCCGGGTTCCGGGTTCCGGGTTCCGAGTTCCGAGTTCGAAGTGTGAGTGTGGGTGTGGGTGTGGGTGTGGGTGTGGGTGTGAAGTTCGAGGTTGGTTTTGAATTTGTTTATTGTTCGATATCAGTCAAGATTACAAAATACCACCATGCACTAAGCACTAAGCACCAACAACCAACAACCACTAACCACTAACCACTAACCACCAAGCACTAACCACCAAGCACCAAGCACTAACAACTAAAAACTAACAACTAACAACTAAAGATATGGATCGTCAAAGTGACCTTACTTTCCTCCGCACCTTTACGGGAGGGAATCCTGACAAGATCAAGAAATATGTCGGGATGTTTTTGCAATTATGTCCAACCCAGCTGGAAACGATGAGTGGGCAGTTGAGCGAACAGAACTATTCCGGGCTGCGGGGAACGGCTCATGCTTTGAAACCTCAGATTACCTATATGGGAATCAAACGCGGGGAAGATCTGATCAAGAGCATTGAGCACAATGCCGGGAACAATGTGGATGTTGAGAAACTGCCGGATATGCTGAATGAATTCCGCACGATTTGTCAGCAAGCCATGGAAGAATTAAAACAAGACATTGCCTGATTAATTCAGGCTGGATGTGAAAAAATGCCAAAATGCGGGGATCATAATTCCGGCGGTTTTTCACATCTGCCTGTTATCCATACATTTGCATACTAATTTGTTAAAAGAAAAATATTCCTACTTTTGGGCAACCAATCGCCGCCTATGCAGCATATAAAGACCATTTTCATCGTTGATGATGACCCTACCCAGGCGATGATGCTTCAGGACTACCTGAGCAAATATTCGACCTTTTCGGTACATATTTTTAATTCCGGGGAAGAGAGCCTGAAGCACTTTTCGCTGGATCCTCAGATTGTATTCCTTGACTACAATTTCGATAAAGCAGGAAAAGACGCCATGAATGGTGTTGAGATTTTGAAAGAAATCAAAGCCGCTCATCCGAAAGTTGAAGTGGTGATGTTTAGCGGTCAGGATAAAATTGAAGTTGCCGTTAACACCATGAAATATGGAGCTTTCGATTACATCGTGAAAAGCGAAAGCGCCTTCCACCGTTCTGAGAATGTGATTTTTAATCTGATCAAACGGATGAAATTACAAGGCGAAGCAAGCATGTATAAAAAGCTCACGATCGCTTTTGGTATCGCTTTATTGGCCATGGTTATCCTGGTAATCTGGCTTTACAAATCCGGATTGATCAGTAACAATCCCGGCTGGATGTAAACTCCGGTACATTAATTTTAGAAAAAATTAATACTCCAAAACCCGCCACCATGGCGGGTTTTTTATTATCTTACACCTTGTAACGGATTATTTTTTTTCAAGCGATTATCCTGTATGCCTTCATATCCGAATCCCATCAAATCAAAATTACCCAAAGCGGGAACGACAATTTTCACGGTGATGTCGGCACTTGCGAATGAGCAAAAGGCCATCAACCTTTCACAGGGTTTTCCAAATTTTGAAGCTTCGGAAGAACTGATTTCACTCGTGAATCAGTACATGAAAAAAGGCTTCAACCAATATGCTCCGATGCAGGGGATTTTACCGCTGCGTGAACGCATCGCTGAAAAATCGGAAGCATTGTATGGAGCGAAATACAATCCCGATACCGAGATTACCATTACTAGTGGTGGCACACAGGCCATTTACACTGCGATTACAGCCATGATTCGCGAAGGTGATGAAGTGGTTGTACTTGAACCGGCTTATGACAGCTATGTGCCCGCAATTGAACTTGCAGGTGGTGTTCCGGTGTATGTGGCTTTGAAATTCCCTGACTATACGATCGACTGGAATGCCGTAAAAAAAGTGATCAGCCAACGTACGAAAATGATCCTGATCAATACTCCGCACAATCCGGCTGGAACTGTGTGGACACAGAAGGACATGAAAGAACTGGAAAAAATCACTTCTCAATCTGAAATTACGGTAGTGAGCGATGAAGTGTACGAACATATTTTGTTTGACGGACTTCAGCACGAAAGTGTAATGCGTTATCCGAAACTGGCGGAACGGAGTTTTGTGGTGTTTTCTTTCGGTAAGACTTATCATACTACAGGATGGAAAATGGGTTATTGTCTCGCTCCGGAAAAATTAATGATGGAGTTCAGGAGAGTGCATCAGTTTGTGGTATTCAGCAGTAACACTCCGATCCAATACGCGCTGGCGGATTTCATGGAGAATAAAAACTATCTGGAACTGCCAAAATTCTACCAGGAGAAACGTGATTACTTTTTAAAATTGCTCAGTGGTTCAAAATTCAAATTCAAACCTGCCACCGGATCGTATTTTCAATTGCTCGACTACAGCGATATCACACGTGAAAAAGATACCGATTTCGCGGTTCGTCTGACCAAACAATACAAAGTCGCTTCAATTCCGATTTCTTCTTTTTATCACGAACCCATCGACAACAAACTCCTCCGCTTTTGTTTTGCTAAAACCAATGAGACTTTGGAAATGGCCGCGGAGAGGTTGAGGAAGGTTTAAAACTAATATTTCAGTTACCGGAAAACTCCCATTTGTCACAATTGGGAGTAATTTTTTGAAACAGCTTATTTGGAATTGGAGAGAATGATCAACTCAAAAAATTCAAAATATTTCATTCTGAATCTAAATTGTCAAGAATTGATTGTGTACTTTCTACCTGGTTTGATTCTCTGATATAATATTCATGCTCTTTTTAGTACCTTGTGTACAAGTTCCATTTTAACACTCACGATTCCTGATTTTTCTTAATAAAAACACCGGGAATTTTTATTTTTGAAAGATGCCAAATACATTTTCTCCTGTTCTGCGTGTGTCGCTGATTCAGTCAAACTTGCACTGGGAATCAGCGGAGAAAAATATTGAGATGTTCACGCAAAAGATACAGGACATCGAAGAAAACACCGATCTGATCGTGTTGCCGGAAATGTTCAGTACGGGTTTCACGATGAATGCAGCGGCTAACGCGGAAGCGATGGATGGTGTGACTGTTCAGTGGATGCGCAAAATGGCTTTTCAGAAACAGGCTGTGATTGTAGGGAGCATTATCGTTGAAGAAGACAAAAAATATTACAACCGCCTCATCTGGATGCGACCGGATGGTTCTTTCAATCATTACGACAAACGACATTTATTCCGTCTCGCAGGAGAAGAAAATACTTACACACAAGGAAAACACCAGTGGATAATGGTCTGGAAAGGGTGGAAAATTTATCCGCTAATCTGCTACGATCTCCGGTTTCCTGTTTGGTCACGCAGAAAAAAAGATTTTGATTACGATCTCCTCCTCTACGTCGCCAACTGGCCGGAACGCAGAGTACAAGCCTGGAAAACACTTCTCCCCGCCCGCGCGATCGAAAATCAAAGCTATGTTGTCGGGCTCAATCGTGTCGGTGCGGATGGAAACGAAATGTTGCATTCCGGAGATTCCATGGCCATCGATTTCAAAGGAAATGTGATGAGCAATTTTGAACCCGGAAAAGAAAAAACAGAAACCATCAGCCTTGATATTCAGCCATTGATTGATTTCCGCCAACAATTCGCATTCGCTGAAGACGCGGATGATTTTGAAATAAAACCTTAAGCGCTTACATCAGAAAATGAAAAAAATATTCGCCATCCTCTTGTTGGGAATTCTTCCCGCCTTTGTATTTCCTCAATCGTCTGCTCACAAAATCAGCGATTCCGAAAAAATACAAATGCCGGATTATCTCCGTCAGATTTCTCAATACAGAACAGATGGCATCACCACTGCTCCCACCGGACCGGTACGCGCTTCCGCCGAATGGGAAGAAATTGACGCCTTGATCATCGCCTGGGTTTCTTATCCTGTGATCCTGAAAGAAATTGTACGCTATGCTGTGGATGAAACGGAAGTGTATATCGTTTGTACCGATTCGGCGACGGTGAAAAATAATCTGACACTAAACGGCATTCCGCTGACACATGTGCATTATGTCCTTGCTCCTTTCAATACCATCTGGTGCAGGGATTATGGTCCATGGAATATTTATTCGAACGATGTGGACTCGCTGGCGCTGATCGACTGGATCTACAATCGTCCAAGACCAAAAGACGATACCGTTCCTTCCGCTATTGAACGCTATACAGGACTTCCGATGTATCAGACCACTGTCGCGCCGACAGATCTGATTCATACGGGTGGAAATTTCATGGCGGACGGTTTAGGAACAGGATTTTCTTCCAACCTGATTGTCGATGAAAATCCCGGACATACGATCCCGGAGATTGATACGATCATGAAACAATTCATGGGCATCAACAGGTATATAAAAATGAATACCCTTCCTTATGACGATATTCATCACATCGATATGCACATGAAGTTGCTCGATGAGGAAACATTGCTTGTCGGCGAATATCCTACAGGCATCGCTGACGGACCAATGATTGAATCCAATCTGCAAACTGTTTTGAACACTTACAATTCTCCCTTTGGCACACCGTACAAAGTCATCCGTATTCCCATGCCTCCTGACGCGAATGGATTGTATCCTAACCAGGCCGGCGATTACAGAACTTACGCCAATGCTGTCTTTGTAAACAAAACTGTCATCCTTCCGATTTATGATGAGCAATACGATACTACTGCTCTCAGAATCTGGAGAGAAGCCATGCCGGGTTATCGCGTGGTGGGAATCGATTGCAATGCTATCATTCCAAGTCTTGGCGCGATCCATTGCATTACGAAAGAAGTTGCCGCTGCGGATCCTTTGCTCATCGTCCATCAGTCGCTCAGAGATACCTACTCGACTATATCTTCATACACAGTAAACGCGAGGATACAACATCGTTCCGGAATCGCGAACGCGAATATTTATTACCGTACAGATACACTTCAGCCTTATCAAAGCACCGCGATGACGTTAACCAGCGCTGCCGACAATACCTGGAGCGGTTCCATTCCAGCGCAAGTGGCGGGAAGTACGGTTTATTATTATATCGAAGCGAATGCAGTTTCCGGAAAACACCAGGTACGTCCATTGCCTGCACCTGCGGGCTATTGGAAATTCAATGTTTTGTTGAACACAGGCATTACAACTGTTCAGAAAGGCAATACTGTTTATCTCGGTGCAGCATATCCTAATCCTTCACAGGGAGTTTTTGTAGTACCCGTAAAAACAGACCGGATGACGAACTGCAGCATCACGCTGAAAAATATTTTATCACAGGATGTGCTTTCGATCTTTAATGGAAATGTTCAGGGCGAAAGAAGTTTTCTCGTCAATACCACGTCCCTCAACTCAGGGATTTATTTGATTGAGTTAAAGACGCCGGAGGGTGTATTTCAGGAGAAGGTTGTGATGAGGTGATTTTTTTTCGCGCAAAGGGCGCAAAGGTTTAGGCGCAAAGGGCGCAGAGAAGGTGGTTCTCGGATGCTCGGTGCAGTAAGAACATATTTGCTATTCCCCTATTGAGAATTATGCAATCACTTACTTTCCTTCTCCAGACTCGTTCCGATTTCTAAAAGTTCTTCCTCGGAAAAATTTGCCTGGACGAGTTGAAAGAGCCGGCGTTCTTCTTTGCGGATGTGATCGTCGAGGAGGTTGCCGATTTTGTCGATGTCATCGTAAAGCGTGGGACCGGGCTTGGCTTCCTGGATCAGAAAACGAAGTGTATTGTGTTCACCGATGAGCTCATCAATCAACAAATCAATTTCTTCGAGACGGCCCGTGATGTAAGGGAAAAGGATGTTCTCTTCTTTGTCAAAATGTGGTTTCAGTTCTTCTTCGAAACGCTGCTGCAACAATTGCAATTTCCCTTCCGTCGTGCCTGGCATGCCGCGATACTGTGGTGTTTCTTTTTTCAAAATCATAGCCAGAAGCAATCCTGTCTGATGATCGTGTGAAAGAGGAATCAATGCCGGGTGACGTTTGATGGGAGCGTTCATTGTTACGGGAGTTTAAGTACTGTGTACTTTTATTTCTGGTACTTTGTACTTAATACCTGGTATTAGGTATAAGGTATAAAGTATAAGGTATAAAGATTGGAGTGATTATTTTCTTTTACATTCAGAATTGTTTCGCGACCTGGCGGAGAATATTGATCCATTCTTCTTTTGCCCTGCTTACACCGAGTCGAACGATGACAAGGTTCTTTTTGGGGTATACATAAATGTATTGTCCGAGATGACCAACAGCGGAGAAATCGCCGTCTTCTTTTGAAGCAAGCCACCATTGACGGTTGTAATACCAATCGGTTCCGGGCTCTGTGTTTATGGCCAGACTTTTCTGCACCCAATCAGCAGGAACAATTTGTTGTCCGTTCCAGTTTCCTTTGTTCAGATACAAACGTCCAAACTTCGCGAAGTCCCGGGCTTTCGCATTGATACAACAAAACGCTTTTTCCAGTCCATTGTCTTTTTTATCAATGCTCCAGCTGCCATCGTATTCCATTCCCAGAGGCTGCCAGATTTTTTCATCGAGATATTCCGTCATGTGTTTGCCTGTCGCGCGTTCGATGATCAGTCCAAGCAATTCGGAATTTACACTTTTGTAATCGAAACCCGACATGGGTTCCTTTTCGATCTTGAGGCGGGCGATACTTTTACGCAAAGTACGGCCATAATAAAATGATGCCGCTCCGCTGAACGGTGTATTGTAGCCCTCGCCGAATTTTACACCCGAAGCCATTTGCAACAAATGATGAATAGTAACTTTGTCCCATCCCTTTTTTCCTTTGAGCTCCGTGATATAGTTGACAACAGGATCATCCTCGCTTTTTATTTTTCCTTCCGCGATCGCGATACCAATCAATGCGGAAACATAAGATTTCGCCATCGAAAATGAAGCTACCGGAGATCCCGCTTCGTAATCACGGTAATACCTTTCATACAAAAGACTGTCGTTACGGATCACCAGGAAAGCTACTGTCGGTGATTTCTCGAGAAATGTTTTCATGTCCATTTTCTCATGGGCATAATTCTCGATGGTGATTCGTTTCTCTGCATTTTCATTTTGAACCGCTTCAATGAAATGAAAAGGAGCTGCTGACTTATGAAGCGGACGACTCGGGAAGATCTTGTAATCAGTAATGTCTGAAAAATTATACCAGACAAACCGACCAACTTTACAGCCGGAAAATACTGTCATTAAAAGAAAAAAAAGGAAAATGATTCTGGTAAACCTGTTATTGATAAAAGAAAGAAGTTTTTGAAGAATCATATTTTGTCTGTTGTTCTTTTCCATGGTATTCAAAATTATGGAGAATCCTGTTAGCACAGGGATTTTTTTACAAAAAAAACAGAAGAAAAATCCGGTCAATGGATCCGGAATTTGGACCTATTTACTCAGGTTCCACTTCACATCCACGTCCCAGTTGGCCCGAACGGTAATCAGGTCGGGGTAATATCTAACCTCTTCCGGCTGCACCTTTTTAAGATAATTGCCCGGATCCCATTTGCCATTTTTATTTCCGTCGCTGATTAATTTTAAACGATAGCTTCCCGGCAACAAATTCTGGAACTGAACCAGAGAATCCTTCGAAAGTAATGCTTCTCGGAAGAGCTGATCCTTTTCATCGACCAGTTGTAAGATGCTTGACGAGCCATCACTCACACCACTAAACTGTATGGCGACGGTTCCGTAATCGGTCAGTTCCCGGGTACGAAAATCAAGCAGGAGCGAATCGTTTTTCAGGCCGAAAATGTCTTCAATTGTTCCGGGAGGAATAAACAAATGATAGGATTTTGCTTCCTTCCAAACCGTATGGAAATCCAGTTGGCGATGGATACTGTCGGCAAAACTCATGGACAAAGGACTTACCTGTTGGCTGTCGGTTTGAAAAACTATTTTGGAAAAATCCACCTGTTTTACCGGATGATTGAATTGTATGCGGAACGGTAAATGCAAATCCTGCGGCTGGATCATGCTCACCGAAATATCCGAAGAGAAGACAAAAGGATTTTTGATATTCTGTTTTCCTTCGAAGCGAAACAATCGAATCGAAAGTGTATCTGTTTTGTTATTCAAATTGGTTGAAAGCTGCAGTGAATCCGCGGCAAGATTTTTATACCAGATACTGAGTGAGTCCTTATTCTTTGAATAGCTGAGCGCATAGATTCCCAATTTGGCGGTGTCCGTGATCCAGTTCATGGATAAGGTGTCCAGAGCTCCACTGGCAACAATCACTGCCTTACCTGCATACTCAGAATACGATCTCAGAATCTGAAATTTCGGTTGTTCAGTGAAAAGTCGAAGATCGGGAGATCTTGTTCCTGCTTCAACCATCGAATCACTGAAGGCAATGCTCTCGCCTGCCGCTTTGTACTGGTAGTCGTTGCCGGCAGTTTTAAGAGCAAAAATTTTGTAGGATCCGGGAGAAATATTTTTGATACTAAAATCACCGGCATCATTTGTTTTTCCAAAATAGAAAGGGCGTTCTTTATAGGGAATGGAATCATCGGCCCCGGAATAGAGCATCACCAGAATTCCCTTTTCAGTTTTGCCGTCAAAAGAATTTACAACTTTTCCATTCACCTGAAGAGAATCAATAATCTCTCCGGTAGAGACGACATACTGAAAATTTTCCAGAACATTTCCTTCGTTATTATCGAGAATTGCGTTTCCGAAATTGAACGTATAGGTAGAATGTTCACGCAAAGTATCATCAAAGTGGACGAACAATGTTTTCTTTCTCACCTTGGTTTCAGGCTGATTGGCAAGAGGTGGAGAAACGATCAATTGTGTCTGAATATCTTTCAGCTGGATAAATTCATCAAAACGAATTGAAAAATCATGACCGTTGAATCCCGTCGAATAATTTTCAGGGATCATTTTTTCGATCACAGGAGGTTTAACATCCTTATCACCACCACCCGGAGCAACCTGAATGGCACAGGAAAAAAGGCAAAGCAAAACACTGAGAACTAAAAATGAACGAAATGCTTTGCTCATAAGATCTTTGAAATAAGCTTCGCGACTTCCTCCAATGCCAGCGCATCATCCTGATCAAAGGTAGAAAGTTCGGTGCTGTCGATGTCCAGTACACCCGCGACTTTTTGATTTACAAAAACAGGCACAACAATTTCGGAACGCGAAAGGCTGCTGCAGGCAATATGACCAGGAAACTGATCGACATCGGGAACAACAAACGTTTTTCTTTCCTTCCAGGCAGCGCCGCAGACACCTTTTCCAAATCCGATACGAGTACAGGCAACGGGACCCTGAAAAGGGCCAAGTACCAGAACCTCTTGATCGTTCTCCTGTTTTACAAAATAGAATCCGATCCAAAAAAAACCAAAAGCTTCTTTGAGAGCAGCGACAATATTGGCAAGATTCGCAATAGTGTCATTTTCCCCTTCCACCAGTGCATGTAACTGGGGAAGCAGAGCTGCATAGACCTCAGTCTTAGGCAATCCGGTAGGAATACTAATGTTCTCTGACATAGAATTTCAGCTTCCGCGAAGATAGGGCTTATTGGGGAATTTTTCAGGTCAATTTCTGCCGGGTTCAGGCTTTATTTATCTAAAGGGCACCTCATGCACAAGCCATAGCGCCGATGCTCACTCGTGTTCCCGGAATATCCAGCAAGGCCTCCGCGCAGGAAACCAATGTCGATCCGGTTGTCACCACATCATCGACCAGGAGCACATGTTTCCCGGCAACCGCTGCGACATCATGGACAGCAAAAACACGGTTCACATTTTCATAGCGTTCGAAGCGGTGTTTGCGGGTCTGGGTTTCGGTGGCTTCGGTTTTTTTCAGAACATGCGGACCGAATTTTATTCCCATCGCTGTGGCAATGCCTTCGGCGAAAAAATCGCTCTGGTTGTATCCGCGCTGTCGGAGTTTTTTCGGATGCAAAGGAACGGGAACAACAATATCAGCTGAAGAATAAGGTGGTGTATTCAACAAATCATAACCGAATAATTCACCGGTAAAAAGTCCAACATCTTTTCTCCCCTTGTACTTCAATTGATGGATCAATTGCTGCACTCTTTCACCTTTGGAAAAATAATAATAGCCGCAAGCCGCTTCAATATTGACTTTCCCCCAGAAATGTTTCACCACCGGATTATCCGCCTGCAAATGAAATCTTGTTCTGGGCAAATGAAAACGACAATGAGTGCAAATACAGCGCTGGTTCATCATCAGGGCTTTTCCGCAAGCAGCGCAAAGTTCAGGGAAGATCAGCCAAAGCAAATCATCGATTTTTTCATGAAGGAAAGAGACGGGATTAAAAAACATTTTTTTGGGAATATTAGAAAAACAGATCCATTCCCAAAACCAATATATGCGGGTTCTTTCCTGATGAAAAGAAAACCGAAAAAAGGTGTCTATTCTAAGAATAAAGAATGATCAGGATCATGCAGTTTATCTGTATGCTTAGTACTTTTGAATCCTCTATGCATATCCAGGAAAAGACAGGCTTGAGTCCGGAGGAAGTATTGAAATCCCGCGAACAATTCGGGAAGAATACGCTTTATTCCAAAAAGAAGAATCCGCTTGGGATTTTTTATGATGTATTCAAGGAGCCGATGATGCTTCTGTTGATCGTCGCGGCTTTCATATATTTTTTCACCGGAGAGAACGAAGAAGGATTTTTAATGCTTGCGTCCATTGGTATTGTAGCGGGTATTTCCATTTACCAGGAAATACGCAGTGAAAACGCTACGAATGCTCTCAAGCAAATGACACAACCATTGATCATTGTGATCCGTGACGGAGAAAAGATCTCTATTCCTTCGGAAGAACTGGTCGTCAATGATCTGATGATTGTTTCAGAAGGAGAACATATTTCCGCTGATGCTACGATTATCAGCTCGAATGATTGTTCCGTCAACGAAGCGATGCTCACCGGTGAATCATTGCCTGTTGTGAAGAATGAAGAGGACGCTTTACTCTACGCAGGAACCATTGTCGTAAGCGGACTCGCGCATGCGAAAGTAACTGCTGTTGGTTCGTCTACTCGTCTTGGCAAGCTCGGACAATCCATGGAGGAAATTGAAAAAGAAAAAACTCCATTGCAAAAACAGATCTCGTTGTTTGTACGGCGCATGGCAGTGATTGGAGGAATCGCCTTTCTGCTCGTATGGGCATACAACTATATTGATTCCGGAGATCTTGTACACGGATTACTGCACGGACTCACACTGGCTATGGCCGCATTGCCCGAGGAAATCCCTGTCGCGCTTTCAACCTTCATGGCATTGGGCGCATACAGAATGATTCGGAACAAAGTACTCACCAAACATCCGCAAACGGTAGAATCACTGGGATCCGCCACAGTCATTTGTGTAGACAAAACCGGAACACTCACTGAAAACAAAATGGCATTGGTAGAAATCTATCAGCCATTGAAAGATAGCTTTTATTCACTGGAAACAAAATCACCGGATGAAGAATCACACCTCGTTATAGAATACGCGCTCTTTGCGTCGGAACCGGTCCCTTTCGATCCGATGGAGAAAGCGATCCACGAAGCATTTGCCGCTCAGCAACCCGCCATCAAACCCGCGGAATTTCAGATGGTGCATGAATATCCTTTGTCGGGCATTCACCCGATGATGACACATGTGTACAAAAACAACAGTGGTCGAAATGTCATCGCCTGCAAAGGTGCTCCGGAAGGCATCATTAAAAAGTCAACACTATCCGCGGCTGATCAGACCAAAGTACTTTCAAAAGTAGAAGTCATGGCTTCCCATGGTTACAGGGTCCTGGCCGTCGCGAAAGCGACAGATGAAAACAGGGAATGGCCGGCGGATCAGGAGCAATTTACCTGGGTATTTCTCGGACTGATCGCCTTTAGTGACCCACCAAAGAAAAACAGCAGACAGGTAATCAAGAATTTTCACGACGCCGGAATAGAAGTAAAAATGATCACCGGTGATTTTCCTGCAACAGCAAAAAGTATTTCCGAGCAAGTTGGATTTCACAATTCCGATCAGGTCATTACAGGTTCTGAAATCATGAGTATGTCGGACGAAGAGCTTGACACGACTGTAAAAAAAGTAAACATTTTCTCCCGCATGCTTCCCGACGCGAAATTGAGAGTCATCCTTGCTCTGAAAAAAGCAGGCGAAGTTGTCGCGATGACGGGTGACGGTGTGAATGACGGTCCGGCTTTGAAAGCCGCGCACATCGGTGTTGCCATGGGAAAGAAAGGAAGTGAAATTGCGCGGCAGGCCGCTTCGCTCATCCTTATTGATGATGACCTCGGCAATATGGTCACTGCGATTTCATTGGGAAGAAAAATCTATGCAAATCTTAAAAAGGCGATTCAGTATATTATCTCAATACACATTCCATTAATTTCCGTTGTGACACTTCCATTGATCCTGGGATGGAAATACGCGAACATCTTCTCTCCTATTCATGTAATTTTTCTCGAACTGGTGATGGGCCCAACCTGCAGCATCGCATTCGAAAACGAACCGATGGAAAAAGACGCGATGAAACAAAAGCCAAGAAAGATGAGCACAACATTTTTCACCTGGAAAGAATTATACCTGAGTATTATCCAGGGTCTCGTGATAACTCTTGGCTTAATGACAATCATGTATTTTTCGATTGACAAAGGATATACCGAACCAATGACACGAACGCTGGTTTTCAGCGCGCTCATTTTCTCAAATATATTCCTGACTCTTACCGGCAGATCCAAAACGGATTCATTGTTAACCGGATTGAAAACAAAAAACAATTTGATTCCGCTTATGATTGGCCTTACTCTTGTAATTCTGGCGCTCTCATTGTATTTGGCTCCTGTCAGAAATTTATTCCAGTTTGTTCCTGTAGAAACGTCTGATCTTGGCTGGTGTGTTGCAGTTGCATTTGTTTCGATTATTTGGGTGGAAGTGGTGAAAAGGGTGAGGAACAAGGGTTCTTTGGGGCAACATTAATAGTCACTTGGTTTTTTTCGTCCCATCGGGACAAAGGGCGCAGAGTCTCACGCTGGGCCAAGTCTTTAACGAAGGCCTGCGAGCTTGGCCCTTGAGTTGGCGATAGTCTGGACAATTTTATTATACAAGAAACCTATTTTGTCTCAATTGACCTAAAAGATCTCTTCGAGATGACGATCGCATGATATAAGAGTATGTCGTCCAGTTCCCGCCAAACATATTTGGTAAAATGAAACAACGTCCTTTCGGCGGGAACCGGACGACATTCACACGAACTAGCTACTGTCATCTCGAAGAGAACTTTTAGGTAATTTGGTAATATTCTTTCTCCTAGACAGAGTCTTTAACGAAGGCTTGTTTGCTCGCGGACTTGGCCCTTGAGTTGGAGAGACACAGGACAACCCTATTATTCAAGAAACCAATTTTATCTCAATTGACCTAAAAGATCTCTTCGAGATGACGATCGCATGGTATATGATTGTGTCGTCCAGTTCCCGCCAAACATATTTGGTAAAATGAAACAACGTCCTTTCGGCGGGAACCGGACGACATTCACACGAACTAGCTACTGTCATCTCGAAGAGAACTTTTAGGTAATTTGGTAATGTTCTTTCTCCAAGACAGAGTCTTTGACGAAGGCATGTGTTCTCGCGGGCTTGGCCCTTGAGTTGGCGATTAGCTGTTAACTTCAAATAATCAAGTATCATTTTCGATATTTCTTTGGAAAAAGATTTAATAAATTCTATCTTTCTAGGGCTTCTATAATTTTTAAAGACATATTTCAATTAAGCAAAGGTTTTCGCTAAAGACCTTGCATATATGAGAAAGAAGAAAAAACTATTAAATTTTTTGATCTATGAAGAAGATTTTTTTGATCTTAATTCTATACTTACTCTCAAATATTTCCTATTCAAAAATTCCGGATTCCTATATAGATAATACCGAGTCAGTTAATTACGACAAAGACACCAACTGTATTTATAAAAATTTCGTTAAGAAAGGTAACAATTGTTTTAAAGATGGATTGTATACAAAAGCAATTGAATACTATGAATCTGCAGATGCGGAGCTTAATGATGGAAAATTAAAACAATACACGTTATATAATTTAGGGATTTCATATTTCGCTATAGGCAAATATAAAGAATCACAAACTACTTTAGAGCGATGCAAATCACTCAACTTTTCTAAGCTATTAAATTATGAGGCAGAAATTATGCTAGTGAAATTTGGTTTTGATACTCTTTATAACCAATGGATTGTGATCAGTAAAAAGAACATAAACTTTCACTTTCAAGACACAATAGGTTTTGATGTAAATGAATGGATCAGAAACAGAGAATTTGCTTTTGATACAATTAACTCCTTCTTTCACGCTAAATTACCTAAAAAGATTGATTATTTTATTTGGACAGATACAAAAGCTGCTGAAAGTATTTTAGAACTGGAAGGTTCATTTACACTTCCAACTTTCTCATTAACTCACGGCAGACTGAATGACGAATGGGGTCATGAATTGACTCATTCAATATATTACTACACAGGAAAAATAAAATGTGTCAACCAACTCATTGTTGAGGGCGTTGCAGTCTACTTCCAACTATCTACTCGTGATTATTTTTCTGATTTTAAAAAACTCACAGGAAATGATTATTCTATTGCAGACATTTGGAAATCACCTCAAAATTATAATTGGAGAATTACTTATCCATTGGGTGCAAATATTGTAAAGATGTTGATAAACTGGAAAGGTCGAAATAAATTTATGAGTCTCTTAAAAAATCAAACTTACGAGAACGCTGTTAAGATTTATGGAAATAAACTTGTTGAAAAAATAAATCAATTAAAATCAGAGATGGACAATTTGTAATTTTGAACAGCCTTAAAATACAACCCTCTTCATTCTAACCCAGGCGAAGCACGGACAATCTTATTATACAAGAAACCTATTTTGTCTCAATTGACCTAAAAGATCTCTTCGAGATGACGATCGCTTGGTATAAGAGTATGTCGTCCAGTCCCCGCCAAACATATTTGGTAAAATGAAACAACGTTCCTTCGGCGGGAAATGGACGACATTTACACGAACTAGCTACTGTCATCTCGAAGAGAACTTTTAGGTCATTTGGTAATATTCTTTCTCCTAGACAGAGTCTTTAACGAAGGCTTGTTTGCTCGCGGACTTGGCCCTTGAGTTGGAGAGACACAGGACAACCCTATTATACAAGAAACCAATTTTGTCTCAATTGACCTAAAAGATCTCTTCGAGATGACGATCGCAAAATATAAGTTTATGTCGTCCAGTTCCCGCCAAACATATTTGGTAAAATGAAACAACGTCCTTTAGGCGGGAACTGGACGACATTCACACCAACTTGCTACTATCATCTCGATGAGAACTTTTAGGTAATTTGGTAATACTCTTTCTGGTATCCAGGAAATCCTCCCTTTTGCATAAACAAAAAAAGTATTTGACAGCAAAGAGCAGAGTACAGTAAGATAGAACTGGAATGGATGAAACTACTATTCAAATAAACCTTTGCGCCTTTTGCGTCTTTGCGAGAAATTTTATAATCCACTGAAGAGAACTACTATTTAATAGATTTAGTCATTTCCATCACCATCACTATAACCAGCTTATAAATTCATTTCAAACAAAGCTTTGAATAGATTCCTTTTTTTACATTTGAAACGGAATAAAATTTCCCGGGAATCTGTTATGGCTGAAAAGGATTTACGGATCAACAATTTTGATTTACTGAGAATCCTTGCCGCGATACAAGTGGTGATCAGCCATGGATTTCATCATCTTCATCTGGATAAAACGGGAACTTTGTTTTTGTTTATCGAAAAATTTCCCGGCGTCCCGATATTCTTTACCATCAGCGGATTTCTGATCTCCGCATCCTTCGAAAAAAATCCGGATCTCCGAATCTATTTTACAAACCGTGCTTTGCGCATTTTCCCCGGACTTTGGGTTTGTGTCTTATTCTCCATACTCACTGCATCCATCGTTGGTGGAGTCAACTTCCTCAATCCTGTCACCCTTCCATGGCTGCTCGGACAGTTTAGCATAGTTCAGTTCTTTAATCCTGATTTTCTCAGAGGCTATGGAACGGGAGTGCTAAACGGAAGTTTGTGGACCATTACCGTGGAACTGCAATTTTATCTGCTGCTCCCGATCATGTATTTACTCATCCGGAGAAATCCAAAAGGAAACAATATAATTCTGTTGTTGATGATTTTGTTTTTCATCCTCGCTATTGTCCACTCTTTGCTCCCATTTACAGAAAGACAAAACAAATTTCTTGCTGTAACATTCCTGCCACATTTCTATATGTTCCTTGCAGGTATGCTGCTACAAAGATGGAAAGCATACAAGTCAACCTACATTTACGGGAAAGCGGGAATCTGGCTGCTGATTTTTATTTTGTACTCTTACCTCCTGCCGGATTTTGTTTCAAAACCTTTTTTTGGAAAACTAATCCTCGCGATACTAACGATCTCTCTGGCTTACACAATCCCGTGGCTGTCAAAGAAAATTCTTCATGGAAATGATTTGTCCTACGGAACGTATATATATCATATGCCGGTCATCAATATGTTTGTTGAAAAAGGATATACAGGAAATTCTGCTGTGTTTCTGTATGCACTCATCATCACACTGATCCTGGCAGGGATCTCCTGGCGATTTGTGGAGGAGAAATTTATACGGATGAAGAGGAAAAGCCTTAGGATTGCTGATTTTTGATTGAGGATTGAGGATTAAGGATTGCTGATTTTTGATTGAGGATTGAAGATTGACTGGTCGAATGCTTAGCTGGTATAAGGTATAAGGTATAAAGTATCAGGTGGTGCATTGGGGAATAAAAATCATTAATTTCATAGCTAAATTAAAATACAGGATGAGAATTATTAAAACACGGTTTTGGGTAGCAATGATTTTAGGGTTGTGCGCTTTTGCGTGTGGTGATGTGATGGCACAGCAAACCAATTTTTCGAAACGCGCTTCATTACTTTCCGGTTTGGATTTGAATTCAAAACTTAGAAACTCATTTTTGGAGACTAAATCTGAAAATGAAATGCAATCAGAACCAGCTCTCGATGTACAGGAGTCTGTTGGAATGAAAAAAGTTTTGGACAGTGATCACACAAAAAGTAATCTGCAGCAAATTCATCACCTGAACGGATTGAGCCGGATGATGAATGACACATTGATTGTTGGGTACTTACCAGGGGATACTGTGCGTGTTTCAGGTGTGTGGGCTAATAACGGTCCGATTATCGTTTTACAGGATGGAGTTTTGATTTTTGATCATGCAAATGCTACAATTTTGGGAGATCTGTATGTGATCGGTCATGGACAAGTTTGGGCCGACTCTTCAATATTGTTTTTTCCACAGCAATATTTTTATCAACGCAGCATTCTCGTGGTGGACACAGCTGTATTGAACATTCAAAATTCTACTTTGGATTTTGGCGGAATGTCGCACAACCTGGTAGCATATGGAAATGCGGAAATTACTTTCAACAACATCCATCATGCCGATTGGACGACAGCGGGAATTTATGACCACGTGAATTTCTTTTGCGACGGAAATAATCTCGGTGGAGAATACATTTGCACCGGAAATTCCAACATCAATTTCAGAAACACAAATACATTATTGGTCTGGCATCATTTGCCGGATACAGCAGTTATTCAACATCAGTTTCCTTCCGGAACAAATGTTGCCACTTATATTTTCAATAATCAGGTGAGCGGAATTCAGGGTGTTGGCTATTCCGTTCAGCTCGACACCTGTACGGATGTAATGTGGGCCATCATGCCGGAGAATGGCTCGGATGTAAGTATTTCGAATTCGACCATCCGTGCAATTGGATTATGGTTCAATCGTGGGGATTCAGTAAGCATCTCCGGACTGGTGAACAATTCGAACTACAGCAATTTCACTGCTCCGCTTGCAGACAGAAACCTGCAGCTTCAGAATTCACAATTACAAACATGGAGTGTTTATCTTTTTGATTCTTCTGAAGCGAGCATCAGTGGTTGCATACTGGGTGAAGTCGGCGCGATGGGAAGATCTCAAATTACATCGAACGGATTTTATTGTGATGGTTCCGGAGGTTATTTCTGGGCGAGCGAAAACGGAGTTGTCTTCGCATCAAATGTTTCTGTGGGCACGAGCGTCCGTAGCGAGAAAAACGGAATCATGGTTTTTGGCTACGGCTCAGTCAACAGTGGCGGCGCGGTTTCCATCGGGCAATCATTGCTGGTCGTTGTGCAAAGCAGTTTGCCCGCGGATCCTGTTGCCAATGACGGATCAACAACCTGGTATATGCAGGTGGATGCTCCCACAGCGACCTATGCGGATAGTGTTGTACATATTCCCGGCTCTGTCTGGATTGATCAGGGTCCGCAAGGTTCTTTTATGAATTTTACGAAGTATGGAGTTTACTATCAGATCCCAAATGCACCATTCTGGACACCGATTGATACCGGTATTTACAATGAAGTGAGACATGCAACGCTTGCAAATTGGAACACACATGGTCTTGCTGCCGGTTCCTATTACATTCGCCTCTTGTCCTTCAATGATCTTGGAGATAGCATTGAAGCTATCCGTCAGGTTACTTTATTGCCATTGATCCTCGGTATTGATGAATCAATTACAGATGAAACAATCTCCATCTTCCCGAATCCTTCGCGCGGACAATTTCAAATTAATTTGAATCTGGAAAAACCGGAGACGTTTTCATTCCGACTAAGCGATTTGTCGGGACGGTTAACAGGAGAAGATTTACAAATGGAGTTGCATCCGGGACTGCAAAACATTTCAATAAATACATCGGATTTATCTCCTGGATTTTATTTTTTGCAGATAAGAACACAAAAGCAAACAATCGTAAAACGTGTTCAAATTCTAAATTAGTTTTTTTTGTAAAAAAATCATGGTCATTACCAAAAACAAAAACCCCGGATCTGAAATAAGATCCGGGGTTTTGTATACAAAAGATATTTTTAGTGTTCTGTCTTTATTACTTTGATCGTTTTCCGTTGATCCATATAGATCACATCCACGAAATAAGTTCCAGCGGCAAGTCTTGCTCCAGCCTCTGTGTAACCGTTGACATTTTCCTGTTCTTCGAGTAATCTTCCGCTCATATCATAGATATGAATGGTCACCACTTTCTCCGTCAGGATGCGGAATGTACCGCGGAACGGATTCGGATACACAAAGACGCCCAGGTTTTCTTTTGCAGGTTGTGAAATGGCACTGCAAGGATCGAAAGTAATGCGGATTGTATCGCTGGACTGACAACCGAAGGCATTGCCAACAGTTACGTAAATTAATTTTGTTCCAACTCCTGATCCTGAGCTGTCGATATTCACGGATGTGCTTGTTTCACCGGTAGACCAAAAGATAGAACTGTATCCTGATCCGATGCTGAGTACAATTGTTGCATTCGCGCACACTACAGAATCAGCACCCAATTGCACAGAAGGCGCAGGGTAAACCGTCATTGGTCGTGACGCGCTTCCGACACAACCGTTTTGTGTAACACTGTAATTGATTGTATAAGTTCCCAATCCTATTTGCGGATTAAAGGTTCCGTTGCTCACACCGGTGCCACTATAAGTACCACCGGAAGGACTTCCTCCGCTGAGTACAACAGGAGTGCCATTGATACAAGATCCGGTAAATGCGGAGAGTGTTACTGTTGGCGGAGCTGTCACAGTAATTTGTGTCTGAGCGGAATTGGTACAACCGTTAGCATCCGTATAGACGTATGTAATCGTAGTAAAGCCCGCTCCGGCAACTGAAGGATTAAATGTAGAGCCCGTCACACCATTTCCACTGTAACTTCCTCCGTTTGGTAAACCACCGCTCAGGTTGAAAGGAGTAGTATTTAAGCAAGTCGGTGAGAATGTACTGATCGTCACATTCGGTAAAGTATTTACGAAAATTGTAGAAATAGCAGAAGCCGAACATCCGTTCGCTGCAGTATAAGTATAGACAACAGTATCATTTCCAGCGCCGGCTAATACCGGGAAGAAATTTCCGTTGTTAATTCCATTTCCGGAATATGTACCACCGGAAGGAGATCCTCCGCTCAAGGCGAAGAAGGCTGAATTCGCACAAACCGGAGAGAAGGAACCAAGCGTTACTGATGGTGCTGCAAGTACAACAATATTTCTAGTTGCAGAATTAGAACATCCGCTTGCATCGGAATACGTATAAGTAATAGTATGTGTTCCCGCACCTGCCGTAGCAGGATTGAAGATTCCAGAACTCACTCCGTTTCCAGAATACGTTCCACCGGCAGGCGAACCGCCACTTAAAGTAATCGGAGCCACGCTGGAACACACATCCGCGAAAGAAGATAATGTTACCGTTGGAAGAGTATAAACTGAAATCACCGAAGTATCGGATGCGGTACATCCTCCGTTTGAATATTGATACGTAAGAATATGTTGTCCGACGCCTGCTGTTGAAGGTGTGAATACACCACCACTCACTCCGATACCGGAATAAGTGCCTCCCGCAGGAGATCCTTGTGTCAAAGTGATTGCATTCGCGTTCAGACAAACTGAAGACAAATTTCCGAAACTAACAACCGGAACAGTATTCACCGTGACTGTCACCAATGCCTGAGCTGTACAAGCTCCGGAATTTGTTCCTGTCACCGTATAGGTTGTTGTGCTTGCAGGATTCGCTGTAACGACAGCATCGGTTGTTGCGCTTAATCCGGTTGCGGGTGTCCATTGATAAGTGGAAGCGCCGCTTGCCGTCAACTGAGTTGAAGAGCCGGCACATAAAGTTGATGAACCGGCAACAGCAGTCATTGTGAAGCCGTTTGACACCGCATTCACCGTTGGATTGCCAACACTCAGATAATTCGCGGCATAACCCAGACCGTTGTATTCTACAATCTGAAAATAATATCGAACACCGAGTGTCAGTCCGGTTACGGTTACAGAATTTCCTGTACCGTTATAGACTACATAATTGTCAGAACCAAGATTTGCACCACTACCAAACTGACTGTTGGCTATATAATACATTCCATCGACAGGGAATGCATTCACTGCTGATGCGGCTTTTGCAACAACAATTCTTCCATAACCATTTCCCGGAAGAAAATTCAATTGAAGGTCACCACAGTTGGAACTAGTAATCTGTACTGAAGAAGTATTGACATTCGGTTGTGTTGCAATTGCAGGAGATGTTTTTGCAACATAAAAATCTGCTAGTGGATAACCCTGCAAAGTTGCAGGACCGAAATAGGCTGTATCGTTAAAAAATCCTGATGTATACACATTACTTAATGTATCGCAGGTGACAGCCAAACCCGCATCACGCTGAACTCCGCCTCCGGGTTTAGCCCAGTTTACATTACCTGCTGTATCATACACTGCAATAAACACATCTCTGTTCCCTCGGGCACCAACATAAACAGTTCCAAAATATCCGTGATCGTCAATTTGTCCGGTAACATAGACCTGATTTTTTCGCGCATCGTAAGTACATGCATAGGCCATATCTTCATAAGGCCCTCCGCTACGTTTTGCCCAAAGAACATTTCCGTTCGGATCATATTTTACAAGAAAATTATCCGTACTTCCTTCTGAGATTAATTCATTAGATCCAAAATATGTAGTGTCTTTGAAATAACCAGCTACATAAGCATTTCCCAATTCATCTGTTGTGATTGCATTGCCTCGTGTTGTATCACAGCAACCACCGGCTGTACGCACCCACTGAAAATTTCCGCTGGTATCGTACTTCGCGATGAACATACTGTTCTTACCCTGCACACTCACATTTGTACCGCTAAAGTTTGCTGCTTGTGTAATTGTTCCGGTGATAAAAACATTGCCTTGTTGATCAAAAGCAACACCACGACCACGATCTTCTTTTGTTCCGCCTGCTTTCTTCACCCAAAGAATATTTCCATTCGGGTCAGCTTTCGCGAGGTAAATATCGTTGCTATTACTACTACTGGTCATATTCAGTGATCCGAAATTTGCATTTCCGGAAAAGTAACCGGTGAGGTAACTAAAACCATTCGGATCTGTTGTGATTGCCTTTCCTTTATCATCACCTGTTCCTCCCATCCTTTTCGCCCAGAGAAAACTTCCTCCGCTTGAATACTTCACAAAAAATATATCATTCGCTCCCTGTACCGTCAATGAATCGCCTGCCTGGAATCCGGCAGTGGTTTCAAACTCTCCGGTATGATAGCTGTTGTGCTGCGCATCTACTCCTACTCCCCAACTAACATCTCCACCATTTCCACCGGCATGTTTTACCCATTTCAAATTTCCATCGGTATCGTATTTACCGACAAGAATATCGTGTTTGCCGTTTGAATTGAGAGTTACATTTTCGAACACAGCCGAGTATTCGATTTGTCCAGAAACATACACGTTTCCGGAATCATCGGCTACAATAGCATTGCCATATTCGAAACCCTGGGAGCTTCCCTGTTTCGCCCATAAAAATGATTGAGCGTTCGCGCTGAACTGTATTGAAAAATTACGCCACATACCAGCAATACGCGGTCGATAATAAAACATCTGTTTTTCATAGGATCCATTGTTCGCTCTAAAAACGGATACAAGCGGTTCCTGGTTAGTACAAAATCAGGTCGGATCTGACGGTTTTATTACAGAATTGGTAAATAAATCAGAAACTCATGGTTTTGTGGTGAAAAAGTGGGGACGGGGGACGAGGGACGGGGGACGAGGGACGAGGGACGAACATCCGCACAATAAGCTAATAACTCAATAACCTAATAACTCAATAACCTAATAACTCAATAACTCAATAACTTAATAACAAAGGTACGAGGGAAAGAGATTTGAAAAGCTTGTATTATTTTGGAGTGATTAGATGGAGATTCACTTTCGTTTTCAACTGATGTCTTAGCACATTCATGAATGTTGAATTCACTTTAAATCCTTTTTTTTTAGCTGAGAAAAAAAGATTGAGCGAAAGCACGGTTAGGTTCGGCGAGGAGAAGTGTTCCGCCGGGTTTTACAAGGACTCCGAAGGCATTGATCAAATCTGAAAATGCTTTTGTTTCATAGGCAACATCTGCGGCCAGAACGAGATCGGAAGCGAAAGAAGGATCGGGATTTCTCCAATCGAGAATTTGAAAGGATGCAGGTTGAGGATTATTCAATTTCCAATTGTGTTCTGCAAAAACGAGTGGCTCCGGCATGTAGTCGGTGAGCGTGACTTTTGCTCCCAATTTTCCCGCGACAATTCCGGGCAAACCTAGTCCACATCCGATTTCCAGCACGTGTTGTCCGGGCTGAATGATGCTTGAGGAAATAAGATAATTTGAAAGCGCGATAGCGGATGGCCACAAATCCGCCCAATACGGAATCCGTTCATCCTGTACATCCGGATGATCTTCTCCCTTACGGATTAATTCATTGAAGAGAAAATCAACATCTGAAATTATATCCAGCTGAAATGAAAGTCCGGTGAGGAGAAGCTCTTCTCGTTGTGTGGGATAGTTGGAAGGAAGCAAACTAGAATTTTTCGCGCTAAGGACGCAAAGAGAATTAGTGGATGACTATAAATTTGGAAGCAGGGAATCGGGAGTTTTTCTCAGGGCAAATGAAGTAAATTCCGGAGGCATAACTGCTCACATCAATCTTTGTTTCTTTTCCTGAAAATGTATGACTTGACAAAGTCCGGCCATACATATCTTTTATCGTATAGGCTGTCGCAAGATGTCTTAACTGATCTTTCCATTGCACGACAACTTCATTGGTTGCGGGAACAGGATAAATGTCAAATGGATTCGTAGCAGTAATTTCTTTTACTCCTGCCGTTGGATCGGTTTGCAAAAATATTTGTGCGCCACCTCCATACAAGCCATATACCAGATCCAGGAATCCGTCTTCATTGAGATCGCCTCCACTCACTGTCATGTGGAAACTGTATTTGTTTCCCTGGATTTGCGAAAGCAGCGTGTCATCGAGAGTAAATGTTCCGTTCAGGTTTCCGTCAATATTTGAATAGGAAAATACTTTGCCCTGCATGCAGGAAACAATCATGCGATAAGAACCATTGTCGTCGAATACATATGGAACAGAATACCCGTCCGGGAAACCGCTTGTTTGAACAACAATTCCACCCAATGTATCATTGGTAGGCGTATTACTGAAGAATGCGGAATTAACGGTCCCGATATTTTCAAAGTAATTTACAAATCCGTTCTTCTCCCCTATTATCAGGTCCGGTTTACCGTCACGGGTGATGTCCACCAATTGAGGCGCCGCAGTATTTCCGACATCTATTCCCATGTATGCCGCGGCTGTATAAACAAATGATGCAGCTACTCCTGGTCCGGCGGTATTGTTGAAGTAATACAATTTTCCATCCTCCGAACCAATGATCAAATCCGCATCAAGGTCTCCATCGAGGTCACCGAAAGTCGGGATAAGTGGTCCCTGCAGATTAAAAGGTATGGCTCCGGCATAATTTCTTGTTACAAATTCAAATGAAGGCGAAGAAGGTGTACCCGTATTTCTGTAATACGCCAAACCGGATTCAACATTTCCGCTTCCAACTGATAATGATTTATAACCAATGATCAAATCAAGCAAACCATCCGCATTGGCATCAAAAAACACGGGAGCAGACCCTTCACCCAAATCAATCATTTCACTTTGTAAAAATGCATTTTGCTGGAAAGAAAAAACGGGCACAGCATTGGTACCGTTATTTTTATAATACAGGACTCCGTTTTTATTTTCAAACTCCCGGTTACTCACGAGCAGGTCTTTTACGCCATCATGATCCGCATCAACATACGCATGAGAAGTGAATGTCGTCATATTCGCCGGTGTGTTGTAGGAAGGAAATAAAGTATCCTGCGAAACCATTTGCGCGGCAACATTGGTACCACCGTTAATGATGAGCAAACTATTTACAGCCTGTGAATCTCCAATCAAAAGATCCTTGTCATTATCACCATCAATATCGATTGTGAACCCTTGCGCATATGTATCATCTCTTCGAGCAACACTTGGTTCCAGCAATTCAGGCGGAACAGGTTGATTAGTTGTACAGCTTGAACTGAATGTACCAACCGCAACATT
Source organism: Bacteroidota bacterium (assembly GCA_016720935.1). NCBI lineage: Bacteria > Pseudomonadati > Bacteroidota > Bacteroidota bacterium. The sequence continues at coordinate 618,542 of JADKJP010000004.1, forward strand.
ACTATAATTTCCACCTCGCAATGCAAAATGCCCCCAAGCATAAGTCTCCAGAACAAATTTGTTGATGGAATCACAAACACCATATTGCTCCATACTCATGTTCTTGTAATAGGCAAAAGAACCAACGCAAAAGAATTGTTGTCCGAGGATATCCATATCTCCATCATTATCGATATCATTAAAATCCGGGATCAAAAAACCACTCGCAAGAATATTTGAGAATGAACCGCCACCATAATCCGCTTTGATCTGATTTTCCACAAGAGTAAAAATTAATTGTCCGGATTGTGAATCATTGCGGTATTGCATGATGCCATTGTTATTCAGAGGAACAGTAAACAAATCCGCTTTCCCATCGCAATTGTAATCGTACAAAAGTGCCCAACCACGCATCTCCGGAAACTGAGCAGCGTATTCCGGAGCATAGCGATAAGAATTAATTCCGCCACCACCTGTATTGACAAACGTCATCGGACGGTTGTTTGACATATCAAAAGCAAAAAGATCCATCAATCCATCGGAGTTCAAATCGATTTCTGAAAACTTTGGGAAATTAATTCCCCCGGCCCATGGATACAACAACTGATGTCCGGCATCAACAACAGGAATGGAATCAGCGAAATGAAAATTTAATGGTTGTTGTGCTCTTCCACTGATGCACATAAGTATTCCGAAGAACAAAGCAAGCTTTTTCATGATGGCAATTTGATGTAAAGTTATCATTTGACTTCGCAGGGAGAAAATAAAAAACCGGAAATCATGAACAAGGTTTCCCCCATCCCGATTCCCGGCTTTTTCGATTGTCCGCCTAGCGGATCGCTATCTTTCCCTTGTGGGTTTCTCCGGTTTTGGAATTGATTATTTGAAAGAAATAAAGACCCGAACTCAGGTTTTCCCCTGAAATCTGATATTTATCAAGATTTGTCTCAGCCTTTAATACTTCTTTTCCGGAATTATCAAATAATGAAATTTTCATTTTTTCCCTTTGATCATTTTTGAAAATGAATGTTCCCTGTTTATCCATAGGATTTGGATAAAAATAAACGTCGCGATCAACCATCACAGGCTTATCCAGTCCAACCGGAATCTGGTTCACCAAAGTATTCCAGGTGATGTTCGTCTCTATCGCCGGATTTTGATCAAAGTAAATGAAAGCCTGATTTTCAACACGTGTCGGATCAGGTAATCCTGTTTTCGGATGTATACGGTAGCGAACAAAGCCATGACTTCCCTGCTCATTCACATTACTATCCGGCAATAAAATATTGTTGTAGAGGAAAGTTATGGCGCGGTTGCTGTCGATTTGTGTTTCAACGCTATGGCTGCTCGCAATCAGTTCAAACGTGCTCATGTCAAGTGATGCATCAAGTGTATCACGAATGATTACTGTGAAAGCCGTATCATTACCGGAATTCTGGAATCGAATCATGTAATCCAGTGAATCGTTCATCATCGTGTAATGCATGATATCGTCAACACCTTCAGGAGTGACTGTTTTGTCATTGGGATCATAGGAACAAAGTATGAGTCTTTGATAAGGAGAACCGTCGACAGAAAATTGCACATTGCCAAATCCATCTTCGACATCTATGTGCGACTGAAACCAAACCATATTTCCCGGACCGGGATTCATCATGGTGATATTAATTGTCTGTGATTGCAAGGGTTGCAAATTCGAGAAAGTCCAGAAGATGGTGTCTCCACTAATTGCACTTTGCACAGGATTCGCAGATATAAAAGTCACATTGGGGCTGCCAACGAGATAGAGGCTTCCTTGCGCGACCACATTGCTTGTATTACTAATGACGATATTGGAAGTTCCGCTTTGATAGCAGCGAAGTGATGCAGCATTGAACTGGACGGTACATGTATAATCCGGCAGAGAAGATCGCAAACCAAAATCAAACCCTCCCATGTTTCCGGTGTTGGTGAATGTATAAGCTGGCTGACTGGTAATCACAAAATTGCTGAATGCCTGTGTCCATGCAATGGTATGTGTTCCGAGAGTGGAGCCCATCGAATAATCTCCAAGGTAGTTTGAAAATGAATATGAGCCCTCAGGATTAAGGATTACTTTCTGGTTTGCAATAGGATTTTCACCGATATCGAATTGTCCGTTATTATTTGCATCATAATAAATATGACCGGTGAGATAAGATGGTGGTACTGTCACCTCCAGTGCATTGTATAGATAATATGCGCCTCCTCCTACATAAAGATACAAATCATAAATACCTACAGGCATGGTCTGGCTGATTTGAGTCAGAACCTGCACCAGATTCGAATCAAGAACGATAAATGATGATGCTGCGATGGAATAACCATAAGAAGAATTTTGCTGCAACCAATATCCGACAGTGATATTTCCATAAGGATATGGCCCGCTAGTAAATAATCCAAGTGTCGTGATTATTGAATTTAAAACCTCTCCCTGATAAGCGATAGCAGGGGATAGTCCGATGATCCCGTCGACACCACCAAAATCCAGTCCTGAGACGTTCGCGTTGTTAATCGCAAATGTGAATGACGCCGAATCAGATGATCGAACATAATCATGTGTATTACCTCCGGTCCATGTAATGGTATAACTTCCATTCATTAATGGATAGGAATAATTTCCACCTGTATCGGTATAAACAACCTGATTGCCCGGTTGCAACAACAGAGCCTGATTCACCAGCCCGGAATCAATCACATCGAAAACTCCATTTCCATTTTTATCGAAGAAAACCTTTCCGCTTGCATATCCATCCGGAGGAACTACCGTAAAACTGGATGGTAAAGTATAGGTCTGCAAATTAGATCCGTAGAATTGAACATCTGTTGTCGTAACAACCAGATCATAAACACCCGTGAGAGCATTTCCAGGAATGCTAAATACCAGGTTTAGAGTATTAGGGTTTATAACTGTACAAGGATTTGGGATTGAAAACATGTTGTACCTGTCACAAACCGGAATCCTGTTTACACCCTGCTCCAGGTAAACTTCGTATATATTTCCATTTGCTGATATTGAAGTCAAGAAAAGATTACTGGAAGTCACAGTTGTAGTAAGATATGTTTGACCCTTGTAACCTGTGGCCGGATTGATTCCGGTTAATTGCGCGAATCCAAAATGAGAGAAAAAGATTAAGATAAAGAATGAATAGAAATTCTTCATAATTGGTGTTTGTTGATTCCGGATATCCGATCAATGACGTAAAAAAAATCGAAGGCTCAACTCTATCTGCAACATATTCTATCTCTGAGATTTCAAATAAACCGGAAATCTTGTCAGAACATATTCTGACAGATTTCCGGTGTTTCCGATTCCCCGCCTAGCGGATCGTTATCTTACCTGCATGCGATTCTCCGGTTACAGAATTCAAAAGACGGAAGAAATAAAGACCACTTGCAAGATTTCCTTTGTTGAGGGTGTACTCCTCATTTGTTGTCGTTGTATTCAACACTGTTTTTCCGGAGATATCAGTCAATGTAATGATCATTCTTTCTGATTTATCATTCCTAAAAATAAATCGTCCGGTTCTATCCATTGGATTCGGATAGAAAACAACAGCATTGTCAATATTGATTTTATCATCCAGTCCGACCGGAATCTGGTTCACCAACGTATTCCACGTGATGTTCGTCTCTATCGCCGGATTTTGATCAAAGTAAATGAAAGCCTGATTTTCAACACGTGTCGGATCAGGTAAGCCTGCCATCGGATGAATACGGTAACGAATATATCCATGGCTTCCGGGTTCATCCACATTACTATCCGGCAACAGAATATTATTGAAAAGGAATGTTACCGCGCGATTGCTGTCGATTTGTGTTTCAACGCTATGGCTGCTCGCAATCATTTCAAATGTAGTCAGATCAAGAGACACGTCCATTGTATCGCGAATGAGAACGGTAAATGCGGTATCGTTTCCGGAATTCTGGAATCGGATGAGGTAATCCAGAGAATCACCCATCAAAGTATAATGCATCACATCATCAACTCCTTCAGGTGTTACCGCTTTGTCATTCGGATCAAAGGAACAACGTACAATTGCACTGAATCTTGGACTGCTTTCAGAATATTGTATTGCAGAAGTACCATCTGTTACATCAATATGTGTATCATACCAGATTGAACTGCCAACACCAGGATTCTGCATGGTCACAGCAATCGAGCGACTTTCCATAGGTTGCAGATTACTGAATGTCCAGAAAGTAGTATCACCGTTCCAGGATGTCCTTGGTGGATTTACATAACCGAAAACAATATTCGGACTGTGAATCATATAAATAGTTCCCTGTGCAACAGCATTGCTTTGATTCACATAAGTGATGTAAGATGTAACGTATTGATTGCATCGCATAAATGCCGGACTGAAATAAATATGCGTGGTGTAATCCGGAAGCGCTGACCTCAGACCGAAATCCAGTCCTGTCATATTACCGGTATTGGTAAATGTATAGCTTGGCTGACTGGAAAGTACATAGGATCCAAGATACGGTGTCCATGCAACTGTATGAGAACCCAAATCTGATCCCAGAACATAATCCCCGTAGTAATCGGAAATTGCAAGGGTATTATTTGGTGTTAATAAAACCTTCTGCCCTGAAACAGGAGGCTCACCTGTATCAAACTGACCATTGTTATTTGAATCATAATAGATATGTCCGGTCAATAATGATGGTGCGGGGGTGACTATAAGAGCATTCGGTAAATACCAATAACTTGAGTTAACGTACATGATCAATTCATAAGTTCCCACCGGCAAGCTCAAAGGAACGGTGTATAATAATTGAGCTCGGTTCGTATCCAGAACAGTGAATGATTGTGTCGGAACAGAATAGGTATAATTGGTGGATTGATTTCGAATATAGGAATAACCAATATTCCCATACGGGTTTGCTCCGGTCAGGAACAAGTCTCTCGAAACAACAATTGCATTGAGCAGTTCTCCCTGATAAGCTGTTCCAGGAGATAAACTTACTAAACCGTCAATTCCACCAAAATCGTATCCGGAGATATTGGCACTATTCATAGTGACAGTATATGAAGCGGAATCTGAACTTAACAAATAGCTGGTACCGCTTAAATTATTCCAGGTAACAGTATAGGTTCCATTCATCGCAGCCAAACTATAATTTCCGTTTGCATCTGTAGTTACAGAACTTCCACCCGGGCTCATGGTAACATATTCGCCCGGTATTCCAGGTTCTCCCGCATCATGTACTCCATTAAAATTAGTGTCATAATAAACCAAACCGGAAATGTATCCATCCGGCGGTGTTACCGTGAATGCTGCAGGTAAAGTATAGGTTTGAAGATTTGATCCCCAGAAAACGAGATCGGTTGTCACCAATTCCAAATCATAAGTACCGGTATCAGTTGTTCCCGGAATATTGAAAACGCAATCAGCATTGTTTGCATCAATCACTGTGCATGCGTTGGTCCAGAAATTGGACATGTCCAGAATTGAAATCACACTTGTTCCATTTGTAAGCCGGATACTGTAAATGTTTCCACTAGGAGAAATGGATTGTTGAAACAAACCGTTAGAAGTAATAGTGGTTGTCAGATTTTGTTGGGTAACAAATCCTGAATTGGGAGACATCCCTGTTAACTGTGCTTTAGCAAAAATGCTGACGAGCAGAAAAAATACGAAGGTGTAGAGTCTTTTCATATTGAAGCGATTTAGAAAGAAAACAGCTGAAAGGTAGAAAAAGCATGGAATCACGGCATGAGTATATTGTTCAATGCCCCTGAAAAATTGGCGAACGAGGCTTGAATTATGAAAAATATCAAAAAACAGAATGAAAACAAGGTTCTCCCCCTACTAAAAATTGGCGAAATTATACCCAATCACTACACCTCTTTATACTTTATACTTAATACTTTATACTTAATACCTTATACCATATACCCACTTTCACAAAGCAATTCCTCTACCGAACAAAAACCGTCTTAACATTCACAAACTCCATCATCCCCACTGTTGACAGCTCCCTCCCGAAACCACTTCGTTTCACTCCGCCAAAAGGAAGTGCAGGATCAGAGCGCACAAAATCGTTTACAAAAACATTTCCTGTTTCCAATTGAGGAATAATTTCCTTTGCTTTCCTAATATCACTAGTCCACAGTGAGGCTCCGAGTCCATACATGGAATCATTCGCGACACGAATCGCTTCCATTTCATCTTTAACCATAACAATTGACCATACCGGGCCGAAAACTTCTTCCTGATATGCTCTGGTATTTTTTCCAACACCTGTGAGCACTATAGGCTGTACAAAATTTTCATGACCTTGCGGACCTTTCATTCCATAATGTGCTGTTGCTCCTTCCTTAATCGAATCTTCAATCTGGCTTTTCACTTTATCCGCAAGATCTTTTCTTGCCATCGGACCAATATCAGTTGTTGAATCCATAGGATCGCCTACTTTCAATTGTTGAACTGCGGCGATTAACCTTGCGCTAAAATCATTAGCGACTTTCTCTGTGACAATAAATCGCTTTGCCGCATTGCATGCTTGTCCGCCATTGATACTCCTGGAACGAATCGCCGCATTCAAAGCAAGTTCAATATTCGCGTCGTCCAAAACGATAAACGGATCATTGCCCCCGAGTTCCATGACTGTTTTTTTCAAATGCTTCCCTGAAATTGCCGCCAGATAAGATCCTGTCGTATCACTTCCCGTGAAACTCAGTCCGGCAATCCGTGGATCAGCGATAAGTTCAGCTGCGCTTTCATTCGAAAGAAAATGATTGCTGAAAAGTCCGGCTGGAAATCCTGCAGACAAAAAAAGTGATTCAATTTTCTCGGCGCACTGCGGCACATTTGGAGCATGTTTCAACAAAATTCCATTACCTGCAAACAAAGCTGGCACGGCACAACGAAATACCTGCCAGAACGGAAAATTCCAGGGCATGATCAGAAAAATCAAACCCAGCGGTTCAAAAGAGATGTATGATTCTGATGCTTCTGTCTTTACAGATTCCTGCTTTAAAAATGCTTCAGCGTTTTCCCGATAATAATTTATTGCCGAAATGGACTTCTTTATTTCAAGTACTGATTCACTCAACGGTTTCCCCATTTCAGTAGTAATCAGTCTGGCAAGATCCATCTTTTGATCTGACATACTCGCTCCTAATCGCTCGAAGCAGGCTGAACGTTCAGAAATTGATTTATTTTTCCAAATCCGAAATGCATTCCACGCAGTATCAGTACCGGTAAATGATTCGAAAGAATAATTCTTTAATTCTTGTCCGGTGAATGGATTGCGGCTTTGATAGTTCATGAATGCGCTAAAATTACATCCATCCCAAGAATTTGCCAAACTAAAAACACAAAATAATAGCTATCCATAGGGATAAAACATTAGTAATATTCCTTACGATGATGTATTTTCCGTACCAGAATCAAGCTATGCTGCCCATCAAAGCATTACCCCCGCCAAACAAATTAAATTCACAGGTATTCAATATGCGTTCTATTTTCTTAAAAGCAATACCTCTTTTAATTTTTATTTTTTTTCTGAATAATTTTTCATCTGCAGCTGCTGCTTTAGACTCTCTTACCTGGAAAAAATTAGAGAAAGAACAAAGTATCGAAAAGTGGTTGTACATAAAAAAAGGCGACTCTCTGCAATGGGCATTACCTTCGTATGATGAATCACACTGGGACAATCTTTTCACTGATTCCGCAAAAACCGCTGCCGATTCCGTTTACGAAGACTATTTCGGCGCAGTTTGGTTACGAACACATATATGGGTGGACTCCAGTCTCACGAATAAACTACTTGCTCTGAACACAAGTTTGTTAGGTGCCTGTGAAGTTTACCTCGACGGAAAACTAATTCAGTCCATTGGCACATTGGGTATTAATGGAAAAGAAGAAAAATCCGGCTTTACGGTAAAGCCAAACCCATATCCGTTTTATTTTGACCGCCCGGGAGAACATCTGCTTGCATACAGGATCACAAATTTTTCAGAAAAACAACCGGCATATTATGTCAATTTCAGTTCGCAGGTAGATGTTGTTACAATCAATTCAGAAATATCAAGATTATCAGATGAACTCCATGACCTGACTGATTTTTCAAACGAATCTAAAATTCTGGTATTCTCAGGAATATTTATAACGCTTACACTCTTTCATTTTGTCCTGTTTCTATACTACAGAAAAAATAAAACGAATCTCTTTTACAGTCTCTTTACCTTATTTCTTACCATCATATTCTTTGGTGCATACCAAATCATGAGTGGAACTGATTTGCAAACTACACAGGAAATTATGGTTCTTGAAATGGCAGCAATATACCTGGCCCCTTTGTTTTTCCTCGCGCTACTCTACCAGGTATTTTACAAACGCTTATTGGCAATTTTCTGGATTCTTGCCGGCATGCTCGTTTCCGCCGGATACCTGATTTTTATGACTGATTTTAAAAAACTGGGCGGCTTCTTTGCTGTAGGATTCATATTCACCGGAATGATTGAAACCATTCGTGTCTACTTACGTGCCTGGTTAAAGAAAAAAGACGGAGCAGGAATTTTTCTTTTGGGAATATTATTACCTCCTGTTGGCACGCTCATACTCTGGATCATTAGTGGCCTGATTGGAAAACTAGGATATAGCAATTGGGAAGAAAATTTATCAGCTCTCCTTGGTCAATTCTTTGGCTACTCATTATTGCTCAGTGTTTCAATCTCAATGACTATTTATCTTGCCAGGGATTTTGCAAGGATGAATAAAAACTTCAGCAGCAACTTCGTGAAATAAAACAGCTTTTTGAAAAAACAATTGTACAGGAATCCGAACGCAAACGAATTCTGGAAAATCAGAATATTGAACTGGAGCAAAAAGTCACGGAACGCACCACGGAAGTAATGCATCAGAAAGCGGAAATCGAAATTAAAAACAGGGACATCCTCGACAACCTGAATTACGCCCGACGTATCCAGTCCGCCATCCTTCCGGACATCAAATTGATTTACGAGACACTGAAAGACTCATTTATCTTTTACAGACCAAAAGATATTGTAAGTGGTGATTTCTATACGTTCTCACAAAAGAAAACCGCGTCATCATTTCTTCCGCCGACTGTACAGGTCATGGAGTAACCGGTGCTTTTATGAGTATGATCGGCAGTTCGCATCTGAATCAGATAATAAATGAAAGAGGAATTCTTCGTCCGTCCGAAATTCTGAACCATCTCAATACAGGTATTACAGAAGCATTGAAGCAAACGGACAAAGAAGTGAACGATGGAATGGACATTGCGCTATGCAGTCTTGATTTGCAAAATCTGAGGTTGGAATATGCGGGCGCTAACCGGCCGCTTTGGTTGTTCAGGAATAGTGAATGGATAGAAATTAAACCCGACAAATTACCGATTAGCGGATTTCGTGTCAATCGTGAAGCAGTGTTCACCAATCATGAAATTGAGCTCCGGCAAGGCGACACAATTTATTTGTTTACGGATGGATTCGCGGATCAATTCGGTGGTCCTGATGGAAAAAAGATTCTCTCCAAACGTTTCCGCGAAATCCTGCTGTCGATGCAAACCATTTCGATGCAGGATCAAAAAAAGAAACTGGAATCATTTTTTGATGAATGGAAGAAAAACACGGAACAGGTGGATGATGTTCTGGTGATCGGAATTCGGATATAGCGCCTCATTTCAGATAAAATTATTTTTTAGCAATAGAAACAATACAATCAGACCTTCCGGATAAGTATGAAATTTTACAAAATTATTCTGCTTACGTTTCTTTTTTTATACAGTGGGCAAATTTGCTTTGCCGGCACAAGCGTTGATACTTTAAAATCCGCCACCTACAAAAAATCAAGAAACCATTTTGTTTACAGGGGGTGGAAGTACATGGCCGGTGATGATATTTCACGTGCTCAGCCCGGCTACAACGACTCTTTATGGCAAGTGATGCCATTGAGTCCATTGTCATTCATGGAAACCGGTTTGCCTCTTAACGATTTCAAAGGAATAGCATGGTTTCGATTTCACGTGTATATCGATAGTTCACTCTCCAAAGACACTTTATCAATATACATGGAATCTTACGGTGGAACCGAAGTGTATCTTGACGGAGTAAGGGTTGCAGATTATGGAAAAGTCGGAACCGATGCCTCAACCGAAGTTTGCGGATATTCCTTCGAACCCAAACTCGTGATTCTTCCGGTTTTAAAACCGGGTAATCATGTTTTTGCGCTTCGTTATTCCAATTTTAAGGGTGCGAGTAAACATTTGCTTAAAAAATTACACCGCCCGATTTTTATTTGTGTTGACCAAATACAATCGGGAACGAGAATACACCGACCTCTATTGGGATCAGACACCCAATATTCTGTTTACAGGAATATTTATTGCCTTTAGCGCTTTACATTTACTGTTGTTCTTCTATTACAAACGAGAACGCGCGAATTTCTATTATGGACTATTCGCTTTTGGCTTTGCTTCCATTTTCTTTATCAATTATATTGAAGGTTCCGGGACCAACATCCGGATGACAAATATTCTCGAAGCGGTTTCAACGGGCATCATCATTCCATTTTGCTCGCTGACCATGATCAGGCTTCTCTCTCAGATTTTCAATAAAAAATCCGCCCTCGCATTTTACAGCATCCTTGTTCTCACGTTGCTATACAACCCGTTGAATTGGTTTGATTTGTTTATCAACAAAGAACTCTTTGTCATTATCCTGATTATTTCGCTCGCTGAAATACTTCGCCTCATTATCCTTGCAATGGTAGAAAAAAAGGAAGGCTCGAGAATTTTCGGACTGGGACTCCTGTTTTTCCCCACCTGCCTGATAATTACAATCGTGGTAATTGGCATTTTACAGAACCTGAACAATCACTCCTGGCAAACAAAGTTCATGGATTCATTGTTGAGTTTTATGGTCTATGGTTCCATCCTGGGTATTTCATTTGCAATGACAGTTTATCTCGCACGTGATTTTTCAAAAATCAATAAAAAACTTGGCGCACAGTTAAAAGAGATAAAAGCATTGTTCAACAAAACTGTAGAACAGGAAACCGAGAAAAAGAAAATCCTGGAAGAGCAAAAATCCGAACTTGAGGAGCAGGTGAAAATCCGTACTTCAGAACTGGAACAAAAAAACCGTGACATCCTTGATAATCTTCATTACGCCCGGAGAATACAATCCGCTATCCTTCCTGAGACTTCACAAATTTACCAGGCACTGAAAGATTCATTTGTGCTTTATCTCCCAAAAGATATTGTCAGCGGAGATTTTTACTTTTTCCCAGCGTGAAGGAAAGGTAATTTTTTCCGCCGCGGATTGTACCGGACACGGAGTAACCGGCGCATTCATGAGCATGATTGGAAGTTCACAACTGAACCAGATCATCAACGAACGAGGAATTACTCAGCCTGCAAAAATCCTGAATCAATTGAATACGGGAATCGTTGAAGCTTTGAAACAAAATCCGGATGAAATCAACGACGGAATGGACATTGCCCTCTGTACAATTGATTTGGCAGAAAATAAATTGCAGTTCGCCGGGGCAAACCGTCCGCTCTGGATTATCCGCGACGGCGAATGGAAAGAAATCAAGGCCGACAAAATGGCCATTGGCGGTTTTCGACTCAAAGCTGAAATGACTTTCTCCAATCACGAAATTCATTTACACAAAGGTGATCTCATCTACTTTTTCTCTGATGGATATGCGGATCAGTTTGGCGGAGAAGATGGACGTAAAATGTTATCCAAACGTTTTCGCGATAAACTGATTTCCATGCAAAACCTGAGCATGCGTGAACAGGAAAAAGAACTGTTGACCTATTTCAACAACTGGAAAGGCCACTATGACCAGGTTGATGATGTTCTGGTTATAGGCATCAGAATTTAATTTTGAATTATTAGAAAATAAAAAAAGCCATCGCCCAAAAAGACGATGGCTTTTTTTATTTCAGATGATGAAATTATTGTTTGATGATCCTTGTCTGGAAAGATTGTTCCGTGTTTTTCAAAACCAGAGTGTAGCTTCCCGGAGCAATTCCGGATACATTGATTGAGTAATCACTGTTTTGCATTACGTTCTCAAATGATTTTTCTTCCACAACCTGACCAAGCATATCCGTAAGCAGAATGGTCCAGTTCTTTCCCGCTGAAGATTTGTTAAACCTGATTTTCATCAAATCCTGAACAGGGTTCGGATAAATTTCAACCTGGTGATCGATCGAAATGTCGGCGATGCCAACAGAAGTTATCGTAATCGATTGACAAATTGTATCAGTACAACCATTGCTTCCGGTTGCTGTGAGACAAACAGTATATGTTCCCAGATTTGAATAGGTGTGCGTTGGATTCTGTGATGTTGAACTGGTCAGATCACCGAAGGTCCAAAAATAAGTTTGACCATTCGTGGATGTATTTGTGAAATCAACAACATTCGCATTGATCACTTCCGTGTAGGCTGCCTGTGGTAAAGGAAGAACATCCGCCTGAACAGGAACTCGGGCACTCTGACAAGGATACTCCTGAAGTTCCCAGTCATAGAAGTAATAATAATAACCAGGAGTACCAGCATTTGTTCCGGTAATTGAAACAATTCCGGAAAGTGTATAAGGAACACGGCTCCGCCATTATTGCGGTACAAGCCTGTACTTCCGGCACAACCCAATTCAAGATTTGTTCCAACAGGAATATCAAAATTCAGATTCACACGACTTTCACCATCCGGAATATTGACCGTGATGGACTGAATAGTAGTATTGTTCTGAATTAATGTGATGGTACGATTGCCGGCTCCTGTCGCGTAGACTTTTACAGATTTTAAAATCACAGGTGTGTAACAATCAAATACCAGATCATGATAATTTGTATTTGTAAACGGACCACCACCGGAGAATGTATTGTCAACCGGTCCCGCATGTTGTGCTGCAGGATAAATATCATCCTCCACATAATATGTTGTCGGGAATGCAAGTGGAGGAGTATTAAATGTTGAACCGGTTCCGAGAGCGGCACCTCCGCTGGAAGCAGCATACCAGGTCAGAACACCACTGCCGGTAGCGGTCAATGCCGCTGAACTTCCGAGACATGCTGATCCGTCTGTAGCGACAGGAGCGACAGGCAAACTGATGGTGATGTAATTGTTCATCGTGAGTGTATCGCTGCCATTGGCATTTGTCACAATCAGGACAACAGTATAAACACCGGATGCTGAATAAGTATGAGATGGACTTTGAAGGGTAGATGTACCGCCATCACCAAAATCCCATGACCATGTTGTAGGACCATTGGTACTACGATCACTGAACACAATATTTCCTGAACAGGATGTGGTATTGTTAGCATTGAAATTCGCAACAGGAGGAACATTTGACAAAGAACACTGCCAGCTCAGCGCAAAGCCCGGACGTGTAAGTCCACCATCTGTTGTTTGACGAATCGTAATGGAACCGGTAGTGGAAGCAATTGTTCCTCCGTTGGGCAGAGCGGTTCCATCATAAGTTCCAATCAAAGTGGAAGCGGTTGTTGGTCCATCGTAGACATAGAGGTAATCAAAACCGGATTCAAAATCAAATGAACTAAATGTAAGTGTAACGATAGATGCGCCAACCGGAGCGATAGTGATTGTCGCGTCAGTATTGTCGGCATAATCACCTGATGGACCACCGCTATCGTAGAGTTGTCCGGCACAAGCTGTTTGCATTGTTCCCGAACCGGTAGAAGGAAGAGAAACAATACAAGGATTGAGACTGTCAATGTTTACAAACTGCGTTTTCAAAACTGTATCAATTCCGCAAGAACCACCATCAGCAATCAGGCTTACATTGTATGTTCCGTAGGAAGAATACATATGTGTAGGATTTACAAGGCTGCTTGTTCCGCCATCACCGAAATCCCAGGTAAAGGTTCCGGCGTTAGAACTTTGGTTGGAGAATGTAACAGAAGCCGGAGCGGAACAAAAAACAGTAACCGGCGCAAGGAAGTCACTGGTCACTCCGGGTGTAAATGCATTCCCCACTCCTACCGCATGCCATGCATTCGCGGTTTGTACAACTTCATTTGTACAGGGACCATACAAATCAATCGCGGCCTGAATGGAATAAGAGCGAGCGTCAGCATACTGAGAAGTTGGAACAAGATAAACTGTATTCATGCGGAAACAGATCGCTGCGGCGGCATCAATTCCTAAACCGCTTACTGTGTATGCATCACCATTGTCATTGGTACCGGTACCACCTTCTGTAAGAAGATAGAACCAGTGGTTCATTACACCGCTGTTGGAGTGAACACCACCGTTATCCGCGGCTCCTGTAGCCCAGTTATTTCCCTGGTAAGTATCCGGATCGCCATAAGCGTTTGGATTGGACATTGAACGGAAAGGAGAAGAAGAAATTTCATCGCCAATTAACCAGTTGATGGATGCAGCGGGTTTTCCATAGTGGCGAATAGAATTTCCCATACAATCGCTGAACGATTCATTCATCGCACCTGATTCATAAGAATAATTGAGTCCGGATGTAAATTCTGTCAGTCCATGAGAAATTTCATGTCCTGTTACATCAAGCGCTGTAAAGGGAGTATAATTTCCTCCATCGCCATCGCCATAAGTCATTTCAGTTCCATCCCAAAAAGCGTTGGCGAAATTTACATCGTAATGCACATAACTTAAAAGACGGAAACCATTTCCATCAATACTATTACGGCTGAATTTTACATTATAAAAATCATACGTTTTCTCAGCACCCCAATGCGCGTCACTGGCATATTCATCCATTTGCGCGTTTACGTTATTCCAGTAATTATCTGTATCCAGAAAATCGGTGTTGGTGTAATTGGTAGTTTGCTGGAGGTTATAGGTTTCAATTCCATTTCCACGACCCGTTTCACGTAACCTGTAGGTTGTTGCATTTACACTATCAGCAGTCATTTCACGAATTCCGCTGTAAACTGTCACCGCGGTAGCGATTTTATCTGTGTAGTGAATACGGTCTTTTGTATAAATCACTGCACCATTGGCAGCATTCACGAAAATGTATTCACGACGCAAAGGTTTTTCAGCGTACACATCAAAACGATACGCGAGTATATAATTCGCATCTTTAGGTTCTCCGTTCACAGGAGCCAATACAAGTTCTCCCTTCGGATACCATGTTGCAGAGGGGTCACCGGTTTGCTTTTTCAGCAAAGCTTCCATTTGCGGCAGCTGCCAGCGATAAACATCAGCATGCACATAATCCAAAGCTGCATTGAGTGCTTCAGTTGCGGCAATGCCAGGTGTGGATGCCGACTGAACACGATTGAACACAGTTCCATTCACAGAAACCATGCGATCATTTTTTACATGCACCAGGAACATCGTACCTTCCAGTTCGAGGCCTTTGTAGGTTTGTCTGTAACGGTAGTGCGTCATCCCGAGAAGATCTTTCTCAGCATTCAGTAACTTAAACCCGTAATCTGAAGACAACTTGAGCGCGTTGTGAGCCCAGTTTTCAAAAGATGAAAAAGGCAATTGCGCCTCGGCCCGAAACTGGATAAATTCCGGAATTTCATTTTTGGTGCCGATAATAATTTTCTCAGCGCCTTTAATTTTTTGCTGTGCTTCATGGCCTGTAATTTCACGGGCGGAAAGATTGGTCGTGACCAAGGTCAGGACAAGCAACGTCAAGTACTTGTTGATGAATTTCATTTGGTAGAATTACTTTGTGGAAATTGATTAGACAGAAGTGCAAGGTAAATAATAGCGGATTTCTATTGATGTGCCTGAGGTGAATTCATGAAATTTATAGATCAAATGCTACATTTTCATGACAAAGGCATCCATTTTTCCTGAAAAAGGTCTTTTTATTCAAAAAAATAACGAAAATCTGTACTTGAATCGTCTGCATTTCATATTAAAAAAAAGGGAGCGAAAGCAATGCTTTCGCTCCCAATAACCCGCCGGGCTTTATTATTTGATTACCGAGAATCGCTTCACAAGCATTCCTTCAGGCGCGATCATTTGTATAAAATAAATTCCCGCACCAAGATCTGACATATCGATTGTATATGATTTTTGACCGTTCGCTTCGATACGTTTTCCGGAAACTTCTCTTCCTTCAACATCTTTAACAGCGAAGCGAATGGCATGACGGAAAATTTCTCCACCGGAAATCACCAATTGCGTTGTTACAGGATTTGGAGCCATTGACATAGCGTCTTGTGGAATAGAAGCACCCAATCCCACAGGAATACTGATAGTGATTGAGTCCGTGAAACTGCATCCATTCGGTCCCGTTACTGTTACCCAATAAATTCCTTCAACTGTAGCGACAAGAGTTTGAGCAGTGCTTCCATCACTCCAGAGATAATTTGTAAATCCTGTTCCGGCATCCAATTGCAAACTGAACGGTGGTGTGAGAGTGGTATCATTTCCAAGACTTGTTGCAACACCTGAGATGAGAGTAATATCTACAGGCAAACGCTGACTGCCGCAAGCACCGATACCACAATTCTGGAGTACTCCGTTGAGCCCGCTGTTGAGTGTTCCTTTGCTTTCAGGATTACAAGTGAAATCAGAAGCAAGATTGTGATCTTCGGTTCCCGTTCTGCTCATTACTGCAGGAGCAACACAGGAAACAAAAGCGTCTCCCGACCATTCACTGCCGATTGTAATCGGGAATCCATTGAGGGTAACAGACAAAGATTGAATCGAAGTACTATCCCAGTCCCAGGCAACAAAATCAACAACAGAGCCTGCATTGTCAATAATTATCACCCAGCCACCAAGACCTGAACTCCACAACAAATTACTTCCCCAATAATTATCAGCTGCATCATCCGTCCGGTATTGTGCTTCTCCCGGAGCGAAAACACCAAGATCCCAGGATATGGTGTTCACAGCGTTAATGTCAGAATAATCATCACTCGAATAGACTTTCCATCCTGTCGCATCAAGTGTACCACCTGATAAATTCTGAATTTCCAGATAATCACCACCACCTTCCGGTTGAATTTCTGTGATACGCAAACAACCGGATGTTCCGCTTCCGGTGCGAGACTCTACATAGAAGGTCGTATCTCCTGAAACAACCGGACTGAAAACATCGCCAATGAACAAAGGAGTTCCACCACTTGCTTCCGCATACCAGGCAAGAGCATCACCGGAATCCGGCTGAGCAGTAATCTGAAGGTTGTTGTCACATTGCTGTTGTGGCGACTGAACAACAGGAGGATTCGGGTGAGCGCCAAAATCAAATGAACCACGAATGGTATCATTCTCCAGATATTGATCACCGGCCAATGCTGACCATGCAGTGATATCGACTGTTCCTCCCGTATATGTGTCTATGGTTTGTGAAAAGCGAAGTGTGTCCGTTGTACCCGGACCAAGAGTCGCGGGGTACGTTTCTGTAAGACTTGCAGTGACTGCACCGGTGACATCAGCCTGCACATCAAAACCCGACTGTGGATTTTGTCCGTAATTCTTTACGAGTACAAAAACCTGTGTTGTTGTACTTCCGCAGGAACCTGATACAGGTTCCACAAATGAAATCAAACCAAGGTTGGCATTCAGCGGCGTGAATTCATCAGCACCAATATCCGGAGTAGAAGGATCACGCAAGTCGCCATCAATATCGTCAGTAACTTCAGCAAAAGGCAAACCAAGGTTATTTACGGCAGGACTTCCTGCATGAAGATCAGTGTTCGAAATATATTGCGGGTCAGCGGAAACGGAGGTCAGGTCTTGTCCGGATGCAGTGCGCCAATCAGCCAATGTAGCCTGAGTAACACCTGCCCATGAACTGAGTGTGGTATCACCACCGGCTACCATTAAATTATTGAAATCCGCATCGGTGTAACCCCCGATAGCATTCGCATCAACAGTAATTGCATAACCGCCACCGGTACTCACAAGAAGATTGTTGTATACACGCAAATTAGATGTAGCAGCGCCAAAAATCCCAAGTGCTGAAGCAGAAGTATTTGTTTGTCTGTTCAGGATTGAATTATTCAGGACATTCTGATATGTGCTTCCATCAAGATAGATTCCTGATCCCGGTACATTTCCGGAGATAGAAACAAAGTTGTTTGCGATCAGACCTTCCTGGCTGCTCTGTGATGCACATCCGGTTTGAAAAATCCCCTGTCCTTTATCTGAAACAATTGAATTCTTTGTGATGCGGGCCGCATTGTTCACCACATCGAGATTGATTGCAGTATAACCGGTGTTTGCACCACTGATTGAAAATGTATTTCCGGTGATTTGAGCAGCATCATGGTAATTCAGAAAAACAGAACAATAGTAATTATTCACAAAATCATTATCAGAAATAACCACTCCGGGAATCAGATGCAATGCACCCTGTCCGATCATATCAATACCAAATGCGCCGCCTTCAATTCTGTTATTTGAAATTACAAAATTACTATCGGCTTCGTTACCCAATGGCATATAAATCAAACTACTCGAATTGGATGTGGTTGTGGAAATACCCGAACGAATAATGTTGTTCCGGAGCTGGAATGATTTTGAACCGGATCCAATGTAAAATACATCGGCGTAATTTTGTGATCCAATTCTTTCAATGGTGAGTTGACGGAATGTAACATAATCCGTTCCGTTCACCAGAATTGTAAAATTGCTGGAAGAAGATGCGGAAGAAGAATCCGCGATCACAACAGCAGTGCTGTCGCCTGCTTCCGATTGAAATGTAATCGAGTTGGTTGCAGATGCTCCGGTAACATTTCCCATTGAAACTTTTCCAGTGTAGGTTCCGCTTCGAATATTAAATGTCACTGCACCGTTTACACCATTTGTCTGAAGTGCGGTAATCGCGGATTGAATTGTAGCATAATCCGGAGATGTGCCGCCAATAGTATAATTGCCACTAAGCTGGGCATTGGCAAACAGCGCGAACAAAAAACTGCAAGCCAAAATAAAAGTAAATTTTTTCATGTTGTTTTGTTTTGGGGTTGGCATTCTTTGAATATAAAATTCAGAGGATAAGGTATAATTTTTTCCCAATCCCTTCCAATGCAATTACTCAATTTTTTTCTGTTAATTAAACACTTTTTATACTTTTTTCACCTATAAAACGATGTGAATTCTCTTGTAATTCAAGGAAAAGTTTTGCAAGTTGCAGGAATTTGTTTCCTCAAAACACATTCATGAAAAACGTGATTATTAAGATTTTTCGCCAATTCTCTACACTTATTCTGTGCTTTTCAGGGCTAAGCCTGTTTGCTCAGCAACCCGGAAAAACAGATTCCATCATTTCCACTATCCTGAATGAAACAAAATCCACAGGACAGGACGAACAAGGTCTTTTGTTGATCAAAAACGAAAAGTACGAAGAGGCCAGTAAATTTTTTACCGGAGCAATCAATAAAGATGAATCGGATCGTGATGCTTACTTCAAACGCGGTGTCAGCAACTGGCATTTGAATGATTCCCTGAGTGCCTGTCGTGACTGGAGCGCTGTACTTGCCCTTGGAGATACCGCTACCTATTTATTATTGCAGAAAAACTGTCATGGGAACATGGTCTTTGAAGACGATACCGTTCCTGCATCACAGGTAAGAAAACTCTTTGTCACTCCCGCAAAAACTTCGGCTCCGGGCTATCCAACAACATTTGCAAAGACTGTTGTTGAAGAAATGCCTCAGTTTCCCGGAGGAGAATCCGCGCTCATCGATTATTTTAACAAGAACCTCAAATACCCTGCGACCGCGAAAGGCAAAGGAATCCAGGGACGCGTGTATATCAATTTTATTATCAGCAAAAACGGGAAAGTCCTTTATCCCTACGTCGTACGTGGAATTGATAAAGAATGCGACAAAGAAGCGCTTCGCCTGATCCGCAACATGCCCGCATGGAAACCGGGAAAAGAAAAAGGGAAAGCAGTTCTGGTAAGGTATAACCTGCCGGTCAGGTTCAGCTCCAATTGAACATCACAACATGCATTGATTAGTGTAAATGGGGAAAAATCCTCATTTCCACCAGTTTTTCTTAGATATTATTGCATTCCGACGGCCTGAAACCCGCCACCAGCCTGAGAATTAAGACCAGTCGATTGTTAAAAAGTTGTTGATTCCGTGTTATCAAATATTATTTACTTTGCGAACTTTATTTTCAAATCCTCCCGCATGAAATATTTATACATTCTTTTCTTTAGTCTCTGTACTCACTTCGCGCAAAGTCAAACCATCCTTTCACTTTCCGCTCAACCCTCACAACCCACTTCCAGCGATCCTGTGAAAATTGTCATCACCAATTCTTTTCCAAGTGGCGGTTGCTCGCTTATTCATGAACAACACTCAGTAAATGGAAGCGATATCACCCTTTTCGTTTACCATTGCCTCGGACCGCTGACCTACATTTGCAACATCTCGGATACCATTGATCTCGGATACTTGCCCATTGGCACGTATAACCTTCAGACAAATTTGCTCACGGGAAATACCGGTGTAAATGGGAATTGCAACAGTTTCACTCAAACTGATCAGTACAATCTTAATTTGAATGTTACCCAAAGTACAGGCATTGCTGAAATTCTTTCTGGAAAATCACAGCTCGTTCTCGATCAGGCTTCGGGAAATTGTTTTTTCAGATCTCCGGAAACTGCTTCTGCAAACATTGAGTTAATGGATCTGACAGGAAAACAGGTTTACTCAACCACCGCTCTTCCCGGCAAGCTCAACATTCCGACCAACCTCAGAAGCGGACTTTACATTTATTCCATCCGTTCCGCCAACCGTGCTGTGAGTACGGGGAAGATTGTGATTAACTAAATTCACTACAGACATTTTATTGAAACGAATTGTGCTCTATGAGCATGCTTAAGCCTATCCTGAAGGATAGGCTTAAGTTCTATATCTTTGTATTCTAAAATTTGATTACAATGAAAAGCAGAACCATCCAAAAATCAATCTACGGCGACCAGCATCCGATGGGAAGCATCCTGATCCGTCAACCTTTGCCTTCTGCTGATCTGCATTATTTTGATCCTTTCATTCTTTTGCATCACGGGAACAATAAAATAAACCCTGACAATAAAAACGAAGGTGTTGGTCCGCATCCTCATCGCGGATTTGCTCCGGTTTCTTTTTTATTCAAAGGCGGCGTTCATCATCGCGACAGCAGGGGAAACAACAAAGCCGTTCTTGAAGGAGGCGTGCAATGGATGAATGCGGGAATGGGAATCATTCACAGCGAACGCCCTGTAGCCGGAACAACAGAAATGGAACTGATTCAGATGTGGATAAATATTCCGGCGAAAAATAAAATGGACACCCCTTCCTACTTCCCGATTTCAAAAGAAGATGCTCCTCAATTTGTGAGTGAAGACAATAAAATATCTGTATCCATAGTTTCCGGAGATGTGTTGGGCAAAAAGGGTCCGGTTCCTTCTCTGACTCCGGTAAACTCAGCGATGATTTATGCAAAAGAAAATGGCTCGCTGTTTATTCCTGTTCCAAAGAACCATCACGCGTTTATTTATTTACTCGACGGGCAAATAAAATCAGCGGACGGATCAATGATTGATGGTCTGCACATGATTGTTTACAACGAAGATGGTGACGGAATTCTTTTTGAAACAAGCAAGGATACACGCGCCTTATTCATGAGCGGCGAACCCATCGGAGAAGAAATTTTCGCGCAGGGACCTTTTGTGATGAATTCAGAAATACAAATCATGGAAGCATATCGCGACTTCCGGATGGGAAAAATGGGTATTTTGATTGAGGAATAAAATTTAGGACACTTCTGCATACTTAAATAGGATGTTGTTTACTGCCAAAAACTTGCATTACCAGGAGATGCTTGTACTACTGTTCAGTCTAATGAACCACGTAGTAATGCAAAATTAAAACCGAGATTAAGGATATTAATACAAAGTACAGTATTCAATTAACATCATCCAAAAGAAGTACATAGAAGTGCCCAAGAATAGTCTATTAATCTTGATATTTTGAATATTCTACTATTTATTGCATACCATTTTCTTAGTAGCAATCGTTTTCCCGTCAGCAACTAAAGAATAGTAATAAACTCCACTGCTCAGATCACTGGCATACACATTCATTTGTCCTTCGCCACGACTGGAAACAACAATATTTTTCAATACTGTACCGGATGAAGTATAAAAAATAATTTCTGCTGTTTTAACTTCATCCGGGATTACAAAACTAATTTGAGTTTTCTCAGAGAATGGATTCGGGTCATTCTGGTTTAGAATAATTGCCTGGACAGAAGATAATGAAATGTCTATGGTATTATTCTCACCTTGAATAGTTCTATTGCTTGGAGCTGGGCAACATATATCGAGCCTTTGCTGTAAATTAGCTAGAGTGGTACTGATTGAATCAATGGTAGATTGCTGTTCTTTTAGAGCTTGAGTTAAAAATGGAATTAGTTCAGTATAATTCACGGATTTAAAAGAACGTGACGGAATAGTAAGATTTCCAGAAGTATCATACACTGCAGGCGAGTTTTCTTGGATTACTAAATCAGGCAATACGCGTTCTATTTCTTGGGCATACATACCATAATGTATTCCGGAAGGGAGGTTCATACCAGGATTATTTGAAATATCGAAATTGTATGATTTTGGATTCAGTGAATTAAGAATTGATCTGGAATCACGAATTGGCTGAGCGTTGATTTTAAAAGTAGAATCTGAAATTGCGGATGCACTACCATAGAAAATGTGACCACTGAAATAAGCTGACTCTCCATTATTCAAGGTATTTACTATTAATCGAGCATCATTGGAAGTTTGAGCTCCGCTGTAACCCATTGTAACATGTTCATCTGCCCAACATGTGAGAAGATGAGAACCACTTCCATTTAATACACCGAGGGCTCTTTCGTCATTAGTTCCAACTGTACTATAAGAAGTTCTAACAACGAGATTCACATAATCACTTACATTTCCGGTATTTATAGAAACCCTTGCTTCTGGGCCAGTATTGTTATTGTTAGGATAATAACCTCCGATCATTATTTTTCCATCATCGCTAGCTTTAAAAAAATGATGTCCTAGAGCATCGGTTAAAACCAAATTATCAGCACTCGAACTGCTTCCAGAAGTTAACCCTTTAACCCACAACCTACATGGTGTACCGCCACCAGTTCCCAAAGTTGTGTTTGATCCGATACTGACATGATCATCGCTATTTACAAAAAGCACTTTGTCTGAACTTGAATTTGAAATTATCAACGGTGCGTCCGAACCGTGAGGTGTAACATGAAATGTAGCTGAAGGGCTGGTATTATTCAGACCAACCTGATAATTATAATCATAGAGATCACTTTTGCAAATATTAGAACTCGCATCATATACTGGAATATAATTTGTTAATACACCGGAACAGGAACTCACATTACCTGTTCCGCTTCCTGCAGGACTCCAGCTACCATCCCCATGAAGAATATCCACAGAGCTACCTGCAGGAGGTAGATTATTTAAAGTTCCGTTTCCATTTGAATAAACTAAGTATGGTAGTGAAGGTGAGAGAGGAAGAGGCGGTGGTGTATTTGAATGATTTAAATAATCGGATGTTATAGCCCCAGTACCAGAACCAATTGAACCGTATACATGCAAAGTGGAAATCGGGCTGGCTGTCCCAATTCCAACCCTTCCATTAACCAATGTTCCACTTGCAGAAGTTTTAGGATCTATCAATAAATATCCATTTGAATTCGTGTTAAAATCTGTGTAAATTCCAAGATTAGACGCATTATTCAATTTGTTTGATAAACGTAATTGTGGTTTACTCACATATGATCCATGGCCGGTACCGTCATCGAAAATATCCAGCCTTGCTTTCGGAATTATCTGCCGATTGAAACCAACACCGATTCCCATAGTGCCATGAGGTGTCATTCTTGCAACTTCTAATCCTTGAAAAGAATTGTAATCATAAGGGTTTGTATTTGAACCGTTGAATTGATAACCCGTGAAGATGAATCGTAAAACCTCAGCATCTTTATCAGGATGACTGTCAATGTCGTCACCCCAATTGATGACGGCATCTTTAATATTAGAAATAGTATAAATAGGGTTTTCCACAGTATCCTTTAGACCAACGTACATATTGTCTGAACCATAAGTCATGTAGGTTCCAACATCCATCCAAGGCCTGTTACCTGCTTGTTGTGTGGCAGGGTAGGGATAAGTAGAACCCATGTTTAGCATGGCTTGAGCTTTGGGCAAATACTGATTTCCTTTTCCATCATGAGAAATGGAAATTTTAGTGACCCTTGGAGTTGTAAAGGATCCATTATTATTTCCACCAAGTCCGTCATAAATTCTTAATCGTTCACGAATATCTATCGGGAATGTTGGGACAGGCTCAGCATTTTGTTTAAAGATCATGTTGCCATGCTTCTCCACAATTTGTTCAATATCATATTTGGAAGTACCGGGTGTAGTACTTGAACCATCAACATTAATCAATGTGAATTTAGGCATTCTGCCTGTGGTGCTTAATCCTGAAAACATACGCCAGGCATTTGCCCAATCGGTAGCAGTAGTAGTCTGAAAAGATTCACTCGGAACCCAACCGGCAGCATTAGGTTGTAAATAGGGCACCCGAACATCAAGTGCGGCTTGTGGTACATCGTTAGTGCCGGAAAATTCACCGATACCGATGGATTCAATTTGCTGGTTGGTTACGTCACATTCTCCATATAGATTTGTCCCTCCACTGGGTTGGGTAACAAATTGAGAAAATGAAGTAGTGGAAATGGAACAAAAAACGATTACAAAAAATTGTACAATTTTTCCAGTTGTTTTCATAGAATTTGAGTTTAAGGTTCAATAAAAATTTTGATGGTCGTATTTAAACAATGAAGAAAGTAAATCCCGGAGGAGACATTTGGTAATTCAAAAGTTGATTCAGGATTTAAAAGATATTTTTCAAAAATAATTTGTCCAATTGAATTGTACATTGTCAATGGAAGAGTTTGAGAAAAGAAATGTCCTTCCACAACAACTTTTACCTGATGACTTCCGGAATAGTATTGAATCACCGGATAATTCAATTCAAATAAAGTATTTACATTCGTGAGATTAAAACACAAATTCGAGTCAGTTGACAAACAAACATTATCAATATAATAATATGCATTGGGACCAAAATTTGCCACACATGAAGTGTTGAGGCTGTCCAGGTCGAAAAAATTCCCGATAACAATTCCGTCATAAACCGAATCTGCTATAAAACTTGCACGAAACACATTCCAATTAACTGTATCAGTCATAATACTATCTTCAAAAATAGTTGCCTGATTATTTATCAATTCCACACTGTTGTCAGATAAGCTCAAAAAGTCAGTTGTCAATTTGACCCCCATTCTGTTACAATAACATGAATTAGCAATTAAATTTGAGCCACTGGAAATCATGAAGGATATAAAATATCTTATTCCAATTTGCATTTGTGAATTCAATTTCACTCCAATAAACTCACGGCTTGTGTTATTTTGAAGACTCATATACAACCCAGCATAGGCGCTATCTTGAACCGCTTGGGTTTCTTGAAATCCCATAAAATTGTCCGGTACAGACGATAAATTATTTGATGAGCATTTATTATAATAGTCGGGAGTGACCATTAATGCCTTCCAATTGGAAACAAATCTAAATTGCGATAAATTATCCGGACATGAATCATGAATCTCAAAACTCGGATTGGGCACCAGATTTCCCTGGGCGAAGCTGTCGCTAAAAACAAAATAATTTAAAATAAAAAACAGAAAAATAAATCTCATAATTCATGAATTAAAAATTAAAGAAAATTAACCTCTCCGGGAAAAGCAAGAGTTTTAACATAAATCTTTTCTTTACGGGAATTAGAGGAGGGGTGAGATGATGATCTCACCCCTGTATAAATACACGAATTGCGCTTATTTCAAACAATAATAGAAATAAAATATTAAATAATAAAT
Source organism: Bacteroidota bacterium (assembly GCA_016720935.1). NCBI lineage: Bacteria > Pseudomonadati > Bacteroidota > Bacteroidota bacterium. The sequence goes on from JADKJP010000004.1 coordinate 644,452, forward strand.
TAATGAACAAAAGGATAGTTTTTTTTGATCAATTAAGCTAATGGTCATGAGTACTAATATATTTCTCTCCAAATGCAGAGTACTTCTAGTGACACTTCTAATTAGTTTTCAAGCAGAAGTATTAATTCAGTCGTTTCGATAAAGAAAGATGAGACTTTGAGAGATTCAGGATTGATTAATTCAAACGGTTAATGGAGACAGGAAGAAAATCCGCTGAAACACGACTTTTATAAATACATGCGCAAGATATATGCTACATAGCCGGGAGTTTTAGACCACTAATTTAAAAAAGGAATTATCATTGTTTTAAGGTGCAATTTGCATTTCAATAAGGCTATTTTTCCTTTATCAAAACAGTAATTCAACCATTTTTCTAATGATTTTCTAATAATTCAATCCTCCCTTTTCCCATTTCAGCCACCTTTTCTCCCCGTTCCGCATCCTTCTTTTTTATTGGGAGACAATCAGACCTATTTTTAAGCTATAATTTCAGAACAAGGTTTTTGAAATCAGATCGATTCAATTAATCCACGAGGTTATGGCGAACAACAAATCCACTGCGAGAATTTTTATCGGAATACTTCTGAGTATTCTTTTTCTGCTTGCATCCTGTAAGCATGAACCGGATGTTATTCCAAATCCTACTACCCAAAATAACGGGAATGGAAATGGGAATGGAAACGGTAATGGCAACGGAAATGGGAATGGAAATGGAAACACAGCAACTTGTGATCCCGATACTGCCTATTTCCAAAATGATGTACTTCCGCTCTTCATTTCAAATTGTGCAATGAGCGGCTGTCACGATGCTGCCAGTCACAAAGAAGGAATTGTTCTTGATTCATATCAGAACATCATGACTACCGGTAACATTCGCCCTTTCCGTCCGAATGGAAAAATTATGGAAGCGATTACCACTTCTGATCCCGGCGATCGCATGCCACCTGCTCCTTCACCCGCAATGACATCTGCACAGATCTCCATGATTCAAAATTGGATCAACCAGGGCGCTCAAAACAATGTGTGCACTGCGGGCTCCTGTGATACCAGTAATGTTACGTATGCGGCGGTGATTGCACCATTGATGCAAAATCAATGTACCGGTTGTCACAATACAGCTAATCCCAGAGGAAATATCAATCTCGAAACGTATGCAGGTGTTCAGAGTGTCGCTCTCGACGGAAGACTTTACGGGTCAGTAAGTGGTGGTGCAGGATATTCCGCGATGCCAAAAGGCGGAAACCGAATGGCGGATTGCGAAATCGCTCAAATCAGAATCTGGGTACAAAACGGAGCATTAAACAATTAAGCAAAATGCTAATATTAACCTGCATTCTGCTGCTAAGGAAAAAAGCAAAAGCTCTGAAAAAATTCTCAGAGCTTCTTTTAAAAAATAATATTTCCTTACGTAGTTATCTCACGAGAGTGACCTTGCCCAAATACTGATGCGGTTTGTCCTGTATATCATGAACACGGATGATGTACACGTAAACATCCGCCTGGCATTGCCGGGTTCCTGAATTGGTGGTACCATCCCATCCTTTTTCCAGATCGTTGGTATTATAGATATTCAATCCCCAGCGATCAAAAATCTGCATTTCAAAATCTTTGATACCGATTCCAAGTGCAGTGAAATTTTCATTTATTCCATCTTCATTCGGAGAAAAAGCATCCGGAATAAATATTCCGAATTCACCGCGAATCCTGACGGCTCCATAGCTTGTATCAAGACATCCCTTCGGACTCATCGTGATCAATCGTACGATGTAAGTACCACTGTCGAGGTATGAGTAAGAAGGAAATTGAAGAGAGGATGATCCTTGTCCGTCACCGAAATCCCATTCCCAATGCGCGGCCAATTTGCTTTCATCAACAAAAGAAATTGTCGGTTTGAAAATGGAAGCGTCCGTCGGAATGGAACTGAATTGCGCTTCCGGCAATGGATACACTTCCACCGCCGCAGGAATCTGTGATTCGGAACGACAACCCATTCCACTGGTAACAATATGTCTTACTGTATAATTTCCCGGAATCGTATAGGTGTGAACAGGATTTCTGCTAATGTCCGTAGTTCCGTCACCAAAGTCCCACATGTAGGTTGTCCCTGCCGGAGTTGTTCCCTGCTGACGATAATGCACAACAAGTGGCGTACATCCTTTTGCAGGATTCGGAATGAAATCAGAAGGTGGTCCACTTACCACCGCAACAGGAATCGTTACGATTACTGGTGGTGTCCCGCATCCATCGCTCACAGTCACTGAATACACTTCATTTGTGGAAGGAGTCACCACGATATTTTGTGCTGACGATCCAGTACTCCAGGAGTATTCATAAGGACCACCGTTACCGCCGGAAGGAGTTACCTGGAGATTTGCTGATCTTCCAATGCAAATGGAATCATCCCCCTGCTGTTGCAGCCATCAATCCCGGATAAACATTTAATGAAATTAATTCCGGATTTGTAGTACAACCATTCACATCAGTCACAGATACGGTATAAACAGCACTCACCGTTGGAGCGACAACGACAGTAGCTCCCGGCGATCCATTGCTCCATTGATAAACATAACCGCTGGTTCCTCCGGTGGCGATTGCATTTAGCGTCGCCTGCTGTCCGATACATATCCACCCATCTCCGGTAACATTCAAAACAAGCGGAGCCGGTTCTGACAGGATTACCGCAGTGTTCGTGGAACAACCATTACTATCGGTAACCTGAACTGTGTAATTACCGGCAGATACCTGACCGACAGAAGGAGATGTACTTCCATTACTCCATAAATAAGTATAAGGCGCTGTCCCTCCTGTTTGCGCCACACTCGCGGTCGCATCCACAGATCCATGACATCTGGCTGCCTGTTCTGTAGTACTTAGTTGAAGCGCCGCAGGAGTTCCGATTGTAATGGATGTAGTTTGAGAACATCCGTGAGCATCTGTTGTTGACAGCACATAATTTCCCGAAGGTAAATTGTTCGCGTTTTCATTTGTCCCACCCAGTGGAGACCATTGATAATTGTAAGGAGGGGTTCCTCCTGTTAAATTTGCTGATGCTGTTCCATCAGAAGATCCAAAGCACAACACATCGTTTGCTGTTGCAGAAAGTACAAGTGGCGCAGGCTCAGTTACAGAAACTGTTCCTGTGGTTGTACAACCTTGTTGATCGGTGACTGTGACCTGGTAATTTCCGGAACGCAATCCGGTGATCGCACTGTTTTGTTCTCCGTTTGACCACAGATAAGAATATCCTGGTGTTCCACCGGAAACTTCCACTAATGCAGTACCATCTGAGCCACCGAAACAATTTACAGCGGATGCATTAAGTGCTGTTGAGAATGCAGACGGTTGCGTAATCACTACATTTTCTGTGAGCGTACATCCATTGTTATCAGTAACCTCTACAGAATAATTTCCAGCGGTCAATCCTGATGCTGTCGAAGCAGTTCCTCCTGATGTCCAGTTATAAGCGTAGGGAGCTGTACCACCCTGAACTGCAATTGCAGCGCTACCGTCACTGCTTCCAAAACACAGTGCATTTGTTGCACTTATTCCAGCCTGCAGAACAGTCGGTTCAGAAATGGTTACAGAAATTCCGGTGAGACAATTATTCGCGTCAGCGACAATCACGGAATATGTTCCCGCGTAAAGATTGGATGCGATTGAATCTGTTCCTCCGGCAGGAGACCATTGATAAGTGAATGGTGCTGTTCCCTGGTATACCTGAATCGATGCGCTTCCGTCATTTCCTCCGGCACAACTCACCTGACTGGCATTTCCCAATGAAACACCCGGACCGCCGATGTTGGAAACGAAGGTGTTTAGACTTTGCTGACAATTATTTGCATCTGTAATCAATACACTATATGCTCCCGCAGGAATGGATGATACATGATCCGTTGTCATTCCTCCCGGCGACCAGTTGTATTGATATGGCAATGTCCCTCCGCTGACTGATGCCTGCAAAGTTCCATTCGAAGAACCACAAGTTGCAGGAGTGGAAGAGGATTGCGCTATCAATTGTGTTGGTTCGGTGATTGTAACCTGAGATTGTGATGTACAACCGTGTGCATCTGTAACATCTACGGAGTAATTTCCCGGACCAAGATTTGAAATCTGCAAGGTTGTATCATTTGACGGCGTCCATCTATAGGAATAAGGAGTTGTTCCTCCCGAAATAAACGCGGCAGCAGAACCATCCTGCGCTGCATAACAGGTAACATTAGTTGAAACCGGAATTGAACTGACAAGTACTGCCGGTTCAGCTACATTCATCGTTAATGTTTGTGCACATTGAAATGCATCCGTTACCGTGACTGTGTATTGTCCTGCACTGAGATTTCCGGCGATTGGAGAATTTCCTGAACCGGAAGACCAGGTATATACGATTGGCGCAGTACCACCGCTTGAACTAACCATGATGGAACCATCTGCACCACCATGACATTGTACATTATTTACAGATGTAACTGATGCTGCAAGTGCTCCCGAGTTGGAAACATTCATTGTTGAAATCACAGAACATCCTTTCGCGTCAGTTGCAGTACATGTATATACTCCTGCAGCAAGTCCGCTGAGAGAGGAAACCGTTGATCCACCCGGATTCCATTGATAAGTATAAGGTTGTGTGCCTCCTGAAGCCGAAACACCGGCAGAACCATTGGGTAATCCGCAGGTTCCTGCGGTGACCGAAGACTGAACACTGAACAGTGGCGGTTCAGAAATTGTTACACCAACAAAATCCTGACAACCATTTGCATCCGTTACACTAAGAGAATAATTACCTGCATTCAAACCGTTGACTGTTGAAGTACTTGCATTCCCCGGAGTCCATGAATAGGTATAAGGAAGTGTACCTCCCTGAACAGTAACACCGGCGTTGCCATCATTTCCACCGGCACAAGACACATCGCGTAAAGCGGAGAGTGCGGCGTTCAATAATGTCGGCTCGGTAATATTTTCTGATACTGTGATGGTACATCCATTCTGATCCGTTACTGTGCACGTATAATTTCCCGCGACCAATCCTGTTGCTGAAGATGCACTGGCCGCACCATTTGACCAGGTATAGGAATAACTTGCAGTACCTCCGCTTACATTCAAAGAAATATTTCCGGTATTACCTCCATTACAAAGGACATTCGAAGTTGATGAGGTTAATTGCAAAGGAGTTGGTTGTGTAATGACTACAGGAACAGAAGCCTGACAATTGTGTCCATCCGTAAGTGTCACAAGATAATTTCCTGCACTGAGTCCTGAAGCGGATGCCGTTGTTCCTCCGGATGGAGACCATGCATATTGATACGAAGGTGTTCCTCCCGATGCTGACAAAGCAGCTGAACCATTACTTCCTCCTGCACAACTCACAGGATTTACTGAAGAAAGGTTCAGGGATAATGCGGAAGGTTGTGAAACGATGGAAGTCGCGGATTGCAAACAACCATTGGCATCATGCACATCAACCGTATAAATTCCTGCCGGCACAGATGAAAGTAAGGCTGAAGTTGAACCACCAGGGTTCCAGGAATAGGTATATGGAGTAACACCACCTGTCACATTGGTGGATACGGATCCATCCGTTGCTCCGGCGCACAGCGCATCAGAAGTACTGGTGTTCACCTGAAGTGCCGGAGGTTCACTGATTACAACACTGATTCCTGTTACACAATGATTCCCATCGGTAACGGCGATGGAGTATGTTCCTGCATTTAATCCGGTCGCAGCTGCGGCTGTTCCTCCTGCAGGAGACCATTGATAGATAAAGGGAGCTGTTCCTCCTGTTACAACTACAGATGCGGAACCGGTCGCTGCACCGGCACATAATACCGGTGACACCGTATTGAGACTGACGGAAGGTCCGCCAATATTTGATAAAGCTATTGAAACCGTTTCGTTACAACCATGAGCATCTGTTACTCTTACAGAATAATTCCCTGCAGGAATATTAACCAATGCCGCCGTTGTGTTTCCTCCCGGTGACCATAAATAAGTGTATGGCGGTGTTCCTCCGGATGCATTGACAGATGCACTGCCATTGGAAGCGCCGCAGGTTGCCGGTAATGTTGATGTTGAAAGTGCGAGCACAGGTGGTTCTGTAATGGTTGTATTTAATGAAGTCGAACAACCATTTGCATCCGTAATTTGCACCGAATAATTTCCTGCGGAAAGATAACTCGCAAGTGTAGAATTCCCTCCACCCGGCGTCCATTGATAAGAATAAGGAGCTGTACCACCTGTGGCTTCAATCTCTGCGGATCCGGCAGCATCGCCATAACAAGCGTTCATGACGGTGCTTAGCACCGAAGCATTCAGCAAGGATGGTTCATTAATGGAAACAATCGCTTCCTGCATACAGCTGTTCGCGTCTGTAACGGTAACCGTATATGTATTTGCAACGAGGCTGGATGCTGCCGCTGATGAACCTCCGGAAGGACTCCATGAATATGTGTAAGGTGTAACTCCACCGGATGCAAGCACAGTAGCCATTCCATCATGTCCTCCGGCACAGGTTACATTCACCGGTGAAAGAATTGTGGAAGTAAGTGCGGGAGGTTCTGAAATGGTGGCATTGGATGATGTTGTGCAGCCATTGGCATCCACTACTTGTACAGTATAAGAACCTTCCGGTAAAAATCCGGAATTAGACGTTGAACTTCCTGAGAAGGACCACAAATACGAATAAGGCGTTGCCCCTCCTGTAACACTTACCTGAGCGGAACCGCTTGCATCACCGTGACAAAGTACCGGTGTGCTGGAGAAATACTTGACAATAACTGAGCAGGTTGTGTAATATTGATCGTTGAAGTGCGTGTACAGAAATTCGCATCAGTAACGGTAACCATATATGTACCTGATTCAAGCGCGACAACAGTCGGCAAAGAACCAAGAGCCGGTGTCCAGGCATAATCATATGGAGAAGTTCCTCCACTTACAGTCACACTCGCGTTGCCATTGTTTCCTCCAAAACAGGAAACAGGAGAATTTGAACTTACGTTCACACTTAAAGCCGCAGGTTGTGACAAACTTGTAGTTTCTGTCAGCGTACATCCATAAGCATCTGTGATCGTCACCTGGTAATTTCCCGCGGATAAATTCAGCGGATTCGCTGATGCACCTGCACCGCCTGTCCAGGCATAAGTGTAAGGCGCGAAACCACCCGTAACAGCTGCCTGAATACTACCGTTTCCGGCACCATTACAGGTTGGGTCTGAAGGCGTGAGACTAATTTGCAATGGATCCGGTTCTGTAATATCCAAAACTGTTGAAGACAAACAATTATTTCCGTCACGAACGACAACCGAATAACTTCCCGCCTGTAAACCTGTAGCAAATGTTCCGGTACATACAGAAGGATTCCATTGATATGAAAATGGAGGCTGACCACCGACCACTTGAATTGTTGCGTCACCATTATTTCCTCCCGCACACAAAACCTGATGAATACCGGTTACAGAAACTACAGGACCTCCAAGATTTGAAATTCCGGCTACTCCCGAAGAAGTGCATCCATGAGCGTCCGTAATTTCAACAGTGTATGCTCCTGCAGAAACACCTGACAGTGTTGAACCGGTTGCTCCTCCCGGATTCCATTGATATGTATACGGACTTGTTCCGCCCGATGCAACTACACTTCCAGATCCATTGCTACTGCCACAGTCGCGGAAGTAGTTGATACATTAGCAGAAAGTGCCGATGGTTCGGTGACATTTACAGTAGATACAGTAGTACAACCGCGCGCATCGGTGGTTGTTACTGTATATGATCCGGCAGAAAGTCCGGTCAAAGTAGAATTCGTTGCACCTCCAGTGACCATGCATAATCATATGGAGCTGTCCCACCACTGGATGAAACGGTAACAGAACCGGTTGCGTCTCCATTACATTGCACTGCGGTAGTTCCAGTTATATTTGAAAGTAATGTTGCAGGCTGCGTGATTACTACTGTTGAAGTTTGTGTACATCCATGCGCATCCGTAACAGTAACAGTATAAGTTCCTGCGGCGAGATTCGAAGCCGAAGCAGAAGCTCCTCCTGATGGAGACCATGAATATGTATATGGATTCGTTCCTCCACTGACAGAAACCACCGCTGCACCATCATTGCCGCCACGACAGGAAACCGGTGATGATCCTGCGACAGAAATAGATATCGAGGGAGGAATGGTCACAGCCGCATTGGCTGTTGTTGTACAGCCATTCGCATCGGTTGCTATTACAGTGTATGTGCCTGCTCCCAAACCGCTAATCGTAGAACTTGTCCCTCCTCCCGGTGACCATGAGTAGTGGAATGGTCCGGTGCCATTGGCAATAACCGTTGCTGTTCCATTTACGGGTGTAGCACATGCCGATGGTGTGGCACTCGCTGTTGCGGAAATATCCGGAACATAAATGTCATAGGAATATGTCTGAAATCCGGAACTCGGACAATTGTTGTCTTGAACTGTTACTGTGAATGTATAGGGTTGCGGACGCGCATCTACAATTCCCGGTGTCCAGGAAAACGTTCCAATAGGAAACTGAGATGCTGTACTGCTGAAGAAGAAGCACCGGCAATAGCACTGTTCCAGTTCATCGTTACAGTCTGAGACGCGTTTCCGTCTGCCGAATTCACATGAAAGAAAGTGGTTGACCCGGACAAGCAACAATGCTAAAGTTATTAGTACCGTTGATTCCTGTAGCTGTTGGAAGAAGATTCGAACAGGCCTGTGTCCAGATTTGCATATCACGAATGACAGACCCAACAAGTACACCATTTCTATACTCTCTGACGATGATGGCCATTACACCTACTTCATTTTGTGTTGGAGTCAGTGTGATATCACCTGATGCATCAATGTAATTGCCGGTGAGGATGAAATCGGACTGTTAACATTGTAACCGGAAGCAAATGTCACATTTGTATTTGCCGCTGATCTGGGTGTTATGAAAGAATAAGTAATTGAATCACCATCTGTCTCAAATGCACCCATGGTTATAGTGAAACGTTTGTCCGATACATAAAAAACGAAATAGGAATGTTCGAGAAAATGGGTGATGAGTTGTTCGGTGCTGCAACGTTGTTCAGCGTTGCTTCTACATACAATGCAGGTACACCTGTACAATTCGGAGGTGTGTAAGACAAAGTAGTAATCGCGCAATTCCGGCAACATATGGAATAACCAAAACGCCAGTCTGTGCATTGAGCCGGTAATGTAACCGTTCCTGTATATTCATACTTTTGAATTCCCGGATTTGAACCGCCACTACAGGTAGTGAGACCGGGAGTACAGGGATGTGTAATCTCCTGGCCGGTTCCTGCCAGTTTGTTAAGCGTAACACTAAGATTGTAATTACAAGACACTGACGAATAGGAAACCAAAACATTATTCGGCGCACTCACACCGGAACAATCGCGGTATAAGGTAAGATCCAATGTGCAAGTATTTCCACTCACCCAGGTATACGTAATATCCGCGCCACTGATGTGTGTGTGGCGGAAGTTGTTTCGGAAGAAGGAATAAATACAAAAGCAGAATACCAGACCCGGGAGTCTGAATTTCAAAAATTAATTTTTCCTCTCAGTGTAAAATTGTTCATGGATGAATAGATCTTCTTTCAGAATGAGATACCTTGATCAATGCAATTCCAACAGGAAATACCTGTCCTTAGTATATATGTATCAGACGAAGGATATAAATCAATGTTGGGTCAATTCTTGCTAAAAACTGTCGGTAAACAATTGACTCGCTATTTGCTAAAAAAAGTCAACGATAAGGTTTGGCATGACGGTCTGCCTTAGGATTTCCAAAAAAACAGGTCAATTAAAAATAGAAATCAGCCCCTTTTCCAAATTATGGAATCAATGTTATTGTAAGCAGAAAAATGTTATTGCTTAATACATAATTTCGAATTTTCCTTACACTTTTTGAAGACTGAAATTGTGTTAAAATCTGTTCTTTTTCAAAAAAGCATTGAATTTTAAGGTGATTGAAAAATTAATCAATCTTACTTTCTCTTTGAAATGATATCAAAAACACAAAACTGTTCTAATTTAAAACCTTCTTTTGCTCAATAAGCTGAATGAATTTTCTTGTCCGGATATCTCTGCCATTACCATTCAGATGATATACTGTATCAAAAAATAAGGAATCGTTCATTACAAAATATTCAGGATCATTGAGAACAGAATAGCAAGTTTCGCAGAAAGTGTATTTGCATATTGGTGGATCACATCTGCGTTGTTATCGAAAACAGACTCCGGAAAATTCGGATACACAAAATACACTTTCACCCCAGTACTTTGTGCTTTACGATAAAATGAATTCAGCAATGCTATTCCTTGATATTCTGAATATTTGAATTTATCAATATCCTCTGCCCGTATCGAACTTGGCTGATCAAGTTGGCAAACCACATCACCATATTCATTTAAACAATCTCTACGGTAAACAGTAGAATATTTGACTTCGAAAGATCCGATGGATGCAGGGTGAAAAAGTTTGTTTTTTAACAGAAAGAAATTATCATGCATCGCAGTTCGCTTGCGTTCCATGTAATAATTCAAATCTCCCAAAAAAGAATCATTAAAAAACTTCCCGGCTTCAGGATAATATTCCATTGCCTTTTTCTTCAATTGATAATCCCCGTCCTTTAGCATAAAATACTCCAATGAAAGGAAGACAACATCACCCTTCCGCATTTCAGATTTCAATTCATTCAAAATAAATTCCAAACCAAGACCGGCATGCAATGACATGTTGCAAACGGGCATCTTGAGTTGAGACTCTATCATCTTACTGTCTACCCCAAAAGCCAGATTGGATCCACCTGCCAGAATAATTCTTGATGATGAAATACTCTTCAGTCTGGCGGTTATCAATGATAGAAGCGAGATAATCCGAAGGGGTCATTGTCACCGATTCGAATACCGCAAACAACGATTGTCAGCAAAGCCAACAAAATAAAAGCGGTTGTTTTCAAATAAAATCGGCGCATATCTTCAGAACTGAAAGTAGATGAATGGTTGATTCTCCGCGGGCTTCAACATAAAGATCATAAGAAAGAGCAAATAGTAGAATGTCCAGCGGTAGAATGGATTCCAATTGAGCCCCAACTTTTCAATCGCATACGCGTCCCTTCTTCCACTCCATTCCATGATCACAAAGATGACGATCAATAAAATCGGAGTTCGGGGTAAGAGTTCAGGAGTGCTAAACAAGGAATTTGAAAATATCTCAGAGACAATCGCGAATGCTTGTGTAGTATTTTCCGCCCGAAAAAATATCCAGGCAAATGTTGTCAATGCAAAAGTGACTAGAATGTTTAATAAGTCTTTTGTTCCGGGAAATGTTTTTTCATTAGCTACAATTGTCAAATGATTTCTGTTTCTTTTTAAAACAATAAGCGGCAGCATATAGATTGCATTCAACAACCCCCAAATAACAAAAGTCCAGTTGGCTCATGCCAAAATCCGCTCACAAGGAAAATGATAAATGTATTTCGTATTGCCATCAACATTCCACCGCGACTTCCTCCAAGAGGTATGTACAGGTAATCCCTGAACCAGGTAGTAAGCGATATATGCCATCGCCGCGAGAATTCAGCGATGTCTCTTGCAAAATAAGGGAAGGAAAAATTTCTGAGCAGCTCTATACCAAATAATCGTGCTGTTCCCAATGCGATATCTGAATATCCTGAAAAATCTCCATAAATCTGAAAAGCAAAAATACAGCTCCTAAAATCAATGTACTACCGGAATAATCATCGGAATGATTAAAAATAAGGTTTGCATAATTCGCGCAGTTATCGGCAATGACCACTTTCTTAAACAGTCCCATAAAATCTGCCTGAATCCGTCGAATGCTTTTTGCTCATTGAAAACTCTTGGCTTTTTCTATCTGAGGCAAAAGATGTGTTTGCACGCTCAATTGGACCCGCTACCAGCAAAGGAAAACCAACAAAAAGAGAATAATTCGACGCTTTCGCAAGGACTTATTTTCCTGTTATAAATATCAAACACATAAGATAAACCATGAAATGTGTAGAATGAAATTCCAACCGGAAGTATAATATTTAATGTGCTTAAATGCGCCGAACTCCCAAAGGAATGAAGCAGTGCGGCGAAGTTTTCAAAAAAAAATTAAAATATTTGAAAAGTCCCAGAAACCCAGAGATTAATAATGACACTGACAGCCAGCCAGGCGCGGCGTTTGTTTAATTTCTCATTCTCATGAATTTTTTTCCTGTAAAATAATCGAGTCCTGTAGAAAATGCCAGAAGAAATAAAAATCTCCAGTCCCAACAGGCATAAAAGAAGTAACTGGCAGATAGAAGAAGCAGATTTTGAAGACGCAGGGACTTCCCCGGAATCAAACTATAAAGAATGAAAAGTATCGGGAGAAAAATTGCAAAATCCAGTGAGTTAAACAGCATGCTTTAACCTTAGGTTTCTATGAAAATATTTCCAGGGTCCGGATGTAAATCAGTATTGAAATCAGGGAAGCAATTCCACAAAATACCGAAAGCCAATATGACTTGCCGGAGCTTCCATTAACCCCTTGGCATCGAGAGGCAATGCAATTTCAGTATCGATAAAACCGCCGCCCTTGGTGATTCCTTTGGTGGAAATCATCTCCGCGGCGTTGCCTGCCATATTATAAGTACCAAATGAACAAGGCCAGTACGATTTTACCGGAGCCAGCATCAGAATATCTCCAGGATCCGGCATATTGGGATCGCTTGGAACCGCCAAATCCGTACGCTTATAATTCGCCATTTGTATTCCGTTCTTGTTCTTTAATCCGGCTCCTGTAGGATAAACAGCTAATGCATTTTTCCTTTAGCAGCTCTCACCCATTCTTCTTCATTGGGAAGCCGTATTTTGACATTTTTATATTTTCTATCGGGAAAACTGTTGTACTTCTCAGTAAGCCATTCGCAAAACAAAACAGCTCCTTCATAAGAAATATTCACCACAGGAAAATCATCGTATTTTTATCCCGATGATAAAATTTGGCGAATGGCGCAATATATACCGGTGGCTTTAGCCAATTCGTAGAATCCACAGAAGCAATTTTCAAGTCCTCCTTTTTCCTGTTCTTTGATAAATCTGAAAGGAATTGATTATACAACCAATTGCTAACCTCAAACTTACCGACCAATAAGGTTTCAGAAATTTTACTTACAGACTTCTCAATATAAACAGCATCCAACACTTGTTTATCCTTCTGAGCGGAAACCGATGTGAAAACAATGAATAAAAATGAGAATATGAGAGTTTTTGAATCATCGGCCGGGGATACCAGATTTATTGCGTTGATGTCAGAAACAGGACACTTATAGCAAACATAAGAAAGTACATGAAATTTCAAACTCTTTTGAAAACTATTTTCTTAACATAGTTTATAAACAGTCAGAAATAGCATTCCCCGCCGGCTAATCATCTGACCTGATCATTCATGCAGATAAGGCTCCTGATCGAAAATCATTTGTCTGATGTTCTCCAAAACTCTTTTCATATAAATTCTCCAGAAAGTTTTTGCGAATATCCAATTCAGTGGATAGAGCAATACAACATCTGAATGCAATGTATAGGTGTATTCAACAAGAATTTTATTCTCCCCCTGTTCTGTCGTTTTCCATTCTCCAACAAACTTTGAAAACCCAAGCATCCATGATTGAAATTCACTCACTTCAATTTTCCAGTATTGATCATTTATCCGCACTAGCACCTTATCGACAGAAGCCCATCCGCCCTTTTGAGTCCATGATTTTGCCACAAACACCTTTTTACTTGAGCCAGGCTTGCCCCAGTTTTCATCACCGGTGCAATGTGTAACTTTTGGCATAATTCCAAATCCAGTGTGGATTTTTGACACATCACAAAGCATTGGTGTTTTAAAAGCTCTTTCCAAAGAACAATTATAAATAGCATTTACCTTAACTATTAATGCATTGAATTTGATTTTAATATCCTGAAAATGAAATTAAAATTGAGAACACCAATACTAACAATGCTATTTTTAGGGAATGCACTAAAACTACTAATACTGTTTTGGGTTCTTGATATCTATTTTGAATTTATATCCACAATCGAAGCATTTGCATCTTTTAAAATTATAGGGATCCGGTCGCCTGACAACAAAAACGGAGAAAAAATAATCGTTCCAACTCAGGTAGAGCTTACTCGTATTCTCAGAACCACATGCGGACATTTTTGTTTCTTTTCTTCCATAGTCTTGAGCTCATTAGCATTTCTTCAAACACAAACAAAATTATACTTCCCAATGATCCAAAAATATTTAATATGCATATTACACCCATCTCCTTACCTTTTTACAATAATGCTCATACTCTGCGCCAAAATCCTTCTTCAAACGAGGCTCTTCGAAGAAAAGAATGAACAAGTGAAAATCAAAAATATTACTATTGAATAAACTCCCAGCCGTCCAGACTGAAAAAAGACAGCTTCTCCGACAAGCATCGATACCACACCAACATACATTGGATTGCGTGAATATTTATATAAGCCCGCAATCACCAGCTTACACATTGGGTCTACGGGCTGACAAAGTTCCCCCTGCCACGAATAGCAAAATTGAGAATACAATTTATCATCACCAAGAACCCGGAGTGCAAAAAAAAAAAACCCGTGTATTGCAAGATGAAAAGGCTGTAGAATTTTTTCTTTCATAGTCCACCCTTAATAACAAATAAAGACCAGGCCTGCCACAACTTTTCCAGCTGGAGAATCGTAAAAAACAAATTCCGTAAATAGAGCGAAATCATTTTATAGCACTTTAAAATAAAACATTGTTTCATTAACCTAATAACTAAATAACCTCATAACTAAATAACATACATAACTAAATAACCATTTCAAAGAATCACTTTTCAATATCAATATCATATTTATCCAGCAAACCACCAATTCCTTCCAGAAAACTTACGCTTTCTTTATACGGTTTGAATTCAGGATCAATTGAGTAGTGATAAGATGTCGAAATCCACCTTTTCAAGTTTTACTGTTTTCAAATTTCGCATTCATCAGGTACACGTATCAAAAAGTGATGCGTTCAGATCGCAATCACTGAAAATCGACTTCTGTCAGCTTAGAATTACAAAAGCTGTTTTCCCTGATTTAGTTTTGTAAAAGAAGAATGATCCAACATACATCCATCGAATTGAGAAGAAGTCCAAATTCACAACAATACGGTAAATTGAAAACCCAATAATTTGCAATCACGGAGATCTGACGTTGCTTTAAAAAGCCGTCCTATCCCAATTTCCGCTAAGCTCAGGTTACATCCTGAAAGTTTAAATGGAAATTTCACATCTTTCAAATCAAATTTGAAAAATCGCAATTCACAAACTGACAATTCTCATATTCTCCCTTTTCCAAAGGATGAATAGAGTATACCTCCTTTTCCAAATGTTTTATCCTCAAGTAAATCTGATTCATTTCTTATTTCTTTTCGATCCAGTTGGTGTGATGAATTTCTTTTCTAATATTATTCCATGATAAAGAACTAAATTAAAGAAGCCCGGAAAACAGCGGAAAATTTAGTTATATAAACCGGAATTATATTCTACCAAGAGCTGATTCCTTATCATTTGCCCTTCTCCGTACTGCGAGCTGACCCAAATGCATCGCTTCGCGGCTGATGCATAGGAACTACCCAAATCGCCAAGCTGTTGGCATGAATTTTGAATCGCCATTTAATTAGTTCGGAGAATTTACCCTTGTCCACGGTAGTAACAATGCTTTCACTTTTGAATGTTGGCGTACAAGTTCCTCAACAATATTTCTTTGCAGGATATTGGTTGGATCCGGATCGGGCTTTCTGGGATCACCCGGACCATTTCATAAAACAACTCCTTCCACTTTTCCGGCATTTCAAAAGAATCCCCAAGATCTTCCCGCCAGTAAAGCGCTTTGGAAACCAGGTGTCCAAGTGTAAAAGCAGGATGATTCTCAAGTCCGTAAGAAGGTATCGTCGTCATTTCCGCTTCTGAGAGAT